>NZ_KV788377.1 GCF_001807265.1 Corynebacterium sp. HMSC05H05
GAGCCTCACACACAAACTTCCTGACACCCTCGTCGCCGAGGTCATCGTGCCCGATAATGCCTCAACGGCTTCGAATGCGATCAGTGCCGCGGACAGGAATCGCCGGGTCAACTCCACCTACGAGGAGTTTTTGGAGCACTACAACACCGCCGCGTTGCCGGCTCGGGCGAAACGCCCCAAGGATAAGGCCAGCGTTGAAGCTGCAGTCAAGATCGTCACCCAAAACGTCATCCACGCACTCGATGGCCACCAGTGCGCCGGAATAGACGAGCTCAACGCAAAAATCACCGTCCTAGTCGATGGGATCAACGCTGCCGAACCGTTTCGCGGCAATGCGACGAGCAGACGCGCATTGTTCGATCAGTTCGAACGCGACGTGCTCACCGCGCTGCCTGCAACACCGTGGCAGCGCACCGAATGGAAACGCGCCAAAGTCGCACCCAATTTCCACATCAGAGTGCACAACGCGCATTACTCGGTACCCAACCAGCTGGTGGGCCGCACCGTGGATGTGCGCATCACCGGTGACGTGCTCGCCGTCTTCGACGCCGGGCAGCGTGTGGCCACCCACCAACTCGCACGTGCCCGCGGGGTGTACGTCACCGACACCGACCACATCCCGGCGAACATGGGTGACACCCGTGGGTTATGGACAAGCGAGTACTTCCTGCGCGAAGCCGCCAAAATCGGGCCGGCCACCCGCCAGGTGATTGCCGAGCTCATCGAAGCCAAAGCGATCCCTGCCCAGGCGTATCAAGCGTGCCGCAACGTGCTCAACATGGGCAAACACACCAACAAGCCAATCCTCGAAGAAGCCTGCAGGCGTCTGGTGTCCACCGACGGCGCCAGGCGTGCTGTGTCGTATACCGCGGTGAAAAACATGATGGCCGCCGTGCGCAAAGACACCTCCACACGACCTACCGGCACTGACCTGCCAACCGATCAACCAACCGGCAGACCCGCTGACGGCGCGCCTGCCCCGACAGCGCGTGACACCCGCGGCGCCTACCTCGGTGGTGCTGCCCAGTTCAGCCTCGAAAACCTCACCAAGAAGGGATCTGCATAACCCATGCCCCACCCACAGCCAGCATCAGCATCTGCCCGCTTCCTCGACGAATCAGTCCTGCCGGTCTTTACCGATCTACGCATGACCGCCTTCGGACAAAGCGTCATCGACATCGCCGCCGATCCCGCATTCGACGACTGGAGCTTTTCCGACAAGGTGCTCTACGCACTCGATAAAGAGGTAGCGGCCAAGCGTGAGAGGCGAGTCAACAAACTGCTCAAAGCATCCCGATCGCCAAATCCCGATGCTTGTATCGAAGACATCACCTACACGCCCGGCCGCACCATCAACAAAGAGCAAGTCACCCGACTCGCTCACTGCCAATGGTGCCAAAGCGCACAAAACATTGTCATCCTGGGCAAATCCTCCGTCGGCAAAACCTACCTCGCCCAAGCACTACTCACCGCGGCGTGCCGAAACGACTACTCCGCACGCTTCTTCCGCACCGACACACTCGCCAACCACCTCGCCGTACTCAAACACGACGACCCAGCCCGCATCACATTCCTCCAAGACCTCCACCACACAGACGTGTTAGTCCTCGACGACTTCCTGACCACCCCAATCGATGCCGCCACCGCACACCAACTGCTCAACATCCTCGCAGAACGCGAACCCCGCGGATCAACCATCGTGACATCCCAGTTCACACCCGACGAGTGGTACAAATCCATCCCCGACGCCGTCATCGCCGAATCAATCCTCAACCGACTCGTCGCCGGCGCCGAAATCATCACACTCGAAGGCACCAACATGCGACTGCCCCAATAACCCCACCGAAACCCCAAAACGCCCGGGTGTTACTCGATACTCACCCGGGCGTTACCCGAAACTCACCACACCGTTACTAAACACGTGGTCTAAACACCACAGTTTTTCTTGGCATTGCCGACCCCGGCTTAACTGATGGCGCTGCGCAACTGTCGAATCTCGGCAGGCCCCACACGGCGCAATGCGGAGTCCGCACGGGATGACGCATCGGCGACCTCCGCCACCTCAAGCTGAGGCAGCCTGAGTTTCGGATTACGCTCAACCACATGGGTTCCCCGAAGACGCTGCAGCTTTTCATGATGGACGGCACTGCCGCTGGGCCAATCAAGGCCTCGATTAGAAATTAGGTCGGCCGGGTCTATTCAATCCCGCGCACCGAGCTCAATTCTGAAGAACTCCGAGGGCGTCCGGAGCTGAATCACCCCGCGGTGTACTTCCTGGTTGGCACGAACCCGGAGACGGACAAGCCGCGCATCTACATCGGCCAAACCGCGCCCCGCCAGAACGGCGTCGCATTTGCAAGGGCCGCCGAGCATTCACGTAGCGCGGACAAAGACTTTTTCAACCGCATCATCTACGTGGTTGTGGTTGACGATTCCTGGGGCGCCACCGAAATCACGTTCCTGGAAAACGCGTTCCACCAGCGCGCTATTAAGGCGGACCGTTACGAAGTCGCCAACGGCAACACCCCGTCCGCTGGCAGTGTCAGCGAAGAGACCCAAGCAGAGCTGGACGAGTTCATCGAGAACACCAACCTCATCATCAGCGCTCTAGGCGTTTCCGCATTCCAGCCGAAGGCAACTTCGTCGAAGGCCCGCACCTCGACCAACACGGCTGCAGCCCCGGCGCGCCCGAGCGATGACGAGGAACCGGTCTTCGAGCTCACCGTTCTCAGCCAAGGGGTTCAGGGCCTGGACCAGCGCACCACTTCCGGTTTCCTTGTCCTCGAGGGCTCTACGTTGCGTCCGGAGCTGCGCCCCAGCGCCCCGCGCGGGGTCCACGCCACCCGCGAGCGCTACGCGGACCAGATCCAGGACAACACGCTGACCTCAGACTTGGAGTTCACCAGCCCGTCCGCCGCAGCGGCGTTCCTGGTGGGCGGTGCCGCAAATGGCAGAACGATGTGGCACCTGCAGGATGAACCGTCCACCACGCTCGCAGCCTGGGAAGACCGCGAGGGAGACGAAGCCGACCAGCAGGCAGCGCGACCCGAGCCGCCCGAAACCTCCTAAGCCTTACGACAAATTCCATTCCCGCGCTGGAGTTCCCACCAGGTATTTCTGACGGTCGGCGAAGCGAAAACGCAGCGGCCAAATACTCAGACACGCCCCCGAGGACGTGCTCCGATGCGTGGACGGGGATGAGGGTAGGCACGGACTTAACTGTATCTAGTTTCTGAGCGCCCCCCAGCTGATGGAAAGCGCTTCAGTGTCAGGTATTTCTCCCAATAATTAGAACGGCAGTGTCGCCCGCAGCTGCGGGCTATTGAGAGCCACGAAAGCTCCCGCTCCTACTACCGCCAGGATCGCCACGACGGCTGCAATGATTGCTCCAGTGCTGCTGCCCTTTTCATCGGTGGTAGCTGGCTTCGGCGTTGCCGGCTCATTCTGGGTCGTAGTCAGCGTCGGCGTCGGGGTCACCACTCGAGTAGCAGTTGGCCTATCCGGCGCCACCGAAGTCACAGTCGGCTTCGGCTTGGAAGTCGGTGTCACCACCGAGGTCGGCTTCGGCTTTTCAGTAAGAACTGCGACCACGCCCACTTCCACGATCTCGGAGGATCCGTCAGGATACACAACCGACAATTCAATTTTTGGTGGCTCCCAAAAAATGCCACCGGTTGGAGTTGCTTCAGCCGGCGCCGTGACAGCCAGCATGTTGTCTTTCACTACAGAAGCTGACCAGCCATCCGGCTCGCTGACCACACCTAGTTTTGCGCCTTTCGGCACACTGGAGAGCCTGCGCTCGGTCGTTTCACCAGCGTCAAAACTCCTGTTCTCAAAGTAGGGGTTGAAAGCTTTAGCCTGGTTCTCTGGGACGAAACGGACTTCCTGGCTGAACTTTGAAACGCTTCCGTCCGAATACGTCACAATGAAATCGAAGCTGGAACTGACAGCGCCATCGGTTGACGCAGGGCTGTGACCCGTATTTGCGGTTAGCCCGAATCTGTCGTTGATAGTGACCATTACCGCCGGGGTAGAGGCGGCGGACCCGTAGCCAAACTCGTTTTTCACCTGGACGCCGGATACGGTTACGTCCGCCGGAATTCCTCGCAGATTGAAAGTTTGGAACCCAGCGACACCAAGAGGGCCGACGTAAACGAATTCGGGGTTGGCCTTATCGGCCATGGTCTTAGCGACCGCCTGTGCAGTAACCGGAACGATACTTGCGGTTGTGAGCGAGACCGAAAGCGCGATCGCCGTAGCGATGGGGAGCAGCCGGATTTTCATGTTGACTCCTACTGAGTGGAAATGGACTAGCCAAGTTAACCACAGCAAGCGTTCAGGTGACGTTAATACTGAAACTTTTTCTGAAAATGCTCTGTGTGCTGCGTATCCAGCACATCATGAAGTGCATTCCCTGGGCATCTCCGACTTTTTATGCGACCCAGTTGAGACAGAACACGATCCACGGCAGCGCCACAATGTCGATCAGCACGGCGCCCGAAAGCGGAACGACGATCATGCCTACGCGCGACTGAAGGCCGTGGCGGCGTCCAATGGCGTCCATGTTGGCTACAGCGTTGGGGGTTCCGCCAAGGCCGTGGCCCATCATTCCGCCACAGATCACTGCCGCGTCATAGTCCTTGCCAAGCATGCGGAAGACGATAAAGACCACGAACAGCATGAGTGCAACGACCTGCACCACCAAGATGATGAACAGTGGCAGCGCAAGGCTGTACAGATCCCAGATTTTCAGACTCATCATCGCCTGGGTAAGGAAGAAACCGAGGGACAGCTCGGAGATGAGCGACATCGACTTGCCGTGCAGCGTCACCCACCCGAACTTGTCGTTGAGGTTGCGGAACACGATGGCGATGAGCATCGCACCCACATAGCCGGGAAGCGAGTAGCCGGTGACGTCACCGAACCAGGATCCCAAAAACACACCAATAACGACGATGAATCCAATCAACGCAGCTGTGGCGATGAGTGAGCCTTCTTCGACCTCCGACGCATCGTCAATTCCTGTTTCCTCAATTGCTTCAATCTCGCGGGTCTTGATCTCCAGCCCGTAGTGCTTGATCAGCCATGTGGCTAGCGGTCCGCCAATGAGCGAACCCGCAATCAGACCAAAAGTCGCTGCAGCGATGGCAACAGCGGTTGCGCCCTGCGCGCCAAGCTCCTCAGCAGTGGGACCGAATGCGGCCGCTGCCCCGTGGCCGCCCTCCAGGGAGACGGAACCTGCCATGATGCCGAGCAGCGCATTCAGGTCGAGTGCCTTCGCCAGCCCGATGCCAACCAGGTTTTGGAAGATCGCCACACCCCAGCACGCCACGAGGTAGATGAGCAGAAACCTTCCGCCGGCCTTCATCAGACTCAGCGACGCACCGAGACCGATGGTCGTGAAGAACGCCAACATTGCAGGGCTCTGCAGCGTGGTGTCTAGGGTGAGCTCGAAAGACAGCGCTTCGCGTAGGAACAGAACTACCAAGGCGAACAAGAAGCCGCCCACAACTGGCCCTGGGATGGCAAACCTGCTGAAGATCTTCCAGTTCCTCGCAGCCCAGTTGCCCAAAAGTAGCAACGCAAGCGTCAGCGCAACTGAGCTGACCAAGTCCAATTCAAATTCCATTTCACCCTGTCTTTCTCAAACTCATCGGGGTTGTCGTAAGCCGTGTGGCGTGCCGGACAGCACGCCACACATTGACTTAAGCCTCGAGAATCCTATCGTGTGCCCCAACACACACCACGAAAGGTTCAGGGATCATCCCACATGGAAGTGTTGCGGTTGCTACATCATCTGGGCCGCACAGTTCTCCGTCCAGCCATGTGAGCGTCTGAGATCATCTGGGCATTGTGGCTGTGGTGACTCTAGCCACTTTAATCTGCCCCTACCCCGCCACCGGCAGCAGCTCCGACCGCTCGCCGACCGTGGTCACCACCAGCGCGTCGCGGGCGCGCGACGCCGCAACGTACAGCAGCGAACGCTCACGCTGCAGGGCGGCGCGGGCGTCTTGCTCGGACAGGTTCTTCAGGCGGAAGCGCAGCGGCATGATCTCCTTGCCCACGCCCATGAGGATCACGTGAGTGAACTCCATGCCTTTGGCGCCGTGCATGGTCATCACGGAAACCTGCTCGTGGGAGGCCAGTTCGGCGTTTTTGGTCTGGACGGCGTCGATGCCGTGGTCGGCAAGACCGGAGACCACGCGGGAGAGCTGCCCGCGGGTGCGGCAGACCACGCCGACGCGCTGGGCTCATCCCCGCGTGTGCGGGGCAGACATCCTGAACTACCTGTTCGACCACAACGACAAGGGCTCATCCCCGCGTGTGCGGGGCAGACGGGCGAATTCGTCGGTCGCTTCTTCCCTGGGGCGGGCTCATCCCCGCGTGTGCGGGGCAGACCAGGAGGTCTCTGGTCGCCAGGTCAGCTTCGACGGCTCATCCCCGCGTGTGCGGGGCAGACGGCCGGACACAGCATGACCGCGACGGTCACGAACGGCTCATCCCCGCGTGTGCGGGGCAGACTTTTTCGCTGGATTTTTCCCGTTTTTTCGCCAGGGCTCATCCCCGCGTGTGCGGGGCAGACTTCGTGGCGTGTGATGCCGTGGCGTCGTCATCGGGCTCATCCCCGCGTGTGCGGGGCAGACGTGCATGTTGATGATGGTGCTGCGTACCGGCACGGCTCATCCCCGCGTGTGCGGGGCAGACCCCGGAGCCACCGTTCTAATGCAAACCGAACTGGGCTCATCCCCGCGTGTGCGGGGCAGACGCGTTGTACGCCTTCCTACAGTTCGTGCAGTAGGGCTCATCCCCGCGTGTGCGGGGCAGACAGTGTGCTCCGGGAAGTTGTGCGGTCGGCTAGGGGCTCATCCCCGCGTGTGCGGGGCAGACGTGCATGTTGATGATGGTGCTGCGTACCGGCACGGCTCATCCCCGCGTGTGCGGGGCAGACTGCCAGTGGGTGGCCTCCGTGGAGCCGGGCAAGGGCTCATCCCCGCGTGTGCGGGGCAGACGGCCTACTCGCACCAGACGTACCAGCTGTGGAGGGCTCATCCCCGCGTGTGCGGGGCAGACGAATCAATGACGCGGTTCGGGCCGGGTTCATAGGGCTCATCCCCGCGTGTGCGGGGCAGACGGCCTGAACTCGTGGGAGCCGGGGGAGCTGGCGGGCTCATCCCCGCGTGTGCGGGGCAGACGGCCTACTCGCACCAGACGTACCAGCTGTGGAGGGCTCATCCCCGCGTGTGCGGGGCAGACTACCCAGGCTGCTACGTCTACATGGCCCTGGAGGGCTCATCCCCGCGTGTGCGGGGCAGACGCTGCATTGCGCCGACCCGGAGCTGACGCTGCGGGCTCATCCCCGCGTGTGCGGGGCAGACTCGAGGATGGCCTGCGCCCGGTGGTGCTCCTTGGGCTCATCCCCGCGTGTGCGGGGCAGACCTGGGGAAGTTCAAGGCCAACGTGGTGAAGGTGGGCTCATCCCCGCGTGTGCGGGGCAGACTTTGAGTCGCCGCTCTTGCGGGCCTCCGCCACCGGCTCATCCCCGCGTGTGCGGGACAGACCGCGTCCGGCAACGCCCGAATCTCGGTGAACAGGGCTCATCCCCGCGTGTGCGGGGCAGACGATCATCTTCTGCTCCTTCGGTGCCAGGGTGACGGCTCATCCCCGCGTGTGCGGGGCAGACGTCGACGTCACCTGCGCATGGTGCGGCGCCACCGGCTCATCCCCGCGTGTGCGGGGCAGACTTCCTTCCGGTGTGGGGGCTTGCGCCCTGGTGGGGCTCATCCCCGCGTGTGCGGGGCAGACGA
>NZ_KV788378.1 GCF_001807265.1 Corynebacterium sp. HMSC05H05
CATGCCACGAACACTAAAACAAGCGCAACCCCACCCCGCCCGGCTCTGTGGAATTTGCAACATCACCCCTGTGGATAACTGCCAAAACCGCAGGTAAATTCGCGCGAGAGTTGGGGTGGCGGAGCGATCGTCGATAGGCAAGTGCATAATTGTGCGCATGACTCGATTGTTCGGAACTGACGGTGTCCGCGGCCTGGCTAATGAGGCCCTCACCGCATCGCTTGCCCTCAAGCTCGGCGCCGCAGCTGCGACCGTGCTGACCAAGAACCGCGGCTCGGAGAAGCGCCGCCCGACAGCGCTGATCGGCCGGGACCCGCGCGTCTCCGGCGAGATGCTGGCTGCCGCGATGGCGGCCGGTATGGCGTCGAAAGGCGTGGACGTGCTGCGCGTCGGCGTCATCCCCACCCCGGGCCTGGCGTTTCTCACCGACGACTACGGCGCCGACATCGGTGTGATGATCTCCGCGTCCCACAACCCGATGCCGGACAACGGCATCAAGTTCTTCGCCGCCGGCGGCAAGAAGCTGCCGGACGACATCGAGGACGAGATCGAGCGCGCCATGGCCGTGCTGGAGGAAACGGGCCCGACCGGCACCGCCATCGGCCGCGTGATCGAGGAGGCGCCGGACGCGCAGGAGCGCTACCTCACCCACCTCAAGGAGGCCGTCACAGAGCCGCTGAGCGGCATCAAGGTCGTGGTGGACTGCGCCAACGGCGCCGCCTCCGAGGTCGCTCCGAAGGCGTATGCCGCAGCCGGCGCCGAGGTCACCGCCATCCACAACACCCCGAACGCCTACAACATCAACGACGGCTCCGGCTCCACCCACATGGACCAGATTCAGGCGGCTGTGGTCGAGCACGGCGCGGACCTGGGCCTGGCGCACGACGGCGACGCCGACCGTTGCCTGGCCGTGGACGCGCAGGGCAACGTCGTCGACGGCGACCAGATCATGGCCATCCTCGCCACCGGAATGAAGGAGTCCAACAGCCTCAAGGACAACACGCTCGTGGCCACGGTGATGAGCAACCTGGGCCTGAAGCTGGCCATGGAGCGCGAGGGCATCTCGGTGCGCGCGACGAAGGTGGGCGACCGCTACGTGCTCGAGGAGCTGGGCAACGGCGATTTTTCCCTGGGCGGCGAGCAGTCCGGCCACATCGTGGTGCCGGCGCACGCCACCACTGGCGACGGCGTCCTGTCCGGCCTCATGCTCATGGAGCGCATGGCGGAGACCGGCAAGACGCTCACCGAGCTGGCGGAGGTCATGACGGTCCTGCCGCAGACCCTGATCAACGTGCCGGTGTCCAACAAGGCCCTGATCTTGGAGGACCAGTCCGTCAAGGATGCCATCGCCGAGGCGGAGGCTGAGCTGGGCGAAGCCGGCCGCGTGCTGCTGCGCCCGTCGGGCACGGAGGAGCTGTTCCGTGTCATGGTGGAGGCCGCTGAGGAGGAGCAGGCGCGTAAGGTTGCCGGTCGCCTCGCGGCGGTTGTCGCCGCGGTGTAGGTTTATCCGCGGTAAAAGTTTTTTGCCCCGGCAGGGAACCGCCGGGGCTTCGGGGGAGTCTAACTAAAGGTAAGACAGTTCAACTGCGAGCCTTTCGGGGGTGGGCATATGACACATGTTGGGGCGCTCGACATCGATATCGATGCGGTGCGCACGAAGTACACAGAGGCTATCGACGCGTACCGCGACGCCGCGCGCGAGCTCGACGCCGGGCGGCCGGTGGTTGCCGCGTCAGCGTTCGGCGCGGGTTTTGCGCGGGAGGGCCAGCGCATTGTGGATGCGTTGGAGGCGTTGCATGCCACGTCGCAACACTTCCTTGCGGCGCGCGGTGAGAATTGGGGGCAGGTGCTTTTGCTTAGCGACGCCACCGTTGCCGCCGACCAACTCTCTTCCGAGTATTTGGGGTCGATCGCGGGCGGGGTGGATAACGCATGATGGCTGCGGTGAAAGACGACGTCCAGGGGCTTGTGCGCGCGGTTGATGTCGCGCCAGAGGTGGGGCCGTCGCAGCGCGCGGCGGTCCACGGGCTGGCCGGCGAGTTGCTGGAGCAGGTGGCGCAGACCGAGGGGCTCGACCTCAGCGCGTTCCTTGCCGCGGGTCTGCGGTTGTCTACGGGTGGTCAGCGGCCGGACACGCCGGCGCGGACGTGTTCGTGCGATGAGAGCGCCTGGTTCGACGAGGTGGGCATTCGCGAGCGTGAGCTTTGCGACGAGGCACGCGAGACCGAGCATTTCGACCGCGCGAAAGCCGCAGGGGAGTCCATCGGGCAGTGCGGGGAGGCGATCAAAACGATCGTGGACACTGCGGAGTCGGCGGTGCGTGCCCTGCTGGAGCCGGCGCGGCGCATGCTGGACATCGTGCTGAACTGCGGGATTGTGCAGCTGATCCAGCCGGCGGTGGAGATGGTCATCGAGGCGCTGCGCACCGCGCGCGAGACGGCCAGCGACCGCAACGGTGTGATCAAGGAGTGCCTGGGCGAGGTTGCCACGCGCGTTGACACCGCGGCGGCCGAGCAGCCCGCCGCGCCGGTGGAGTTCGGGGAGAAGAGGCCTGCGCCTTGCGACGTCGCCACGCGCCCCGCCGCCAGCACCTCCGAGGCTTCGGCCGGCGCTTCGTCTAGCGCGGGTCTTGGGCTGGATCTGGATCTGAAGCTGGGGTTGACGTTGGACGCGAAACTAGAGGCGGCGCTCGGCGTCGACGAGACGGCGCCCGAGGACTGCCCGACGCAGCCCGCGGCGACGCCGGAATGCGAGCCCGAGCCCGAACCTGAGTGCGAGCCGGAGCCAGAACCGGAGCCTCCGCCTCCGCCCGCGCCAGCACCGGCGGATGACGGGGTTATCGCCCCGCCGCCGGAGCTGTCGCAGGTGGAGGAACCGGCGCCGCCGCCGAAGAAGCTGGAGAATCTGGAAACGCAGCCGGCGCAGGTGGGCGACACCAGCGGCGGCGGCAATGACGCTGACACCGGCGGGGTGGACGCTGATCCGTGGGCAATGAAGAAGTCAGGGGAGTGGTAGCGATGGATTTCGAGCAGTTTGTGGCCCAGTACCAAAAGCGCACCGCGAAGCGCATGGCGGATTTTGAGGCGTTGATGAAAGAAACGCAGCAGAAGATGGAGATGACCGCCAAGCACCACGCGCGGGCCCGGGAGACGATGCCTCGGCAGCCGGTGACGGTGCCGCGGGGGGATTACAGCATGCCGCGGAGTCGTCGTAACGCTTCGCAAAAGCAGCAGATCCAGGCGGTGCTGCGCGCGATTGGCCCGAACGGCGAAAACCCCGTCGTGTAAGCATGACGGGGAAGGGGGCTAGAACAGGGAGAATCCGGCGTTGTCGCGCGCCAGGCCGGCGGCCTTGGACAGCTTCTCGCCGGTCAGAGACTCCGCACCGGAGCCCTCGGCGTCCGGCTCGGAGTAGGAGGCGTAGCTCTTGTCCTCGTCGAGCTGGTGCAGAAGGTAGCCCACGAGCAGGCCGCGGATGGTTTCCTGCAGGCCGCGGTCGGACTTGCCCAGGCCGAGGATGCGCTTGACCAGGTTGTCCTCGGAGAAGGACTGCTGGTCGCCCTTCTTCGGCGCGCGGTAGACCACTTCGCCGGCCCAGTTGTAGGCCAGCTTGGCGGGGTTGCCGGGGTCGAACAGCGAGTCGCCGTCTTCGCCGGGGCCGACGACCATGCCGGGGACGAACAGGTTGCGCGCAGCTTCGACTGCGGACGGTGCCACGTTGGCCGGGTACACCGCCGCCACGGCCTTCGCCTTGGGGTTGTCCACCGCTGCGAGCACGGCTGCGCCGCCGCCCATGCCGTGGCCGACAATGCCGAGCTTGCCGGGGGAGATGGAGATGTTGCCGTTGCCCAGGCGCACGCCGCCGAGGATCTGCATGGCGGTTTCCAGGTCGGCGGCCAGGCCGACGTGGTCGGGTTTGAAGCCGGTTTCGGTGTCCGGCGCGGCCACGGCGATGCCCCAGCTGGCCAGGTGGCGCAGGGTGTCCTCGTAGGCGGCGACGTCCTTGAGCCAGTCGTGGCCGAACGCGACGCCGGGCAGGTTTTTGCCTTCGGCGGGGGTGTAGACCTTGCCGGGCAGGCCGGTGTAGCCCAGGTCGCCTTCCAGGACGCGGTGGGGGCCGCGCTTGGACAGGTCGGAGAGTTTCTTCAGCTTCGCAGACACGCGGGCAATCCTACTGCAAACCTGTCTCCGCTAGGGTGAGTCCGACAAACCCCACACTCAGGAGGTCGGATGCTCGGTGCTTTGCAGCTGGCGTTCATTGATTCGGTGAATCTGCTCCTCATCGGCGTCATCGTCGCGGTCGGTATCGCCGCAAGGAAGAACTACGCCAAGACCACCGCGTTGCTGATCGCGGGCGATTGGTGCGGTGTGGCAGGCCTGGCGCTGATCATGCTGGTGATTTTCGACGGGCTGGGGCCGGTGGTGCAGCGCTTCGTCGAAGGCCCGGTGTTCGGCATTTTGCTTATCGCCACCGGCATCCTCACGGCGATCTTGGCGCTGCGCGGCGGCGACAACCAGGCGCTGGTGCAGAAGATCATGCGCCCGCTGCACACCCCTGGTCCCGCGACGGTGGGAACCGGCGTGGTGCTCGGCCTGATCCAGTCGGCGACCTCGTTCCCGTTCTACGGCGGGCTGGCGCTGTTGTCGGCTGCGGGCATCGACGCGCAGGTGCGCTACGCCGCCATCCCGTTGTATGCCACGGTGGCGCTGTCGCTGCCCACGTTGGCGGCGTTGGCTGTCGGCTGGGTGCGCGCGAAGCCGGAAAGCGCCGCCGCGAAGGGCTTCGACTGGGCGCGCGCCCACCCCGACCAGGTCACGGCCGCCGCGACGTGGTCGGTGGCGGTGCTGCTCATCGTTTTGGGCGTGACCCACGTGGTGTAATAGGCCCGTGCTGAGAACAACGATCGATCTGGACGCTATCGCGCACAACACCCGCCGGCTGCGCGAGCAGACGTCGGCGGAGCTGATGTGCGTGGTCAAGGCGGACGCCTACAACCACGGCGTGGAGCGCTGCGTGCCGGTGATGGAGGCGAATGGCGCGGACGCGTTCGGCGTGGCCACCTTCGCGGAGGCGCGCCGGGTGCGCGAGCTCACCACTAAGCCGGTGCTGGCCTGGCTGTGGGACCCTCACGAGGAACTCCCGGCTGGCGTCGATGTGGGAGTGCCGTCGTTCACGCACTTGCATTCGCTTATCGACGCACCAACGGCGCCCACCGTCTACCTCAAAGTGGACACGGGGATGCACCGCTCTGGCATCGACGAGGTCCGCTGGCAGGAGGCCTTCGAGCTCGCCTTGGACGCGCAGCGAACAGGCAAGCTTGAGGTGGCGGGGTTGATGACGCATTTGAGCTGCGCCGACGACCCGTCCGACCCGTACACCGAGCAGCAGGCCGCGGCGTTCCGGCGCGCGATCGCCCAGGCCCGCCAGGTGGGCCTGGAGGTGCCGCGCAACCACGCCGCGAACTCGCCAGCGACGTGGACCCGCCCGGACCTGCACTTCGACATGGTCCGGCCGGGTGTGAGCCTGTACGGCCTGGAGCCGGTCGACGGCCTCGACCACGGGCTGAAACCGGCGATGACGTGGTCGGCGCCGGTGGTGACGGTCAAGCCGATGCGCGAAGGTGAGGCCACCAGTTACGCCCGGACCTGGGAGGCCCCGGCGGATGGGTTCACTGCCGTGATTCCCGCAGGCTACGCGGACGGGGTGCAGCGCTTATGGCAGGGCGCGGTGGAGGTCGACATCGCGGGCCGGACCTACCAGCAGGTGGGCCGGGTGTCCATGGACCAGATCGTGGTCTGGCTCGGCGACAACGACGCAGGTGTCACCGCGGGAGACGAGGCCGTCATCTTCGGCGACGCCACCGCACTGGCCAAGCGCGCCGGCACCATCAACTACGAGGTGGTCTGCGCCCCACGCGGGCGCACCACCCGCACGTACATCGGGGAGGGCAAGTAGATGAAGTCGACGTTTCCGGCCCAGGGCGAGCGGCTGTGCGAAGACGCCCAAGATACGCAGGCGCTCGGCGAAGAGCTGGGGCAAGCGCTCGAGGCGGGCGACCTCGTTGTGCTCGACGGTCCGCTCGGCGCGGGCAAGACCACCTTCACCCAGGGCATCGCGAAGGGCATGGGCGTAAAAGGCAGGGTGACAAGCCCGACGTTTGTGATTGCGCGGGAGCACTCGTCGATAGGCAGTGGCCCCTCGCTCGTGCACGTGGATGCCTACCGGCTCGGCGACGACCCGCTGGGCGAGCTCGACGCCCTCGACCTGGACAGCGCCCTCGATAACGCCGTGGTGGTGGCCGAGTGGGGCGGCGGGCTGGTGGAGCAACTCGCGCAGCGCTACGTGCACGTCACGCTGGATCGGCGCACGCACGCCGAGACGGAAGCCCGCATCATCTCCTGGCGTGTCGAAGACGGGATGTAGGCTTACACGCATGCTCAACCTCACTAGCCAGTCCCGCCGCTGGGTCGTGCTCGCCGCTGTGCTGTGGCTCGTGCTCCTGGCGGGGATCATCTTCATCCCGCAGTCCCGCTCCAACGAGCTCGCACAGGTCGAGCCGACGAACTCGCTGTCGCGCTCGCTGCAGCAGACCCGTCCGGGCGGCGACGCCGTGTCCGCGCAGCTGGTGGATCCGGCGCGCATCTACGACCCGGAGCGCTCCCTCGGCTACACCACCCTGTGCCCGGGCGAGCCGCAGGAACTGGTGGACGCGAAGCTCGAGGCCTTCGGCATCAACGCCGACGACCTGGACCTCGGCGGCGACCTGGGCTACGTGCTGCTCATCCCTGGTGGCGAGGGTGAGGCCCCCATGGCGGACCCGGTGGAGCTGAACAAGGTGGACATCTGTACCGTCCCGCAGTCCGAGTCCTTCCCGCTGAACACGGCGATGCCGTTCCACATGAACCAGGGCCGCTGGACCCTCGGGTTGGGCCAGTAATGCTCGTTCTCGCCCTGGACACCGCCACGACTGACCTGGTCGCAGGCATCGTGGACGGGGAGCGTGTGCTCGCGGAGACGGCGGTTGCCACCCGCGCGCACAACGAGACGCTCATGCCGGAGATCACCCGGCTGCTGGGTGAGGCGGGCGTCGAGTTCGCGGATCTGGGCGCGGTCGTGGTCGGCTGCGGCCCGGGGCCGTTTACGGGCCTGCGCGTGGGCATGTCCACGGCGTCGGCGCTGGGGCAGGCGCTTTCCATTCCGGTGCATGGGGTGTGCACCCACGACGCGGTCGCCGCGTCGCTTGGCGGGGAGGTGCTGGTGGTCACCGACGCGCGCCGCCGCGAGGTGTACTGGGCGCGCTACTCCGGCGGCAAGCGGGTGGCGGGCCCGGACGTGTGCAAGCCGGCGGACCTTACCTCGCCCGCGGTGGACGTGGTGAGCGTGCCGCCGTCGCTCGCGGAGCTTTTGCCTGTCGACGCCCAAAGGGTGACCTACCAACCCCCAACACCTGCCGGCCTCGTCGCATCCGCGGACTTGGACGCGCAGCCGGAGTCGCTGGTGCCGCTGTATCTGCGCCGGCCCGACGCGGTGCCGCCGAAGCAGGCCCCGAAGTCGCCGGCGCTGCCATGAGCGTGGTCTTCCGCGAGCTGACCGTCGCGGACGCTCCGGCGGCCGCCGCCATCGAGGCGGTGCTCTTCGCCGGCGACAGCCCGTGGTCCGAGGCGGCGTACCGCTCCGAGATCGCCGCGCGCCACACCTTCTACCTGGGCGCATTCGACGGCGAGACGATGGTCGGCTTTGCGGGCCTGGCCATGCTCGGGCCGAAGGACGACCCGGAGTTTGAGGTCCACACCATCGGCGTCGATCCCTCCCGGCAGGGCGAAGGCCTCGGCCGGGCGCTGATGGGCCAGATGATGTACACCGTGGACCTTCTGGACGGGCCGTGCTTTTTGGAGGTGCGGGTGGACAACACCCCTGCGATCCGTCTGTACGAGAGCTTCGGGTTTTTCACCGCCGGTGTGCGCAAGAACTATTATCAGGCCTCCGGCATGGACGCGTACACCATGACGCGGCCGAAGAAGAGCGAAAGGCGGCACCAATGATTGTGTTGGGCATCGAGTCCTCGTGCGACGAAACCGGCGTGGGCATTGTCGAGCTGCACGAAGACGGCACGATGGACATCCTCGCCGATGTGGTCGCCTCCTCGATGGAGCAGCACGCCCGCTTCGGCGGGGTCGTGCCCGAGATCGCCTCGCGCGCCCACCTGGAGGCCATGCCCCAGGTGATGGAGAAGGCGCTGGCGGACGCCGGCATTGCCAAGCCAGACGCGGTGGCCGCCACCGTCGGGCCGGGCCTGGCCGGTGCGTTGCTGGTCGGCGCGTCGGCGGCCAAGGCGTACGCCGCGGCGTGGGGCGTGCCGTTTTACGGCGTGAACCACTTGGGCGGGCACGTCGCGGTGGCGAACTTGGACGGTGAGCCGCTGCCGCACGCGGTCGCGCTTTTGGTCTCCGGCGGGCACACGCAGCTGCTCGAGGTGGAGGCCGTGGGCAAGCCGATGCGGGAGTTGGGCACCACGCTTGACGACGCCGCCGGCGAGGCCTACGACAAAGTCGCCCGTCTGCTCGGCTTGGGCTACCCCGGCGGTCCGGTGGTGGACAAGCTGGCTGCCCAGGGCGACCCGGAGGCGGTGAAGTTCCCGCGGGCACTGTCGCGCGCCGAGGACCTGCGCGGCGAGCACCGATACAACTTCTCCTTCTCGGGGTTGAAAACGGCGGTGGCCCGCCACGTTGAGGCCGCCGAGCGCGACGGGCGAGTGATCTCGCTGGAGGACGTCTGCGCGTCGTTCCAGGAGGCGGTGTGCGACGTGCTCACCGCGAAAGCCGTGATGGCCTGCGAGGACACCGGCGCGAACACGCTGCTGCTCGGCGGCGGCGTGGCCGCTAACCGCAGGCTGCGGGAACTGGCGCAGCAGCGCTGTGAGGTGGCTGGTATCGAGCTACGGGTGCCGCGGTTCAACCTGTGCACGGACAACGGGGTGATGATCGCGGCGCTGGCCGCGCAGCTCATTCACGAGGGTGCAGCCCCGTCCGGTTTGGGCGTGGGTACGGACACGTCGCTGGAGGTCGAGGTCCCGCTGGTGTCGTCGTAAAGCGCGAAGCTCTGGTTGCGGATACGCTTGGGGCCTGCACGTCTTGTTCGACGAAAGGATTTCCCGTGTCCGCTGAATCTACCGAGCAGTTCGACCAGAGCCAGGCCGACCGTGAGCGGTTCGGGTTTCTGGTCAACCCGGATCTGACCTACCGCCGCATCGTGTTCGACGAGGACACTGTGCGCGCAACCCTCGGCGGCGTCACCGATGAGGTCGCAGACGTCGCCTTCGACCAGGACGGCAACCGCTTCCACGCGATCTTCCGCCCGGACGCGGCACAGCTGGGCCAGGAGCCGAACCCGGTGGCGTCGCTGGCGCGCAACACTGCGGAGACGGACAACCCGGAGTTCCTCACCGACCCGACCCGCGCGGTGTGCGGCCCCGTGATCTTTACCGCCAGCGACGGCGACAGCGTGAACGAGGACACCATCGCCGAAGTGCTGCAGGCCATCCGCGCGGTGGAGAATTACCGCACCGACAACGCCGAAGAGTTCGAGCTTTGGCGAAACGCGGTGCTCAACCGCTAAATCACGCCACCGCACGGCCTGTGGTTGTTGGCTGGCACTCTCGGGGGTAGAGTGCCAAAGCAGGTTGTGTGAAGCACAGTTGTTCACCCGCGACGACGGCTGCGCCTCTTCAGACCTGAACTGTTGAATCATTCACCAATGAAAGGTTGCTGATCATGGCAAACGTCAACATCAAGCCGCTGGAGGACAAGGTCCTCGTCCAGATCGCTGAGGCTGAGACCACCACCGCGTCCGGCCTGGTTATTCCGGATTCCGCTGCGGAGAAGCCGCAGGAAGCCGTCGTCATCGCTGTCGGCCCGGGCCGTCTGGACGACAACGGCAACCGCGTTGCCGTTGACGTCAAGGAGGGTGACACCGTCATCTTCTCCAAGTACGGCGGCACCGAGCTGAAGTACGGCGGCGAGGAGTTCCTGCTGCTGTCCGCTCGTGACCTGCTGGCCGTCGTCGAGAAGTAAACGCCATGGCAAAACTCATCGCATTTGATCAGGAGGCCCGCGAGGGCATCCAGCGCGGCGTGGACACCCTCGCCGACGCGGTGAAGGTCACGCTCGGCCCGCGCGGCCGCAACGTCGTGCTGTCCAAGTCCTGGGGTGGGCCGACCGTCACCAACGACGGCGTGACTATCGCCCGCGACATCGACCTCGAGGACCCGTTTGAGAACCTCGGTGCCCAGCTGGTGAAGTCCGTCGCAGTGAAGACGAACGACATCGCCGGAGACGGCACCACCACCGCGACGCTTCTGGCCCAGGCGCTCGTCGCCGAGGGCCTGCGCAACGTCGCCGCTGGCGCGAACCCGATCGAGCTGAACAAGGGCATCAAGGCCGCTTCCGAGAAGGTCGTCGAGGAGCTCAAGGCCCGCGCGACCGAGGTGCAGTCTTCCGCCGAGATCGCGAACGTGGCTACCGTGTCCTCGCGCGACCCGGAGGTCGGCGAGATGGTCGCCGGCGCCATGGACAAGGTGGGCAAGGACGGTGTGCTCACCGTCGAGGAGTCCCAGTCCATCGACTCGTACGTGGACCTGACCGAGGGTATCTCCTTTGACAAGGGCTTCCTCTCGCCGTACTTCATGACGGATCCGGACGCCGGCCAGGCCGTGCTGGAAAACGCCCGCGTGCTGCTGGTGCGCGGCAAGATTTCCTCCCTGCCAGACTTCCTGCCGCTGCTTGAGCAGGCCGCCTCGGAGTCCGTACCGATGTTCGTGGTGGCAGAGGACATCGAGGGCGAGGCGCTGCAGGCGCTGGTGGTCAACTCCATCCGCAAGATCCTCAAGGTTGTCGCCGTGAAGTCGCCGTACTTCGGCGAGCGCCGCAAGGCGTTTATGGACGACCTCGCGGTGGTCACCGCCGCGACCGTGATCGACCCGGAGGTCGGCGTCAACCTCAAGGACGCCACCCTGGAGCACCTCGGTTCCGCCCGCCGCGTGACGGTGACCAAGGACGACACCGTCATCGTCGACGGCGCCGGCACCGCCGAGGCCGTGGAGGACCGCCGCAACCAGATCCGCCGCGAGATCGAAACCACCGACTCGACCTGGGACAAGGAGAAGGCGGAGGAGCGCCTGGCCAAGCTGTCCGGCGGTGTGGCCGTGCTGCGCGTCGGCGCCGCCACCGAGACCGAGCAGAACGAGCGCAAGCTGCGCGTCGAGGACGCCATCAACGCCGCCCGCGCGGCGGCGGAAGAGGGCATCATCGCCGGCGGCGGCTCCGCCCTGGTGCAGATTGCCAAGCAGCTCGAGGCCTTTGCCGACGGCTTCGAGGGCGAGCAGAAGACCGGCGTGCTGGCCGTGGCCCGCGCGCTGTCCAAGCCGGCGTTCTGGATCGCCGACAACGCGGGCCTCGACGGCGCCGTTGTGGTGTCCAAGGTCGCCGAGATGCAAAACGGCGAGGGCTTCAACGCCGCCACGCTCGAGTACGGCAACCTCATCGAGCAGGGCATCATCGACCCGGTGAAGGTCACCCACAACGCGGTGGTCAACGCCGCGTCAGTGGCACGCATGGTGCTCACCACCGAAGCGTCTGTGGTGACCAAGCCCGCCGAGGAAGACGAGCACGAAGGCCACGCGCACTAGTCGCGCATCGGCCGAAGGTTCGTCGATAAGCAAAAACGCCCCGAAACCGGGGCGTTTTTCGCGTTCCGTGCTACTTGGCGGACGCGGCGGCAACCTTCATGCCGCCGGCGGTGCCGCGCAGGATAGCGGAGCGTTCGGATTCGCTCATGCCGCCCCAGATGCCGTAGGGCTCAGCCACGCGCAGCGCGTGCTCGCGGCACTGGGAAAGCACCGGGCACTCGAAGCAGATCGCCTTCGCGCGGTTTTCGCGCTGCGTGCGTGCCCGGCCGCGCTCCCCGTCGGGGTGGTAGAAGATTTCGGAGGCCTCCCCCCGGCACTTGCTGTGTAGCTGCCAATCCCAGAAGTCTGCGTTGGGTCCGGGAAGCTGGTGCGGCAAAGACATAATCGGGAGTGCTCCTTTGTGGAAGTACCTCAAACGTGTAACCGGCAACGAGTGTGGACTGCTCTGGTTAACGTTTGGTGTCGCCCCGGTTACGGACTGCTGTCGCGCAGTGGAACCGCGCGAAAATACCCCTGTCTTACTGCATCAACGCTGCTGGTTACGGGCAGGTGAATTCCTGGCAAAAGGTCGGTAGCGCAAAGGGAATGGCAAGTGCGCTTATTATGTACGGGTTACGCGAAACCGGAGCAGGCTGACAGACGTTGGGAGGAGATGCGCGTGGCTGCAGACGACGTAGATGCAGAACTCGCTGCCTTGGTCCCCGCTGCTGTGCAGGGAGACAGGCGGGCGCTGCAGCGCATCATCTCCATCATCCATCCGCGCGTGCTGCGCTACGCCAGGGCGCGCATCGGGGGAGGGCGGATGCCTACCCCCGAAGATGTGGCCCAGGAGATCTGCCTGGCGGTGGCGACGAGCATCGACCGCTACAACGACACGGGGCGGCCGTTCATGGCGTTCGTGTACGGCATTGCGTTTAACAAGGTCGCAGACGCGCACCGGGCCATGGCGCGCGACAAGCTCAGCCCGGTGGAGGAGGTTCCGGACACCGAAGTGGCGACAATCACCCCCGAGGATGCGGCGATGGTGAATGTGGGGAGTAACGCTGCGAGGGCGTTGCTCGATTCATTAAATGAGAAGGCCCGCGACATCGTTATCCTGCGAGTGTTTGTGGGCTTGTCCGCGGAGGAGACGGCTGAAGTCATGGGCAGCACACCAGGTGCAGTGCGTGTTGCCCAGCACCGTGCGCTGTCCAAACTGCGGAAGCAACTGGACGGAGGGCAAGCGGAGTTATGACACGTCAGGACGATCATTTTGAGGAGTTCGCGCACAGCGATGCGTTCATTGAGGCGCTCATGCTTGGCGACGATCCTTCGGACGGCACCGACCCCCTCGCCGCCGCCCTGTTGGAGTTGAAGGCCGATGTCGACCGCCCGATGCCGCCGGCGCCGCAGCTGGACGCGGACGGTGCCCAGCCGGCTGGGAATGTTGCTTCCTTGGACGACAAGCGCGCCGCGAAGGCGAAGCGCCACGTCAGCCCCTGGCTGTCCGGCTTGATCGGTGCCGCTGCGGCGACCGTGGTGTGCGTCGGCACCGGCGCCGCCCTGTTCGAGGACAGCGCTGCCGACGAGGACACCACTGTGGTTGAGCTGGCGACCACCCTCGACGAACTTGAGGTGGCCAGCGAAAGCGGCGACGCCGCAGCGGCCCGCACCCTGTTGGAACAGGCCCGCGGCTTGGTGGCCACGATGAAGGAGCGCGAGCAGCGCGCAGCCAGGGAAGGGGCGGCCGCCACGGTGACCGAGACGGTCACGGAGGCGACAACGGTGTCGGCGGAGGAGGTCTCCACTGAGCGGCCGGAGCCGGAGCAGGCCCCGGCAGTGCCGGCACCGCCCGCGCAGCAGCCGACGCACACCCCGCAAGACCCGGCACAGCGCGGACCGGGCACCGGCACCGGCACCGGCTCCGGGCAGCCGACGCAGTCCACCCTGGGCACGCAGCCGACCCAGCTGGCACCGTCGAGCCCGCAGCCGAGCACGACCGCGGGCAGCGCGTCGCCGTCGCAGGGGCAGGGCACAACCGGTGAATCGTCGGCAGACGACTCTGCTGCGGAGCAGAGCCCGTCGCTGCGGGTCAACGACCCGGCGACGATGGTGAATCAGCCCGCCGAAAGCGGTCCGATCGCCCATCCGAGGATGGGTAGCAGCTCCTAGCGGCCCTCGAGGCCGTCCAGGTAGCCCATGGCGTAGTCCCAGGGCACGTACGCCTCAATGTTGGGGTTTGCGCTGGGCTCGTGCACCGGCGGCAGCTGATTGTTCAGGGAAGCGATCATGTTTTGCTCCATGATCTCCCAGTCGTAGTAGTGGACCTGGTCGCAGTCCTCGCAGAGGAACGACACCCCGAGAATGCCGCGGGGCTTGAGCATGCGCCGCGCGTCGCGCACGTGCGAGAGATCCTGGATCACTGCGACGCGCTCTGCGGGCGACAGCGGCACGGCGTGCTCATCGTCCTCGATGAAGGATGCCGGGTCGTTGGGGTCGTCCGCGAACGGGTCCAGTGGCATCATGTCGTCGTAGTTCACCCGTCTCACCCTATACGGTGTGGCAAACCGGCTCGATCTCCTGCTCACTAAAGCGCTGAACTGGGTGGCACGGTCGGCATTTGCGCCGCGTTATATCATGGCGAAAAACATCTGCGCGGGAGAGGAGACTAAGCGATGGCGAACGAGCGTGTGTGGACTGGTGGGGACGACCCGGAAAAGGTGGCCCTGCGAGGGCTGACCTTCGACGATGTGCTGCTGCTGCCGGCGGAATCCCACATCGTTCCTTCTGAGGTGAGCACCGCCTCCCAGTTCACCAAGAACATTCGGTTGGGCATGCCGATTGCTTCCGCCGCGATGGACACGGTCACCGAGTCCCGCATGGCGATCGCGATGGCGCGCCAGGGCGGCATCGGCGTGGTGCACCGCAACCTGAGCGCCCAGGACCAGGCGGAGCACGTCGACATCGTGAAGCGCTCCGAGTCCGGCATGGTGTCCAACCCGGTCACCGCTACCCCGGACATGACGCTTGAGGACGTGGACGCGCTCTGCGCCCGCTTCCGCATCTCCGGCCTGCCGGTGGTGGACGAGGGCGGCCGCCTGGTCGGCATCATCACCAACCGCGACATGCGCTTCGAGGCGGACTTCCAGCGCAAGGTCGCCGAGGTCATGACCCCGATGCCGCTCGTGGTGGCACCGGAGGGCGTCGATAAGCAAGAGGCTCTCGCGCTGCTGTCCTCGAACAAGGTGGAGAAGCTGCCGATCGTGGCTAAGGACGGCTCCCTTGCCGGCCTGATCACCGTGAAGGACTTTGTCAAGAGCGAGCAGTACCCGAACGCCTCCAAGGACGCGGACGGCCGCCTGCTCGTCGCCGCGGGTGTGGGCACGGGCGAGGACTCCTTCGACCGCGCGGGCCTGCTGGTGGAGGCTGGCGTGGACGCGCTCGTGGTGGACTCGGCGCACGCGCACAACAACCGTGTGCTCGAGATGGTCTCGCGCGTGAAGAAGGAATTCGGCGACCGCGTCGACGTCGTCGGCGGCAACCTGGCCACCCGCAGCGCGGCGAAGGCCATGATCGACGCTGGCGCCGACGCGATCAAGGTCGGCATCGGCCCGGGCTCCATCTGCACCACCCGCGTGGTGGCGGGCGTGGGTGCGCCGCAGATCACCTCGATCCTCGAGGCCTCGGTTCCGGCCAAGGCCGCGGGCGTGCCGATCATCGCCGACGGCGGCATGCAGTTCTCCGGCGACGTGGCCAAGGCGCTGGCCGCTGGTGCGTCGACAGTCATGCTTGGCTCCATGCTCGCCGGCACCGCAGAGGCCCCGGGCGAGATCGTGGTCGTGGGCGGCAAGCAGTACAAGCGCTACCGCGGCATGGGCTCCATGGGCGCGATGCAGGGTCGCGGCTTGACCGGCGAGAAGCGCTCCTTCTCCAAGGACCGCTACTTCCAGGCCGACGTGACCAGCGAGGACAAGCTGGTGCCGGAGGGCATCGAGGGCCGCGTGCCGTTCCGCGGCGAGCTGGACTCCATCACCCACCAGATCGTCGGCGGCCTGCGCGCCGCGATGGGCTACACGGGTGCGGCCTCCATTGAGGAGCTGCAGACGAAGCAGTTCGTCCAGATCACCGCCGCCGGCCTGCGCGAGTCGCACCCGCACGACATCACGCAGACCGTCGAAGCGCCGAACTACCGCCAGTAAGGGACACACATGCGCGACTACGTGGAAATCGGCCTCGGCCGCGAGGCCCGCAGGGCCTACGACCTGGGCGACCTTTCGATTGTGCCGAAGCGCCGCACCCGTTCTTCAAAGGACGTGGACACGAGCTGGCATATCGACGCCTACACGTTCGACATCCCGCTCGTCTCTCACCCCACCGACGCGCTGGCCAGCCCCGAGTTTGTCATCGAGATGGGCAAGCAGGGCGGCCTCGGCGTGATCGACGCTGAGGGGCTGTGGGGCCGGCACGCCGACTTCGATGCCGCGGTGAAGAAGGTCGTGGACTCGTGCGAGGACGCCTGGGGCATCGACTCGGAAGAGAAGTACCAGGAATACATCGACTCGGGCGAGCGCTCCGTGCGCACGCTGCAGGAGCTGCACGCAGCTGAACTCGACCGCGACCTGCTCACTGAACGCATCGCCCAGGTGCGCGACTCCGGCGTGACCGTGGCCGTGCGCGTGAGCCCGCAGAACGCGCGCGAGCTCGCACCGGTGGTCATCGCCGCGGGTGCGGAGATCCTGTTCATCCAGGGTTCTATTGTCTCCGCCGAGCACGTGCAGCAAGGCGGCGAGCCGCTGAACCTGAAGGAGTTCGTCGGCTCGCTCGACGTGCCGGTGATCGCGGGCGGCGTGTTCGATTACTCGACGGCGACGCACCTGATGCGCTCCGGCGTGGCCGGTGTGATTGTGGGCTCCGGGTCCTCCAGCACTGTGGTGAACGTCCCGGCGGCGACAGCGATCGCAGATGTGGCGGCAGCCCGCCGCGACTACCTGGACGAGACCGGTGGGCGCTACGTGCACGTGCTTGCGGATGTGCCCATGTGGGACGCTGACAGCATCGCCCTCGCTATCGCGTGCGGGGCGGACGCTGTCATGCTCGGCCGGAGTCTGGAACAGGCATCAGAGGCTGCGGCGAACGGGGTGTACTGGGAAGCGCAGGCCGCCCATCCCCGCTTCCCTCGCGGCGACGTGAGCAAGGATCCGATGGCCAGCACCTCCACCGCGTTAGAGACGGTGCTCTTCGGACCGTCGAGTGACCCGTATGGCGGGCTCAACATCGTCGGAGGTCTGAAGAGAATCATGGCCAAGTGTGGTTATACTGATGTGAAAGCTTTTCAGAAAGCCGATCTGGCAATCCGCAGTTAAGAAATTGGACGAGTACGCCTATGTCTAGCCGTGTAACCATTCTTCGCGACGCACCGGAGGGTGCCTCCCACGAAGTCGACGTCAATGACATCTTCTTCTCGGTCACCGACGCGAAGGGTGTGATGACGCATGTCAACGACGTGTTCATCAAGTACGCCCAGTACAACGCGGACGAGATGATCGGCAAGCCGCACAACCTCATCCGCAACGACGAGATGCCGGGCGGCGCCTTCAAGCTCATGTGGGACACCATTGAGGATGGTCGGCCCTTCGCGGCGTATGTGCGCAACCTTGCCAAGAGCGGCTCGGCGTACGACGTGCTCGCCACCGTGACCCCGCTGCCGAACGGCGGCTACCTGTCCGTGCGCACCCGCCCGATGACGGAGCACTTCGAGGCCGCGGGCCAGCTCTACCAAGAAGCGAACCTGGTCGAGCACGAGGCGAAAGCCAACGGCGTGGGCCGCCGCGAGCGCGCTGTCAAGGGCGCGGAGAAGATCGGCGAGCTGCTGCCGGACTACGACGCGTTCATCCGGGCCGCCCTGCCGGCCGAGGTGCAGGCGCTCGAGGACGCCGGATTCACGCTGCCGGAAGGCTCGGGCGAGATTTACGACGCGGCCCGCGCGCTGTACGGCGAGCTGGACCAGTTCATGTCCGTCCAGACCGCCATCCAGGACGCGGCCGATGAGCTGCGCAAGGCTTCCGCCACCCTGGTGGAGGAAAACGCCGTCACCAACAACGTGAAGGCGGAGATGGAAAACGTGGTCACCGAGGGCGCTTCGCGCACCCTGCTGCTCGCGCCGCTGCAGGTGTGGGCGACCATGCGCGGCATCATCGATGAAAACGCCGCCACCCTGGAAGAGGTGGCCGAGGAGCTCTACGCCAAGACCGCAAACGCGCGCATGGCGATTGCCCTGGCGCGTCTGCACACCGCGCAGACCGCGCAGTTTTCCACCGAGTCCGGCGCGGACGAGTCCATGCGTTTGCTTGTGGACGCGCTCGAGGTCGACGTGCGGGAGATGGACGACGCGGTCTTCCTGCACTCGTCCTTCCGCCGCCGCGTGGAGCTGAAGGTCAACTCCATTTCCGAGCTGACCAAGATTCCGCTGGAGATGATCCGCCGCTGGTCCCAGAACACCAACGAGTCCACCATGGGCGCCGAAGTGATGCCGCTGGTGGAGCAGGTCAACAACGCGATGGCCGCCGCGGACAAGTCCATCGCCCAGCTGCAGCAGGCTTCTGAGAAGCTCGCGCAGGCGCCGTCCACCGACGAGGTGCGCGCCGCCCTGGAGCGCCTCAGCTCGGCTGTTCAGTAACGCTTTTTCGCGCGAGCCGCGCGGGTGGTGCCCTTCCGGCGCCACCCGCGCGGCTTTCCTTTGTCCTCGACCACGCCGGCGCGGGGGCACGCAATGTCATGCAGGTCATTCTGGGGTTTTCCATGGCGGCGCACAGGCGGTTGGGTCTCGCGCGGGATCGACTACGATCTAGGCCTGTGAATACTCCGCAAGCCCGCCCAGTCCTTGTCCTCGATTTCGGCGCGCAGTACGCGCAGCTGATCGCCCGCCGTGTCCGCGAGGCGAACGTGTTCTCCGAGGTGGTTCCCTCCACCATCACCGCCGCTGAAGTCCGCGAGAAAAACCCGCAGGCCCTGATCCTCTCCGGCGGCCCGTCGTCCGTGTACGAAGAGGGCGCGCCGCAGCTCGACCAAGAGATCTTCGAGCTGGACCTGCCGATCTTCGGCATCTGCTACGGCTTCCAGATCATGACCCGCGCGCTCGGCGGCGAGGTGGCCAAGACCGGTGCGCGCGAGTACGGCCGCACGCAGATGCGTGTCGACGGCGGCGTGCTCCACGCCGGCCTCTCAGAAGAGCACCCGGTGTGGATGTCCCACGGCGACTCCGTCACGCAGGCGCCGGAGGGCTTCGAGGTCACCGCGTCGACTGCGGGCGCACCCGTGGCCGCATTTGAGGACGTCTCCCGCAAGCTCGCCGGCGTGCAGTACCACCCGGAGGTCATGCACTCCCCGCACGGCCAGGAGGTGCTCACCCGCTTCCTCACCGAGATTGCCGGCCTGGAGCAGAACTGGACCGCCTCCAACATCGCCGAGCAGCTGATCGCGGACGTGCGCGAGCAGGTCGGCGAGGGACGTGCGATCTGTGGCCTGTCCGGCGGCGTGGACTCCGCCGTCGCGGCGGCGCTCGTGCAGCGCGCCATTGGCGACCGTCTGACCTGCGTGTTCGTGGACCACGGCCTGCTGCGCCAGGGCGAGCGCGAGCAGGTGGAGACCGACTTCGTGGCCGCCACCGGCGCAAAGCTGGTCACCGTGGACGAGCGCCAGGCATTCTTGGACAAGCTCGCCGGCGTGACCGAGCCGGAGGCGAAGCGTAAGGCCATCGGCGCGGAGTTCATCCGCTCCTTCGAGCGCGCGGTTGCCGGCGTGCTGGAGGGCCAGCAGGTGGACTACCTGGTCCAGGGCACCCTGTACCCGGACGTGGTGGAGTCCGGCGGCGGCACCGGCACCGCCAACATCAAGAGCCACCACAACGTCGGCGGCCTGCCGGACGACGTCGAGTTTGAGCTCGTTGAGCCGCTGCGCCTGCTGTTCAAGGACGAGGTCCGCGCCGTCGGCCGCGAGCTGGGCCTGCCCGAGGTGATTGTGAACCGCCAGCCGTTCCCGGGCCCGGGCCTAGGCATCCGCATCATCGGCGAGGTCACCGAGGAGCGCCTGGAGACGCTGCGCGCCGCCGACGCCATCGCTCGCGAGGAGCTGACCAAGGCCGGTATGGACGAGCAGATCTGGCAGTGCCCGGTCGTGCTGCTCGCCGACGTGCGCTCCGTGGGCGTGCAGGGCGACGGCCGCACCTACGGCCACCCGATCGTGCTGCGACCGGTCGCCTCCGAGGACGCGATGACTGCGGACTGGGTGCGCATCCCGTACGAGACCCTCGAGGTCATCTCCACCCGCATCACCAACGAGGTGGCCGACGTCAACCGTGTGGTGCTCGACGTGACCTCAAAGCCACCGGCCACCATCGAGTGGGAGTAAATCACTCCGCGTAGTACGCGGACACGGAACCGACGCGCTGTGTCACATTGATCGTGAGCAGCGCGCTGTCCGCGTCCGCGTTTTGCGTTTCTTCGGGGCAGGCGGTGTCGCCGATGGTGACCTCGCAGTTCACGTCGACCGGAACGTTGGTCGGCAAGATGATGTCGGTGCGGCCAATGGGGTTTTCGAGGGCGATTGTTCTCGGCTCGCTCAGCGGTTCGAGCTCGGTGAGGTCGAGGAAGGTGTCGCCGACGAAGCCGTTAGGCCGCTTGATGTCCGACAGTGCGGCTTCGTATTCCACGGTAATGTGCGCGCTGCCGAATCTGCTGTAGTTGCCAAGCCGCACCTCGCTGACAACCCCCAGCACGAAGATCGTCGCCGCAGTCAGCACGACCGTGACGGGGATCCACAGCCACAGCGGGCGCATCGTGGCCGGAGCTGAATGGGGCTGCTCAGGCGGGTGCCATCGGTCGGAGCCGGGTGCCAGTTCCGCGGGCGGCTCCGGCTGGCGCTGGTGGGCGAGGTACCAGCCAGCCGTGAAGAGCACGAATGTCACCAGCACCGCGCGCAGGTCGCCTTTGGAGGCGATCGGGAAGAAAAGGAACAGCCCCAGCAGCAGGAGCCAGCCGGTGTCGCGGTCTTTCTTTTCTGTCTTGGTCAGCTGCTTTTTCGGGGTGATGATCGTGGCCCACGGGCTGCGGGTGAGCCCGAAGCGGGGCATGTTGATCCAGCACAGCAGGTAGAGGAAGACACCGCCGCCGAAGGCGAGCGACAGCACGACGAAGAGGACGCGGATGAACGTCGGGTCGATTTGGTAGCGCGCACCGATGCCTTCGCAGACGCCACCGATGACGGCTTTACCGCCCTGGTCCTTGGGCAGGCGTGTTGGTCGGGTGTCCCACATCTGCGAAAACGTGCTCATGGGGCCGACATTGTACGTATTTAAAGCACGCCTGCCTGGGTGAGCAGCGAACGCGCCGTCTTGTCCGTCTCCTGTAGCATCAGCGGGTCGGTGCCGGGCATGGGGGAGATGGTGGTGTCCGCCCCCATCGAGTGGGAGTAAGTCACTCCCCGTAATACGCGGACACAGACCCGACGCGCTGCGTCACGTTGATCGTGAGCAGGGCGCTGTCCTTGTCCGCGTTTTGTATTTCTTCGGGGCAGCTGGCGCGCCCAATCTTTGCGTCGCAATTGACAATTAACGGAACGTCGGTGGGGAGTTTGAGGTCGATTTTGCCGAGGCCGTTGCTGAGTTCGATTGTTGTCGGTTCTTCAGGTGGCTCCATATGCGAAAGGTCGATCCGGGCTTCGCCGATGCGGTGTTTGAATTCCGGCATGGCCTCGGCGGAGTAGGCGGTGACATTGGCAACGCCGAAGTCTCCGATTGCGCCGATGCGAAGTGAGTTGAGTACGGACATCGTCCACAGGGCCACTGCTGCCAGCACCAGTGCGGCAGGTATCCACAACCAGTAGCGCTGCTTCGTGCGCGCAGACTCCGGCTTTGGCTCGACCGGATCCGGCAGGTGCCACAGGTCAGGGGCCACGCCGAGCGGATCCCATGCAGGCGCCTGCTGCCCGGGGTGCTCGTAACCTTCGGGCACGGTGAGGCCCGTGGTGTCCACCGTGGGCCCATTGCTCGTCGACGTTTCCTCCGGCCCGCCCGCCAGCAGCCCCGCCGGGGGTTCCGGCTGCCGCTGGTGCAGGAAGTACCAGCCGGCGGCGAAGAGGATGAACGTGACTAGTACTGCCCGCAGATCGCCTGCGACGGAAGCGGACGGTAAAAACAGGAACAGCCCGAGCAGCAGCCACCAGCCCGTGTCGCGTTCCTTTATCTCCGCCGCGGTCAGCTGCTCTTTCGGGGTGATGATCGCGCCCCACGGGCTGCGGGTCAGCCCGAAGCGGGGCATGTTCATCCAGCACAGCAGGTAGAGGAAGATGCCGCCGCCGAACGCGAGCGAGAGCGCGACGAAAACCACGCGGATGAAAGTCGGATCGATGTGGAAGCGGGCGCCGATGCCTTCGCAGACGCCGCCGATGACGGCTTTGCCGCCCTGGTCCTCCGGGATGCGGGGCGGGCGGGTGTCCCACATCTGCGTGAGTGTGTTGTTCTCCATGGCTCCATCCTCCCGCGGGAGCGCAGGCTGCGGTATCGGGAATGACCCTGATCTTTCGTTTCAGGGTTTTCCCCGATGTGCCCGAAGGCCTGCCCGTGCAACGATGGGGGTTATGTCTGCGCTGTATCCCCGGCTGACCCGGAACCGCTCCCGCCGCGTTGTGGCCGGCGTGGCCTCCGGTGTGGCCGACCACCTGGGGGTGGAGGAAAAGTGGGTGCGTCTGTTCTTCGTCGTAGCCGGCTTCGCGGGCGGGTTCGGCGCGCTGCTCTACGCCGGTTTGTGGATGTGTACGCCCGTGGACGACAGCGGGGCGCAGCGCCAGCGCCCGGGGACGATGGATCTCGCGCTAGTGGTGCTCGGGTTCGCAGGCGCGCTTATTGCGCTGCAGCTGTCGTCGGGCGCGGGGGCCACGGTGGTATTTGTGCTCGGCGTGCTCATCGTCGGTGCGGTAATTGCGCTGCAGGCCTACGACCGCGGCACGGGGTCGTGGGGCAACATCGCCGCGCTAACCTTGGGTGCGCTGCTGGTCATGGCCGGGGTGCTTGCCGTGGCATTTCTCGGGGAGAGCGCAGGGGTTGCCGGTGTGGTGGTCTCCGTGCTGGTCACGGTGCTCGGCGTCGGGGTGCTGGTCGTGCCACTGATTGCCAAGCTGGCCAATTCGTTGCTTGCGGAGCGCGAGGCGAAGGCGGTGGCGGACCAGCGCGCAGAGATCGCCTCGCGGCTGCACGATTCGGTGCTGCAAACGCTCGCGCTGATTCAGAAGCAGGCGGGCGATGCGGAGGAGGTCGCCCGCCTGGCGCGCGCCCAGGAGCGCGAGCTGCGGGCCTGGCTTTTCGACGACTCCGTGCCCAACCACACCACCACCTTCGCCGCCCTGCAGAAAGCGGTCGGCGAGGTGGAGGACGCCTTCCGCGTGGTCATCCAACCGGTCACGGTGGGCGAGGATGTCGCCTTCGACGAGCGTACCGAAGCGGTCGTGCTCGCCGCGAGGGAGGCAATGGTCAACGCCGCCAAGCACGCGGGTGTGGACACCATCGACGTCTACGCGGAGAATCTCGCGGGCAGGCTCGAGGTGTTTGTGCGCGACCGCGGCACCGGTTTTGATCCGGACGCCATTCCGCACGACCGGCATGGTTTGCGCGACTCCATCGTGGGCCGCGTTCAGCGGGTTGGGGGAGAGGTGCGCGTGGTGTCGTCGATAGGCAATGGCTCCGAGGTAGAGATAGCGTTGGACCTATGACGAGCGTGTTCTTGGTGGACGACCACTCCGTTTTCCGCGCCGGGGTCAAAGCCGAACTGGCGGGAGCGGTTGACATCGTTGGTGAGGCAGGCACCGTCGCTGAGGCGGTGCGCGGGATCGAGCGCACGCGCCCGGACGTGGTGCTTTTAGACGTGCACATGCCCGACGGCGGCGGACTGGCCGTGCTCAAGCGGGCACCGGGCCCGGCGTATCTGGCGCTGAGTGTCTCCGATGCCGCCGAGGACGTCATCGCACTGATCCGTGCCGGTGCGCGTGGGTACGTAACCAAGAACATCGCAGGCGCCGAGCTCGCCGAAGCGATTGAGCGGGTGCGCGGCGGGGACGCGTATTTCTCGCCGAGGCTGGCCGGATTCGTGCTCGATGCCTTCGCCTCGGGGCCGGTGGTGGAAGAGGACGACCCGGCGGTGGATTCGCTGACCCGCCGCGAGCTCGAGGTGCTGCGGCTGCTTGCGCGTGGCTACACGTACAAGGAGATCGCCGAGCGGCTGTACATCTCGGTCAAGACGGTGGAGACACACGCGTCGAACATCTTGCGCAAGACGCAGACCTCCAACCGCCACCAGCTCACCAGGTGGGCGGTGGCGCGGGACTTAGGCTAGAGCACGCCCGCCTGGGTGAGCAGCGAACGTGCCGTCTTGTCCGTCTCCTGCAGCATGAGCGGATCGGTGCCGGGCATGGGGGAGATGGTGGTGTCCGCCCACTGCTTGCCGGTGGGGATGCCCACGATGTGCAGGCGGGCGTCCAGCTCGCCGTCGGGGTGGACGGTGCGGCGGGTGTGATCGTCGGTCTCCGGGGAGGCGGAGCCATGAAACGGGCGCACGCGTCCGGCCTCGCGCAGCGACGCGGTTAGCGCGTCGGGGGAGGTGCGGATGTCGGGGCCGGGCAGGAAGGCGTCGGCAAGCGCGGCGGCGTGCACCGTGCGACCGTGGCTAACCGTCGTGTACTCGCCGTCGGCGACCTCCACCACGGGGTCGGGGCCTAAGAACGTGACCAGGTCGGCGTCGAAAAGCGCGAGCAGCTCGCGGGTGCGGAACAGCGGCGGGCCGGAGCCGACCATCTGGCCGAACGCCATGTACTGCGACAGCGCCGCCTCGCGGGGGCCGCGGCCGTTCTGCGTGGCGATCGCACTGGGCTTGCGGCCCGCGGAGATCGCCCAAAGGCCGGCCTTGAGCGGGGAGTCCCAGGCGGACACGGCCTCGGCAATGTCGGCCTCCATGGCCTCGGCGACGCGGCGGTTCAGCTCCTCCAGGTCCAGCTCCTCGGTTCCGGCGAGCGGGTCCACCCAGGCGGCCATGTCGAACGGCTCGGTGCTCATCCCGTCGAGCGCCTTGGTCAGCGCGTCGGCGACCGGCAGGATGTCGTCCGGGGAAGCGGCCGCGGAAAGGTCGACGGCGTCGATGGCCGTCAGGACCTCGTCGAGCGGCACGCTGAGCGCTTCTGGACGCATACGGGCAAGCACGCGGTAGTACTCGGCGTACGCGTCGCGGGCCAGTGCCGGCCACAGCGCAAGGCCAAACGACACAGGTGCCGTGGATGCGTCGATGGCCGCGCGCAGGCGCGACAGGTCAGCCTTCGGCGGCAGGGAGTGGTACTCGGACTTAGGCAGGTAGGGGTAGCCGCGGCCGGAGGTGACCACGAAGTGCGGCTCTTTGCCGGTGGCCTCGTAGCGCAGGCCGGAGCGGGCGGAGGCGTCCTCGACGAAGCGGCCGCCCCGGTCGATGGTGGTCAGCGCCATGAGGTCGAAAAAGCCCATGCCCATGCCGCGCACGAGCACGCACTCGCCGGCCGGCAGCTTTGCAACGTCCTGTTCCACCGGGTTGCCCGGCGGGATGTAGGTCAGGCCCGAGTCGGCGAACGCCTGCTGCGCCGGTGTGGGGGCGGGCAGCACCCAGCCGGAGGCGATGGCGGTGGCGTCGGTGTACACCACGGAGCCGTCGGCAAGCGTGATGGCGTCCTGCGAACCCTCGGACGATAGCGACACCGCGCGGGAGTGGTGCTCGACCACCTCGACTGCGTCCGGCAGCTGCGCGAGCGCGACCTTCCATGCCCAGCACAGGTACTCGCCGTACAGCGCGCGGGAGGGGTTGGACTCGGGGCGGGTGGCGCGCAGCTCCTCGTTGTAGTGCTCGGGGAGGGAGGCACCGGAGGCGTCGATAAGCGGGTGGCTTTTCTCCCCGCGCAGCGCCTGGATCCACTCGTACATGGTGGGGCCTTCGAGCACGGGGGCGGAGACGGTCGCGCCGGGCTCGGTGAACAGGGTGACTGCGCCGGCGAGGGTGTTCATGCACAGCGTGCGGGTCTGATCCGTGTCCCAGATGCGGCCGGCGCCGAGTTGGGCGTCGTCGATGATGTGCAGGGTGAGCCCCTCGCTGCGGTCGCCCAGGTAGGCGGCGATGCGTTCGGTGATGGAGATGCCGCGGGGTCCTGCTCCGACGATTGCGATGGATGCTGCCACGGTGAAAAACCTCCACGATTTCAGTGAACTAATGATCGTATGTAGACTGCCTAGTCTACTGTGAAAGAACCAGATTGTCTAACAGTGGTAATGTGCACTGCGCAACCGAAGAAAGAGGGGCGATAACGTGCCTAAAACAAAGGTAGCCGCAACAATTGCGCTCGGCGCGGCAGCCAGCCTGCTCGCCGGGTGCGCGGCGGCGGCAGGCGGCGACGACGGTGACGTGCTCACCTACCTGGAATCCAACTGGTTTAACAGCCTCTACCCGCCGGCCGCCGGGTTCTACCCCAACGGCGGCGTGGTCAACCAACTGACGGACCGGCTGCTCTACCAGGACCCGGAGACGCTGGAGCTTGAGCCCTGGATTGCCACGGACCTGCCGGAGATCAACGACGACGCCACGGTGTTCACCTTCGACATCCGCACCGACGTGACCTACTCCGACGGCACGCCCATGACCGCGCAGAACATCGTGGACAACTTCGACCTGTTCGGCCTGGGCGACAAGGACCGGCTGCTCAACGTCTCGGAGCAAATCTCCAACTACGAGCGCGGCGAGGTTGTCGACGAGGACACGGTGCGCTTTTACTTCTCCGAGCCCTCGCCCGGTTTCGCGCAGGCGACGTCCACCTACAACGCGGGGCTGTTGGCCGATTCCTCGCTCAAACTGCGCAACGAGGACTTCGGCCCCGGCAACGCAGAAAACGTCATCGGCTCCGGCCCGTTCGTGGTGGACAGCGAGACCCTGGGCACCGACCTAGTGCTCAAGGCCCGCGAGGACTACGACTGGGCGCCGCCGTCGCTCGAGCACCAGGGGCGCGCGCGTATCGACGGCATCCACTACACCCTGGCCGCGGAAGAGGCCATGCGCTCCGGCGCGCTGCTGTCCGGCCAGGCCGACGCCGCGCGCACGATCTCCCCGCCGGTGGAGCGCCACCTGAAGGACCAGGGCGTGCAGGTGGTCGCCGCCACCGCCAACGGCATGAACAACCAGTTCGCGCTGCGTTTCAACCACCCGCTTTTGCAGGACATCCGCGTCCGCCAAGCGATCATCCACGGGATCAACCGCGAGGAGATCATCCGCATCCTGCTGTCGGATTCCTACCCGCTGGCTACCTCGTCCATGACCTCGAAGGCCCTGGGCTACGCGGAGCAGCCGGGCGCCTACACCTTCGACCCGGATCAATCGCGCCAGCTTCTCGACGACGCCGGCTGGGTCTCCGGGCCGGACGGCATCCGTGAAAAGGACGGCCAACGCTTGAGCTTGTGGGTCAACCACGCCCTGCCGCAGCCGCGCTCGAAGGAGATCGTCACCATGATCCAGTCCGACCTGCGCGAGCTGGGCATCGAACTGAACATGGTCGCCGGCGACCGCGCAACGCAGAACGCGGCGCAAAAGGACATCAACCGCGTCCAGCTCATGCACACCATGGTGGGGCGTGCGGATTACGACGTGATCGAATCGCACCTGTCCGTGGACCGCCGCGATTCGCTGCTGAACAACGCCGGCGACGGCACGCCGATCGACGCGGAGCTGCAGGCGCTGCTGGACAAGGTGGTCTCCACCCCGGACGACGCCGGCCGCGCCGCCGCCTCCAAGGCGGTGCAGGACCATCTGACCGAAAACGCCTACACGCTGCCACTGTTTGAAGAGCCGCAGGTCTACGCGCTCGCGCCGCACGTGAAGGGCTTCGACACCGAGGCGGTGGCGCGCCCAAGCTTCTACTCGGTGTACTTCGACCGCGAGGAGGACAAGTAGATGGGCAAGTACGTTCTCAAGCGCATCGGCCAGGCGCTCATCGTGCTCCTTCTGGCCTACACCCTGGCGTTTTTCCTGCTCTCCGCCCTGCCTTCCGACGGCGTGGCCGCCCGCTACGCGGACCCGGCCTTGGGCCTGTCCCAGGCGGAGATCGAGCAGATCCGCGAGCAGATGGGCGTGGACAAGCCGCTGATCCAGCAGTACTTCGCCACCCTGGGCGGGTTGTTCACCGGCGATCTGGGCTACTCGGTGGCCACCGGCACGCCCGTGTTCGACCTGATCACGGACGCCGCGCCGCACACGTTCGCGCTCGCCGCAACATCCGTGGGCCTAGCCATCGTGGTGGCGTTGGCCACTGCGTACGTGGCCACCCTGCCCGGCGCCGGCGCGCTGCGCAGCGCCGTGCGCGCCCTGCCGTCGTTCATGGTCTCGCTGCCGGGCTTCTGGATCGCCATCCTGCTGCTGCAGTTCTTCTCCTTCCGTCTGGGCTGGGTCAACGTGGTTGACCCGACCCCGCTGGAGGGGCTGATCCTGCCCACGCTCACTCTCGCCGTGCCCATGGCCGCGCCGCTGATGCAGGTGCTCATCCGCTCCATCGACGAGGTCCGCGCCCAGCCGTTCGTGCAGGTCGTGCGCGCCCGCGGCGCGAGCGAGGCCCGCATCTTCTGGCGTGACGTGCTGCGCAACTCGCTGCTGCCCGCGATCACCATGGCTGGCCTGCTGTTCGGCGAGCTGGTCGGCGGCGCCGTGGTCACCGAGACCGTCTTCGGCCGCGCCGGGCTGGGCTCGCTGACCGTCAACGCCGTGTCCAGCCGCGACATGCCGGTGCTGCTGGGCGTGGTGCTCATCGCCGCCACCGCGTACGTGGTGATCAACCTGATCGTGGATCTGCTCTACCCGGTGCTGGACGTGCGTCTGCGCGACCAGGCCGTGGCGCAGACCGCCACCACCCCTGCGGCCCCTGATGAGCAGACCGCCGCACACACCCCGGCTACGACCGCAAAGGAGGCCGTCCGATGAGCACGACCAACCTGGTGCACAACCAGCGCGCGCCGCAGAAGGACCACCGGCCGCGCAAGGCCCGCAAGCACCGCCGCTGGAGCTCGCCGGCGACCATCCTGTCGCTGATCGTGCTGGCCATCGCCGCGCTGTGGGCGATCGTGCCCGGCATCTTCGCGCCGCACGACCCGTACAACGGCGTCGACGTGGCACTGCTTTCCCCCAACGGCGAGTACATCTTCGGCACCGACGCGGTGGGCCGCGACCTGTTCTCGCGCGTTGTTTACGGCGCGCGCCAGTCGCTGCTCGGCGCCCTGATCGCCGTGGCCGTCGGCCTGGTGCTAGGCACCCTGATCGGCCTGATCGCCGGCACGCAGCGCGGCTGGGTGGATACGGTGCTGATGCGCCTGGTGGATGTGCTGCTGGCCATCCCCGGGATCCTGCTGTCACTGTCCATCATCATCGTCACCGGCTTCGGTTCGCTGCAGGCGGCGTTCGCCGTCGGCATGACGTCGGTGGCCACGTTTGCGCGCCTGGCGCGCTCGCAGGTGATCCAGATTGCGGGCGCGGATTTCGTCGAGGCCGCCTACGGCTCCGGCGCAACGCAGGCCCAGGTGCTGTTCCGCCACGTGCTGCCGAACTCGCTGACCCCGGTGCTGGCGCTGGCGGCGCTGCAGTTCGGCACCGCCATCTTGCAGCTGTCCATCCTGGGCTTTTTGGGCTACGGCGCGCCGCCGCCGACCCCGGAGTGGGGCCTGCTCATCGCGGAAGGCCGCGACTTCATGGCAACCGCCTGGTGGCTGATCCTGCTGCCCGGCCTGGCCATCGTGGCCACCGTGATGTCCGCCAACCACCTGTCTCAGGTGATCCAACAGGAAGGTGATGTGAAGTGACCACGCCTCTGCTTGAAGTCAGCGGCCTGACCGTCGCGTACGGCGACGCGGACCCGGTGGTGCGCGACATCTCGTTTTCCGTCGAGGCCGGGAACATGACCGCCATTGTGGGCGAGTCCGGCTCCGGCAAGACCACTTCCGCCATGGCGGCGCTGGACCTGCTGGGTCCTTCCGGCAACGTGCTTTCCGGCAGCATCCGGTTCAAGGGCGAAGAGCTCGCCGGGCTGACCAACGCTGAGTGGCGCAAGCTGCGCGGCACGAAGATCGGGTTGGTGCCCCAGGATCCGAACAACTCGCTCAACCCGTTGAAGACCATCGGCGCCTCGGTAGAGGACGGCCTGGAGATTCATGGGGTGGGGGATGCGGCGGAGCGCCGTCGCAAAGCAATTGCCCTGCTGGAGCGCGTGGGCATCGACGACCCGGAGCGCCGCTACAACCAGTACCCGCACGAGCTGTCCGGCGGCATGAAGCAGCGCGTGCTCATCGCGGCCGCGGTGGCGCTCGAGCCCGAGGTGCTGATTGCGGACGAGCCGACGTCCGCGCTCGATGTCACAGTGCAGAAGACCATCCTGGACCTGTTGGACGAGATGCGCGCTGAGCTGGGCCTTGGCATCATCTTCATCACCCACGACCTCGCTGTTGCGGGCGACCGGGCGGACGATGTTGTGATCATGGAGCGCGGCCGCGTGGTCGAGCACGGCCCGGTGGGCCAGGTGCTGACCAACCCGCAGCAGGACTACTCGAAGCGCCTGCTGGCCAACGTGCCCTCGCTTGCGGTCGCAGATGCCTATCGACGTCCTCCGGTCACCCCCGAGACCCTCCTTTCCGTCAGCGGTCTGACCAAGCGCTACGGCGACTTCACGGCGGTCGAGGACATCTCCTTCGACGTGGCGCGCGGCTCCACCCACGCCCTGGTCGGCGGCTCCGGCTCCGGCAAGACCACCACCGGGCGCGCGATTTCCATGTTCAACCAGCCCACCTCGGGACGCATCACCCTAGACGGCACGGAGCTGACGGGGCTGACACCGAAGCAGCAGCGGGCCCTTCGCGGCCGGGTGCAGATGGTGTACCAGAACCCGTACTCCTCGCTGGACCCGAAGATGCGCGTCGGCGAGATCGTCGCCGAGCCGCTGCGCAACCTCGCCGGTGCATCCAAGCGTGAGGCGCTGAAACGTGCCGACGAGTTCCTGGCGCGCGTGGCGCTGGACCCGGCGACGTTCGCCTCCCGCACCCCGGCGCAGCTGTCCGGCGGGCAGCGCCAGCGCGTCGCCATCGCCCGTGCACTGATTGTGGAGCCGGAGCTGGTGGTGCTGGACGAGGCCGTCTCCGCACTCGATGTGACCGTGCAGGCCCAGATCCTGGAGCTTTTGGAGGACCTGCAGCGCGAGCTCGGCCTGACCTACGTGTTCATTTCCCACGACCTGGCGGTGGTGCGCCAGATTTCGGATACCGTGAGCGTGTTCAGCCGCGGCCGCCAGGTGGAATACGGGGCGACCAACGACGTGTTTGCACACCCGAAGCACGATGTCACCCGCGAGCTCATCAACGCCATCCCCGGCACCGTGTTCCGCGCCCGACAGTTAGGAGAATTTGTTGTCTAACCACACCGACATCATTGACGCCCTCGCCGAGACCCCGGCGGAGCTGGCCGAGCTGCGCCGCCGCCGTCCCGAGGCCGTGGACAACGCGCAGCGCAGCTTCGAGGCGCTGTTCGAGCCCGCCGACGACGCGCTGACCCAGGCGCTGCCGGTGTCCACCCGCTACGCCGTCGCCGCGTTCATCGCCGGTATCTCCGGCGCGAAGCGCGCCGCGGCGTTCTACACCGACCTGCTTGCCGACGAGGACGAGTCGCTGGTCGCCGTGGTCGAAAACGCCGTGCGTGCAGGCGTGTCCGCCGGCCCCTACGCCGGCGGCGACTTCGTGACCTTCGGCGAGGGGGCTTTGGCCGCCGCGTTCGACTTCGCCCACCTGCTCACCTTCCACCCCAAGGACGCATCCCCCGCGGCGATCGGGCACCTGCAGGAGGCGGGCTACAACGAAAACGCGATCGTCTCGCTCGGCCAGCTCATCGCCTTTGTGGCGTTCCAGCTGCGTGTCGTGCACGGCGTGCGTGTGCTGGCGGGTGGCGGCGAGGTGCCGGAGGGCGTCGATAGGCGAGCCGGCGTTGCGGATCCCGGCTGGGCGCCCGCGGAGGCCACCCTGCAGCCCGAGGTGGTCGCGCCTGAGAAGTTTGTGGCGCACCCGCTGGGCTGGAAGCCGTGGGTGGCGCCGCTGGAAAAGGACGAGCTGACCGACGAGCACATCGACGCGCTGATTAAGCCCGAGCGCGCCGACATGGAGTACTTCCGCCTGCTCGCGCGCGATCCGCAGGCGCTGAAAGCCCGCACGCTGACGGACCTGGACATCTTCTACAACACCGAGGGCGGCCTGGGCCGCGCCGAGCGCGAACTCGCCGCTACTGTGGCCTCGCGCCTGAACGGCTGCGAGTACTGCGCCTCGGTGCACCAGGGCCGTTCCAAGGAGGAAGGCGGCGACGCGGAGGCCATTGACACGCTTCTTAGCGAAGGCGTCACCGCCGACCTTAAATCCGAGCTGTGGAACGCCATCCGCGACGCCGCAGTGGCGCTGACCCGCACCCCCTACGAGTTCGGCGCGCCGCACGTGGACGCGCTGCGGGCCGCGGGCCTGGACGACCTGGCGGTGCTGGACGTGGTGAACTCATCCGCGTTCTTCAACTGGGCGAACCGGCTGATGCTCACGCTCGGTGAGCCGGACGTGCCGAAGCGCTACCGCTAGTTGGTTTTGCTGGCTAGCGCCAGACCAGGTCGTCGTTGCTGTTGGGGCCTGCCGGCGGCTCCGGCTGGCGCGCGTAGGTGAAGAACCAGACGAAGAAGAACGCGGCGAAGCTGATCAGGGTGCCGCGCACATCCCCCGCCTGGCCGGCCGCGGGCAGAAACACAATCAGGCCGATAAGTAGCCACCACCCGGGCTTGCGCTCCTCGATCTCGTGCGGGGTGAGCTCGCTTTTCGGCGTGATGATCGCCTTGGCCGGGGTGATGGTCATGCCCACGCGCGGCATGAACATCCAGCACAGCAGGTAGGCGAAGATGCCGCCGCCGAAGACGAGGCTGAGGATGACAAACGCGATGCGCACGGCCACCGGGTCGACCTTGTAGCGCTCGCCGAAACCGGCGCAGACACCGGCGATGACGGCGCGTCCGCCCTCGTCCTTCGGGATGCGGCGCGGGCGCGTGTCCCACATGTGCTTGAGCGAGTTTGAAGATCCTTGAGCCATGCGCGCCATTATCCGTGCGTTTGCCGGACTTCGCAGCCGGGGTTTTGGCGCGGCGGGGCTGGGGCGGGGCTGTCTTGCCGTGGCGATTGCGCCGTGCCACCCACAGACCCCCAGTGACAGACCCCGAGTATGCGCCGATTTCGGCCTTAATAGGGTGTTGCGACCGGCTAGTTGGTAGCGGTGTGGT
>NZ_KV788379.1:0-222 GCF_001807265.1 Corynebacterium sp. HMSC05H05
CGATTGACACCACCGACCGCAAAGCCGCAGACCTCGAACACCGCCTGCGGCAAGACATCGACACCACACAACCGGCAGCAGCCCAGATGGAGGAGGCGTTCTGGCGCATCGTCGAAGGCACAACCGGCGGGGTGGTTGCCGCCGCGCCACGTCCGATCGTGCTGGTGCCGATTTCGGAGCACGCACGGATCATGGCCGGCGACGGCGACGACGTCATCCTCA
>NZ_KV788379.1:242-515 GCF_001807265.1 Corynebacterium sp. HMSC05H05
TCACCTTGACTGACGGCACCATGATGACCGGGGCCGAGTACATGCAGCAAGAATTCGGCGAGGCACTCGAGGTCGCCGCGTTCCACCCGGAGGAAGGGGCGGTGAACCTGTACGACACCGAGCGCTTCGCCAACCAAAAACAACGCGATATGGCATGCATGGTCTCACCCGTGTGCGCCTTCCCAGGCTGCAGGCACGGGGCGTATGGCTCCGAGATCCACCACGTACAGGCATGGAAACACGGCGGCTACACCAACATGAACAACCTGGTGC
>NZ_KV788379.1:535-22989 GCF_001807265.1 Corynebacterium sp. HMSC05H05
CACAACCGCATCAACGACGACGACCCCTGGCGCACCAAACGCGGCCGCATCGCGATGATCAGAGGCGCACCCTGGTGGATCTCACCCCGCGGCTACCACTTGAAAAACACCGACCGCGGAGCACTCGACCAACTCTTCGGACCACGAAGCACAGGCCCCTAAGCAACGCGAAACGCCGCCGCCCACACGGACGACGGCGCTCACGCATGCCGTTTAACGCAGGCGCTCCTCGCGCAGCTTGGTCACTGCGTCGAGCTGAAGCGGCTCTAGCTCCGCGAGCGGGATGCCCAGCGCACGCGCGATGAGCAGGTCCGCCAGTTGCGGGTTGCGGGCCAGTGCCGGGCCGTGCATGTAGGTGGCGATCACGCTGCCCTGCACCACGCCGTCGACCTTCGCGCCGTCGCCGCCGTTGCCCACGCCGCGGGTCACGCGCCCCAACGCTGACGCGTCCGGCCCGAGCACCGTTGCGCCCATGTGGTTCTCAAAGCCCGTCAGCGGCTCGGACAGTTCGGCGGTGATGCCAGCGCGGGTGGGCTCTGAGGCGAGTTCACCGGTGGCGCGGCGGGTCAGCGGGGCGGTGGTGACGTCGAGAAGCCCGACGCCTTCCACCTCGTTGCCGTGGGCCCGAAAGGTATGCCCGAGCACTTGCAGGCCGGCGCAGACGGCGAAGATGGGCCGGCCGTCGGCGGCCGCGGCCTGCAGCCCGGGGGATGCGCTCAGCCGCGCCGCGGCGAGCAGTTGGGCGGAGTCTTCGCCGCCGCCGAGGGTGTAGAGGTCGTGGGAGGGCGGGACGTCGTCGTGAAGCATGATGCGCTCGATGGACGCGTCGATGCCGCGGCGGCGCGCACGTTCGCGCAGCACGAGCGCGTTGCCGTCGTCGCCGTAGGTGCCCAGCACGTCAGGCAGGACGAGGCCGATGGTGAGTTTAGGCACGGTAGTCCTCCTCCTTGGTCAGCGCGCGGCGCAGGTTGAGCAGCGCGGTGTAGTTGGCCAGCACCTCGACGCGCCCGGGCGGGCAGGCGCGGATGGCGGCGATCGCGTCGTGGACGAGGTCGTGGTCGATGCCGCCGTAGGTCAGGCGCACGGCGAGGTCGGTGGCGCGCTCGCCGGCGGCGACGACGTGGGTGTCGCCGAAGTCTTCGAATTTGACGTCCCAGAGCCAGGAGACGTCCTCGCCGTCGCCTTGCTGGGCGTTGACGGCGATGACCACGCCGTCGGCGTCGCGGTCGACCATGGACAGCGCCTCTTGCCAGCCGGCGGGGTTTTTCGCCAGCAGGAGGTGGACGTCGTGGTCGCCGAGGTGGACGGTGGTGTAGCGACCGGCGACGTTGTCCACCTCAGCGGCGGCGCGCACGGCGGCGTCGAGGGGGATGTGGAACGCTTCGACGGCGGCGGCGATGGCTTGGGCGGCGTTGCCTCGGTTGGCGCGGCCGGGGAGTGTGAGCTCAAGCTTTGCGACGCCCTCCGGTCCCACCAACGTTTCCCCCTCCACCGCGTACTTGGGGGTGGGGCGGCGGAATTCGCGGCCGTCGGGCAGTGGTTCGACGGCGTACCAGTCGTCGTCTTCGCGAACGACATGTCCGCCGGAGCGGGGGTTGGTCACGGAGTCGCCGGTCCAGCCGGCGCCGGCGGACACCCAGACGACGTTGGGGTGGTCGTAGGCGATGGAGGTGATCAGGACGTCGTCGCAGTTGGCGACGACGGTGGCGTCGGGGTGGGCCATGACGGCTGCGCGGAGGGCGCGTTCGATGGAGTTGATTTCGCCGACGCGGTCGAGTTGGTCGCGGGTGAGGTTGAGCAGCACGAACGCTGTCGGTTGCAGGCGCTCGGCGACTTTGGGCACGTGCAGCTCGTCGCACTCGAGGACGATGGCGTCGGCGTCTTTGCCGGCGAGGAGGGCGGAGATGATGCCGGCGTCCATGTTGTCGCCGCCGTCGTTGGTGGCCACTGTGTGCTTGGCGCCGACGGCTCCCGCGAGCATGCGGGTGGTGGTGGACTTGCCGTTGGTGCCGGTGACCAGGACGGTGGGGCGGCCGCCGCCGAGGGAGGCCATGATGTTCGGGTCGATCGCCGCGGCGACGAGGCCGCCGATCATGCCGCCGGCGCCGCGGCCGGTGGCGCGCGAGGCGGCCGTGGCCAGGTTGGCGGCGGTGGCGGCTACCGCGGTGCGGAAGCGGGAGATGGGTCCTTGCATGCGGACAAGGCTACTCCGCGGATGCCATCTGGCCGACTAGCCGCGCGAATTCTTCGCCGGAGACGACGGGGATGTCTTTGCGGTGGGCGTGCATGGCTTTGCCGCGCAGCTCAGCGCCGCGCTGCATGGCGTCGGAGACGGCGACGGAGGTTTCGCGGGTGAGTTTTTCGCGGTAGGTCAGACCGGCGCGCACGCCGGCGTCGATGAGTTCGTCGGGGTCGAGGGCGATGTCGTCGGAGACGACGAATTCCATGCCGCGCAGCAGCCCGCCTTTGCCGAGGTGGCCGGGGTTCGCGCCGACGGCGGGGGCTTTTTCCGCATCCACGCGTATCGACGAGCGCTGCAACCCGAACGCATCCGGCGCCAGGTCCTCGGGGTTGAGCTCGACGAGCCCGCCGGGGGCGAGCTGGAGGTACATGGCCACGAGTTTCAGGGTTTGGCCGCGCGAGAAATCGGCCTCGGCTTCGCCGATGCGCTCGGTGGAGGCGGTCGGCGGGGTGGACGCCACGCCGACCAGGTTGGCTACGGCGTTGATGCGGGTGTCCACTGGGATGTGGCCTTGCCGGCGGGCGGTGGCCAAAAGGTCCACGATCGCAGTCGGCTTAGGGACGTGGCCGACACGCTGGCGGCGCCTGTTGCCGCGGCCGCGGCGCGAACGGTTCGCCCGGGCCGCGGCGTTCATGGCGCGGCGCGCCTCGGAGACGAGGAAGCCCCAGGTGGTGGGGGAGTCGTGGGTGACGAGCACGCGGCCGTCGAGAAGCTTGTCCAGCGTGCGCAGGAAGCGGGAGAAGCGGGGGGCCTGGGCGAAGTCGTGCGGGGTCAGGCCGTGGGTGTGGGCGGGGCCGGGGTCGGTGCCGGGGTTGACCACGGCGTGGAACTCCTCGCCCACGCGCCCGGCGGCGTCGAACGTGACCGCGTCGATGGTGAGCAGGCGCCCTGTCGACGGGTGAATCCCCGTGGCCTGGGTAAACAGCGCCACGTAGGGGTAGTCGTTCTCAGTCATCGTTCCAACGTAGCTTACGGCTCGGCCACCTCGTACAGCGGCTGATCCAGCCTGGTGTTCGAGCGCACCTTCAGCCCGCCGATGGAGTACTCGTACGGCTGCTGCTGCGGCTCAGGGGCCGGCGCTGGCGCGGGAGCCGGTGCGGGTGCGGGGGCTGGGGCTGGGGCTTGTTGCTGCGGCGCCGGGGCAGGTGCGGGTGCAGGTGCCGGTGCCGGGGCTGGCGCGGGTGCAGGCGCCTGTTGCTGCGGCGCCGGGGCTGGCGCGGGCTGCTGGACCTCCACCACCGGCTCCGGGGCCTTCTCCGGCAGCGCGGTGCTGAACTGCGAGGGCGACTCCGACGGTTCGGTAGGTTCCGTGGACTCGGACGGTTCCGGCTCCGTGGATGCAGTGGAGCTGCTCGGCTGCGACAACTCGGCGGTTTCCTGGTACGCCGAGGTGGAGTCGCGCTGCAGGCTCGACGGCGAGCTCATCACCACGGTGCCTACGCCAGCTAGCACGAGCGCTGCGACCGTCGCGGCGGCGGCGATCAGCGGACCGCGGGCCGTGCCCGGCTCGCGCGCGCCGTCCGCCGGGTGCTGCTCGGTGTCCGCCGCCAGCGCTGCGGCCTCCGCGTCGACGGTGGCGAAGAAGTTCGTGCCCGGCTGGGCCACTTCCACCTCGCGCACGATCGGCGGCAGCGGGGAGATCGCGATGTCGTCGCCGGGGATCGGGCCTGCGATCACGGCCAGCGACGTGCTGCCCTCCACCGCGGTGGTGTAGCCGCGCGCCACTGCGATGAGCCCGCGGTCCTCCAGACGCCGCAGGGTCGGGGTCAGCGCTTCACTTGCGGCCGGGTCCAGCTCGCCGATGACGTCGCCGTCGACGCACAGCGCGATGTCGCCGGCGTCGTCGAAACCCAGCGACACCAGCACCTGCGCCGGCGCCTCCACCGGCAACGAACCGTGCAAATCCGCCACGTGGCGCTCGCCTGCTGGCAGCAGCGCCCACGGCTCGCGCGGCGGGGTGTTCACCGGCAGGACCTGGCCGGCCGGCGGCAGCACGACCGCCCCGCCGTCGGCGGCCACCACCGGGGTCACACCAGCGGCGGCCAGCTGGGCCAGCTCCGCGTCGTCCACCGAGCCGACGGTCTCGCCGTCCACCACGACGTCGAGGTCCGGGGTGAGGGTGGCCGAAGGGGCGTCGATAGGCAGACGCTCCACGGGGAGGCGACGGGTGCCCGCAGGCACCTCGTACATGGCCATCGCGCACCTCCCGCTGAAAAGTGTGGTTAAGTCACGCAAGTATAACGCGCGGGCGCTAATTCGCGGCAGTCGAACGGTTCACCGCGGAGACGATCGCCTCCAGCGACGCGCGCGTGGTCGACCCGGCGATACCCACACCCCACGCCGAGGTGCCGTCGACGTCCGCGTGGATGTAGCAGACCGCGTCCGCGTCGTCGCCCGCGGTGCGGGAACGCTGCGAGTAGTCCTGCACCTCGAAGTCGATGCCGACCTGCTCCAGCGCGTTCGCGAACGCTGCGATCGGGCCGTTGCCGGCACCTGCGACCTCGCGCTGGGCGCCCTCGTAGATCACTGTGGCCTCCACGCGGGTGTCCTGGCCCTCCTCTTCGGCGGCGTCGATGCGGTAGTGCGCCAACTCCAGCGGCTCGTCCAGGTCCAGGTAGGTGGTGGCGAAGACATCCCACATGTTCTTGGAGTTGACCTCGCCGCCCTCGGAGTCGGTGATGTTTTGCACCACGGCGGAAAACTCCGGCTGCATCGTGCGCGGCATGTTGATGCCGTGGTCCGTCTTCATGATGTAGGCCACCCCGCCCTTGCCGGACTGCGAGTTCACGCGGATCACGGCCTCGTAGGTGCGGCCGACGTCCTTCGGGTCGATGGGCAGGTACGGCACCTCCCAGGTGGTCTCGCGCAGCTCCTCCCAGGTGACGTCGGAGCTCGTTGCTTCTGGACGCACATTCTGCGCCAACGCGTCCAGACCCTTATTCACGGCGTCTTGGTGCGAGCCGGAGAACGCGGTGAAGACCAGGTCGCCGCCGTAGGGGTGGCGCTCCGGCACGCGCAGCTGGTTGCAGTACTCGACAACTTCGCGGATGCGGGTGATGTCGGAGAAGTCGATCTGCGGGTCCACGCCCTGGGTGAGCATGTTCAAACCGAGCGTGACCAGGTCGACGTTGCCGGTGCGCTCGCCGTTGCCGAACAGGCAGCCTTCGATGCGGTCGCCGCCGGCCAGGTAGCCGAGTTCGGCGGCGGCGACGCCGGTGCCGCGGTCGTTGTGCGGGTGCAGGGAGATGATGATGGACTCGCGGTTTTCCAGGTTGCGGTGCATCCACTCGATGGAGTCGGCGTACACGTTCGGGGTGATCATCTCCACCGTGGACGGCAGGTTGATGATCATCGGGTTCTCCGGCGTCGGCGCCATCACGCCCACGACCGCGTCGCAGACTTCCTTGGCAAAGTCCAGCTCGGTGCCGGTGAAGGACTCCGGGGAGTACTCCCAGCGCCAGTTGGTGTCCGGGTAGTCGTCGGCGATGGTCTTGATCAGCTCCGCGGCGTCGGTGGCCAGCTGCTTAATCGCGTCGCGGTCCTTGCGGAAGACCACGCGGCGCTGCAGCTTCGAGGTGGAGTTGTAGAAGTGCACGATGACGTTCTTCGCGCCGGCGCAGGCCTCGAAGGTGCGGCGGATCAGGTGCTCGCGCGCCTGCACCAACACCTGGATGGTTACGTCGTCGGGGATCATGTCTTTTTCGATGATCTCGCGCACGAAGTCGAAGTCCGTCTGCGACGCCGACGGGAAGCCGACCTCGATCTCTTTAAAGCCCATCTCCACCAGCAGGTTGAACATGCGGCGCTTGCGTTCGGGGCTCATCGGGTCGATCAGCGCCTGGTTGCCGTCGCGCAGGTCCACGGCGCACCACTGCGGCGCGCGGGTGATCTTCTTGTCGGGCCAGGTGCGGTCCGGCAGTTGGATGTCTTCGACCTCTTCGGCGAAGGGGAGGTAGCGCTCTACCGGCATCTGTGAGCCGCGCTGCTTGTTCCACGCAGGCTGGCCGTCGTAACGCGGGCCGGAAGGGGTTTGGATTTCGCGGGGGGCGAAAAAGTCAGTCATTGGAGCTCTCCTTTGTTGGGGGTGTGTGTTCCACGGCCGGCCAACAGAAACTCCGCGACGGGGTGCCGGCCGTGTTAGTTGGCCTGATTCCCGCCGCGGCGTAGAAGGAGAAGCGCCCTGTGCGACATGTGGCACACCTTACATCAGGCGGGCGGTGTCGGGCGGGATTTATATCCACCCGCGCTCGAGCGCCACCGTGTAGGCCTCGAAGCGGTTGGCGGCGCCGGTTTTCGCCATGGCGGAGGAGATGTAGTTGCGCGTCGTGCCGGGGGCGAGGTGGGCGGCTTGGGCGATGGCGTCGATGGTGCCGCCGCGGCCGGCGAGGGTAAGCACTTCGGCTTCGCGTTCGGTCAGCGGGGAGTCGCCGGTGGCGATGGTCGCGGCGGCGAGTTCGGGGTCGAGGTGGCGTTTGCCTGCGTGCGCGGCGCGGACTGCGGCGGCGAAGTCTTCCGCGGAGGCGGTTTTCGGCAGCACGCCGAGCACGCCTGCGCCGAGAGCGCGTTTGACTACGCCGGGTCGCGCGTGGCTGGTCACCACTACGACGGGGGCATCTATGTGCTTTGCGACGGCGATCCCGTCCACCCCGTCATCGCCCAACTGCACATCCGTGACCACCACGTCCGCGCGCGGTTGCGTGCGCTCCCACCACGACAGGAACTCTTCGGCGGAGTAGGCGACGTGGACGACGTCGATGTCCTCTTCGAGGCTGATCAGGGTGGCGAGGGAGTTGGCGACCAGGGTTTCGTCGTCAAGCAAAGCGACCGTAATCATGCGCCTACCTCCAGTGCGACCGTGAACCATGCCGGGGTGTGCTCCGACTGTAGGCGCGCGCCGTGCTCGGCGGCGCGGCGGCGCAGGCCCTCCAGCCCGGTGCCGGGGCGCGCGGACGGCTCGGGGTGGTTGTTTTTCACCGTGATGGCGTGCGGCGTGATGGCGATGTCGACCTTGGTTGCCTGGGAGTGGCGCAGGATGTTCGTCGCCGCCTCGCGGATGAACCACGCGGCAGTTTCCTGCAGCGCGTCCGGCACGTCGGCGGCGGTGCCGGTGACGGTGACGTGGGCGCCGGCGTCGGAAAGCACGTGCTTCGCACCGGTGAGCTCGGTGGCGAGGTCGGGGGTGCGGTAGCGGTGGACCACATGGCGCATGTCCGCGGCCGCCGTTTGGGTCAGCTGGTGCAGCTCGGCGAGCTCCGCGGGCAGCCTTGGGTCTTCGCGCTCCGCCAGCGCCTGGGCCAGCTGCGTCTTGATGGTCATGGCCGCCAAGTGCTGGCCCATGGTGTCGTGCAGGTCCTGCGACAGGCGCAGCCGCTCCTGGGTGGCGGAAAGCTGCGTCTCCAGCCGACGTGCGCGCTCGGTTTCAATCATCGCGCGGGAAAGCCACTTGGTTAACGGCGTGACCAGCGCGAACAGCGCTCCGTACAGGGCGAGGGTGCCGGCGATGCTGGCGGAGGTGGCAATCAGCAGCACGGTCGCCGCCGCCCCGTGCGGGACGAAGGGGAGGTAGGCCAGCAGCGTGGTGAAAAACACGGGGCCTGCGGCGGCGAATACAGTTGCCTCCCAGGACGCTGGCCCGAACAGCGCCAGCAGCGCGCACACAGCGAGGGCCACCAGGTGCCCGGCCAGGCCCCACCGCAGCCAAAACTGCCCGCGGGGGTGCGGGCGCATGCGCAGGCTGGCGTTGGTGTGCAGCGCCAGCGAACCGGCCGCGCAGGACACAACCGCGACCGTGACGCCCACCCACAGCGCGGCGTCCTGGGTGGGCGTGCGGTCCAAGACGATGGAGATGAACACCACCGACGCCAGCCACGGAAAGATGATCAGCGACCACCTGTTGACCACCAGGAACTTGGTGGCGTAATCCATATCCCGCCAGGGAATGCTGTCGTGCTGGTGCATGGTGGCAACGAGCTTAGCGGTGGGTTTCCCAGCGCATGTACTGGTAGCCGCCCCACACAAGCGCCACGGCCCACGCGCCCAAGGTCAGCAGCGACGACCAGGTGTCGCCGGAGGTGCCGTCGCCGAGCCAGCCCTCGTTGAACAGGTCGACGGCCAGGGCGAAAGGATTCAGGTTCAGAAGCTTGGCGACGCCCTCCGGAACCACCTCGCGCAGCCCCGTCTGGGAGAAGATCAACAGCAACAGCACCGGCATGGACGTGATCTGGGCGTTTTCCGCGTTCGGTGTGAACGAGCTGGTGAGAAGCGCCAGGCCGTGGGAGACGGCGATGCCCAGCGCCACCGCCGCGGCCATGAGCAAAGCGTTGACGGGCCACAGCCCCGAGGCGGAGGATAACCCCACCACAAGCGCCACGGTGAGCAGCAGCATCGCCATCGCAAGCGGCAACAGAATCGAACTGAGCACCTCCCAGTCGCGCGCTTCGCCGGTGCGCAGGCGCTTCAGTACGCCCTCGTCGCGCCGGGTCACCGCCATGGACAGCGCCGGGTAGAACACACCGAAGCCGAGCGCGAACAGGACGAACATCTCGGAGGCCATGGCGGTGGAGTCCTCCGCCTGGTCGCCGGCCACCCACGCGAACACGGGCAGGACGACCGGGAACAGCAACGCCATGAACACCAGCAGGCGGTTGCGGGTGAATTGGAGCCACTCCGCCTTGCCGAGCGCGCGCAGCCTGCGCAGCGGCGAGCCCGTGCCGTTCGGGGTGGTGCGGGTCAGTGTCGTGGAAGTCATGCTGCGTCCTTTCGGGGGTCGTTTCCTGTGTCGCTATCTGCAATGCGCTGGAACACCTGCTCCAGGCTCGCGGGCCGGGCGGCGAAATCCCGCAGCGAGAGCGCGTGCTCGTCGGCCCAGCGCAGCACCGCAAGCGTGTCGCGCTGCAGGTGCGACGTCGTGACGGTCACCCGCGACCCGTTGCGGTGGGTCGCGGTGCCCGGCAGCTCAGGCAGCGCCGGGAGGTCCTGGTCGAGGTGGAAGGAGATCTCGGACGGCACGGTGTCTGTCAGCTGCGCCGGTGTACCTTCGATGTCGATGCGGCCGCGGTGCATGATGGCGATGCGGTCGCACAGGTACTCGGCTTCTTCGAGGTAGTGGGTGGTTAGCACCATGGTCACCCCGGCGGAGTTGAGCTCGCGCAAAAGCTCCCACACGTGCCGGCGGGATTCGGGGTCCAGGCCGGTGGTCGGCTCGTCCAGAAACAGCAGGCTCGGGTTTCCCGCCAGGGCGCACGCGAGGTCGAGGCGCCGCTGCTCGCCGCCGGACAGGGAACCCACTTTCACGTCGCGCCGGTGGTCGAGCTGGACGCGGCGGAGCACCTCGTCGATAGGCAGTGGCGCGCTGCAGGTCCCCGCCCACATGGCCATCGTCTCGGCGACGGTAAGCGCCTGGGGCAGCCCGCCGTGTTGCAGCATGATGCCGGTGTGCGGGCGCACCTGCGCGCGGTCGGCGGCTGGGTCGTGGCCGAGCACGCGCACCTCACCGTCGCTGGGACGCGCCAGCCCCTCCACCACCTCGAGGGTGGAGGTTTTGCCGGCGCCGTTGGTGCCGAGCAGGCCGTAGACCTCGCCGGGGGCGACGTGCAGGCTGATCTCGTTGACTGCGGTGAAGTCGCCGTAGCGGCGCTTCAGCTGGTGCACTTCGATTGCGTTTTCCATGCCCCCAACACTGCCGGGATTGCGTTGTGGCTGGTAGAGGCGATTGTCACCAATCGGCGATGACAAAAGTCACCGGATGCTCACCCGCGTGAGCATTGCGGCGGCCACGAGCATCACGCCTATCGACGTCCCCACGGCCGCCCACCCCAGCACCGAATCCACGCGGAAGGATTCTCCCAACACAAACAGGCCCAGGGAGAACGCGACGAGCGGCTCGATGATCTTCGACGCCGGCAGCGAGGTGGCCAGCCTGCCCGCGGCGAAGGCGTACTGTTGCACGACGGTGCCGGCCGTGGCCGCGGCCAGCATGGCCCACAGCTGCCACGTGGCCAGCAGGCCGGGCACGCCGCCGTGGACGAAACCGTCCACCGCCACCTTGGAGAACACGGCTTGGTAGCCGTACATGGCGCCGCAGGCGGAGCCGAAGATGAGGGCTTTGCCGGCGGGGGGACGTCGAGAAGCAATGGCGTACGAGGCCGCAACGATGGCCACCGCGGTACCCACGACAACCCACCACTCCCAGGCGGCGGGGTCGCGCTCGCCGGGCAGCGGGCGGCCGAGCACGACCACTCCGCCCACAGACGCGGTGAGGAGCACCGCCCAAAACGCCTCCGCGGTGTGCATGTGGCGCTTGTCCGCCCACGCCGAAAACAGCAGCGTGAGCATCAGCGACAGCGCCAGGATCGGCTGCACCACCAGCAGGGACCCGAACGCCAGCGCCGCCGCCTGGAAGCCGTACGCCAAAAATGCGATGCCCATCGACGCCCACCACGCCGGCCGCTTCAGCGACCGCAGCGGCGAGTCGTTGTTCTCCCCCTCCGGGGCGCCCGCGCGCATGATGCGGTGGCGCCACACAGTCCCCGCCGCCATGGTCGCGGCCGAGATCAGCGCGAACGCGACGGCGAGAAAATTGTTGTGCACGGTGAATGATATTAACGCGGGTGGCTGAATCGGCAGTTTTGGGACGCTATTCTTGAACGCTGGAATGCACCCAGATCCGCGGAGGTACGAATGGCACTGATCGTTCAGAAATACGGGGGCTCCTCCCTGGAAAGCGCGGAGCGGATCAAGGCCGTCGCCCAGCGGATCGTGGACACGCGCCGCGCCGGCAACGACGTCGTGGTGGTCTGCTCCGCCATGGGCGACACCACCGACGAACTGCTCGACCTCGCCGCCGAGGTCAACCCCACCCCGCCCGCGCGCGAAATGGACATGCTGCTCACCGCCGGCGAGCGCATCTCCAACTCGCTGGTGGCTATGGCGGTGCACGCGCTGGGGGAGAAGGTGCAGTCCTTCACCGGCTCGCAGGCCGGCGTGATCACCACCGAACGCCACGGCAACGCCCGCATCCTGGAAGTCACCCCGGGGCGCGTGCAGGAAGCCGTGGACGAAGGCAACATCGCCATCGTCGCCGGCTTTCAGGGTGTGAACCGCGAAACTAAGGACGTGACCACGCTCGGCCGCGGCGGCTCCGACACCACCGCCGTCGCCCTGGCCGCGGCGATGAACGCCGACGAATGCGAGATCTACTCCGACGTCGACGGCGTCTACACCGCCGACCCGCGCATCGTGCCGGACGCGCGCAAGCTGGACAAGCTCTGCTTCGAGGAGATGCTCGAGCTTGCCGCCTCCGGGTCCAAGATCCTGGTGTTGCGCAGCGTGGAGTACGCCCGCGCATTCAACGTGCCCATGCGGGTGCGCTCGTCTTACAGCACAGATACCGGCACCCTGGTCGCCGGAGCATTGGAGGATATCCCCATGGAAGAAGCAGTACTTTCCGGCGTGGCCACCGACGACTCGGAGGCCAAGATCACCATCCTGGGCATCAAAGACGAGGTCGGCGAGGCCGCCAAGGTCTTCCGCGAACTCGCCGACGGCGAAGTCAACATCGACATGGTGATCCAGAACATCTCCAACGTCGAAGACAACAAGACCGACATCACCTTCACCCTGCCCAAGGCCGACGGCGCCCGCACCATGGAGAAGCTGCGCGTTCTGCAGGCCGCCGAGGGCTGGGACGACTTGAGCTACGACGATGAAATTGGCAAGGTCTCGCTCGTCGGCGCCGGCATGAAGTCCCACCCGGGTGTCACCGCCGACTTCTGCGACGCGCTGCGGGATGCCGGCATCAACATCGAGATGATCACCACCTCCGAGATCCGCATCACCGCCGTGGTGCGCCAGGCGGACGTGGCTGAGGCCGCGCGCGCGATCCACACCAAGTTCGACCTCGGCGGCGACGAGCCGGCCGTGGTCTACGCAGGCACCGGACGTTAGAAGGAGTTTTCAATGACCACCCTCGCAGTCGTCGGCGCCACCGGCCAGGTTGGCCGCGTGATGCGCGACATCCTCACCGAGCGCAACTTCCCCGCCGACAAGGTCCGTTTCTTCGCCTCCCCGCGCTCCGCGGGCAAGCAGCTCGAGTTCCGCGGCGAGGACATCACCGTAGAGGACCTCACCCAGGTCACCGAAGAGTCCGTCAAAGACGTGGACATCGCGCTGTTTTCCGCCGGCGGGTCCACCTCGCGCGAGTGGGCGCCGGTGTTCGCCGCCGCGGGCGCGACCGTCGTGGACAACTCCTCGGCGTGGCGCAAGGACGACGAGGTCCCGCTCATCGTCTCGGAGGTCAACCCGGAGGCCGCGCGTGAGCTGCCGAAGGGCATCATCGCCAACCCGAACTGCACCACCATGGCGGCGATGCCGGTGCTCAAGCCGCTGCACGACGCCTTCGGTCTGACCACCCTCCGCGTCGCGTCCTACCAGGCAGTTTCCGGCTCGGGGCTCGCCGGCGTGGAGGCGTTGGCCACCCAGGTCGAGGCGCTGGGGGATCCGCGCGGGCTGGTCCGGGAGGACGCCAAGAAGCCTAGCGACCTCGGCCCCTACGTCGAGCCCATCGCGTTCAACGCGCTGCCACTTGCGGGCTCGCTTGTCGACGACGGCACGTTAGAAACCGACGAAGAGCAGAAACTGCGCAACGAATCGCGCAAGATCCTGGGTATCCCGGAGCTGAAGGTGGCGGGCACGTGCGTGCGCGTGCCGGTGTTCACTGGCCACACGATGGTCGTGCACGCCGAGTTCTCCGAGGCGGTGACACCGCAGCAGGCGGAGGAGGTCCTGGCGGGCGCGCCGGGCGTGAAGGTGGTGGACGTGCCGACGCCGCGCGCCGCCACCGGCATCGACGAGTCCCTGGTGGGCCGCATCCGCCAGGACCAGAGCGTCGACGGCGGCCGCGGGCTCGTGCTCGTCGTCGCCGGCGACAACCTGCGCAAGGGCGCGGCGCTGAACACCATCCAGATCGCCGAGCTTCTGGTCTAGCGCCAGGCGTCGGGTGCGGCGCTCCTGACAGATTCCGCCGCCCGTTTGCGTCGACCAGGAACGATAAAGCCCCACTGACAGATTCCGCCGGGAATTGTCGGTGGGGCTTAAAGCGTTGGCGGGCCCTACAGCTTGGTCGAGCCGTTGTCCTTCGCGCTGACTGCGGTCGAGCCGCCGGTTTCCTCCGCAGCGTCCTCGTCTTCGTCTTCTTCGTCGTCGTTGTCGCCGCCCAGGCTGTTGTCCGGCCCGGCTGCGGCCTCCTCGGCCTCTTCGGCGGCGATCATGTCGTCGACGGTGTGGTCGTTCCACGGCTCGTCCGGGTTGGCGGCGTACTCGTCGGCGGAGACGGGGTCGGTGTAGGAGACGTAGACGACGTCGGAGGGGTTGTCGATGTCGTCTTCCTCGAACTCGCTCTCCTCGTCGTCGAGCAGCTCCTGGGCGACCTCTTCCTCGAGGGCTTCGGACAGCTCCTCGGCGTCTACGTTGGACTTGGAGGTGATGTACTCGAGCTCGCGTTCGTCGTTCTTGGTGAAGCGCTCGGCCGGGTCCATCTTCTTGCGGGTCAGCTCAAGCGCGCGGCGGCGGCGGTCGCCTTCCTTGCGCAGCTTGGGGATGCCGCGCAGCCACGCCAGCGTCATCACGACGATGAGCAGGATGCCCAGGTAGCCCAGGATCGGGTAGACGGTGGAGACGAGCTGCTGGAAGCCCACGAACGACAGCACGAAGCCGATCAGGCAGGCGGAGATGAAGATGACGCGGAACTTGTCTTCGCGGCCGCGCGAGAGGCGCTTGCCCAGGGCGAAGAACATGCCCAGGCAGGTGGCGAAGATCATGCCGAAGATGACCAGGGACATGATCAGGCCCATGGTCGGGTTGATGTCGGTGATCAGGGTTAGCAGCGGCATGTCCTGGCCCTGGACGGTCTCAATCTTGACCAGCAGCGCCAGCGCCAGCAGCATGAGCATGACCAGGTAGCCCAGGCCGCCAAAGAGGCCGCCGAGGCCGGCCGCACGGGTGTCCAGCTGGTTGCCGCCGATGACCAGCGCCATGGACACCACGCACATGACGTTCAGGCCGGTGTAGTTCAGCGCGGAGATCCACCAGTTGGGCAGGGAGGTGTCCACCTGCGCGGCCGCGGCGTTGAGTGCGCTCCAGTCCGGGTGGGCGTTGATCAGGGTCCAGCCGCAGCCGAAGATGACAAAGATCAGCAAAAACGGCGTCAGTGCGCCGATGGCGCCGGTGACCTTGTCCACGTCGAGCATGCCGAAGCCGATGGTGGCGGCGAGCATGAGCACCGCGCCGATCCACACTGGGATGCCGAACTGCTGGTTCAGGTTGGCGCCGGCGCCGGCGAACATGACAAAGCCGATGGAGAACAAGGTGACAATGGTGGCGATGTCCAGGATCCAGCCCATCACCTTCGAGGAGATGGAGCCGAGGACTTCCATGTGCTCTTTGGCTTGGAAGAAGGAGCCGAGCTGGAGGATGGTCACGCCGGCGATGAGCATGAGCGCGGAGCCTAAGACGGCGCCCCAGAGGCCTTGGGTGCCGAAGGCGGAGAAGTACAGCATCGCTTCCTGTCCGGATGCGAAGCCTGCGCCGACGACGGTGCCGATGAAGGCGAATGAAATTAGTAGTGCGTTTTTCAGCATGAAAAAACTCCGGGAGTTGTTTAGCAAAACCTTTTACAAACTTATGCCAATTTCTCCCGGTTGGCACCTTTGCGGCTGCTTTACGACGTCCCTTCGGCCCCCGCGACCAAATCGCGCCGCGCCCGGGCGACGCGGGACCTGATGGTGCCGACGCGCACTCCGGCGATGCGGGCGGCTTCCTCGTAGGTGTAGCCCATCACCTGCGTGAGCACGAGGGCTTCGCGGCGTTCCGGCGGTAGCTCGTCGAGAAGCGAGCGTGCGTCGATGACATCGCCCCAGGTGTTGGGGTTGTCGGGGCTGGGGTTGGCGGCGGCGACGTCTTCGTATTCGGCCGCGGATTTGCGGGGCCGGGCCATGTCGTGGCGCACGGAGTCCACCCAGGCGCGGCGCGCAAGCGACAGCAGCCAGGTGCGCGCGCTGGAGCGGGCTTGGAAGCGCGGAAGCGACCCGAGGACGCGCAGGTAGGTTTCTTGCGTGAGGTCGTCGGCGTGTTGGGGGCCGGCGAGGTGGGCGAGCAGGCGCCACACGTCGTTTTGGGTGAGCCGGATGAATTCGGTGAGCGCGTGTTTGTCGCCGCGGCCGGCGCGCAGCGCCAGGTCCGTGACGTACGCGTCGTCGCTGTTGCTCACGGGCTCACATCGTTAGTTCGTTTTGTCGGAGACGGTCACGCCGTACAGGGAGCGTCCCATGACGAACGATGCCACGGAGCCGACGATCCACACTGCGGCGATGGCCAGCACGGCGCGGATGAAGTCGTTGAGGTCGAAGCCGGTGGTGGTCCAGGAGTGGATGAGTTTGGCCACGATGAGGATGGGAAACGCGATTACGACCAGCGGCCCGAGCACGTTGACGCGGGTCAGGGCGTCGGGGGCGCGCAGCTGCAGGATGGTGGTGGCGACCACGCAGATGGTGGCCAGGACAACCAGCACGGCGACGATGATTTCGGCGATGGTCATGTTTAGCGGCGTCCTCTCGAGATGATGCGGGCCATGGAGATCGTCGGGATCACGCCGCACACCAGGCCGGCGAGCAGCGGGATCTCGTACGCGATGGCAGAGGAGTTGAACAGCGTCCACACCAGGAAGATGGCGATCATGGAGTAGAAGATCACGTCGGCCATCACGGCGCGGGAGAGTTCGTCTTTGGTCAGGATCACCGCGCCGAGCGCGATGAGCAGGCTGACGGCCATGACGATCAGGCAGATCTGCATGATGGTGGTGAACATGGCTTAATCCATCCTTTCGGCCGGCGGCAGGTTGTCGGTGTCGGTGTTCGGGCCGTGGTCGACGTAGGGCTCCCAGGCGACGGTTTTCGGGTCGATGGGGCGCTTGCTTAGCGACGGCCGAAGGTGCTCCTCCATATCCACCAACCCCGCGATGACATCTTCCGGGTCGGAGCCGAACGCGGCCTGCACCAGCAGGATGATCGGCCCGTTGTCGGCGACGGGATGGCGCAGCCCCATGGACAGGGTGCCCGGCGTGGCGGTGATTGAGGTGGAGAACCAGAACACGTCCCAGTCCGTGTTCACCCGCAGCGGGTAGTAGATGACGATGGGGTCGAACTTCGTCGCGGGGTTGAATGCCTTGGCGACGGCGTCGAAGCCGGCCACGAAGATCTCTTTGGCAAGCCAGATGGCGTATTTCACGCCGTGGAAGAAGCCTCGCATTAGTTCTCGCCTCCATTGGTTTCGGCGCCGAAGGTGTCGCCGGGTGCGGGGACGCCGATGGGGTCGTCGCCGAGCACGGCGGTGGTGTAGGCGTCAACGTCGAGCAGGTCGTCGACAGCGGTGGTGGTGATATCCCACATGTGGCCGGCGAAGATGAACATGCACAGCGACATGACCATCAGCACCGCCGACGGCAGCATGAAGCTGGCGCGGACGTTGAGCGCCTCGGGGTAGTTCTGCATCGGCCGGCCCCAGAACACACGCTGCCACATGCGCATCATGGACAGCAGCGCGCCAAAGGAAGCGACGATGATGGCGGTGATGGCCACCCAGGAGCGCCAGTCCCCGGCAGAGGCGGCCGCCAACACGACGGTGACCTTGCCGAAGATGCCCGAGAACGGCGGGAAGCCCACGATGGAGAACGCGCCGGCGACGAACACGGCGGACGTCCACGGGTCGCGCCGGGCGATGCCGGACAGCTTGGCCATGGTGCCGGTGCCGTAGGTCTCCTCGATTGCGCCGGAGTTCAGCACGAGCGCCGCGATGGTGATCATGTGGTGCAGGGTGTACAGCAGGCCGGCGGCAAGGGCGTAGCGTGCGTCGTCGTTAGTGAATGCGAGCATGATCAGGATGAACGGCATGCCGTTGACCATCTGGTAGGCCAGCACGCGGCGCATGGTGGCTTCGGCCAGGCCGGCGAAGCCACCGATGATCATGGAGATGACCATGACCACGATGAGCAGCGTGTTCCAGCGCGGGTCCATGTCGAACATGATCACCCAGATGCGGAAGAGCATGTACACGGCCACCTTGGTGTGCAGGCCGGAGAACAGGCCCATCACGGCCGCGGAGGTGGATGGGTAGGTGCGCGGCAGCCAGGTGTAGACGGGGAACACGCCGGCCTTCGCGGCGATGGCGATGACGACGATGCCGGTGGCCACTGTCGCCGGGCCGCCGCCTGCGGCGATGCCCTGCAGCGAGGCCAGGTTCACCGCGCCGGTGACGGCGTAGAGGTAGCCGACGCCGAGCACGAGCATTGTCGACGCCGCCAGGTTGACCAGCACGAACATGCGCGCGGATAGCAGGCGGTGGCGGGTGCCGGTCATGGCGATGAGGCCGTAGGACGGCAGCAGGCACACCTCGATCATGACGAAGAAGTTGAACAGGTCGGCGGTGAGCAGCGCGCCGGAGACGCCGGTGATGAGCACCAGCGACAGCGGCACGTAGAACCGGGACTGTGTTTCGCCGACGACGATGGCGAACCAGTTGGACATCAGCGCCACGATCATGGTGGTCACGATCATCACGGCGGAGAACGTGTCGGCGGCAAAGGAGATGCCGACGCCGCCCTGGTACAGGCCGATGACGTGGCTGATGGTGCCGTGGTCGCGCGTGTAGCCGTAGAGCCACACGCCCAGACCTAAGTTGATGGCGGGGATGAGGATCGCTAAGGCGTCGTTGAGCCACTTCCAGGGGCTAAGCGCTGTGACCGCGGAGACGATCAGCGGCAGCGCCACAAATACGGGCAGGATTGCGTCTACGGCCATTAGTCGGTCACCCTCAGGCTTTCGTTGTCAACGTGGCGGATCTCGCGTGCGCGGATCTCTTCGAGCTTCTTCGGGTTGAGTCGCGCGTTGCGGCCGGCGGTGGACAGCGCGGAGGGGCTCAGCCGCATCTTGGAGTAGCCGGCGTCGGTGCCGGTGGGCTGCTCTTCGGTGTCGTCGTTACGCCCCAGCGCAGACAGCATGAGCAGGATCGTGGTGGTGGCCATCGCGATCACGATGGCGGTGAGCACGAATGCCTGGGGCAGGGGGTCGCCCATGTCCTCAAACGGCACGCGCGAGGGGAAGGCCTCCCCGCGCCACGCGCCGACGCCCGCGGCGAGCAGGGTGAGGTTGGTGGCGTGGCCGAACAGGGACATGCCGAAGATCACCCGCACGAGGCCGCGCTGGAGAACCAGGTACACGGATCCCGCGACCAGGACCGCGATGGTAAGTGCCATGACCATGGGTTAGTGCTCCTTCGTGATAACCGGTTGCGGGTCGTGCGCCGGGTTGATCGGCTCCGGGTGCGCGTCCACGGGGTTTTCGGGTGCCAGCGGGGCCGGGATGCTCGGCAGCGGGTTGTCTTCCTCGTCGCGCGAGTAGTCCAGGTCCGACAGGTCCATGCCGGGGCGCAGGTAGCCGCCGAGCGCGTTGATCGCGGCGGTGACCATGCCGAGCACGGCGAGGTAGATGCCGAAGTCGAAGATCAGCGAGGTGGTCATGTGCTCGCCGGCGATCTCGCCGTGGATGGCGTACATGAACCCGCCCTCGATGAAGCCGAGGAAGCCGGAGGAAATGGCGATGATGATGCCCCAGCCGGTCAGGCGGATCGGGGTGAAGTTCTTCACCACGTCCGCGTCCGCGCCGCGGGACAGGTAGTTAATGGCGAACGCCGTGGCCATGACCAGCGCGGCGACGAAGCCGCCGCCGGGGGCGGTGTGGCCGCGGAAGAAGATCAGCACGGACAGCACCACCAACACCGGCGCGACCAGGGCCGCGGCCTTACGCAGCGGGATGGAGTTGAGCTGGGACTGGCCGAAGGGGCGCGGGCGGGTGCCAGCCTCGAACAGGTGGCGCGGCATGGAGCTGACCACCGCGGCGATGACCACGGCCGCCATGCCAAGCACGCTCAGCTCGCCCAAGGTATCGAAGCCACGGAATTCCACGATGATCACGGCGACGATGTTGTCGGCGCCGGTGACGTCCCCGCCTTCGGTGAGGTACCACTCGGCCAGTTCGGAGCGGCCGCGGCGGCCTGTCAGACCGTAAACGCCGAAGAAGGTGACCACGCCCGCGATCACGGCGAAGATGGAGGCAAGTGCCTTGCGACGGGCCTTCGTCTCCGGGAACATCCGCGGCTGGTAGCGAAGCACCACCAGGATGACCACCACGGTCAGGGACTCCACCAGGAACTGGGTCATGGCAACGTCCGGGGCGCCCAGCAGGAACATCTGCAGGGTCATGCCCACGCCGACGGTGCCAAGCAGCACGGCGGACGCCAGGCGGGAGCGGGTGAAGACCATGCCCAGCACCGACATCGCGATGATGGCGAACGGGATGAGGTCCCACCACACGTCCAGGCCCTCGGCGCGCGGGGCCGGGGTGACGCCGTCGATGCCGTCGGTGGCCAGGATGACGGTCAGGCCCATAGCCACCACGGACGCCAGCAGCGGGAACAGGTGGCGCGACGGGTTGAAGCCGTCGGCCAGCGAGCCGAGCTGCTTGCCCAGGTCGGACAGGCCGCGGGTGATCCAGGCCAGCACCTCCGTGCCGTCGGCGGGCAGCAGGTTCTTGTTGCTCAGCGCCTCGAAGACGCGCTTGCGGAAGAACACCACGAACACCACGCCGGCGACCAGCACCGCCAGGGAGACCAGGAACGGCGGGGTGACGCCGTGCCACAGCGCCAGGTGGGTGGCGAAGCTGTCGTCGCCCGTCACGGCCCGCACACCAGCGGAGACGGGGTTGTCCACCCAGAACAGCACAAACGGCAGGACCGCGGAGGTCAGGCCGGGCAGCGCGGCGGGCAGCCACAGGGCGGTGGGGGCTTCGTGGACGTCGGGGAGGTCCTTTGGTCCGTCGATAAATGCGCCGAAGACGATCTTCGCCGAGTAGACGAAGGTGAGGAACGCGGCGATGCCGGCCACCGTGAGCAGGAGTGCGCCGTAGGAGGATTCGTGGAAGGCGTCCAGGATGGATTCCTTGGACACGAAGCCGAACAGCGGCGGGATCGCGGCCATGGAGGCGGCGGCGACGACGGTGGAGGCGAACGTGAACGGCATCTGGCTGTAGATGGGGCCCAGGCGGCGGATGTCGCGCGAGCCCGCCTCGTGGTCGACCACGCCGATGAGCATGAACAGCGAGGACTTAAACAGCGCGTGTGCCAGCGTGTGCGTCAGCGCCGCGGCCAGGGCAACCGGGGTGCCGATGCCGATCGCGGCGACGATCCAGCCCAGGTGGGACACCGTGGAGTACGCGGTGAGGTGCTTCAGGTCCGTCTTGGTAATCGCGAACAGCGCGGACATCAGGGCGGTGAACAGGCCGACGGTGACCAGCAGGTAGTTCCACGCCGCGACGTCCGAGAAGATGGTGGAAAAGCGCACCAGCAGGTAGATGCCGGCCTTGACCACGGCCGCGGCGTGCAGGAACGCGGAGACCGGGGTGGCCGCCGCCATGGCTTCTGGCAGCCAGAAGTGGAAGGGGAACTGCGCGGCCTTGGTGAAGGCGGATACGGCGATGAGCAGCGCGACCACCACGGTGACGCGGTTGTCGCCCCACACGTCGGCGGCGAGGATGTCCTGCAGGCGTGTGGTGCCGGTCTGCACGGACGCCACGGCCAGGCCTGCCAGTAGCGTCAGGCCGCCGAAGAAGGTGAGGATCAGGGTGCGGTAGGACCCGGCCTCGCCGGAGGAGCCGGAGCGCGCGATGAGCAAAAACGACGCGATGGAGACGAGCTCCCAGGCGATGAACAGCAGCACGGCGTCGTCGGCAAGCACAAGCAAGAGCACCGACAGGGTGAAGGCCGTCATGATGGTGTAGAAGCTCGTGTTGCCGTCGCGCTCGGGCAGGTAGGCGGCCGAATAGACGAAGACCACGCCGCCGATGACCAGCGCTAACAGCGCGAAGAAGATACCTAGCCCGTCCGCGCGCAACGCGAAGTCCACGGAGGTGCCCGTGCCCATCACGTCGCGCGCCCACTCCACGGACCATTCGAGTTCCGTGCCGCGGGAAACGTCGGTGAACTTGGAGCCCAGCACAGCCGCGGCGGCGAACAGTATCGCCGCGAGCGGGTACCCGGCCTTCTTGTCCATGACTCGCACGAGGATCGGTGAGAGCACCACCGTCGCTGCGACGAGCCCGATGACAAGGGGAAGTGTCATGGTGAACCCATTTCATTCCATGGTTTTGGCAAGAACCCTTACGACAGTATCAAGGCAGCCGACACGGTTCTAACGGTGCACATTCCCGATCGCGCGCTGGCGGTGCGCCTCCCGCAGCAAGGCGGGCGCGGGTGCTAAGAACAGTCCCATGAAATCGGGCAACGCGTGGCGGTTGGTGTGTGCGCTTCTGGCGCTGGTTGTCGGGGCGTTTCTGCCCATGAGTCCGGCCGACACGTGGGCGAACGCGGGGCGTGATCAGGAGGTCTCCGGCGCCCCGCAGGTGGGCCCGGACGATCTTGGGGACGCGCGCCGCGCCGCCGGCGAGGCCGGCCAGCAGGCGAAGGTGCTCAAGGAGGGTGCGGGCCAGCTCGCCGAAGGCTTAGGCGAGGCGCAGGGGCAGACGCAGCAGCTTATCGACGCCCTCGCGGCCGCCCAGTCCGGATCCCAGCAACTCGCCGACGGCATGGTCGAGCTCCAGGCTGGCACCGGCCAGCTTGGTGCGGGTGCGACGCAGTTGGCGGATTCCATCGGCGAGGTGGTCGGCCAGGTCTCCGGGTTTGAGGCGGTGCGCGGCCAAGTGGTCGGCGCCATCGACCGTTCCATGGAGGAGCTCAAAGGCGCGAAGGACCCGGAGGCGGTCAAGGCCCGCGAGTCGCTGAAGGACCTGCGCGCCCAGGCGGAGACCGCCCAGTTGCCGCCGGACATGGTGGCGAAGATGAACCAGCTTCGCGACGGCTCCCGCGACCTGGCCAACCAACTCGCCGTCCCCGGCTACGGCTACCACGACGGTATATATACAGCCACCAACGGCTCCGCCGAACTGGCCGCGGGCCTGCGGGACCTGCAGGCGCAGACCGGGCAGGCCACCGGCGGCATCGACGAACTGGTCGCAGGGGTGGAAAAGATCAACCAGATGGCTGGCATGAACGCCGACAAGGTCTCCGCTGTGCGCGCGGCCCTGCCGGTGCCGGCGGCCGCGCCGGGTGCCGC
>NZ_KV788380.1 GCF_001807265.1 Corynebacterium sp. HMSC05H05
AAACCCCCGCACACAAAGAATCGGACACTCTCTCTCTGACGGCTCTGACGATAGCGAGGTTGCGGTTGGGGCTGTTCATAGTGTCAAACATGTCCCGACTCACCAGTCAAACATCACCGACACGACTGAGGTAACCCTAAGTGTCAACAATGACGCGACTGACCTGTCAAGGATCACAACGCCTTCCGCAGGCACACCCCGTCAAATATGTCGTGACCTCAGACACCACATCCTCCGCAAAATCCGAAACCGGTGCCCCGCGTGGGTGCCGGTTTTCGCATATACGCGTGGGGGAATTGGGGTTAAACGACAGATCTGTCATCAATGCCGTTGCAACACACCCACTCACCGCCATAGGGCTCCTCCTAAAAAATTTTTAGGCAAGGCTTACCTAGCTACAAAATTTCGCGTACGATTGCGCACCATGATCGACCAACAGCTCAAAGACGCCATCAACCAGCAAGTCACCGAAGAGTACGCAGCCGCCTACACCTACCGCCACCTGGCCAACGAGATGGACGCACTGTCCTTCCCGGGCCTGTGCCAGTGGTTCGTCGCCCAAGCAAAGGAGGAGTGCGAGCACGCACTGAAGTTCGCCCAGCACCTCATCGACCGCGGTGAGCGCGTCGTGCCGAAGACCATCGAGATCAACGCGCCGGAGATCAACACGCCGCGCCAGGCATTCGAGGCCGCGCTCGCCCACGAACGGAAGGTCTCCGAGCAGATCCGCACCATCACCCGGCTTGCCGACGAAGTCGGTGACCTCGAGTCCCGCGCCCTGCTCAACTGGTTCCTCAACGAGCAGGTCGAGGAGGAGGCCACCGTCGGTGAGATCCTCGACCAGCTCAACCTCGTCGGCGATGACGGCTCGGGCCTTCTGCGTATCGACGCCCGGCTGGGCAACCGCGACATCGCGACCCCATCCGCGTAAAGGGTAAACAGCGCGAAAATTCGAGCTGAAATCCCCGCAAAATCGCGCCACTCGGGTCGCGGGACTGCCATCCACGGCCCAAGATATGGGCGTGAACTCGCCGCACACAGTCTCCCGCCGCAACTTCCTACGCACCGCCGCTGTGGCAACCTCGGCGGCGGGTGCGGCGGTGGCGGTGCCGAGCGCGCAGTCGCAGAGCACGCTGCCGACGAAGCCGGTGCCCGTGGAGATGGAGCTAGCGCCGCTGCCGTTTGTGCACGGCGTGGCCTCCGGCGACCCGCTGGCGGACGCGGTGGTGATCTGGACGCGCATCACCTCCGACGAGCACGCGATGCCCGGCTCCGGCGGCGGCGCCAACACCCGGGTGCGCTGGCGGGTCGCGCGCGACACGCAGCTTCGCAACGTCGTCGCCGAGGGCGAGACCGAAAGCCGCGTGGAGCGCGACCACACCATCCACGTCGACGTGTCCGGCCTGGAACCGGACACCGTCTACTACTACGCGTTCACCGTGGCCAACGGCCCGCACGAGGGCGCCGCCTCCCCGCTCGGCCGCACCAAAACCGCACCCGCTGGCCACGTGGACCGGCAGCGCTGGGCCGTCGCCTCCTGCGCCAACTGGGAATCCGGCTTCTTCACCGCCTACAAGGACATGGCGGCCCGCGCCTGGGCGGGCGAGCTGGACCTGACCGTCTTCCTCGGCGACTACATCTACGAATACGCCCAGTACGAATACGCCGGCTACGGGCCCGTGCGCCTGCACCAGCCCGCCCACGAAATTGTCGCCCTGGCGGACTACCGCACCCGCTACGGCCGCTACCGCACCGACCCGCACCTGCGCGACGCCCACGCCGCCATGCCGTGGGTGGTGGTGTGGGACGACCACGAAATCGCCAACAACAACTGGCGCGACGGCGCCGACAACCACAACGCGGACGAGGGCGACTTCCACACCCGCCGCGACGCCGCCATGCGCGCCTACTACGAATGGATGCCGGTGCGCCTGACCGAAACGTCCGACGAGGGCCACATCTACCGCTCCCTGCGTTTCGGCGACCTGGTGGAGCTGACCATCATGGACCTGCGCACCTACCGCGACAAGGAGTTTTGGCGCGGCGGCGCCCGCCAAACCGGCGACGCCCGCACGATGCTCGGCTCCGAACAGTACGACTGGCTCATCGACACTCTCGAACACTCCACCGCGACGTGGAACGCACTGGGCAACTCCGTGATGTTCTCCCCGCTGCACCTCGGCGCGGCGTTCAACCACGCGGCCACGCGGCCCGTCGCGAAGTCACTCAGCGCGAACATCGTGCCGGCGCAGGCACCGTTGCCCGAGCTCAACGACATGCCGCTCAACGGCGACCAGTGGGACGGCTACGACTTCGAGCGCCGCCGCCTGATCAACGCCCTGGGCCGTTTAGGCAAGCAGCCGATCTTCCTCACCGGCGACATCCACTCCGAGTGGGCGCACACCATCGCCCACGGCGGCGAGGAGATCGGCTGCGAGATCGTCTGCTCCTCCATCACCGCGCCGAACGTGGCGGAGTCGACGAAGATCCGCACCGGCCACCCCATCTTCGGCGCGGCGTGCGGCTACCTGCGCGCGGCGAACCCCAGCCTGCACCACGTGGCGCTGGACACGCACGGCTACACGGTTGTGGACATCACGCCCGAGCAGGTGGACGCGCAGTGGCTTCGCGTACACAACATCCTGGACCCGGCCTCACCCGTCTCCCCCGGCGCGACCCTGACGTGGCGCAAAGGCGAGGGCTTCGGGCAATGAGCCTATCCCGCCCACGACCACGGTTGGCGCGACAGCTGCGCCGGATCAAAAACCTCCCGCAACTTCTGGACGTTCGAAACGCCCGCGCAGCCGAGCGATTCCGCGATGTGCGCCACCACTTCTTCCGCACTGTTTTCGCGCAGCATCTCCCGCAACGTCACCGCCCCATCGCGCTTTGCTAATCGACGTCCCTCCGGCCCCACCACGAGCGGAACATGAACATACGAGGGGATTGTGAGCCCTAAGCGGTCGGCGAGGTACGCCTGCGCCGGCGCCGAAAACAGCAGATCGTCTCCGCGCACCACCTGGTCCACGCCCTGGTAGCCGTCGTCGACCACCACGGCCAGGTTGTACGCCCAGTCCCCCGCCTGCGCCTGGTCGATGCGCCCGCCGCGCTTCAGGATCACATCGTCCACCAGACCGGTGTATTCGCCCTGGTAGAAGTCGTGCACCGTCCACTCCCGCACGTGCGCGCGCAGCCTGATTGCCGGGAGGCGGCCTTCGGCGTGGAGCTCGGAGCGTCGTAAAGCACGCTGCTCTTCTGTGAGATTGCGGCAGGTGCCCGGGTACATGCCGGGCTGGGCGTGGGGCGCCGAGGCCGCCTCACGGATGTCGCGGCGGGAGCAGTAACACTCGTAGGTGTCCAGGCGGGACAGCGCCTCCGCGTACGCGTCGCCGCGATCGTGCTGGTAGATCACCGGCGGATCGAAATCCAGCCCCAGCGCTTCCAAGTCCTCGATCTGGCGCTGCGCAGACTCCGCGGACGAGCGCTCCGAGTCAATGTCTTCCACCCGCAGGTAGAAGTTGCGGCCCGTCTGGCGCGAGAACAACCACGCCAGCACCGCGGTGCGGAGGTTGCCGAAGTGCAGATCACCGCTGGGGCTCGGCGCGTAGCGGCCCGCGGGAGCTTGAAAATCAGACATGTGTGCCATGATAAATCGCATGTCACCCCGCGTTTCCCGCTCCCCGTACCCCTACCTGCTCGCCCTCTTCTGCGCAGTGTTTTTGATCTCCAACATCACCGCACAAAAAGGCGTAGCACTCGGGCCGCTGATCACCGACGGCGCGTTCTTCCTCTTCCCCATCTCGTATGTCATCGGCGACGTGATCGCCGAGGTCTACGGGTTCAAAGCCGCCCGCCGCGCCGTGTTCACCGGCTTCGGCATCGCCGTCGTTGCGGTCCTGTCCTTCTACATCGCGATCTGGCTGCCGGCCGCCGAGTTTTACGACATGGACGACACCTTCGCCGCCGTCCTCGGCCTCCTGCCTCAGATCGTGGCGGCGTCACTGACCGGGTACGTGGTGGGACAGCTGCTCAACGCGTGGGTGCTGCAGCGGATGAAAGACCGCTTCGGCGGGCAGCGGCTCTGGGCGCGCCTGATCGGCTCCACCGTGGTCGGGGAATTCGCCGACACACTGCTGTTTTGCTCCATCGCCGCCAGCGTCATCGGCATCGACTCTTTCGGTGCGTTTATGAACTACGTGGTGGTCGGCTTCGTGTGGAAAACCGCCATGGAGGTCGTGCTCCTGCCGGTGACGTACCCGACCATCGCCGCGGTGCGCCGGGCCGAGGAGCGCGCGGCGGTGTAAAGGGGCGTGCCCTCGCCCCCACCCCGCCCGCACCCGTAATTGCTTCTATGCTGAAAACTACTTGCCAAATCGGCTGGCCGATCACCGAATGACGCAATAAAGGGGAAGCATCATGAAGACAGCTCCACCAATGAAAACAATCGGAGCCTCCCTCGCGGCGTGCGCTCTGTTGCTCGCGGCTGGGTGCAGTTCCAGCGAGCAAGAAAGCCAAGAGCAGGACACCCCAGAATCGTCCGCGGCGGTCTCGGAGGACAACGTCTCAAACGATACGTTGACCGAAATGCCAGAGGACATGGATTTCTCCCAGCTCCTTGATGGCATCACGTACAAGGGTGAGCAAATCGCTGCGTATCCGCCAGAACAGATCGAGGAGTACGCACAACAAACGCGCGACCTTGAGGGCGTGGAGAACCACTCCTTCGATCCGCCTGAATGCGCCGAAGAGTTCAAGAAGAGCGAGGAAGAGTACATCCCCGAAAAAATGTCGCCAAAGACGTTCACCATCGGTGACCTTCAGACCGACGGGTTTTCTGCGATCGCCTACCACCGCAGTGCAACGAAAGACCCGCTGGCCGACAAGGTAAGCGCCAGCCTGGATAAATGCGAGAACTACTCGTACACCACTGAAGCTGGGACGATGCACATCACCATCGAGCAGCTGCCGTTTACTGCGAATGCGGAAAAGGGCTACTCGATCATCCAAAGGACCGAAACTGACGGTCTGCAGTTGGACACCTACAACTCTCTGGCCCAGAAAAACGGCGCGATTGTCAACGTGAACCTCACCGTGCCCACCGAAGAGAACATCGCGGCGGCCACCGACACGATGAACATGATCCTCGAGCGCTTGTAGCCCTACTTCGCCCGCCCCGCGTAGTAGCGGCCGAGGAACTCGTCGCGGTAGGCCTCGTAGTCGCCGGCGTCGATGGCGGCGCGGATGTTGTCCACCAGCCGGATCATGAACTCCAGGTTGTGCATCGTGCACAGCGTGCCGGCCAAAAACTCCTTGGCCTTGAGCAAGTGGTGGATGTAGGCCCGCGAGTAGTTTTCGGAGACGTAGCCGCCGAACTCCTCGTCCACCCCGGCGAAGTCGCGCTTGAACCGGGCGCCGGCGAGGTTCATCCGACCGTCCAGGGTGTATACCCCGCCGCGGCGGCCCAGGCGGGTCGGTGCCACGCAGTCGAAGGTGTCGGCGCCGGCCTCGACGGCGGTGAAGATGTCGTCCGGTTCGGAAATCCCCAGCAGATGACGCGGCATCGAAACGGGCAGTTCGTCGGTGACCCAGCCGACGATGGTGCCCAGGTTCTCTTTCTCCAGCGCGCCGCCGATGCCGAAGCCGCCAAAGCCGCGGCGGCCCTCGGCGCGCGCCTCCTTGTCCAGGTCCAACAGGCCCCGCACGGCGGATCGGCGCAGGTCCTCGTATTGGGCACCCTGGACGACGCCCCAGAGGGATTGGAGGGGTTTGCTGGAACGTGCCGTCGTTAAGCGATCATGCTCGAGCAGGCACCTGCGGGCCCAGCGGCGCGTGCGCTCGACGGAATGCTCCTGGTAGGCGCGGGTGTCCACGAGGGTGGTCAGCTCGTCGAAGGCGAACATGATGTCGGCGCCGAGCTGGTGCTGGATCTGCATGGACACCTCGGGCGTGAAGCGGTGCGACGAGCCGTCGATGACGGATTTGAAGTCCACGCCGTCGTCGTCCACGCGCGCCATGCGGTCCTTGTTCGCGGCGCGGATGTCGGAATCGGTCAGCCCCGCCACGTCCATGGCCAGGACCTTCTTAAACCCGACACCGAGGCTCATCACTTGGAAGCCGCCGGAGTCGGTGTAGGTGGGCCCGTGCCAGTTTTCAAACGCGGCCACACCGCCGGCCTCGTCCACGATGTCGGGGCCGGGCTGCAGGTACAGGTGGTACGCATTGGACAAGATCGCCTGCGCGCCGGTTTGGCGGATCTGCTCCGGCGTGAGCGTTTTCACCGTCGCCTTCGTGGCCACGGGGATGAACGCCGGGGTCTGAATGTCGCCGTGCGGGGTGTGGATCACACCGGTGCGGCCGTGGCGACCCGGCGCGGGCTCGAGCTGGGTGTGGGCCTCAAACGTCACGTCGGTCATGCGTGTTCCTTTTCTAGTTCGGTGCCCTCGACGTCCACTTCGGGCAGGAGACGGTCGAGCCACTTGGGCATCCACCAGGTGGAGCGGCCCAGGATGTACATGGTGGCGGGGACGAGGGCCATGCGGATAAAGAAGGCGTCGAAGAGCACGGCGATGCCGAGGGCGAAGCCGAAGATTTGGATGAATGGCAGCGGCTGGTCCAAGAACGCGATGAACACGGCGATCATGATGATCGCGGCGGCGGTGACCACGCGTGCGCCCTGCGCGAAACCTTCGACGGTGGATTCGTGGACGGCGCGAAGCTTATCGACGTTTCCACGTTTCAGATACGCCTCACGAATGCGCGTGACCAGGAAGACCTGGTAGTCCATGGCCAGGCCGAAGGTCACGCCGATCATGAAGATGGGCAGGAACGACAGGATCGGGCCCGGTGTGTTGACCAGGCCGAACAACCCCTCCTGGAAGACCAGGACGGTGACGCCGAACGCGGCGCCCACCGAGAGCAGGAAGCCCAGGCCTGCCACGAGGGGCACGAGGATGGAGCGGAACACCACCATGAGCAGCACGATGGCCAGGCCCACCACGATGGTCAGGTACAGCGGCATGGCCTCGGCGAGTTCCTCGGTGATGTCCATCTGCACCGCGGTCAGGCCGGTCAGCCCTATGTCGGTACCGGTGGCGTCTTCCACCTGGCCGATCACGTCGCGCACGCCGTGGGCGACGGAGAGGGTGCGCTGCTCCTCGGGTCCGCCGTCTGGGGTGGCCAGGATCTGCGCGGCGGTGAAGTCCTCGTTGGCGCCGATGAGCTGGGCGTGGGTGATGCCGCCGACGGCACCGACCTCGCCCACGGTGTAGATGAAGCTGGCCATCGCGGCCTTTTCGGCGTCGCCGCCGGCCTCGTCCGGGATGGCGTCCATGTACGGCTGCAGGATTTCCGAGTCCGGGTTGACGCTGTGCGCGTCCACCACCAGCAAAAGTGGGGCGTTGACGCCGGGGCCGAAGCCCTCCGCCATCAGGTCGGCGGACTTGCGCTGGGTGGTGTCCAGGTTGGAGGTGGTGTCCGACGGCAGGGCCATCTCCAGGTTCAGCACCGGGATACTCAGCGCGCTTAAGCCCAGCACCACCACGGCCATGACCAGGCCGGGGGCCTTTTCCACGAAGCGGACCCAGCGCCGGCCCAGGGAGTTGCCGTCCAGGTCCTTGCCCGGGCGCTTGCCGGGCCCGGGGTTGCCGGCCAGGCCGGGGATCTTGCCGGCGAACGCCTTCGAGCCCCACAGGCCCAACAGCGCGGGCACGAGTGTGAGCGCCACCAGCACGGAGATCGCCACGGTGGCCGCGGCCGCCAGGCCCATCCAGGTGAGGAACTCAATGCCCGCCAGCGCCAGCGCCACCAGGGCGGTGAACACCGTGGTGCCGGCGAAGACCACCGAGGAACCGGCGGTGCCCACCGCCATGCCTGCGGCCTCGTCCGGCGGCAGGTCCCGCGCTTCCTGCCGGTAGCGGGAGAGGATGAACAGTGCGTAGTCGATGCCCACGGCCAGACCGATCATCACCGCCAGCACCGGGGTGACGTTGTTCAGCTCCACCCAGTGGGTGGTCAGCAGCACCAAAAGCGCGCCGATGCCCACGCCCACCACGGCGGAGATCAGCGGGATCACCGACGCGGCCAGCGAACCAAACGTGACCACCAGCACCACAAACGCCACGCCCAGGCCAACCATCTCGGAGGTGGTCTTCACCGCGATCGGGTCGCCGAAGCCGGCACCGCCGGCCTCCACCTGCAGCCCGGCGTCGCGGCCCAGCTGCATGGCCTCAGTCACCACATCGCGGTCCGCCTGGTCCACGGACATCGAGGACGGGGCATCGAAGTCGAAGGTGGTGTAGGCGATGCGGCCATCGTCGGAAAGCATCCGCATGTTGTGCGCGTCCGCCTCCGCGCGCTCGGACGGCATGCCCATCTCCGACATCTGGTCGATGATGATGCGCTGCAGCTCCTCATTGACCTGCACCGGATTGCCAAAGCGCTGCCCCTCCACGCCCAGGTGGTCGCGGATGTAACCTACGGTCTGATCCATCGCCGCCATGTGCTCCGGGGTGTCCAGCCGCTCCCCTTCGGGCGCGGCGAAGACCAGGTTCACGCTCGGCGCGGTGGCCACGTTGCCCGCGTCGGGGAAGTTCTCCGCCATGGAATCCAGCGCGTCAATCGCCGGGGTGTTCTCGATAGCGAACTCGTCCGTGAACGGCTTCATCAGCGACAACGCGCCAGCGGCCGTCGCCCCGAGCAGCAGCAGCCAGGCGACGATCACCCGCCACTTGTGCAGGTACGACCAGCGCCCGAGTTTGTACAGCAGTTTCGCCACGTAAAAGACCCGTTCCTTCCCGCCCGCGGCCCGCGCGAGCGTAACCCGGCCCATCCTAGTGGCCGCCCCCGACATGCGAAAAGCCCCCGTTTCCGGGGGCTTGACACTTTGGCGGTAGCGGCGGGATTTGAACCCGCGGAGGTTTTACCCTCACTCGCTTTCGAGGCGAGTACCTTCGGCCGCTCGGACACGCTACCGCCGAACAGATTAACGGCAGCGCTGCCGGATAACCAAATTAGCGCTCAGCCTGGTCCTCAGCCTCGTCGCGCTTGTCCTCGACCTTCGCGGCGACCTCGTTGGCCTTGTCCTTGATAGCGTCGCCAGCCTCGGAGAGCTTCTCCTTGGCGGAGCCGACCAGCTGGTCAGCCTTGCCCTCGTTGGCGAGCTTCTCGTTATCGGTGAGGTTGCCCAGAGCTTCCTTAGCGCCGCCCTTGAGCTGGTCTGCCTTGTCCTCGATACCCATTGTCTAACTCCTTTTCGTTGATTTTCGGTTGCGTTCGCCCACTATAGGTCCGAATGGCGCGGCGTTGGGTAACGATTCAATTAACCCTCAGGCCTTTAAAGAAGCTTTTGAGCATGAAGGCAGCTTCCGCCTCCAGCACGCCCGCGCGCACCTCGGGGGTGTGCAGGTGGCGCGGGTCCCGGATCGCGTCCAGCACACTGCCCACCGCGCCGGTCTTCGGCTCCCACGCGCCGAAGACCAGCGAGGACACCCGCGCCCCCAGGATCGCGCCCGCACACATCGTGCACGGCTCCAGCGTTACCACCAGCTCGCAGCCGTCCAGCCGCCACGCCCCCAACGTCCGCGCGGCGTCGCGGATCGCTTCCACCTCGGCGTGGGCGGTGGGATCGCAGTTCGCTTCTCGACGGTTCACGCCCCTGCCCACCACCTCGCCCGCGGCATCAAACACGACAGCGCCCACCGGTACGTCGCCGGCGGGAGTCTGTTTGGCGGTCTCGAGCGCGACGCGCATGCGCTCCTCGGCGCGCCGCAGGCTAACCGACAACGTCGTCCAACTCGTCGCCAAACCCGAGCTCGTCGGCGATTGACTGGGCGAGGTCGGCCGGATCCGCGTCGTCGTCAAGCAAAATGCTCATCTGCTCCTCGGACAGGCCGAGGTCCGCGAGGATGTCGAAGTCCCCGTCCGCCCACGCGTCCACATTGTCCAGCTCGTCCGGGTCAATGTCCGGGATCTCGGCGTCCGCCTCATCCAGGATGTCCGCGGCGAAATCGTCGTCCACCGCCATCGTCGCATCCGAGATGAGCACGCGGGTTTGCGACGGCCCCGGGCGCACGATGACCAGGTAGTCCTCCTCCACGTTGAGCAGCGCAAACGCCGGCCCCTCGGCGCGCAGGTTCCGCACCGCGGTGATGGAGGTGGAAAGGTCCGAAAAGTCGTCGTCGAACTCGCGGACATGCCACGCGCCATCTGCGCGCTCGACGGTGACTGCGTACCCGTCCGGGAAATCCTGGCTCATGGTGTCGAAGCGTAGTCCGCGCCCGCGGAGGTGTCACTAGACTGAGTGCGGTGACTACCCATCAGCTGCCCCCAGTGTGCATTGTCGGCCTCGGACTCATCGGCGGATCGCTCATGCGCGACCTGCAAACGCGTGGGGAGCGCGTCTACGGCTTCACGCTGCACGGTGCCCGCGCCGCCCGCAGGGACGGATTCGACGTATCCGACTCCGTGGAGGAAGTGCTGCGCCGCGCCGAACACGACCGCGCGCTGGTGGTTGTGGCAGTGCCGATGCGGGCCGTGGCCTCGGTGCTGGACCAGGTGGCCGAATTCGCGCCCTCGTGCGGCATCACCGACGTGGTCAGCGTGAAAAAGCCAGTCTACGACCTGGTGGTCGAGCGCGGCCTGGAGTCCCGCTATGTGGGCGGGCACCCGATGGCCGGCACGGAATTTTCCGGGTGGACCGCCTCCCAGGAGGGTCTGTTCGCAAGCGCCGCGTGGGCCGTGACCTTCGACTACGCGCGCGAGCACCCCGGGGACACCGCGTGGGCGGAGCTGTTCACTGTGGTCTGCCGCATGGCTTCGGTGGTCGGCGCGGAGGCGGTGCCGGTCTCTGTGGACCGCCACGACGAGGCCGTCGCCCGCGTGTCCCACCTGCCGCACGTGATCGCCGAGGCGCTGGCCTTAGTCGGCGACCACGGAGGCACGCTGGCGCAGTCCCTGTCCGCTGGATCCTTCCGCGGCTCCACGCGCGTGGCCAGCACCGACCCGGATCTGGTGCGCAACATGTGCGAAACCAACGCGGAATCCCTGGTGCCGGTGCTCGACGAGTTCATCAACCTCCTCCAGGACGCCCGCGACTCCCTGTCCAGCGAGCGCCCGTCGCTTGAGGAGCTGGCCAAATCCGGCCACCGCGCCCACCTGCGCATGGCCGCGCGCAAGGGAGCGCGGCGCGAGTCGGTCTCGCCCGTGGAGATCTCGTCGCGCCCGATCATGCGCGTGCACCCGGGCACCCCGGGCTGGGAGAAGCAGCTGGTGCAGATCGAGTCCGTGGGCGGGCGCGTCGAAGTGTTTTAACCTTCCGGCATGACAAAAGGCGGCTCCCCATGTCAGGGAGCCGCCTTTTGTGTTCTACGCGGTCTTACTGGTTTTCGCGCCGGCGGCCCAGTGCCAGGTAAGCGCCACCGATGAGCACGGACAGCACACCGAGCGCGATAATTGCGCGCATCGGGGTACCGGTATCCGCGAGATCACCGTCACGCTCCGTGTCGGAGGAGGTGGTAGCGCGGGTAGAAGTGTTCGCCTTGGCCACCTTGGTGGAGTTGCCGTTGCGGGTGACCACCTTCGCGGACGGGGTCACGCTGGTGGAGCGGCCCGTGGAACGGCCCGTGGTGCTGCTCGAGGTCACCTTCGTGCCGCCGAACGTGGTCTTGGTGGTCTTCGAGCCACCGGCGCCAGCCGCGCCCGCTAGGCCGCCAGCGCCAGCCAGTGCGGCCGCCGGGGCGAGGAAGGACGACGCCATTGGACGGACCTGGTCAATGACCTTCAGCACCTGGTCCGGCTTGCTCAGCGTGGACGACGGGGTCGCGTTGGGGTCGCGCGGGAGCACGAGCTCTGCCTCAGTGTCGCCGCGGCGGATCACCACGTCGGCGTTCTTGTACCCCTTCGGCGCTTCCTTCAGCGTGAGCTGGACGAGCTTCGCATTGTCCTTCTTCGGGTCGATGGTGACCTTGCCGCGGCCGTTCGCATCGGTGGTGCCGAAGACGCGGCCGTCCTCGCTCTTGAACTCGGCGCCCTCGACGACCTTGTCGTCGGCGGTCTTGACCAGGACGTCCACCTCGATCAGGCCGTCGCTGTCCTGCTCCGTAGTCTTCTTCGTCGTGGTGGTGGCAGGCGTCGACGTCGGCGTGCCCGCCTGCGCCGCCACGGTGGTGGTCGCAGACGCGTTCTCGCCCTCCGGGAGGATGAACTTCACGGACTTGGCGCCGCGCTGAACCTCAGCCACGGAGTCGCCCCAGCCTTCCGGCGCCTCGGCGATTGCCAGGTTGAAGGCCTTCTTCTCGCGGGAGGCATCGTCAACCTTGAGGGATACCTTGCCCTTGCCGGTTTCGTCGGTGCTGCCGTCGACAGTGCCGTCCTTGCTGACAAAGGTGACGCCCTGCACTGGGCGGCCGTCCTCGGTCAGCACCTCAACGTCGAGCTCGACAACCTCGGGGGCCTTCTGGCCAATGCTCGGGGACTTCTTGGACGGCGTCGGCTCCGCGGTGTTGGTGGCGGACACCGTCGGCGCATCAGCGTCGGCGGTCGGCTGGCCGGAACCGGCCACCGGGGTCTCGCCGGCGGCGGAGGCCGGCTTCGCCTCCAGGCCCGCCACTGCCTTGTAGTTGTCCTCGGCAGAGCGGTCAGCCTCAACGTCGACGATCTTGCCGTCTTCGAACTTCACGGCGTTGCCTTCGCCGTCGGCGAAGAACGTGGCGTCATCCTCCAGGTAGGCGTACTCGAACGCGACGACGTCATCCAGGTCGACGCCCTTTGCAACCTCGGCAGGAGCCTCGGCGGCGGTGGCTTCCTCGCCCTTCACGTTCAGGGTGTAGCGCGTCGCCTTGCCGTCCTTAACGCCGAGTGCGACCAGCTCGGCGTCGTTGTCGGTAGGAGCCCACGCAAGCTCCGGCAGGTCGCGCACGCCTTCGATAGGCTTCTTCACAAACTCGAGGTTCTTCGGGGCGCTCTTCGGACCGGTTTCGTCGTCTGCGAGGTCTTTGGTGTGGACGGCTTCGCCGTCGAAAAGCACGAAGGTGCCGTCCTGCGTGAAGGCCGCGGAGGTGATCTCCTTGGCGTCCACGCCCGGGATCGCGCCCAGGTCCTTCAGGTTGCCGGTCTGCGGGTGGATGCGCAGCAGGTGGCCCTCGTTGGACACGGCGTAGAGGCGGCCGTTGGTCGGGTTGCTGGCCACGGCGCTGTAGGTGTGGTTGTCAGAGGTGTACTCCACACCCGCGGTGCCGGAGCCAGCGGCCGTCGCCGAGACGATCAGGGAGGCGAAGCCCTTGAGGATGTCGGCCCACTCCTGCGCGGTGTCCGCCTTGGTTGTGGGGGCAACCTTGCTTGTCGACGCCTTCGTGGACCCCTCAGCCGGCTTCACCGCGGAAGCGGACTCGCTGGCCGACGCAGAGGTGGAGGAAGACACCGAGGAAACCGGAGCGGCGGAGCTCGTGTCCTCCGTGGAGACGATAGGAGCCTTCGAAGTAGCGGACTCCGAGGACGGAGACGACGTATCCGCCTTCGCAACGGGCACGAGTGTGAGCGTGCCCGCGACTGCAGCGGCGAGCGACAGCCCGGCGATGCGGTTGACCTTGGAGTTTGAAGCCATTATTACCTCTCGAATGTGAAAAAGCGCGCGAAAGCCCAAAAAGCATCTACGAATCTATACGTTTCAGCGCGCTGTCTCAATATTTATTGCCTGTAAAAACACAGCACCCCGGCCTCGCCGATGCGTCTCGACGAGGCCGGGGTGCCGCTGATATCTTAACCATGGAGCGGGGCTTTAGTTGGTGGCCTCTTCCGGCTGGTCCTCAGCCTCAGCGTCGGTCTTCTCGGAGCTGGAGCCCTCGGAGCTGGAGCCCTCGGAATCCTTGGAGGAGCTACCGCCCTCCTGCGGATCAGCCCAGCCCAGCTCACAGCTTGCGTAGTACAGGCCGGTAAGCAGACCAGCCAGTGCCAGCAGTGCCACACCGCCGGCGGCTGCCGGGGCAGCCGGGTTGATTTCTGCCAGCTGACGGTTCACGCCGTCGATCTGCGCCTGGATCTCGTTCATCCACTGCGGACGCTCGAAGTTGAAGCCGTTGCCGAAGTTCGTCTCCGGCAGGGCCTGGCGGAGTGCGGCGTTGGCCTGGGCGGAAACCTGGTTCAGCTCATCCTCGAACATCACGCCGATGCCGCCCATGACGGCACCGAGCAGGCCGATCGGAACCAGCCATGCAACCGGGTTGGACACGGAGGACGCAGATGCCAGGCACTTGCCCAGGGAGCTGCCGTCCTCGTCGCCCTGTGCAGCGCCACCCTCGGAGATGCCTGCGGTACGCGGGGTCTCCAGCTGGAGGTTGATGTACTGCTCGTCCTTGTTGACCTCGAATTCCTTGGACTCGAGGACCGCACCCGGATCGAAGGAGTTGTTCTCCGGATCCTTCGGGTCGACCAGGCGCAGGTTGCCCGGGCTGTCAATCTTCACCGAGTACTTGCCGTACGGCGTGCCCTCGAACAGGACGTTGCCGTTCTCGTCGGAATCGCCGGCGAAGGACGGGGCACCGTCGGACGGCACCAGGGAGATCTTCAGGCCGGTCAGGCTCTCTTCCGGATCCTGCTTGCCGTTGCCGTTGTCGTCGACCCAAGCAATCACCTGGAGGTTGCTGGAGTCGATCTCTGCGCCCTCGGAGACCACAACGTGGGCGTTGCCCTTGATGTTGTCCTTCGGGGAGATGATCAGCACGGACGACGGGTCCTCGCCGTACTCCGGCTCGCCGGTGTAGCTGTCGCCGCGGCCCGGACGTGCCGGCAGCTCGCCACGAGCCTCAGCTGCGTTGTGGTGCTTTGCACCCTCCTTGAGGCCCTCCGGCAGCTCGGCGGTGAAGATCACCCGCTCGCCCGGCAGCAGGGTGCCGTTGAAATCCTCCGGCGCCTTGACATCGAGGTCGTAGCACTGGCTGTCCTCGTTCTTGTCGGACGCCTTCGCCGGCTCGCACTTGTCCTCGTCGACGCCGTCCTCGTAGACGATGTCGGTGAGAGAAACATTCACCATCGGCGTGGAACCGGTGTTGGTCACCTCGTAGGTGAAGCCCAGCGGCGAGTTCGCTTCGGCTTTCACCGGCTTATCCTTGTTGGTGGCGAAGCGGGCGTTGACCTTCTTCGACACTGCGCCACGCAGGAACTTGGTGTACGCGGAGTCCGGCAGGGAGCTGACCTTCTCGCCCTTGGAGGTGACACCGCTTGCGGTTGCGACGTTGTTGAAGTCGAACGCATCCTCCGGCGCCTTCATCTTGGCGCTGAAGACCTTGGAGTCGCCCGGAGCCAGCTCAGACTCAGCGGTCCAGCCTTCCGGCATGGTCAGCTCAATGTTGCGCTTCTCCAGCTCCGGATCGTCGAACGTGATGTCCTTGATCGGCGTGTCGCCGTCGTTGGTGACAATCAGGGCGTAGAGGAGGTCCTCGCCGTCCTTGACGGTCATCACATCGTCGACAAGCTCGCCGTCCTCGTTCTTGACCTTGCCGTTGTTGTCGGCGTCACGGCCCCAAACTCGCTTCTCAAGCTTCAGGGACTTGTTCTCGGTCAGGTGGATCTCCGGCAGCTCGACATCCTCGCCAGCGCGCACCGGCACCTTGATCGGGTCAGCATCGTTGCCGCGGCCCGGGGTGAGGATCTCCACATCGTGGACGCCCGGAATGACGTCGTCGATTTCGAAGGAGCCGTCGTCCTCGACCGGGATGACGCGGGAGTTGCCGCGCGGATCGGTCACCACAACGGTGGTGCCCGGCACAGCGTTGCCGTTGCCGTCGTCGACGCGGCCGACGATGGACTGGGTCTTCGGCGCCTCAACCTTGATCTCGACCGGGGTGGACTTGCCAGACTCGACAGTCACCGTGCGGTTGATCTTGTCGCCCTTGACGTCCACATCCGGCCAGCCCTCGGGCAGGGTGACCTCAAGGTCGAAGTCGGCCTTGCCGTCCGGGAAGTACTTGAAGTCGATCTTCGGGGTGACAAAGTAGCCGTCCGCGTCGACCTTGACCGGGACCTCGTAGTCGAACTTCTCGCCCGTGTCCGGGTCGGTAACGCCCTTCTTCACCAGCTTGATGTCGGAGCCAGTGATCGGACGGTTGGATTCGTCGACCAACCAGCCGTGGACCGAACCCGGCTCCGCGGCAGGCTTGTTCTTGTCCAGCTCGATCTCAGGCTTGTCCACCTTGATCGGCGGCAGCTTGGAGGTCTTTCCCTTCTCCACCGGCACAACCTGCGGCTTCGGATCGTTGAAGCCGTCCGGCGCGTCGACGATCACCACGTAATCGCCGTCCTCCGGCACCTCCGGAACCTCGAAGTTGCCGTTCTCGTCGACCTCGATCGGGTCGCCGACCTGGTTGCCGTCCTTGTCCTTGACGATCACGGTCGGCGGCTGCGGCTTGCCGTCCTTATCCTTCGACGGCGGAAGCGGGTTGCCCTCCGGGTCGGTGACAGTGCCGATGATGCTCGGATTCTTCGGCTTGGAGTCCGTGGTCGGAGCGGGTGCGACAGTCGGCTTCGCGGACGTGGTCGTCGGCTTCGAGGTAGACGGCTTCGAAGTCGTCGGCTTCGAAGTAGACGGCTTCGCGGCCGAGGTAGACGGCTGCGTCGTAGTCGTCGTGGTCACCTTGGTCGACGTCGAGGTGGACGGCTTCGTCGTGGTCGTCTTGGGAGTAGACGTCGTCGGCTTCGTAGTAGTCGTCTTAGTCGACGTCGGAGTGGACGACTCCGCTGGCGTTGAGGTTGGGATAGAGATGCGATCCGGAGTGACATCACCAATCGAAGCGTTAC
>NZ_KV788381.1 GCF_001807265.1 Corynebacterium sp. HMSC05H05
GGTGCTGTTGCAACTTGGGGCGGGAGCCAAGAAAGCTCCGTTTTTATTGTGTGATCAACGCTATGTTCCTGTGTTGTCAGGCCGTCTCGAATACCCGGCTAACAATCACTGCATCCGGATTCGGGTGACCATAGGCAAACATCGTGCCCTGCCCCTTCCGCAATGAGTGCATCGCTTCCATCCCTTTCAACGTCCGGTAGGCAGACGTTCGGTTTTTGAATGCTCCTTTCGGCCCCAGGATCCGCTTTAACCGGCCATGATCGCCTTCAATGACGTTGTTGAGGTATTTCACCCGACGATGCTCGACCGTCGATGGACAGACGCCTTCCGCCTTCAGCTCAGAGATTGCCCTGGCGAGTGAGGGGGCCTTGTCGGTGCTGATCACCCGCGGATAGCCTGCCGATTTATTCGACCGCAGCGTCTTCGCCAGGAAACGCTTCGCTGCCGCGACGTTGCGTTTTGGTGAGAGGTAGAAGTCCAGGGTCTGGCCACCGGCGGTGATTGCCCGATAGAGGTAGCACCACTTTCCCCCGACCCGGATATAGGTCTCATCCACCCGCCAGGACCTGGCCTGCCAGTCAGGAACTTGCCGATACCACCGGGTCTTCTTATCCAGCTCAGGAGCATATTTCTGGACCCAGCGGTAGATCGTGGTGTGATCGACCGGCACTCCCCGCTCGGTCATCATCTCTTCGAGGTCGCGATAGCTCACGCCGTAGCGGCAGTACCACCGCACCGCCCACAGGATGATTTCACGAGGGAACTGCCGACCGGAGAAGATGCCCATGGA
>NZ_KV788382.1 GCF_001807265.1 Corynebacterium sp. HMSC05H05
GGGCTCCGACGGCTCCGACGTTGCCGCCCCCGCACCGGGCGCCCCCGAGAGCGCCGCGCCGGGCGCTCCCGACGCGTCGAACTTCCTCGCCACGGTCGCCGGCGAAATGCGCGACTACGCCGGCCGCAACTTCGTCTCCGAGCTGGCCGTTGAGCCCATCCACGCCGACGACCTCTACGAATACGCCGATTCTGTGCTCTCGCGCCTGCAGGAAACCCGCGTGGGCCAGCAGATCGCGCAGCTGAAGTCGCAGCTCCAGCGCATGCGGCCTTCCGACGACGAGGAGGCCTACAACGCCCTCTTCTCCGACCTCGTCGCGCTCGAGCAGGCCCGCCGCGACCTCAACGACCGCGCCTTCCGCGGCAACCGTTAGGGGCGCGGGTATACCGAAATTGGAATGTGGCAAATATTTGCCACATTTCGAAAACACCACATCCGTGGGCGAGTGGTGCTGGACGAAAAGTTGGGTGGGGCCCTTCGGAAGGAGCCGCCCCACATGAGGAAACCGGCTACCTACAACCGGCTACCATGCAGAGAAACCGCTGGTAGCCGGTTGTATGTAGCCGGTTTGCGTGGTAGCGGCGGCGGTTTCGGGCGAAACCCCCGAAACCGCCCCGAAAACCCCTACTCGGAGCGGCGGGCGAACTCGCGCAGCGCCCACTCCACGGCAGGAACATCAGCTACTGCTCCGGAACCGGGTCAATCATTGGCCTCACGCTGCGGAGTGCTGTTTGAGAATCTGCCCGACTCGGCCGTAGCTGATGCCCAGAAGGTAGGCGATGTCACGGTAGTTGTAACCGCGTTCAGAGAGGTCTTTCGCGTGCTGGGCGATTTTCCCCAGTTGATCGTGTTCTTGCCGACGCAGCTCTTCGAGCTCGTCTCGTGCCGAAAGTGCCGCCTTTTCCGCTTCGCCACCGATGGCGAGTTCGATCTGGGCGGACTCTGCATCGTGGGTCAGTTCGGGAAAAAGTCCAAGGGCGTCTTTGAATTCGTCTTCAATCTGATCAAGGCGACGTGCTTGGACGATGACACCAGGGTCTTGATCGAGTTGGCCGACCCACCAGCCGGAGTCACGTTGGACAGTCGCGGTAAAACAGTTCATCGTTATTTCAGTCCAATCTGCTTATAAATCTTTTGGGCGGCGAGATCGGGAATTTCTCGATGCCTGGGAACAGTCGTGTAGCGGTCACCGACCCATATGCCTGCCACTGACCACCTAAAAACAAAAACCCGGCGAGTTCAGGTTTTCCCTGAGCTCGCCGGATCGCACACATTCTTCCTACTCGGAGCGGCGGGCGAACTCGCGCAGCGCCCACTCGACGGCGTCCAACGGCAGCGATGAATCGTAAGCGTCGCGCGCCGAAGCCAGCGCAGCTAGGTACTCGCTGTACTCCTCGGCGGTCCAGTCGGCGTCAGAAGACAGCCCGGCCAAACGAGCGCGGTTGGAGCAGATGATCACCGGCTTCAACTCAGAGCCAGAGCCCGATTCCTGCTCCCCGGCCAGGAAGTACGCCACGGCCGACGCGAACTTCGGCGGCAGGCCAGTGCCGACCAAAGCACCGTAAGCGTCAACGGCACCCACGCCGTCAAGCTTCCGCACCGCCCCCAGCAGCTTCGAAGCGTTCCCCTTGTTCCGCAAAAACGCCTGCATCTGCATCACCTGGTTGGACTGGCCAGCGGCGTAGGCGAAGCAGGCGCCCAAAAAGTCGATGATCTGCTCGCGCGCAAAACCGGACTCACGCACGTCCTCGCCGAACGCGAACACCTCGGAGCGGGTGATGGAGGCGGTGGCGTCGTCGCGGAACGGCGGCACGCGGCGCAGGTGGTGCGGCCACCCAGTCTTCCAGCGGATGGGGGAGAAGGTCACGGAATCGCCCAGCGCGTCCTGCGCGGTGGGCTTGACGGTCTCGAGGGCTTCAGCAATCTGAGTCATGCGCTCCATCTTAGAGCCCTTAGACTTGCCCACCATGACCGCAACCGTCCTGCTTCTCGACCCCCGCTGGCCCTCCCTCATCCCCCTCCACCTCGCCGGCCGCATCAGCGGCGATGTCGCCTTCACGCCTGAGGTGCCTGTCGACGTCCGCTGGGCCCTCAACGTCAAAGGCGGCACGGAAAGCTGGCTGATTTCCACCGACCCGGACGACCCGGAGGTCCGTTGCTGGCAGGGGGAGGGCGCGGCAACGGAACGCGTCGCTAGTCTCGACGACCCTGTCTTCGAGGCCACCCGCACGATGCACGCCGCGCGCCGCCGCGGGGAGTGGGAGCAGGCGATGACGCACGAAAGCCTCCTGCCGTTTCTGTGGGAGGAGGCTGAGGAAGTCGCGCAGGCAATCGAGCACAAGTTGCCTATCGACGATCTAAAGTCCGAACTGTCCGACCTGCTGCTCCAAATCCTGTTCCACGCCGAAATCGCGCAGGAGACCGGAGCGTTCGATTTCGGCGACGTGGCCGACGCGTTCGTGCAGAAGATGCGCCGCCGCGCGCCCTACCTTTTCGACGGCTCAACCGGCCCCGTGGACAAAGCCACCCAGGACCGGTTGTGGGAGGAAGGCAAGGCCGCCGAGAAGAATTAGCGCAGCGCGCCGATGTAGTTGCGGATGTCCGGCAGGTTGGCCTGGGAGGACATCTGGGAGCTCATGGCGAAGAACTGGTCCAGCGGGGTGGCCGGGTCCGGCTTGACGATGCCGCACTCCAGCGCGCGGTCCGCAAGCGCGCCGACCGTGGAGGCGGAGGCGAGGCGCAGGGTGGCGTCCTTGCCCACGACGTTGTTCACGTTGGCGACCAGCTGGGAGCGGGTGGTGTCCGGGCCGACCATGTTGGTGGAGGTCAGGCCAACGCGCAGGGCGTCGCAGTTGGCGGTGGCGATGTTGCCGTTGAGCAGCTTGAGCAGCTCGAGCGACTGCGTCTGGGCCTGAGCGGTGGCGGGGGAGGTGACGGCGGCCGCGGCCATCAGGCCAGCGGCGGCAAGGGTTGCGATACGGCGCATTGGAAGGGGTCCTTTCGGGGAAGAAACTAGGTCGCGGAGAATCATACATGTTAAGCAAGTGGCACGTGTGGCAAAAGTGGCAAAATTGATCGCATTTCGGTCGGCCAGTGGGGTGGACATGTGCTGATTAACTTGCGTCGATGAAAACCCAAAAACAGCCGCGCGAAACCCCAGCTCGCAACCCACCCTCCCGCCCAAAACACACCAAAAACATCGCCGAATTCAGGTTTTGCCGCAATACCTGAATTCGGCGCGGGTGTGCGCGGTGGTATGTGCTTCAAGGCAGACATAAACCCGCCGCGAATTCGGGCCAACTACGACAAAACCCAACGCGGGTATGTGCTACCGGCGCGTTCACCATTCGCAGGCACCCGCGCGGTACACTCTCCGGTCATGTCAGCAGCCAGGCGAGTAGCGCGCGGGTGCGGCTGCGCGGGTGTCCTCGTCGCGGCCGCCGCGGTGGTGATGGTGGTCGCGCTGGTGGCGTGGCTCATCGCCGCGTTCTCCACCCCGGACCGTCACGAGCCGCTCCAGCCGGTGCCCACCACCATGCCGCCGCCAGCCGCCGTAGCGCCCCCGCCTATCGACGTCCACGGCCCCGGCCGCACCTCCGACCTGCTTTTTGACTGGTCGCAGGACATCGGCAACGCCACCAACGTCTCGGGCCAGGCGATCCGCGCCTACGCCAACGCCGCGCTGATCGCCAACGAGTCCTGGCCGGCCTGCAACCTGCAGTGGAACACGCTCGCCGGCATCGGCTGGGTGGAAACACGCCACGGCACCTACACGGGCCACTTCAACAACTCCCAGTTAAACCAAGATGGCTACCCGGAGCCGCCGATCATCGGCCCGAAGCTTGACGGCGACGGCTTCGCCCACGTCACGGACACCGACCAAGGCGCCTTCGACAACGACCCTGAGTTCGACCGTGCTGTCGGCCCCATGCAGTTCATCCCCGAGTCCTGGGCGCGCTTCGGACGCGACGCCAACGGCGACGGCCACCCGGACCCGCAGCAGATCGACGACGCCGCTCTCGGCGCCGCCAACCTCCTGTGCAACTCCGGCGGGCACACGCGCGACCTGGCTACGGAAGAGGGCTGGCGCCAAGCGATTTTCGCCTACAACCAGTCCAACGACTACGTGGCCAAAGTCCGCGACGCCGCGGCGAACTACGCCATGAACCAACCGGCGCACCGATAGCACTGACCGGGCTAAGCTAGTACCCGGTAAAACGCTTCCGACCCACGCAAGGAGTCACCATGGCCGACATCATGCACATCTTCGCCCGCGAGATCCTGGATTCCCGCGGCAACCCGACTGTGGAGGTGGAGGCGCTCCTCGCGGACGGCTCCCACGGTCGCGCGGGCGTCCCGTCCGGCGCGTCCACTGGCGAGCACGAGGCGCACGAGCTTCGCGACGGCGACGAGCGCTACGCCGGCAAGGGTGTGCTGAAGGCTGTCGAGAACGTCAACGAGACTATCGCGGACGAGTTGGCGGGGATTGAGGCGGACGACCAGCGGATCGTCGATAGGCTGATGCTCGAGCTCGACGGCACCGACAACAAGAAGAAGCTGGGCGCCAACGCCCTTCTGGGTGTGTCCATGGCCGTGGCGAAGGCTGCCGCTGATTCGGCCGCGCTGCCGCTGTACCGCTACATCGGCGGCCCGAACGCGCACGTGCTGCCGGTGCCGATGATGAACATCCTCAACGGCGGCGCCCACGCGGATTCGGGTGTGGACGTGCAGGAGTTCATGATCGCCCCGATCGGCGCGGAGACCTTCACCGAGGCGCTGCGCATGGGCGCCGAGGTCTACCACGCGCTCAAGAGCGTGCTGAAGTCCAAGGACCTGTCCACCGGCCTTGGCGACGAGGGCGGCTTCGCCCCGTCCGTCGGCTCCACCAAAGAGGCCCTGGACCTCATCGTGGAGGCCATTGAGAAGGCGGGCTACAAGCTTGGCGACGACGTCGCGCTCGCCCTCGACGTCGCTTCCTCCGAGTTCTTCGAGGACGGCGCCTACAACTTCGAGGGCGGCAAGCACTCCGCCGAGGAGATGATCAAGGTCTACGCGGACCTGGTGGAGCAGTACCCGATCGTCTCCATCGAGGACCCGCTGGATGAGAACGACTGGGACGGCTACGTCACCCTCACCGAGCAGCTGGGCGACAAGGTGCAGATCGTGGGCGACGATTTCTTCGTCACCAACCCGAAGCGCCTGGCCGAGGGTATTGAGAAGGGTGCCGCCAACGCGCTGCTGGTGAAGGTCAACCAGATCGGCACCCTTACCGAGACCTTCGACGCCGTGGAGCTGGCCCACCGCAACGGCTACCGCACCATGATGTCGCACCGCTCCGGCGAGACCGAGGACACCACCATCGCCGACCTGGCCGTGGCCCTGTCCTGCGGCCAGATCAAGACCGGTGCGCCGGCCCGCTCCGAGCGCGTGGCCAAGTACAACCGCCTCCTGCGCATCGAGGAGGAGCTCGGCCCGGCCGCCGAGTACGCGGGCCGCTCCGCGTTCCCGCGCTTCAAGTAAGCACTTGCTTATCGACGCACCTCCGGCCCCGCCCGTCTTCGGCGCGGGGTCTTCTTTTGGTCGCATCGATTGATGTTTGTATCAATCTGAACTGACGATTGTATCTCGATGAGTGATACAATCGTCGCCAGGGAGCGATACAAAGTGACGGAGTGGCGTATGAAGCAAGCGGAGGTGCTGGCGACCTTGGAGACGATCGCCTCCGACCAGTGGGGGATCGTCACTACGGCACAGGCTGGCCGGGAGGGCGTGGAAAGACTGCAACTTTCGCGGCTGGCTGAAAAAGGCGACCTTGATCGAGCGAGGCATGGCGTGTACTTGCTGCCCTCCCATCAGGCTGGGCCGCAGGATGAGATTCGTGCCGCATGGCTGTCTCTTGAACCAAAGAAGTTCATCGACGAACGCTGGGAGGATGAGTGGCCCGTCGTGGTTTCTCACGAGTCTGCAGCGCGCATCCACGGCATTGGGCGTTTGATTCCGCCGAAGCTCACATTCTCGACCGGCGGCACGAAGCAGACGCGGCAACAGGGGATCCGCATCTACACTCGCCGCGAGATTCCCGAAACAGACATCGTGTCCGTGGATGGGCTACCGGTGACAAGTGTTGCCAGGACAGTCGGCGACCTGGCTGAACTGAAGGTCGAGAGGGGATACCTGGCCGACCTGGTCGCGGACGCCTTGCGAAAGGAAAACGTACGCATCGATGACCTTGCTGAGAAGCTGAAGCCTGCAGCCCGTTCCTTCGGGGCGAAAACCGGTACGCAACTGGTCTCCGAGTTGAGTGCTGAAGCGTCTTCCGTGGAGGACCTCGATGAACTTCGCAAACGGCTGGTTCACACCACGCAGGGCGCGGGGGACTTGGTTATCGACGACAACGTATTGCAATTGATTAACAACCAAATCGAAGAGGCGCTGGAACCACTCCGGAAGCAGGTAGACCAGATAGCGAAACATCGGGCTTAAGGCGTGTGCTCGTAAAATTTAACGACGCACATTTCCCACCTGGGCAAACGCGCATCGAAAATCGCCGGAATGTCAGCTTTTGCGACGCAACACCATTTCCCGGTAGCGATGTCGTATGTCTCTGAGGGACTGGATCCGGCGCTGTCCAGTGACTAGGCAGCGTTGGGGCGAAACCACGTACAGTTGATCAAGTGACTATTCGTACTCTGTTTGATCAGCTGACCGTGGACTATCTGGCGGAGCGCACCGACCACGCGAGTTTTGACCGCGGGCAGAAGATCGACCCGCAGCGCGTGGCGATCACCGAGCGCACCGACAACGTGGTGCGCTCCACGGTGACCGCGCCGCACGAGTACCACGTGCGCCTTTTACTCAGCGGCGCGGACCTGCAGGCCGAGTGCGACTGCGCGATCGAGCACGAGTGGTGCCGCCACGCGGTGGCCACGGCGCTGAAGCTGATCCACGAGCGCGGGGAAGTGTTCACCCCCAGTGTGCAGGCGGCCGCTGCGGCGGAGGCCGTGTTCGACGACGAGATCGACGAATTCGTGGCCAACCTGCGCCACGACCAGCTGGTGCAGCTGGTGCGTAACCTGCGCGTGGCGCAGCCGAATGTGGACCTTGTGTTAGAGGTTGGGGCGGCGGAGCACGGTGGGGGACCGGAGGCCGTCGGTAGGCGAATCGCCCAACGGGTGGACCGCTTGAGCCGCAAGAACCCCGGCTGGTCCGCGCGACTGACCGCGGAAGTGGCGCAGGAGTGGTTCGCGCTGCTGGACATCTGCTCCACCTGCATCGACCGCGGCTGGGGCGCGCAGCTGGTGCGCCCGCTGGAGGCCGCCACCGAGGGCATCGGGCAGATGCTGCTGCGCACTGACGACGCCTACGGCTCTCTCGCCGACGCCTACCGCACCGCGATTATCCTGCACCTGGCCGCTTACCGGCAGGCGCCGCCGACGCCGGGGGAGGTGGTGGAGTGGATCTCCAACCTGGTCTTCGACGAAACCGGCTTCGGCGAGCCTGACCTAGCCGATTACGCCGACTGGCTGGACATCCCGGCCGTCGATGAGCTGGAGCGCCGCCTGGACAAGCAGGACACGCAGGACGCCTTCGGCCGCTACGACGACGCCCTGGTGTACCTGCGCGAGGGCATCGCTCGCCTGCGCGGAGACGACCTCGCGCTCGAGCAGATGCTCGCAGGCGACGAGCTACTCGCCTTCTTTGAGGAGCGCGCCCGCGACGACGACGCCCGGGAGCTGCTCGAAGCCGCCATGAAGGAGCGCGTGAGCACAAAGCGCCTAGGACTCGGCGGCACCGGCATCTCCATGGAGGCGCTGACAGCCCGCTTGGACCGCTACTTCGGCGCTGGCGCCCTATTAAAGTTCCGCACCGCCTTTGCCACATCCCACCCGGGTCGGGGTTTCCGCGAGCTGCTGGCCGAAGACGGCGCCACCCCCGCCATGGCCCAAGAGGTCATCGATGCCGCCCCGAGCTGGATCCAGGGCAACCTCAAGCTGCTCTACGCCGAGCACTTCGACGACTTCGAGCTGGGCTACCGTGTGGCCACCGAGCACCCGCGCCCGGACGAGCTGGACCCGGAGCTGATCTTTGAGATGGGCACCGCCATCGGCGTGAACGTGGACCGCGCCCGCGGCACCGAGCTGATGTTCCGCCTGCCGGAGCACTTCGCCGCCGCGGGTGATCTGCCCAGCTACAAGCGCTTGGAGGCGGAGCTGCGCGACATCCGCAAGTTCGTCGCCGACGACGCAAACGCGCAGGCCCGCTTCAACGAGCTGGTGGAGGACCTGCGTGCCCGCTACGCCGGCCGCGCCGCCATCCGCGAGATCCTCGAGCGCATCTAGTCCCTGGCGTATCATCTGCTGATTATGACGAAGCGCTCCCGCACCCGCCGCCCCAGCACGGTCCCCGTTGCCAGCCGCGACCGGGAAAACGCCGAGCGCGCCGCGCGCCGCAAACAACGCGGCAGGGCCATCGCATTTCCGAAGCAGGACATGGCCAGCGTGGTCATCCTCATCGCCGTGCTCATCCTCGTGCTGCTGGCCATCGCGGCGCCGCTGCGCAACTTCTATGAGGGCCGCGCCGAGATCGCCCGCGCCAACGAGTCCATCGCGCGCCTGGAGGCCCAAAAGCAGGCTCTGGAGGACGACATCGCCATGTACGACGACGACGCCTTCCTCAAACAGGAAGCCCGCCGCCGCCTCGGCGTCATGGAAGAAGGCGAGACCGCCTGGCGCATCATCGACCCCCGCATGACCGCTCCCGAGGCGATCACCACCGGCAAGGACGACATCCCCGACACCCGCACCTGGCCGCAGGTGATGTGGGATTCCCTACGCGAGGTCCCGGGGGAGGAGCTTCCGCCTATCGACGAAGCTCCGCCCGCCCCCGCGCCCGAAGCCCCAGCGCCAGAAGTTCCGGCTCCGGAGGCCCCAGCACCGGAAGCACCGGCGGCTCCGGAGGCCCCAGCACCGGAAGCACCGGCGGCACCGGAGGCCCCGGCACCAGAAGCTCCCGCGCCAGCGCAATAGGCGGCGTGTGGGACAATGGCCCGCATGCACACTCCTCCCACAGACGAACAACTCGCCATCGTTGCCGAGCAGCTCGGCCGCACCCCGCGCGGCGTGCTCGCCATCGCCTACACCACCCCGGACAACCAGCCGGCCGTGGTGAAAACCGCGCCCAAACTTGACGACGGCACCCCGTTCCCCACCCTCTACTACCTCACTGACCCGCGCCTGACCGCCGAGGCCTCGCGTCTCGAGGTCGCGCAGGTGATGAAGTGGATGGAAAACCGCCTCAACGCAGACAGCGACGAAGGCGAAGACCTGCGCGCGGATTACTTGGCAGCCCACGAACACTTCCTCGCCGAGCGCAACGCCATCGAGGACCTGGGCACCGACTTCTCCGGCGGCGGCATGCCCGAGCGCGTGAAGTGCCTCCACGTGCTCATCGCCTACGCCCTTGCCGAAGGCCCGGAGCGCGTCCGCTTCGGCACCGAAGCCGTGGCCCTGGCCGCCGAGCACGGTGACCTGCGCGGCACCGCCATCCCTGCCGACTGGCCCACGCTCGCCGACCTCGGCATCACCCTCGCAGAGGCAGGGGAGGGGCTGGCATGACCCGCGTCGCCGCCGTGGACTGCGGCACCAACTCCATCCGACTGCTCATCCACGACACGGACACCGGCGAGGTCTCCCGCCGCAACACCATCGTCCGCCTCGGCCAGGGCGTCGACGAAACCGGCCAGTTCGCCACTGAAGCGATCGAGCGCACCCGCGTAGCGCTCGCGGACTACGTCGAGGAGATGCAGCGCGAGAACGTCACCCGAGTGCGCATGGTGGCCACCTCCGCCACCCGCGACGCCGCCAACCGCGAGGACTTCTTCGCCATGACCCGAGAGCTGCTCGGCAAGATCCAGCCGGGGGCAGCTGCAGAGGTGATCACCGGCGAGGAGGAGGCGGCGCTGTCGTTTGCTGGCGCCACCGCAGACATCGATCCGGCCCGGGGCCCATTCTGCGTGATCGACCTCGGTGGCGGGTCGACGGAGTTCGTTATGGAGGGCCACGCCATCTCCACCCAAATGGGGTGTGTGCGCATAACCGAGCGCATCATGCGCACGGATCCGCTCACAGCAGAGGAGACCGCCGAGGCGCGTGTATTCATCGACGCGAAAATCGCTGACGCCGCATCCACCGTCCCTTTTGCAGAGACAAAGACGTTTGTGGGTTGCGCCGGCACCTTTACGACGCTCTCCGCGTTAGCGCAGGGGCTGGAATCCTACGACCCCGAGCGCATCCACATGTCGGAGATCCCATTCGATCGGCTGCGCAAAGTGACCGCGGACCTGCGCGGCAAGACCGCAGCGCAACGTCGTGAGAACCCAGTGGTCCACCCCGGCCGTGCCGACGTGATCGGCTCCGGCTCCACCGTGGTGGAGCAGCTCATGGATGCCTTCGAACGCGAAGCTGGCGCCACCAGCTTTATTATCAGCGAAAAGGACATCCTCGACGGCATTGTCGCAGGCCTTGCCCAAGATTAGGGGCGGATGCTTCTAGTCCTGGTCCGGCTCGTAGATCGTGTCCTCGATCTGCTTGTCCGAGCCGCGGAGCTTCTTGCCCTTGCGGAGGTCTCTGACCTCGCGCATGCGCGGCTCCGGATCAATCTTGTTCGCGATCGCTCGGCGAGCAGAGGCCGTGACCTGCTTGGTCACCGGCGAGTTAGCGACAGCCTGCGCGGCATTGACGATCTGGTGGTAGCGCTTCCGGCCAGCTTTCGTGCCGAGCACATACCCGGCGGCGGCCCCGACGACGTATTGGTACATGGTGGCTAGTGTATCTAGGAGTGGAAGTTCGCATTGACTTCACAACTACCGGTAGTGTTCAAAGAAGTCAGCGGCACCTTGAAATCAATTGGTTTTGAGCGGAGAAAGAAAAGCTTGGACGAAGAATGGTAAGTGAACACCCGAAGGTGATGGTGGTGTATGGGACACGGCCAGAAGCCATCAAACTTGCACCGGTCATCCGTCGGCTGAAGTCCTACGACGATTTAGATGTGGTCGTGGTGTCGACGGCGCAGCACCAGCAGCTGCTTGCGTCGATCGTCGAGAGGTTTGGCATTCACGCTGACCATGAACTTGCGGCAATGCCTGCGGGGAGGACGCTTAATCAACTTTTGGCATCGACGATTAGCGGCCTTGACTCCATCCTTTCGGAAGTTCAACCTCAGTTGGCTCTCGTCCAAGGGGATACAACGACTGCCTTTGCCTCCGCATTAGCGGCGTTCAACAGGGGAGTAAAGGTGGTACACCTTGAGGCTGGGCTGCGAACCGGGGATATTCGTGCACCTTTCCCCGAAGAAGCAAACCGCCGGTTAATTAGCCAGACTGCTGAATTGCACTGTGCACCGTCTGGAGATGCCGCGCAGAACTTGCTTGCGGAAGGCATCCCCAAGGAAAAAATCGTCATAACGGGAAATACGGTTATCGATGCCCTCTATGAAGTTGCGGAATGGGACGTTGAATTTTCTGATGGCCGCGTTAAGGACCTCGTTGATCAGAACGCCAGATTCGTCTTGGTGACGGCCCATAGAAGGGAAAATTTGGATAAACTTGGGGAGATTGCCGCTGCGATAGACCAACTTGCCGAATCATTCAGTAACGTCTCTTTTGTGGTTCCGCTTCACGCCAACCCGCTAATCAAAGAAACGTTCCAGCAAAAACTCGCCCTCAAAGATAATGTGTTTCTGATCGATGCGTTGCCCTACCCGGAATTTACAGCACTGTTGAGACGAAGCTGGATGGTGATTACAGACTCGGGCGGGGTACAAGAAGAAGCGCCGGCATTAGGTATCCCGGTCTTACTTATGCGAGATAAGACTGAACGACATGAAGTGCTCCAGTCTGGGTCTGTCCGTTTAGTAGGTACCGACGCGACCCGAATTGTCGAGGCAGCTACTCGAGTTCTGGATGACGAGGAAGAGCGGGCGGCGATGTCTGTCGTTTCAAGCCCATACGGAGAAGGTAGAGCTTCCTACCGGGTTGCTGACGCTCTCCACAATTTGCTTATTACGAATGGTTAGAGGCAACAGGGCAGGGGGCATTTCATCACGAGCAGAATGGCATGGCTATACTTTCGGCAAACGAGGGGCTATAGCTCAGTCGGTTAGAGCTACGGACTCATAATCCGTTGGTCGCGGGTTCGAGCCCCGCTGGCCCCACAGGAAGAGACGGCTTGCGGAATTTCCGGAGGGAGAGCTGATGCAAATACTCGTGCTTTCCCAGTATTGGTGGCCCGAAAATGGTGTACCGCAACGCAGGTGGAGCTGGTTGACATCAATCCTCATAAAACAGGGTCATGAAGTTTATGTAATTGCGCCTCCGCCCCGTGAGAAAAAGAGTACGAGCGTGGGCGTTTTCCACCGTCATGTTTCCCAAACCATCGCAGACCCTGAAGTGGGGCCCAGCGGCGAATATATCTATCGATGTGGGTATCTCCCCACCAACAGCTCTCTAACATATCGAGCCCTCAATCAAGCGTTTGTTGCCTTGAGTACGGTAATGGTTGGTGTGCGGTTGTGTCGTGATGGTCGCATTCCGAAACCTGAACTATTGGTCGGTACGGTGCCCGCACTGCCAACCGCACTGGCAACACGTTTGCTGGCAAAGTTGTTACAGGTGCGCTATGTAATTGATTTAAGGGATGCTTGGCCCGACTTGGTCGATTACAGTGCTCTCTGGAACCAAGGCGTTGGAAAGATGTCACGGCGTGAGCGGGTGCTTCGCCGGGGTCCAGTGCAGCTTGTGAGCCGGTACGTGAAGAAGATGCTGCCCGCCATATATAAGCGCAGTTCGGCGATGATCCTCACTTCGGACTACCTGAGGGAAAGTTTGCAAGAGCGGATGCGGGCAGGCGATCGTTTAGAACAGCCTTGTTTCGTGACCATTCGGAACGTTTTTCCAGCCCAGGTGGATGCAAGAGGCGCCCGCACAGAAGCTAAAACCCCGGGCGAGCTTAATGTTCTCTATGCAGGCACTCTCGGGAGGGCTCAACAGCTTTCCAATGCGGTGGAAGCGGTTCGTATCGCACGCGAGAAAGGGTACGAAGTCAATCTGAGGCTAGTGGGCGCTGGTGCAACTAGCGGAGCCCTGCGTGCACAAGTGAGGGCGACCGATTTGCCCATCAAGATTTACGGCAAGGCAAATCCGGAAACGCTCAGTGGACACTATGAGTGGGCAGACACTGCGCTCGTTCATTTGACAGATTGGGAGCCACTCAAAGCAGCGGTGCCCAGCAAGACCTTTGAACTGATGCGAATGGGAATACATATTTCAGGTTCTGTCGCAGGCGAAGCCGCGGATCTGATCGAGAGTCTCGAGGCAGGTGACGGAGTACCGCCTCAAGATCCGCTCGCTCTAGCAAATCTATGGTGTGAGTTGATTGATGATCGATCGCGTCTATCAATATCCGCCAAGGCCAGGTCATGGATTGATCAAGAGGAGAGCGTTGAAACCCCACGTAAGGTTCGCGCCCTCATTCAGAGCATCAAGGACCAACATTGATGCAATACGCGCGCGCGGTATTTACTTTTCTAACCTTCTTATTAAGGGAAGCAGTTGTTGATCCACGTGGTCTGATCGGCAAAGTGAGGGCGAAACGCGGCTTGCCAAAATGGCAGCCACTTTTTGAGCCAACAGAAGCTGAGCTGGCCGAAGACGGGGGCGAGTACCGATTAGCCCTAAAGCTGGCTTCGATGAAAGGGCGTCCCTCACAGCGGTGGAGAAATGCTCTCGTTCGCAGGCGAGTTGAAAACGAACTTTGGTGGCTCTCTCAATCAATTGCGACGAGCAAAACGTATCTGCTTTCGAGCGAGCCACGATCCACTCAAGTCCTCTATGTTGCTGGCAATTCTCTTCCGTACACAAACTCTGGATATTCAAAACGTACGCACTCTCTGGCAAAGGCCGTGCAGTCTTCGGGTGTGGCAATAACCGTCCTCACGAGACTCGGTTATCCCTCAGTAGTTGGTGTAGCTGTCAGTAAGGCAGCTGAGACGGTTGAATCGCTCCGCTATGAACGAAATATGCAGTGGCGATTTCCGTGCGACCCCAGGAAAGAATTTGAATACGCGAAAAAAGGAATCGTGGAGGCGGCGAGACGCCACAACGCTACAATTCTCCACACCACGACGAGCTTTAAGAATGCCATTGTAGTTGCCGCAGCGGCTCAGGAACTGCACCTGCCTTGGGTATATGAGACTCGTGGCGAGATTGAGAAAACGTGGCTGACGCATTCCGCATATGGCAGAACTTCGAGAACCGAGGAGTCAGAGCATTATCGCCTCTGGCGAGCGAAGGAAGTGGAGGCTGCTTCGGCGGCAGACGGGGTGGTTACATTAAGCAACCTCGCTGCTAGACGACTGATTCGTAAGGGTATCGCTGGGGGGGATATCTGTGTAGCGCCTAATTCTGCGGAGGATGACCTCTTCAAAAGGGTGATTTCTGTGGATGAAGCGCGAAGGTTGACCGGAGTTGAAGGTGATTTCATAGTGGGAACTATTACTTCGGTAGTTGAGTACGAGGGACTCGACACGATGATTCGAGCGCTCCCTCACCTACCGAACAGCGTGAAATTTCTGGTTGTCGGCGACGGTATCGATAGGCCACGATTAGAAGAACTAACTTCCGACCTGGGCCTGTCGGAACGGGTTACATTTGTGGGGCGTCAACCACAGGACGAGATCGTCCCCTGGTATAGGACACTCGACGTGTTCGTGGTGCCGCGAACAAATTCGCCGGTTTGCCGAACAGTGACTCCAATCAAGCCTCTTGCAGCCATGGCGCTAGGAATTCCAGTGGTGGCGTCCGATCTTCCGGCACTGCAAGAAGTCACAGGAGGCTTGGCCACGTACTTTGAGTCGGAAAACCCGGAGGCACTGGCAGCAGCGATTCGAACGGTAATGCGAGGACCGCATCGGGGCAGACAAGCACAGGAGTGGGCGAAGGGGCGTACCTGGAGTCAAATCGGGTACATTCTGAGGGAATTTTACAGTGAGATCGAGAATAGAAGGTTGACATCTTAGTGAACGCGAGTTTGGGAGCATATAGTCAGCGGGTAGATATCGGGGTAATTGGTCTTGGTTACATCGGGCTACCTACAGCCGTTGTGCTTGCAGATAACTTTGATGTTGTGGCCGGTTACGACATCGACGACGCGCGCCGACGGTTTGTAGAAAATGCAGTCGCGCCTTTTGTGGAACCCGGACTCGATCAGCTGCTCAAAAAAGCAGTGACGTCAGGTAAGCTGGTGGTTACCGATTCCATCGCTACGGCTGAAAATTACGTCATCGCGGTACCAACCCCGATTTCTGAAGACAGAAGTGCTGACTTGACCTACATTTTCAGCGCTATAGAAAGTCTTGCTGAGATTCTTCGTGGGGATGAATTGCTTATCATCGAATCTACTTGTCCTCCAGGAACTACGGCGCGTCTAGTAGATAGAATCGTTGAGCTACGTCCTGATTTGAAGGAAGCGGTGGATTCTGAGCGGATGGGAATCGCGTATTGCCCAGAACGAGTGCTTCCGGGCAATATCATTGAAGAGCTGCAATCGAATGACCGCATAATTGGGGGGTACACCACCAATGCGTCTAATAGAGCAGCAAAACTGTATTCCCAATTTTGTCGTGGTCAACTTTGGTTGACTGACTCTCGGACCGCTGAGATGAGTAAATTAGCAGAGAATGCATTTCGGGATGTGAATATTGCGTTCGCGAATCAGCTGGAGCTTCTCTGCGTGCAAAATGAAGTTGATGTTTGGGAACTTCGCGAACTGGCGAACAAGCATCCGCGTGTGAACATCCTCGAACCCGGTCCCGGGGTTGGCGGACACTGCATCGCGGTTGATCCCTGGTTTTTGGTGGGCGCAGAAGGGAACGCTCCGCTGATAGAGAGCGCTCGGCATCTTAACGATTCGAAACCTCAGAACATCTCGAACCGTATCGTTGAACTCGTGCAGAGCGTCGATGAGCCGCATATTTTGGCATTAGGGCTTGCTTTTAAAGAGAATGTGGATGATGTCCGTCATTCACCGGCCGTTGAAGTAGTCAGGATTTTCTCCGAAGCTAGACCGGATGCTGAAATTACTGTGATCGATCCGCTAGTTTCGGTGTGCCCTTCTGAGCTTCAGGGTATCTCGAATGTGCACTTTTTGCGGGAAATGCCCACGGATTTTGCGGGTGTCGATGTTGTGGTGGCGCTAGTCGCACACAATGAATTTAAAGATCTAACCCTGAGTCAGTTTGGCGAGGTGAAGCTGGTAGATACTCGCGGACTCTTCAAAGGCTCCATGTAGGAGTATAATCTTCTACGATTGTTGCCCTTGGGCCACATGTGTCCGCAAGTACGAATTCCAATCAGATGAGGATGGCACTATGGATAAAAGCGTAACTATCGTCGGGCAAGGATACGTCGGCTTGCCACTTGCGCAAGCCGCTGCAAGGGCCGGATGGAAGGTTTGGGGTCTCGATACGAGCAGCAAGACCGTAGAGGCTCTGAACGAAGGACGCTCTCATGTCGATGATCTGTCGGATGAAGAGATCAAGGAGATGATAGGTAAAGGCTACGAGGCTACAACGGATCCGACTTGTATCTCGAATAGTCAGTACATCGTCGTTTGCGTGCCAACTCCTTTGGGCGAGGCGGGGTCCCCCGACCTTCGGGCGGTCGAAGCTGCTACGACAACAGTGGGCCGTCATATTCAACGTGGAGCAACTTATATCCTTGAGTCGACCACGTATCCAGGCACGACAGACAACGTTTGTGTACCGCTTCTTGAGGGGCACTCGCAGCTGAAGGTGGGTGAGGACTTCAATGTTGCATACAGCCCCGAACGCGTTGACCCGGGTTCGAAGAAGTTCGGCATTCAAAACACTCCAAAATTGGTTGGCGGCGTAAATGACGAGTCGACTAATTCCGCATTGGGGTTCTATGGCACCTTTGTTGACAATGTGGTTCCGGTGAGGGGAACTAAGGAAGCGGAGACGGCGAAGCTGCTGGAGAACACCTTCCGACATGTTAATATCGCTCTGGTCAACGAGATGGCGCAGTTCTGTCATGAGCTTGGGATCGATATTTGGGAGGTTATTAACGGCGCAGCTACGAAGCCGTTTGGCTTCATGCGTTTCACTCCGGGCCCAGGCGTCGGTGGACACTGCATCCCCATTGATCCGAACTATCTCTCCTTTGAGGTGCGTAAGCAACTAGGCTACCCATTCCGCTTTGTCGAACTGGCTCAAGAAATCAACAACTCGATGCCGGCTTATGTCGTAGATCGTGCGTCGCGCCTGCTCAATAAAGAGAAGAAGGCCCTCAATGGTTCGAAGGTGCTTTTGCTTGGTGTGACATACAAGGCTGACATTGCAGACCAGCGTCAGTCCCCCGCTGTTCCGGTCGCCGAACGCTTCATGGCATTTGGTGCGGATCTCCAGTTCCATGACCCGTTTGTAGAAAAATGGAACGTCTCTGATGACCCGACCAGTCGCGATATCTTGCTGGACCGAGAAGACGATCTGGAAAAAGCTGTAAGTGAAGCAGATCTAGTTGTACTACTGCAGCCACACTCGATTTACGATATTGAGAAGCTCTCACAGCGTTCGAAAATTTTCTTCGACACCGTAGGTGCTTCTTCGTCCGATTCAGTGGTCAAACTATAGCCGAGAATCTGCTGGCCTCCTGATTAGATTCAGATATCAGGGGGCCTTAGTTTTTGTTGCTCCGCAGGCACCGTAGAATCACTGTGAATCGAAACAGGAGTGAAACGATGGCGTCAGACACATTAGTCGTCAATGGCGGGAGACTTTCAAGACTTCAGTCACGCCCCACACTAGAGGAATACATCAGGGAGATTTGGCAGGTTAGGCGTTTTATAGCTCTTAACGCTCGTACGCGTGCCAACCTAAATGGACGAGATACGTTTCTGGGGCGTGCTTGGGTCATTTTGGATCCGATACTTCAAACAGCATTTTACGGCTTTGTGTTCGGCATGGTCCTGAATGTTTCCAAAGGTATGGAGAACTTCCCAGGCTACCTCGCCATTGGTGTGGTCTTCTTCCGAATGGCGACCCGGGGTTTAACCAGCGGAATAGGGCTAGTTCGTCGTTCACGTGCCTTAATTTCTTCTTTTAGTTTTCCGCGGGCAGCCGTAGTCCTCGGCGAAGGATTAAAAAATGCGATCGACGGTGTTACCCCGGTGTTGGTTGGCATTTTGATGGCCCTAGCCTGGCAGTTAGACAAAGCCATTCCGTGGACTGTCGTACTCATCGTTCCGATATATTGCCTCGTACAGCTTTTTTCTCTAGGGTGTGTATTTTTCGTTGCCCGCGCCACGGCATTTGTTCCGGACCTAAAGTCGATCGTGAATCTATTTACCCGCGCCCTGTTTTTCCTGTCTGGGATCTTTTTCTCTATCGAGAGGTTTGTTAATCACGAGACGCTGGCGCTAGTAATGAAACTGAACCCCGTCTACCAAGCGCTTTATGCTGCACGGTGCTGCGTATTGGACGGCGAGGTGCCCCCGGTATTCACATGGGCCTATCTCGCGTTTTGGGCTTTCGGCCTTGTAACATTTGGCTTTATCTATTTCTGGGCGGCTGAAGGAAGGTACGCAAATGTTAGGTGATCCCGTTGTCGTCGCGGATGATTTGCATTTGACGTATAAGCTTGGTCGAAATGGCTCGGCCTACACTTTCGACTTTCGAGGTAGATCTACTCGCGTGGACGCGCTTAGGGGAGTTAGCTTCGTCATCCAAAGGGGTGAGTCGGTTGGAGTACTCGGGCGGAATGGCTCGGGAAAATCTTCATTGCTCTCCATCCTGTCGGGAAAGATTGCTGCTTCCGCCGGATCAGTGTACGTATCGTCAACGCCAACTTTGCTGAGCGTTTCTGCCGCACTGCAAGGTGATGTTTCAGGCAGGACCAACGCTAGGCTCGGTCTTCTCGCGCGTGGGTTGTCCGGTTCGGAGGTTGATCAGAAAGTAGCTGAGATCGGTGAGTGGACAGAACTTGATTCGGCTTATGACCGGCCTCTGAAAACCTACTCGTCTGGAATGAAGGCGCGCCTAAAGTTTGCTATCGCTACGGCTACCGCATCGGAGATCCTTTTGGTCGATGAGGCTCTATCTACGGGTGATTCCACTTTCGCACTTAAAGCCAAAGCGCGAATGGCAGAATTTCTTGAAGATTCTGGGACAATCGTAGTTGTGTCCCACTCGGCAACTTCGATTCGTCGACAGTGTGATCGCGTGATTTGGCTCAATGAGGGTGTAGTGGTGGCTGACGGTGCGGTCGCTGAAATTTCGAAGGTCTATGCGGAATGGAATCAGGCAAGGGCAAGAGGTGAAAGTGATAGAGCGAGCGGAATTCTCGCGGAAGCTTCGCGAGCATACAACAAGCCGAAAATAGTTATAGCTCGCTCTGTCGAGGGAGAATAAGGGGAGTCTATGTCCACCAAGTCCCTTCGGGTATCAATCCGAAAGAATGCACTGGCTGTTCTAGACCGGGCAGGTTTCAGGTCATCCGTAACCGAGTCTGATTTTAGTAAGCTTACCGAACGGCTAGCAGGCCAAAAAGATTCCGAAGACGATTGCCGCGGGCCGCGTGTGCTTCTCGTCTCGAGTAACGGTGCCGGCCTTGGCCATCTAAGCCGGTTGATCGGTATTTCCAAGGAGATAGAAGGCCCGAAGCTGATCTATACGCTGTCAAGCGCCTATCAAAAAGTCGGACTAAGCAAGGACGAAATAGTCTATTTCCCGTCCTACGGTGATCTCGAAATGGCTGGCGGAGCGTGGAATCCGCTGCTTACCGCACACTTTGGAGCAGTTGTCAGAGGGTTTGAACCAGACGTGATTGTCTTTGACGGAACGTTTGTCTATCGCGGAATTGTGGAATGCGCAAGGCGGTACCAAAAGACGCTAGTGTGGGTTCAAAGGGGGTGTTGGCGAGATGAGGTTCGAACGGCAAGCCGGCAGATTAGTTTCGCAGATCAATTTGTGGACGAAATTATCATCCCTCGAGATGTTGCCGTCGCGGAAAGCACTGAAATGCAAGGGCATATTGTGCCCAGGCAAGTGAATCCACTTTGCGTAGTAGCAGAAGGTGACCTGCTCACACGCCGAGCAGCCCGGGAAGCATTAGGTTTACCTGCAGATAAGAAGCTCTTTCTGATACAAATTGGCGCCGGTGTAATAAACGACATCTCTGATATACGCGCTGCCGCGCTGAAAGCCGTAGAGAATCTCGGCGACGACTGGAATCCAGTGTTGGTACAGAATCCATTGAACGCATCCGTAACAATTAAGGACGTATACTCGGTTCAAGCGTATCCGCTTGCAAAGTATCTCGGTGCTTTTGATGCCGCGGTGTTTGCTGCCGGATATAACTCGGTCCAAGAAAGCGTTGTTGCTAAAATCCCCGCGGTTTTTGTGCCGAACCTATATACAAAGACTGATGATCAGCTAAGGCGTGCACGCGGAATGGTTGACCGAGAGCTTGGGCTTGTGGCTCTAACTTCCGACGAAATAGAGACAAGTATTTCAAAACTTGGCGATGACAAGTTTAGGAACGGGTTGAGAGAGCGTTTGAAGCACGCCTCATTTGTTCCTGGGGCTAAGCAAGCCGCAGACTTGATCGTTAACGTTGTAAATAAGAGTTAGTTTCCCGCCTCACCAATTGAATCGAGGGATTCTTTCTGCGGCTTTCTTCGTGAATTCGGCTATTGTCTGCGGTTTGCTGTGGGTAGAAACGAGGGCCTTGAGCTTTCTCGAGTCGGGGAGTTTGTCCCCAAACTTCACTCCTGGGAAGAGTGAATGAAAGGCGTAGTCCTTTGGGACTTCCTGCTTCAAATAGTTCCTAAATCGGTTAGCTAAATCGCCACTCGGCTTGTCCTCACCAGAATCTTGCGAGAGATGAAGCGAATGTAAAAACTTAACTGATCGACTGTCGAGAACTACTGGTGCACGCTGGTCAATCTTGGTGTGTGGTGCGCGCTTGGGACCAATGACGCGTTTGGCGCCAATGGAACAGACGCGAGCAAGGCCTATGGCTATTTTAGGGCGATGCTCGTAGCGAGGCTCGAAAAAGGTTTCGTTTTCGTAGAATGCTTGCAGCCCTAGACCGTGCGAAACATGGAAGCCCACAAACGGGTTGGAGAGATAAGCCGAGAGAGATTCAAAGTAGTCGACGGCAAGAATATCGTCGTCATCGAGGCGGTACTCAGCAAAAATATCCCCCTGATTGAAGTGTTCGCGGGCGATATTTTCGAGAGAAAGCCCGTTTCGGTTTGAAGCGTCTCGGCGGTCGAGTAGTAGCCAACTGTACCGATTCGCAGCTTCTTTTAACTGCATTTGGTACCTGGCGGGAAGCTCATCAGAGTAGCTCACTACATGAATCAAATCCATCCCGGATTGTGCTTGGTCAAGAATTGGAAGGGAGTAATTGAAGAAAATTTCCTGGCGACTTTGCATTCTCTCCTCAGAGTAAAGTCGACGGAGGTAGGCTTCCTCACTCTTGCGACCTGCAGAGCGAGATAGCCGCCAGGAAGTTGAATCGGGTTCGAACAAACTAAACCGGGTATGTCCAATAAAACGCAAAGAAACCTCCCCATTGGGATTCGAAAAGTGTCGTTCATGTAAGTTTGCCCTCCATTGTATGTGGCGGCTCGTCGCCACTAACTGGTATCCGGTAGAAGTCGAGCGAGGCCCCGGAAAATTTGCGGGAGCCAATGAGCGCGCCGCTGAGGGGCCGGCGCTTAAGCTTCGTGAACCCTCTAATGGAGAGACAATCCGATGTGTCGAGTATCTTAAGTAATCGTGCGAAACTCGAACTTCAAGCTAACCAGAACCCGCCTGGTATTCGCGCTCGGCGCCGTGGCGACCACGTTGGGGCTCCTCGCAGCCTTGGGTGAGGTCTGGCGGTTAGCAATCCCACTATTAGCGGCAGGTGTAGCTTCAGGACTCATTTTGCTGCTCAGCGTGCATGAATTTCTTTTGAAGGTGCGAGCTACGCAGCTTTCGTCTAGGAAAGACGCTCGTGAAGTTCGCCGCGTCGCTGAGGGCAATCAGGACTCGATTTCAAAAGTGTTGGATGAGATAGAGTATTTGGGCGCAGCGGCAGATTCTCTCTCCTCCAACGCCGAACGTGTCCTTAGCGAAACAACTGTGGGGCGGGGGCAAGGATTCAAAAAGATCGCGCCCGCGAAGAATGCAAAAGCGCCTGCCAAGTCGAAAGCAACGGCAAATCGTTTGCGCAAGGCTTTAGAGTACAAGCAACCCGATATCTTGAGGCAGGTCGCGCACCAATTTAACGGTGACCTCAAGTCCGCTGAATCCTACGCACTTGTCACTCGCAGTTTCAATTTTCGGGACGTTCTCGCATACTTAGCATCGGATGGACGCTACGGCTTCGCTGATGTTCGTAGAATCCTGCGAGCGAGTTTGTCAGGGCAGGAAAGCGAACACGGCTTAGGATCAGTATTCGATGAGGAAGCGTTGATTGCCCTAGCTAGGGTGGTTGGTACACAGCGCCTAAGCGAGGACGATCTCGCCATGGCTCGGGATGTTTTGATGCTTCTCGAAAAACACGGAACCGATCGAAAATTAGACCTGAAAACCGCAAGAGTTTTTGGTGAGGTACTTGCGGATTTAGGAAATTACGATAGAGCCCGCGAACTCCTAGACGCTACAGGTGTATCGAAACGTGACCCAGCGCAGATCGATTTGATGAACGCGAATGAGATCCTGGAAAAGGGCTACTCAGATTATGAATGGTGTGCTTCCGTCAACAAAATCTATCAAAGGGCAGGTCTGGAGAAGATTCATGTCGGAACCACGGTAGCGGCAACGCGGTTTGATTCACTTAATTCAGTAAAATCCGAGGCCACTATAGATAAAGGGCCATTGATCTCAGTTCTCATTCCCACGTTTGGTGGCGGTGATCGGATAGAAACTGCTCTTAACTCACTTTTGAACCAGACTTGGAAGAATATTGAAATTCTGGTCGTGGATGATGGCTCCCCCGCCGCCGAGCTTCGTCGGCTCAGGGAAGTGGTTGCGCTGTATGACGAACGTGTGAGACTCATCGAACTCGATCAAAACAACGGCGCGTATGTGGCGCGTAATACCGCCTTGAAAGAAGCTCGCGGAAAATTTATTACTGTTCACGATGACGATGACTGGTCTCACCCGCAAAAGCTGCAGATTCAAGTCGAATACTTGTTGGATAATCCCAGTGTCGCGGCATGCTTTACCATGCACGTGAGGGCCGACGAAAACGTCAAGTTTTTAAGGATCAATAAGTCACCCCAGCTCGTTCAAAAGAACCTTTCTTCGCTGATGTTCCGTGATTGGGTATTCGACCAGTTCGGCACCTGGCAAAACGTGAATCGCGGAGGCGATGCTGAGTTTTACGACCGTCTGCGACGGATTGGCAAGTTAGAGGTACGCCAAGCTTCAACGGTGCCACTGTCTTTCACGAGGACGCACCCGTCTTCTCTTACGTCTGGAGAAATTAGTCGCGGCTATATGGATCCGTCTCGGCGTTTCTACCACTCCGCATACCTGAACCGTCATCAATTGTGGTCCGAAACTGGAACCAGGAATTTTGAGATTTCGTCTGATGAGATCCCCTTGAACATGCAGCCAGGTATGCGCGGGAAGGATCTAGGCCACTTCGGAACTGTCGTCTTAGCTGACTTTGGACAGATTTCCTCCAATGTATCGCTTGGGCTTAACAAGATCGCTTCGGAGATTCGCCGAGGTGGGCGATGCGGGATCGTCCACTTTTATGCGCCAACTAGCGCCGGTAGCGTGAGGGTGGATCCACGGGTGCATGCCGCATTTGATACAGCAAAGGTTGGAATTCTTTCTACGAGTGACCGCGCCGAGGTGGATTGTTTGGTTGTATTGGAGCCGACTTTGATCAAGTTCATGGATGGGCTCCCAATCAATCTCAAAATCGATTCTGTGCACGTTTTGCGTGGCGTAAGTACTTCTCCAATCGCGACTGATTCTGAGCTCGTAGATGTAGCGACGTCGGTTTTCGGGACTAAGGATGTGCGTGTAATAGACCCGTCTGAGCTCATGGGGAGGGACAACATTGTGGAACCTGGAGACCTTCTTTCACTGCTCCCCGTTGGGGATCGAACGGTAGTGACGAACAAATTCGTTCGTATCGCCGACAGTGAGGCACAAATTGAGTTCCTCGGTCAGCCAAGCCTTTTGGATAAACTTGGGCAGGGTTTTGAGATTCGTGGGCCCTCAGGCAAAACAGCCCTCCAAAGGATTTTAGTGATACGGCCCAACAAGCCCTCGGAGATTTTTGCTTTTGCGGATCGTATTTTGACCGCCATCAGGGGCGAAGAAATTGTGATTCTTCACAAAGATGTTGAAATGATTTTTGGAACGGCTGCGCTCTATCCGCGGGATGCTGACATGGCCGAGGCCATTGAGCTAATAATTTCCAATGCTGATCTAGCCAACTTCCAAAGAGCCCGTGCCCTTGATTGGTACAGCAACAATTTTCAGTTAGGAGTAAGTGATGCCGGATAGAGTTGAATCGTCCCGGGCACAGGCCGTATCGGATCGGAATCGTTTCAACCTGAGGGCCGAAGATTTTTGGCTGGACAATACGCTAATTTCGGCGAAGCGACGCGGCGCTGCTGTGTCTTCCGCACTACGGAACGGCGCAGAAGGTTACCTAAACTTCCTAGCCTACGAAATCAGTGAATTTAGTCTGGACTGGTGTGGCTTGCATGATTTACTTTGGAGCGAATTCGCTTCCGGCGGTTTTGATTTACGCTTGCCTAACATAGTCAAGTCGAATAATTTGTCCTCTAAGGCTTTGGCATGGTGCGAAGTCGCAGTCTACCTGGTTTTAGCTGAGAAATCAGATGTCGACTTGAAGATCGGTGCTGATCTACTAAAGTGGGCGGCCCCTCAGGTGCCAAGAAAGCTGGCTTCGAGTTCGCAATATCGCGAGCTCCTCATTCAACTATTGATCCGGACGTCCCAGGTTGATGCTGCTCGGAAGCTCCTCGCGGGAAAAACATGGCTGGATCAAGAGACCACCTGGTTCTACCGTGCTCAGTGCGAAAGAGTCTTAGAAGGAGCTGACAAGAGTTGGGTGGATAGTTTTAACCGGTTGCTTCCCCCTGAATTTGGATTGATTCTAGGCGGTGACGAAGCAGATACATATGACAGTCTGCGATTCTCGTTCGGAGAAGGGGAGACTCGCTCAAGCGCGGTCCGAAGCGCGTTCAGCGTCGTTGTCCCGGTGGAGGAAGTATGGGAGCTTGAGCTTTTGGATGAAAGTCTGCGTTCGGTAAAGAACCAGACTGCTCAGGCTAGCGAGATCTTGGTCGTTGTGAATAACACGCTGAAGTCCGCAGTGTCCAACGAAATCCAAAGCCAGTACAGCGCTGATGTCATCGTAGTTGGTAGCGGCACAGATCAAGGTTCTTTGTTGAAGGAAGGGGTTGATCGGTCTAGTAACGAGACTGTGTTTGTGCAATTGCCGAACTCGATATCCCATCCACGGAGATTTGAGTTCCAATTAGCAGACATGGCGAGCTCCGATCGTAATTTTTCATTCGGTAGCGTGGTGGCAACTGATATGTCTCTGGGTTTCCAGCAGATCGGGTATACAGTGAGCGGTGTTAGCGGAGCGTCTCTGTGTTTCGATAAACGCCTGTTTGATGCAGTCGGGGACTTGTTGCCTCTTGGGCGGATGGCTCTCGATGAGTTTCTAAAGAGGCTACATATTGTGTACCCGGGTAAAGGCATTTCTGGATACCCATTGGCGATAACCCGATCGCCTGACGGAAGGGACTTTCCTTTCCTTTATGGCCAAGTGTCGGAACAGCAGCGTCTTATCGATTCAGGGCTTGCCGAGTTTCATCTTCAGCTGGCGGAGTCTGTGAAAGATGATTCGACACTCGGTCTTGAGGTCCAGGAAGCATTGCTGGGCGTAATAGCTCAACAAGGGGATAACGACTTTGACGTGGTGCTGGCTGGGGATTGGCGAAAATACGGTGGACCCCAGAAGTCTATGATCGAGGAGATCCATGCTCTGGTTGGCGCTGGGTATAAAGTAGGCGTCCTTCATATGGAGGCGGCACGGTTCATGACGGTTGATACTGGCAACCTATGCCGACCTATCCAGCAGCTGATTAACAAAGGGTATGTGGGGCAAATTGCATACAACGAGCCCGCCTCGACAAAGCTCCTAATCCTCCGCTATCCTCCGATCCTCCAGGTGGTTCCTGAGAAGCCGTCGATGATCTATGTACAGCGCATGGTAATCCTTGCGAATCAGGCGCCTTCGGAGCTTGACGGCAGCGATATCCGGTACACGGTCCCTGAAGTTTCAAAAGGCGCACTGCACTGTTTTGGAGTCGACGCCACCTGGGCCCCTCAGGGCCCCCAGGTCAGGAGGGCCATAGAAGCATATTTGGCACCTGACCAGCTTGAAAAGTTCGATATGCCCGGGATTGTAAATCCTGTCGAGTGGCGAGGGGAGATTCCCAGAACTCGGCTGAATGAACTGCCGGTTATCGGCCGCCATTCACGTGATAATCCGATGAAATGGCCTGAAGACGCAGGGGCGATAGAAAGTGCGTACCCGACAAACGGCACTGCGCACGTCCGCTCCATGGGGGGAACTAGCTATGCTCAGCAAGTACTCGGTCTAAACCAGCCTCCAGAAAACTGGGATTCTTTGGCAAAAGACGCGGAACCAGTCGTAGATTTTCTCCATAGCTTGGACTATTATGTGTTTTTCCAGCACTCGAATGCGATCGAAGCCTTTGGGCGCGCAGTACTCGAGGCAATCGCTGCGAACTTGGTTGTCATTCTGCAACGCAACTACGAAGAAGTATTCGGAGAGGCCGCTATTTACGCTGACCCAGAGGAAGTGGCAGATATTATCCGGGACTTTCAAAACGATCCGCAGTCTTATGCAGAACAACAATTGAGAGCAGCTGACAAGGTGGCACGTGAGTTTTCGTACGAATCCCACGTCGATAAGATTCGCTCAATATTGAAGCGAGTCTAGATTGAATTTAGGACACGTAAATCCGTTAGGTTAAACGAAACTCTAGTAATTTACGAGCCTATTCCCAGTGCGCGCAAAGTGTGGCGTCTACTGTTTCCTTAAATTTCCGCTGATCGCGAAAGGAAGAGACATGACCGAGCCGTATAGCCCATCAAGAGCTGAGGTTCCGAGAGGGTTTGTTTTGTCCGACTTGGACATAGCCCCGCCTAAGGGATTTTCCAGTGTGGAAGTGCTACCGAACCTCTATGTGACTGCTGACCAGGAGATTTCTACAGCATCATCTGATGGACTGGTGGTCGTCGTTCTTGGGCTGGCAATCAGCCATTCGGTCTCGTCGGTGGCTGAGTATTTACTCGAGAGCCTGAGAGAGGGAGAAAGTCAGTTTTTCTCCCGATTGGGGGAGACCGCTGGGCGTTATGTAGTATTTTTCGGCAGTAGCACCAACCTAAAGGTGGTTTCGGACGCCACAGCAAGCCGGAGCATTTTCTATCGGGAGTCCGGAGGCCTGGTAGCTAGTCATGCGTATTTGGTCAGTGCATTAGAGCCCAAAAGTAAACGGGTCTCATTGCCTTTCGGTAATGGATTTCCCGGCAATTTCACCCCGTTTGAAGGCGTTAAAATCCTGACCGCGAACTTCGTCTTGGATGTAAATAGCGGCAGGATAAATCGTTATTGGCCAATTAACGTAGCTAGAAAAAAGGCTGCCGATCCGGGAACCGAAATCTTAGAGCTCGTAACCGATAACCTGAAACAGATGGCTAAGGGCAGGCGGGTGAAGTTAGCGCTAACCGCGGGAATTGACTCCCGGTTAGTGCTAGCCTGTGCCCTTTCTTCGGGCATCGATTTTGAAGCGTTTACTTACGGTAAACCGTCAGGTGGTGTACGAATCGACCACTTAGTGGCTGCCGAGATAGCACGGAAATTTGGAATTGCACATACAAGTGTTGAAGCTGTTCGGTCTCATCCGGACCTTCTTGCTGCTGTGAATCGTGCTAGCTACACACGCAATCATATTAAAGCGGTACAGGGGCTCGCGGCGTATTTCGGCGACAATTCGACTATTGGGCTGAACGGAAATCTGCTTGAATTGGGGCGCGATCATTACGAGCTTGCACGGGAGCTGTCGGAGCAGTTCGAAGGGGCGGAACTTGCTACTGAGATCTACTGGAGAAAACTTCCAAAACGCTTTCGGGATAACATAAGTGCCAACCGCGGCATCGAAGCATATAAAAAGCAAATATTCGAATATTTTGAGGCTTGGCTGTCTGAGATTGGTGGGTTCCAAGGGGGATACTACCCCGCACACTCCCAATTCTACTGGGAGCATCGTATGGCATCTTGGAATGGTCCGTTTTCCATAGAGCGCGATTTCTACTGCAACTTCGTGGTCCCCTTTAATAGCCATCGTATTTTCGAGCTTTTTTGGGATTACTCGGAAGTTGCTCGGCGTAACCGTGAGCCCCACACGCAACTTATCGAGAAGGTCGACCAGCATTTGCTCGATATACCAATCAACCCTCGCGTATGGCCCTTGGCCTAGTGGACTGGGAACTATTCAGGCTCGAAAGACTGTTTGGGAATTGGTTGTGTGGGCAACTCTTGTCCCACACCTGCGAATTCCAGATGTGCTGGTCCTGTTTTCTGTGTTTAATGCGATTTGATGCAATCTCGGAACGATTCCTATGAGAATTGGCTAGTGATCTTCCGGTGCCCTCTCACGGGGCTAGGCGGGTGGACCATGGATCAGCAGTGGGAAGTGGGCGAGATCTGATGACTTGACTGCCTTTTCTGCGTGCATGGCATGGGTGCGCGGGAGTTGTGTTGTGGAAACGTTTCGTGGTTGCTGCCCCGTTGAGGCTGGGAACTGTGCGCTGGCTTAAAACGAGATCGACTATCTGCTTGGTTATGGGCTACAACCAACTATTCCGACAATCTAAAGCGGTACTCTCTAGCTTCCCGTTGGCATCGCTAGCGGTGCATGCCCGGCACGGGAATGCGCTTGAAGTATTGCGCGAAGCCGTCTAGGAGAATTAAGTTAATTCACATTTCACCTTAAGGTAATCGCAGGTTCCCACTTCGCCTATAAGTTCCATTGCATGCGCCCCAGAAAGGGGCGCAACGTATTGCTAAGGAACTAAAAATGGGAATTCGAAAACGGGCGGTGCGTGGTTGCACTGCTCTTGTGTCCAGCGTCGTCATCGCGCTGCCGGTCGTCGCAGCGGTGGCACCGGCAAAGGCGGCGGACGCGGCTGCGCAGCCAGGTGGCCAGGTGGTTATCAGTGAGATCGCAAACGGCGGCCCCGGCGGCTATCACGACAACTTCATCGAGGTCGCCAACTGGGGCGACGAGCCTGTGGACGTCAGCGGCTGGGAGCTGTTCCGCTGCACCGGCACGGGTTCGGTGGCGTCGGCGCCGCAGAACACGCTGCAGGGCACGATCGGCGCGGGGGAGCGGTGGCTATTCGCGCGGGAGAGCGATCAGTCCACAATCGCGGACGAGGACGTGGAGCAGCGGTACACAACCTCGCTGGCCAACGAGTCCTACGGCGCGCTGCTGCGCGATAGCTCGGGCGAGGACGTCGACGCAGTCGCGATCCAGTTCCCGGGCACCACCAACCAGGCGTGCGGCGAGGGCACCGTGCTGGCCAACACCACAGATTCCGCCGCCGGCGAGAGCTTCCAGCGCACCCAGGACACCGACGACAACGCCGCGGACTTCATCCGCGCGCCGCGCACCCCGGGTACGGAGAATGCCACAGAGCCGTCGGGGGCGCCGAAGCGCGGCGACGTGCTCATCTCCGAGGTCGCGCACACGGGCGCGGACGGGGAGGGGCTGATTGAGGTCGCTTACTTCGGCGATCAGGAGGTCGACGTCACGGATCTGCGCGTGGACGTGGTCAACCAGTTCGGGCGCCGGTTTGCGGGGTATGTGTGGGCGGGGCGGATGCCCGTCGAGAAGCTTGGGCCCGGAGAGGCTGTCGTGGTGCCGCGTGATGAGGGCGGGCGCGACTTCACTGAGGGCGCCGCGGGCGTGGTGCTGTACGACGCCTCCGGTGCCGTCTGGGACCGCGTCGCCTGGGCGGACAATCAGGACTCCGCGGCTGCGGACGGCACGCCGCTGCCGTACGTCAGCCTGGACGCCGCGGGCGGCGTCTCCTACCAGCGCACCGCCAACACCGGCGACAACGCGTCGGACTTCGTGGCGGCGAAGCGCACCCCGGGCGCGATCGAGGTGGGCAAGCCCGCCGAGGAGCAGACGCCCGAATACACGCACGAGGAGCCGCACACCACCGGTGGGGCGAACGTGCTGGTCTCGGAGATGACCAACACCGGCCCGGACGGCAACGGCGACATCTTCCTCGAGCTGCAGAACTACGGCGACGCGCCGCAGGACATGACCGGCTGGTCCGTGTACCGCTGCATCGGCACCGGCGTGCGCGCGTCCGTGCCGCAGGTGTCCGCCGAACAGCTGGACGGTGTGGTGCTTGAGCCCGGTCAGCGTTTCACCGCGGGCCGGTCGGGGCAAGCGGGCACGGACATCCGCGCAGCGCAGGACACCACGTTCGACATCTCCTTTGCCACCCAGTACGGCCTGCTCGTTTTCGACCAGGACGGCAAGATCGTGGACCGCGTCGGCTCCGCACGCGAGGACGTGGAGAGCTTCTGTGCCATGGGCCAGCCACTTCCCGGTGTGCTCAACGGACTGCATGGGCAATCCTGGCAGCGCGTGGACATCACGGGCGATGACCGCCGGGATTTCATTGTGGCGGAGAGGACCCCTGGGCGTCGCAACGCAGAGGCCCCGCAGCACCAGCGCGTGGATTCGCCGGTGAAGATCACCGAGGTCACCAACGGCGGCCCGGGCGGTGCCGGCGATAACTTCTTCGAACTGACCAACACGGGCGATGCGCCTGTAGACGTCACCGGGTGGCAGGTCTACCGCTGCACCGGCACCGGGCGCGTGTACGACGGCATGCTGCAGCTCAATCTGCCCGACGGCGAGATGGCGCCGGGCGAGGTGTTCACCGCCACGCGCACCGGAGCGGACTCCACGGTGGAGGACCCGGACGCGACCTACGGCACCTCCTTCAACGCTGTCGATGGCTTCGGTCTGATGGTGGTGGACAAGGACCGCAACGTCGTGGACTCCGTCGGCGTGTTCGACCGCGTCGATTCCCCGTGCGCGGCGGGCGAGCCTTTGAGCGACACGCTCGATTTCGCCTCCGGCGAGTCCTACCAGCGCGTCGCGTTTACCGGCGACAACGCCAAGGACTATGTCCGCGCGATTCGCACCCCGGGCAAGTACGACCCGGACGTCGAGGCCATTGAGGTGCAAAAGCCCAAGATGGGTGATGTGGTGATCAACGAGATCGCCGCCGGCCGCCCGGATGACAAGGGTGGGCAGAAGGCGCAGTATATCGAGATCATCAACAACGGCTCCACGCCCGCGGATCTGTCCGGGCTGCGCGTGGACTACTGCGCTGCCGACGGGCGCCGCATGCTGGAGCCGGCAGCGGTGGTGCCGGACGGGTTCTCGCTGGCCCCGGGCGGCGTGCTCACCGTCGCGCGGCCGGAGGCGGGCGTGAAGGATGCGCTTGCCACCGACGCCACCTTCCAGCAGGAGGGTTACGGTGCCACAATCACGGATGCCGCAGGCACGCTTCTCGACGCCGTCGGTGTCTACTACGACGACGTAGGCAAAGTGACAAACGCACCGGAGGGCCCCTGCTCCTCCGCCGGCGTGCCGCTGGATCGCCGCATGCGGTTTACCTCCATCGAGGAGGCGCAGAAGCACGATTACGCCTGGCACCGTGTGCAGTCCACCGGCAACAACTGGGCGGACTTTGACACCGCGCCGGCCACTCCGGGCTCGGCGGACGGCCCGGAATACCGCGACGTGACCAAACCCGTGGAGGGCTCACTCGATCCGGTCGAGGTCGAGCGCGCAACCCGCACCGGGGTGCCTTCGCTTTCCGACGGCACGCCCCTGACCGCCACCGGCACCTCCGACGCCGACGTGACGGCGTTCGGCGCGAAGACGGCGGCAATCGACTGGTCGAAGTCCGCAGGCTTCATCGGTGCCTCCCCGCAGGCGGCGCTGGAGCAGCGGGTGGGCGAGGGCGAGACCCGCGCCGCGGACGTCCGCAAGATGGACCAGGCGCAAGACACCGGCCGCGCGTTCCCGTACCAGCGCTTCGAGCTGGCGGTGGAGCGCCCCGAGGACAGTGTGGTCTCGATTGCGTGGCGCGGCCACTCCCGCGACCGCCACGAGCTGCAGATGTACTTCTACAACCACACTGTTGGCCAGTGGCAGCGCGTGGACACCGCGGCGGGGGAGGACGGCGGCGAGGTCACCCTGGTGGGCACCGGTGCTGTTGCTGATTTCTACCGCGACGGCACCGTGGACGTGCTGGTCCAGGACGGCAAGCGCGTGGCGGATCCGTTCAGCGACTCCAACGGCGAGACGAACCAGATGTTCAAGACGCCTGGCGAGTACGACCTCGCCATCGCGCACGTGACGGATTCGCAGTACCTCACCGAGCAGAACCCGGCGTCGTATACCCAGATGATCGCGTGGTTGGCCGCGAACAAGGACGCGCGCGACATCATCGCTTCCGTGCACACCGGCGACGTGATCCAGAACTGGCTGCGCGGCAATCAGGAGCCGGACCGTGCGGTGCTGGAGTTTGAGCGGGCCTCCGAGATCATGAAGATCTTCGAGGACGCCGGCATGCCCTACGGCATCCTGCCGGGCAACCACGACAACGTGTGGGGCGCATCCAACGAAATGTTCAACGAGTACTTCCCGGCCTCGCGCTACGAGTCCAACCCCTGGTGGGGCGGGCACGGCCCGGACGGCAACGCGTCGAACTTCTTCACCATGGAGCGCGACGGCGCGAAGTTCCTCTTCCTGCAAATGGGCTTCGACTCCTCCGAGGAGGAGATCGACTGGGCGGACAAGGTCATCGCGGACCACCCGGACCACAACGTGATCTTCTCCACCCACGAGTACCTGCGCCCCGAGGAGGACGCCCGCTCGAACCCGGACAACGGCCGTTGGACCGCCCAGGGCGACCTACTTTTCGAGCGTCTTGTCAAACCCCACTCCAACGTCGTCCTGGTCTTCTCCGGCCACCTGCACGGTGTTCGCCAGCGCATCACCGAGCGTGAGGACGGCACCCACGTCATCGAGACCGTCGCCGACTACCAGTCCTACGAGGAGGACGGCGCCCGCGACGCCCTGTACACGCGTCTGTACCAGTTCGACCTGGACTCCGGAAAGGTCGCGGCCAACGCGTACTCGCCGCGCCTGCAGTCCTTCGAGCCGTGGAAGAACGACCCGCACGATCTGGGCTACACCCCGGAATCCGACGAGTTCGTCTACGACGCCGACCTGCAGTACGACAAGCAGGTGACCACCTCCGGCATCGCCGCCTTCGGCGCACCGGTGGAGCTCGGCACCGCCCAGCTTTCCGACGGCACCGCCGCCGAATTCACCTGGGACAACCTCGAGCCAGACGCGGAGTACCTCTGGTACACCCGCGCGCAGCGCGACGCCTCCGCCGCCAGTGGCGCCTCCGCCGCCGACCCGCGCTACTCCGACTTCCGCGTCTTCACCGCCCCGGCGGAGGACGATGAGGAGGCCCCGGAGACGTCCGCACCTGAAACCCCGGCGCCCGAGACCTCGGCCGAGCAGCCCACCGCAACCGTCACCGCGACCACCACGACGTCTGTGTCCGCAGACCCGGTGACCCACACGGAGACCGTTAAGGAGACCATTAAGGAGACGGCCACGGAGACCGAGAAGGTCACCGAAACCGAGCCGGCGGTCACGCACCGCGAAACGGTGACGACCTCGACGACCGTGGTCACCCCGACCACGGTGACCTCCACCGCAAAGGAGGTCTCCACCGCGCCGAACACGACGGTGACCAAGTCCGTGCCCACCACCGTGGTCACGCCGACGACCGTCACCGCACCGACGACGGTGGAGGTGCCGACGACGGTGCCCACGACCGTCGAGAAGCAAGGCGACCGTGTCACCGAAGAGCAGTTCCCGGACGAGGTCAGCTCCGTGACCGTCGGCTCGAGCGTTACCATCACCCCGCTGGGCATCCTGCTGTCCCTGCTCGGTGCGCTGGGCGCGGTCGGCATGATCGCCGCGCTGCTCAATTACATGGGCATTAACCTGCAGGAGTACTACGAGCAGTTCCTCGACATGCTCCCGTAAACCTGGCTCCCAGGCGAGTGGATGCGGCTGCGTTGCGCCGCGTCCACTTTTTATATGCTCGTCCTCATGCGCAATTTGGGTTACGACGATGTCATGTCCGCCATCCGCCCAGGTACCGCCGTCGATGCGTTGCGGGAGGTCCTGACGGGCGGCTTCGATCCCGCCACCGACCCGCACCGCCAAAAGGTCGCGCTGCCGCACGGGGAAATGCATCTACTGCCGTCGGCGCTCGATGGCGCGGTCGGGGTGAAGGTGCTGGGGATTCAGCCGGTGGGCTCGACTGTCGATGTCCCGTTCGTGCAGGGATCCTACCTGCTCATGAGTGGCGAGACGCTGACGCCGGAGGTCGTGATGGATGCCGCGGCGCTAACGGAGATTCGCACGGCCGCGGTAGCTGTGGCTGGGGTGCTGGACCGGTTGCGGGAATCGAGTGAGCCGTTGGAGTGCGTGATTGTGGGCGCGGGTGCGCAGGGGCGGGCGCACGCGCGAACGGTTGAGGACGTGCTTGAGGGGGTGCGGGAGGTGTCGGTGACGTTTACTTCGCGGAGCGAGCCGGCGGATCTGGCCTACCCGTGGGTGAAATCGGGGAGTGCTGCGGCCGATGAAGCGTTGGGCAAGGCCGGGTTGGTTGTGACGGCGACGAGTGCGGGACAACCTGTGGTCGTCGATAGGCAATTGCGGCCCGATGCGACCGTGCTTGCCGTGGGGGCGCACACGGTGGACACGCGGGAGTTGCATGAAGATGTGCTGCACGGCGCACAGGTGATCGTGGAAGATGTGGAGGCTGCGCAGCGGGAGGCCGGCGATGTGGCGATCGCGGTGGAGAAGGGGGCGCTTGCGTGGGACGACGTGGTGACGATGGCTGAGGTCGTGCGCGGGGAAGTGACGCTGGATCCGGCGCGGCGGGTGGTGTTTAAAGCCGTCGGGATGCCGTGGGAGGACCTGGCGGTGGCGACGGCTGTCGCCGGGCAGATCCAAACGGGGTCTAGGTGAGCGCTCTAGGGTGTGACCAGTTCTTCGGCTTAGAAGCCGGTGGGGTGGGGTGTGCCGTCGTTAAGCGTCCAGTGCTTAGCTGCCGTAACGGCCATAAGAACCTTGGTCATTGGGTCCTCTTAAAACTTGACGATCATCTTGCCGGTGTTGCCGCCCTCGAACAGTTCGAGGAATGCGGCCGGCATGTTGTCGATGCCCTCGCGCACCGTGGTTTCGAACGTGATTGAGCCGTCGACGACCAGCGGGGCGATCTTCTCCTGGAACTCCTTGGCAAGGTGGGAGTACTGGCCCACCACGAACCCGCGCAGCGTGAGGCATTTGCCGATGGACAGGCCCAGATTCCGCGGCCCCGGCGCCGGTTCCGTGTCGTTGTACTGCGCAATGGCCCCGCACATGGCGATGCGGCCGAACGTGTTCGCGTTCTGGATCGCGGCCTCGAGGTGGTCTCCGCCGACGTTGTCGAAGTAGACGTCGATGCCCTCCGGCGCTGCCTTGGCCAGCTGGCCGCTCACGTCGCCGTCCTTGTAGTTGAACGCCTCGTCGAAGCCGATGTTTTTGAGGTATTCGATTTTCTCCGCGGAGCCCGCGGACCCGATCACCTTCGCAGCGCCGAGGTGCTTCGCAATTTGTCCCGCGGCCGAGCCCACGGCACCTGCGGCGCCAGAGATGAACACGACGTCGCCCTCTTTCATCTCGCCGACGGCGGTCAGACCGACGTAGGCGGTCAGACCCGTCAGGCCGAGGATGCCCAGGTACGCTTCGGCCGGCGCGATGGTGGTGTCGATCTGCTCCGCCTCGTCCTCGTTCAGGACGGCGTGTGTGCGCCACCCGGCGAAGTGCCGGACCGTGTCGCCCGCTTTGAACTTGCTGGAGCGGGACTCGGTGACTGTGCCGATCGCGGTGCCGTTGAGTGGTTCATCGATCTGGAACGGCTCGATGTAGGACTCCACGTCGTTCATCCGCCCGCGCATGTAGGGGTCGACGCTGGAGAACGTGTTCTCGACGAGGACCTCGCCGTCGGAGAGCTCTGGCAGCTCCACCTCTTCGAGACGGAAGTTCTCGCTTGTTGGTGCCCCATTCGGGCGGGAGGCAAGGACCCATTGCTTCGCTGCAGTCACGCTGTGCTCCTTAGTCGTTGTTCTCTCGATGTTCGGCCTTTGCCGGGACATCGGGTGGAACGTCGGGAGGGCGGTTGCTATTCCTGATTTACAGTCTCTTCAGGACTGCGGCGACACTGGGGAATTGCGCCCTGATGCGACCTTGCTTGCCGTGGAGCGCGCACGGTGGACACGCGGGGCTGGATGCGGCGCGGCGGGTGGGCAGCTACTGCTGAAGGGCAATCTGCCCTAACGCCAGCTTCACCCGGTCTGCGAAACTGGGGCACCCTGCACGCTGCAGTGCAACATGGAGCGGGTCTTTCACGACGCCCGGCCGCGAGTAATACTCAAATTGGTCCGCGACCGCGTCGATGAATCCTGGTTGGTTGGAATCGGCGACAAGATTGAAGAAATCGTCGCTATTGACGATTTCGTACTGTTCCTCGTCGGGACGCGAGGTGAAATCATCCGGCCGGTTGTCGGTGAGGATGTAATGCACGTTTCCCGACACCGCAGCAGCATGAACGTGGAAATCCCCCGAATCAGCTCCGCTGAAGCCGTAGTCGCCATCTGGTGCGACAACCGTGTCGTCGATAAGAGCCTCCATCATTTTGAATCGACGCTCGATCGCAGACCCGGACCACTCGGGATGCTTCTTACGCATGGCGCGTATCGCTTCAGCTTGGATGTCGCGGGTCCACAGGATTGAAAACATGCCACGGTTGCATTTGCGTAAATGAAAGAGCCAGTCTGTCAGAATCCGACTGGCCAAGACATTGGCATCGACGAGCACCCGTTGTGTCACGACTACGACCTTATTTGTGGAACGGCAACAGCGAGGCTAATCGGTTAGTGGACCGAAAGATTCAAGATCAAAGGACCGGAGTCTTTCGAACGCCTCATCCTGCTCCTTTGCTAGCTGGCTCTTGAGGGAGAGTACGTCGTCTCGGTGAAAACGGGTATGTGTTCCGACTTTAAAGCTGTCGATCCTGCCGGCCCTTGCCCACTTCATCAAGGTCGGTCGCGAGATTCCCAGCACGTCCGCGGCAGAAGTGCTTGTCAGCTGTTCCGGCATTCGGGTGATCGCGACTTCGCCAGCCTCCGTGAGAGCTCTAATCGCTGCAAGTACGGTTGCCTGCACACGCTCGGGGAGGTCGACCTGGTTGCCATCCTTGTCAAGAACTGCGATGTCAGCGTCCTCGGGCATCCGCAGGGCTTCGAATGCAGCCGTATCTTCAGTGCTCAGAACAATGGCGCTTGAGGAAGATAGGGTGGCAGTCATTTGAGCCTCCTTTTTGCCGTGGAGGTTGAAGCGTATTGGATTTCACTTGTAAGTGCAATGGGGCTGAATCGGGTTTGCCCCTATTCGGGGAGTGGAAACGAGGGGGTGGAAATGCGAAAAAGGAGCCCCTTGCGGGCTCCTTCGTTTTGCTCCTCCAACTGGGCTCGAACCAGTGACCCTTCGATTAACAGTCGAATGCTCTGCCAACTGAGCTATGGAGGAATATGTTGCCGTTGCTCTCGCTGTGCAACGAGATGTAACAATAGCGTGGGTTGGTTGTGTTGCCCAAATCGGCAGGTTAGGTGATGTTTTCGGCCGTGGTTATGTGGCCGAGTTTTGGGGTAGGGTTTCGGACATGTTGATTCCGATAGGTGGATTCCGGGCAAACGCCGTCGCGTGGGGGCTCGCGGGCTTTGGCGTGGTGTGCCTGTTGTCGGCGAACCGGCTGGCGGATTGGCGGGCACTGACGTTTTTGGGGCTGGCGCTGGTCGTTCCGAGCGTCGTTTGGCTGGCTGCGGACAAGTGGTTCTCGCGGCCACGCGGGGTGCTGTGGTGGGTTTTGGTTGCCGCTGCTGTCGCGCTCGGGGTGTGGGGAATTGCGCTGTTCCCCTCGAAGTGACGGGTATAACGCGATAAAGTGGCGGGCATGAAGAAACCGATGCTTGCACTCGGCGTCGCCGCCGCAGTCACCACCTCCGCCGTCATTGCGCCTGCCACCTTCGCTGAAGAGGGCGCGAACACTACCGAAACGGGTTCCTCTGCGGATTCGGGGGAGGCCGAAGGTTCGTCGTTAAGCACGGGCGCAATTATCGGCATCACGCTCGGCGTGCTGGCCGCAGTGGGCGCCGGCGGGTACTTCGCGGTGCAGCAGGGCTTGCTGGAGCTGCCCGAGGGGCTGGACCCGGCGGCGGCTGCGGGACTTTCCTCGCTGGTGCCGGCGCTCGCGATCCCGGGGCTTACCAAGAAGGACAATGGCGCGGCTGCTGGTGGCTCTTGCGCGCCGCAGGCGTTTGACGCGGTGGTGCCGGAGTGGCCGCACTTCACTGGCACTGACGTGATTTTCTGCGACGGCAAGTGGGCCATTGCGGGTGCGAACCAGACGGACTGGATCCTGTACTTCAAGAACTCCAACGGCAAGTGGGCCGTGATCCCGACCGCGGGCACGAAGCAGACCGGGATGCAGCGCGGGTGCTACAACGGGCTGACTCTGCGCGAGCAGGGAGCGCCGGAGGAATTCATGCGCCAGGCGCCGATTTGTACGCCGGCGGAGATTGGGAAGTAGGTCCTCGGGGGGGGGTGCGGGCGCTTGGGGCGCTGAGGGGGAGTTGAGCCGGGAGCGGGTTGTGTCGCTCCCGGCTTTTCTTTTGGGGTCGCAGTGGACCAGTGTTGCGCTGGGGTCGCAGTGGACCAGTGTTGCGCGATTTTGGCGTATAGACGAAAACCTGAATTCAGGGTCGGCAGAGGCCGCTCAGAGTGGTGCTTGTGGCTGATGTGGTAGAAATCTGTCCCTCCGATTCAGGCTAAATGCGACGGAAGTTGGTGCGCGATCCCGACCGCCGGCACGAAGCAGACCGGGATGTATTGCGGTGCTACAGCGGCTTGACTCTGTGCGAGCAGGGTGCTTTGGAGAGGTTCACGCGCCAGGCGCCGATGTGCGCGCCGGCGGAGATTAGGAAGTAGGTTTTCTTCCGCAGATACGAAAGTGCCCCACCTCGTTCGAGATGGGGCATTGCGCTATTTGCTTACTTCAGCGTCGGAGTGAGCATTGCGAGGCCGTTCGAGTCGACCTCCCTCTTATCGTCCACTTTGTCCACGGCGTACATGACAATTTTGACGCGGCCACCGCCGCGGATGTCGGCGCTACGCTTCTTGGCGTCTCCCGGCTTCACAGTAACGCGATCGCGCAGGCCGTCATTGAGGTAGACCTCGATCACGCCGACACCACCAGAGTTCGGGATGTTGGAAGCCCACGCAGCGGTGTAATTCAGCGTCGAGTACTTCTTGTCCACATCAAACGTCGATTTATTATAACTACCTGCGTTCGTGGAGAGCAGCGACATCGGGTAGTCCTTCCCGTTGAAGGTCACACCAACACCAGACTGCATTCTGTATATGCGGTCGCGGTGGGTGTGCAGGTACTTCGGGTTGGCGAACTCCGGCTTGGAGTAGTCGCCGGAGTTACCCGGCTTCGACGGGGCGGACGGGGAGGAGTTGCCGCCACCGTTGTTGCTGGAGCTACCACCCAGTTCCGGGGCGACGGCGCCAAGGATCACGCCAAGGGCGGTGATGATCGCCAGTACAGAGCCGACGATTTGGGGCAGCAAGTTCTGGAAGTCGCGGAGCTGACGCTCGAGTTCTTTTGCGTTAGGCACGGAGCACTCCTTTGCAGGATTCGTGGAAGATTCTGACAATAGAATCTAAGCATGTGCCAAGCTGCTTTGCAGGGGATTGGGTGACGGGTCTCGCCGGAGGTACGTCGATAAGCAAAAGGCCCGGCTGTACGGACGCAACCGGGCCTTCACCGCCAACGAGCTACACCTGGTAGCCCATCGGGGAGCCCGGGCCGAGGGGGATGCCCAGGGCGTACCAGATCATGAAGAAGATGAACCAGCCCACCAGCATGCTCACCGCGTACGGCAGCGCCAGCGACATCAGGGTGCCCACGCCGGCCTTCTTGTAGTACTTCTGCAGGAACGTCAGCGCCAGGGCGAAGTAGGGCGACATCGGGGTGATGATGTTCGACGGCGAGTCGCCGATGCGGTAGAGCATCTGGGTGACCTCGGGGGAGACGTCCACGTACATCATCATCGGCACGACCACCGGCGCCATCAGCGCCCACTGCGCGGAGCCGGAGGTGATGAACAGGTTGATCAGCGTGACCATCAGCACGAACGCGGCAAACAGGACCACGTTGGGCAGGTCCCAGGACTGCAGCAGCTCAGAGCCCTTGATGGCGGTCCAGGGGCCCAGGTTGGACCACTGGAACCACGCCAGGAACTGGGAGACGGCGAAGAACAGCACCAGAATCGGCAGGAGGGACTCCAGGCCTTTGGCCATGAACTTCGGGATGTCGGCGGCATTGTTGATGGTGCCCACGATCAGGCCGTAGACCAGGCCGGTAGCGAAGAAGATCAGGGCGATCGGCACGGCGATGGCGCGGATCAGTGGCGACTCCATGAAGCCCTCCTCCGGCCGCGCGAATGGCGAGCCCGGGATGAACAGCAGTGCGAAGTAGGCCGCAAGTGCAACGAGGAGGGTGATGCCGGCCCAGGCCAGGCCCTTGCGCTCGAGTGGGGTCAGCGACAGGTCGTCATCGTCGGTGAGGTGGGAGTCGTTGGGCTGGTTGGAGTCGTCGAGTTGCAGTTCGTCCTCGTCGATGTGGTCGTGGTCGACAAGGTTCTCGGCCTTCTTGTCCACGAACAGTTCGGTCACCGCTGTGATGACCAGCGACAGCACCACCGCGGACGGGATGACAAAGAAGATGTTGGCGAGCGGGGAGACTTCGTAGGCTTCGTCCACCAGCTGCGCGGCGGAGGTGGAGATGCCGGCGAGCAGCAGGTCCGTGATGTTCAAGATCAGCGAGGAGTTAAAGCCTGCCGACGACGCCGCGAACGCCACCATCGCACCCACCACCGGCGAGCGGCCCACCGCGTGGAAGGCCATCGCGCCCAGCGGGATGATGATCACGTAGATGGCGTCCGAAGCCACCGAACCAGTCACGCCAGCCAGCGCGACCATGAACGTGAGCATCTTCGGGCTGACCTTGTCCACCATCGCGCGGACCATCGCCGCGAGCAGACCCGTCTGCTCCGCCACGGCCACGCCCAGCATCACCGCCAGGATCACGCCGAGTGGCGGAAAGGCGATGAAGTTCTCCACCGCGTCGGTGACCATGCGCGAGATGTTCTCACCAGTGAGCAGCGATTCGACGTGGATTTCTTCGCCGGAGGCCGGGTCGATTGCGGACAGGCCCGCCTTGCTGGCCAGCCAGGAGGACACCGCCACCACGCCGGCCAGGATCACAAATAGCCAGAACGGGTCCGGCAGTTTGTTGCCGACTTTTTCGATCCAGCCCAGAAAGCCGGACATGCCGTCTCGGTCTTGAGTCTTATCTTGGGCCTGGTCTTTAGGCTTATGGTCGGGTTTCTTGTCGGTCCTGGTTGATCCGGTCATGATGGGTCTTCCTGGTTGTCGGCAAATTGTGAGAGCCACATTACATATTCGTCACCCCGTAAGGTGAATCGCGTGAGTACTGAATTCCAAATTTCTCCCCGGCCCGCCCGCCGCGGCATAGGGGTCGCCGGCGCTGCCGCCTCGGTTGTTGCGGTGCTGGCCATCGTGGCGCTCGTGCTGGCGGTGACCCGCCCAGCGCTGCTCAATTGGCGGGAGGGGGAGGTGACGTCGACGACCATTGGGGCGTCGTTAGGCGATATTGCCCAGCTTTCTGTGGAGGAATACGTCTTCTCCGACGTGGGCAAATTCGACCAGGAAGGCCTCGAGGTGCTCGGGGTGCGCGTGCCGTTTACCGGACGGAATTTCCTGGTTACGTACGACGGGCGCGTCACCGCGGGCATCAAGGACGCCTCGCTTATCGACGTGCAGTTGGCCGACGGGAAAGTCAACGTGCAACTGCCTGAGGTGGAGGTGCTCGAATCCCACATCGACGCTGACAGCGTCAAGGTTTACGACCAAACCATGAACCCCATCAACCAACTCCGCGTCGAAGACGTCACCGGCTTCATCGCCGACCGGGAGGCCGACGCGCGGGAGAAAGCCATCGCGTCCGGGCTGTTGGACCGCGCCGGGCAGCACGCCGAGGAGCTCGTGCGCGCGCACGTGGCGGCGCTGGTGGCCGGCACGGAGTACGAGGACTACGAGGTGCGGGTTTCTCGGGGTTTGTGGAAAGGCCGGTAAGGAGGTGCCGTGCGGGGTATCTTTTTCCACATGCGTAAAACCCTCACAGCGGGCGTTATCGCCTGCGCCGCCGTTGCTGCCGTACTTCCGCCCGTCGCCGGAGCCGCCGACGCGCCTGAAGCGCCCGTCGACCCGGGCTTTTCCCGCGTCTGCGCCGTCGAGTACAACGCGGACCAGGTGCCTGCCCTGGCCGCCGGCCTTAACGCCGACGACATCCTTTACCACTCCGGTTCCCGCGCCGACGCGCTCGCGTTGTGGGCGAAGAAACAGGACGAGCTGCGCGCCGGGCTCGGCGAGAACGGCTGGGGCTCGGTGAAGCAAACCGATGATCTGCAGCTGTGGCCCGTCGAGGAGCACACCACCAGCTCCGTCATCGCCGACGACCTGACAAGCTCCAAGACCGGCGCGCCGTCCACCTTTGAGACCCCGTTCAGCGCCAACGAGGTCGCCTACGTCAAGTCCGCCGCCTCCTACACCGCGCAGCGTTTCGAGGACTGCGGCAAGGACATCAACCGCACTGCGCCGGCCGCGCCGTCGAGCCTGAATTCGGAGGTCGCGCCGGGCACCATCGCCGGCATCGTCGCCGTGGTGCTGGCGCTGCTCGGTGTTGGGGCGGCGTTCGCGGTGTCGGCAGGCATGGTCCCGGGGCTCACACTCCCGGCGCTGCCGTTCTAAGGACTCAAACCCCGAGTAAGCCCTCCCGAGTATGGCCGAAAATGGGCCGTAATAGGGATCGCTTACTAGGGGTCTGCGGGTGGGGGCGCACGCCACCCGGTCCCCGCGCGGCGCACGTAGGGTGGGCGGCATGGAGCTCGAGAAGTTTTTCAGCAACTGGCCGGTGGAGAACGTCGCGGCGGCCCTCGTCGGCGACACGGAAGCCACGTTCGGCGACCAGGACAAAGTCTTCGAACTCGCGAGCGTGACCAAGCTGCTCTCCGCGTACGCCGTGCTCATCGCGGTGGAGGAGGGGGCATTCGAGCTTGACGACGCCTCCGGTCCCCCCAACTCCACCATCCGCCACCTCCTCGCGCACGCCGCCGGGGTGGGGTTCGACTCCCGGGAGCCGCAAAAAGAACCGGGGGAGCGGCGCATCTACTCCTCGGCCGGCTACGAGATCCTGGCCGACCACCTGGAAGAGACCACCGGCATCGCGTTTGCGGACTACGCCTGCGAGGGGGTCTTCGAGCCCCTCGGCATGGATTCCACCGAAATCTACGGCTCGGCCGGCCACGGCGGGCGCTCCACCGTCGGCGACCTTTCTGCGTTCGCCTCCGAGCTCCTCTCGCCGCGTCTTCTGGACCCGTCGACGCTTGGCGAGGCCTTTTCTAACCAGTTCGGCGATTTGCGCGGCGTCGTTCCCGGCTACGGCATGCAAAAACCCTGCCAGTGGGGCCTCGGGTTTGAGATCAAGGGCGAGAAGGCGCCGCACTGGACCGGCGACGGCATGCCCGCCGACACCGTCGGGCACTTCGGTATGTCCGGGACCTACCTGTGGGTCGCGGGTGGGCAAGCGTGCGTGGTGCTGACGGACCGCGAGTTCGGCGACTGGGCCAAGCCCCTGTGGCAGGAGACCAACACCGCGCTGTGGGAGGCGCTGGGGTAGCCGCGGCGGCCGCAAACCTCCAGGGAGGTATGCGAAAAAGTCGCGTAGCCGAAAACCTGAATTCCGCGCGTTCGCATGGTGCGAGTCGCGCGAGTTTTCCCAGTGCGGACGGGTGCGCGCCGGGCCCTGCCTTCCGGCGCGGGCCCTGCCTTCCGGCGAATTCAGGTTAAGTGCGACGCGACTCAATCGGACACATTGCCCGCCCGCAAACGTGCTGGGGGTAGGGTGCGGCGGCCAGGTGGGCGTCGATAGGCAAAATGCCCCCGCATTTCGGGTGTAGCCGCCGCCTTTTTCGTGTAGGCGCGCGGCGCGCAGTGTTTTAAACTGCACGCATGACTACGACAAACACCCCGCTACCAGCAGCGGGGCAGAAGCTGCCGACCAACCAGGTCGTGCCCCTGATGACGGCGCTGCTGGTCGCCGTTTTCGCGTTCCAGCTCAACGCCTCCATGCTCGCGCCGGCGCTGCACACGATGGAGATGGACCTCAACGCCACCACCGCGCAGATCGGCATGACGCAGACGGCGTTCTTCACCGCGGCGGCCGTGTTTGCGCTGTTCATGCCGCGCTGGGGTGACCTGATTGGGCGTCGCAAGGTGCTGGTGTGGATGATGATCGGCACGGTCATCGGCTCCGTTGTCGCCGCGCTGGCCACCAACGTGACCATGCTGTTCATCGGCCGCGTGATCCAGGGCGTCTCCGGCCCGACCGTCGCGCTGACGTCGGTGATGCTGCGTCAGGCGGTGCGCGAGGAGAAGCAGTTCGCGTTCCTGGTGGGCATCCTCACCTCGGTCAACGGCGGTATCGCCGGCATTGACGCGATTTTGGGCGGCTGGCTTACCGACGCCTTCGGTTTCCGCTCCCTCTTCTGGGTCATCGGCGCCGCCGCGCTGATCGCCGTGTTCGCCGTGCAGTACGGCGTGCCGGAGACCAAGTCCGACCAGCTCCAGCCCATGGACTGGAAGGGCGTTGTCGGCCTGGTCATCGGTGCGGCCGCGGTGCTGACCGCCCTGAACATGGCCGGCGAGCTCGCCGCGGCGAACTGGTTCATGGTGATCCTCCTGCTGGTCGTCGGCGGCGCGTCCCTGGTGTGGTTCTGGCGCACCGAGAAGTCCAGCCCGCACCCGCTGATGTCCACCGACCTGCTGTCCCAGCGCCGCACCTGGGCGCTGCTGCTGACCACCACGCTGACCATGACCGGCGTGTTTGCGGTGATGAACGGCCTGGTGCCCAACCTCGCACAGGACCCGGCGGCCGGCCCGGGCATGTCCGCCGGCGTCGTGTCCTGGTGGACCCTGACCCCGTACGCCCTGGCCGGCCTGGCCATGGGCCCGATCTCCGGCTGGCTCGCGGGCCGCGTGGGCTACAAGATCATCCTGCAGATCGGCATCGCGGGTGCGGCGCTGTCTGTGCTGTTCGGCCTGGTCGTCGTGGGCAACGCCACCCACGGCATGCTGCTGGCGATGTCGCTGCTCGCTGGCATCACCTACGCCGGCATGGGCAACATCATGCTCGGCTCGCTCGGCGTCGTGCTGGCGCCGAAGCACAACCAGGGCTACCTGCCGGGGCTCAACGGCGGCGCGTTCAATCTGGGCGCCGGCCTGTCGTTCACCATCATCTTCGCCGTGTTCACCGCCACCGACGGCAGCTACCGCGCCGGCATGATCGCCGGTGCGATCCTGCTGGGCTGCGCGTTCGCGGCGTCCTTCCTCATCCCGAAGCCGTCGTCGGTGTCGGACACGATCGCCGCAGAGGACCTGGCTGCCCGTGCGTAAAATCATCCTGGACTGTGACCCCGGCCACGACGACGCCGTCGCCATCCTGCTCGCCGCCGGCAACCCGGACATCGAGCTGCTGGGCCTGACCACCGTCGGCGGCAACCACACCATCGACCACGTCACGCGCAACGCGCAGCAGGTGCTTACGGTCGCCGGTTTGCGCGATGTCCCCGTCTTTCGCGGGGTGACGAGGCCTTTGCTAAACGACGTCATCACGGCCGAAGACATCCACGGCGACACCGGCATGGAAATCCACGGCTTCGACCTTCCGGAACCTGCTGTTCCGGTGGGGGAGATCGGGGCGGTGCAGTGGATCGTCGATACGCTGATGCGCGAAGAGCCGGGGACCGTGACCCTGGTGCCCACCGGGCCGCTGACCAACATCGCCTTGGCGGCGCGCCTGGAGCCGCGGATTGTGTCGCGGGTGCGCGAGGTCGTGCTGATGGGCGGCGCGTACGGAGCCGGCAACTTCTCGCCGTCGGCGGAGTTCAACATCGCCGTCGACCCGGAAGCCGCCGCGATCGTGTTCGGCGAGGACTGGCCGGTGGTCATGGTCGGGCTGGATCTGACGCACCAGGCGCTTGCCACTCCTGAGGTGCAGGACCGTTTCCGCGCGTTGGGCACCGCCAGCGGCGACTTCCTGGCCGCGCTTGTGGACGCCTTCCGCGCCAACTACAAGGACGCCCAGGGCTTTGACAACCCGCCCGTCCACGACCCGTGTGCCGTAGCCTACGTCATCGACCCGTCGGTGGTCGAGACCGTGTCTGTGCCGGTGTCGGTGGAGCTCGCGGGCACGCTGACGCGCGGGCGCACCGTGGCGGACCTGCGCGCGTTCGGCGCGGCGCTCGCGTCCGGCGTGCCTGGTGGGGTCGCGGCTGGTGCGTCTGATGCCGCTGCCGACGCGGCCTGCAACACCTCGGTGGCGACGCGCCTAGACGTGGACCGGTTCTGGGACCTCGTCGTCGACGCCGTCGAGCGCCTGGGCTGAGGCATGCCTCCCGCCCCGTAAAACCGGCTACCTGGAACCGGTTACCCTGCGAAAATTCAGCTGGTAACCGGTCCTAGGTAGCCGGTTTATGCCATGTGGAGCAACCCCACACCGACCACCCACCAGCCACCCAGTCGCCGACCCAACCCGGAAAGCTAGCCTTGGCGCCCATGGACTTTTCTGATGACGTGGGCACTCTTTACTTTGTCCTCGAGTACACCGGTGTGTTGTTGGCGGCCACGATCGGCGGGACCGTGGCCAAGCGGATGAACTTCGACATTGTGGGGTTCGCGTTTGTAGCGTTGATTTCGTCGCTGAGCGGCGGCCTCATGCGCGACGCCATACTTAACGACGGCCCCGCCGCCGCCCTGACCAACCCCGGCTACCTGATCACCGCCACGATCGGCGGGCTGATCGCGTACTTTGCGCCCCTGCGTGGCAAACTCTGGGAGAACTTCCGGTTCTACGCGGACGTGGTCACGATCGGCGTGTGGGCGGTCGGCGGCACCATCAAGGCGCTGAACGCCGAGCTGAGCTGGGTGCCGTGCGTGCTGCTCGCCGTGATCACCGCAACCGGCGGCACCCTCGCGCGCGACATTGCGTTGCGGCAGGTGCCGTCACTGTTTACCAGTCAGAAGATGACGGTGTTCCCGGCGATCATCGCGTCGGTGATCATGCTGGTGCTCAACCGCTTCGACCTGGTGTGGGAGGGCATGCTGGCCGCCGCGATCGCCGCGCCGCTGTTTGCGTTTGCGGTGTACTTCGGCGGAGACAAGTTCTCGGCGTTTCAGACCAAGCGCATTGAGCGTCCGCTGGAGGAGAAGATCGGCGAGGCGCTGGGCGTGAACACCGACTCGCGACGCCCGGCCGAGTCCGGCAAAGAGGTGCGCAACGCGCTGGAGAGCGCCTCGGACGAGCAGCTGATCCAGGCGCTGCGCGTGATGCTGCAGAACGAGGTGCAGGAGCGCACGGAGGCCAAGACCTAAACCGGCCCCGCAGTGGCGCGAACCCTCCTACGATGGCGCGCATGTACTTCGACAACGTGCTCACCCCTGTGGGTTTTTCGTTTGCCGTGATGGATCTGATCGGCGTGTTCCTCAACGCTTTGATGGGCGGTCTGGTGGCCAGGCGGATGCGTTTCGACGCCGTCGGGTTCATGGTCATCTCCATCATCTCCGGCATGGCGGGCGGCATGATCCGCGACGCCCTGATCGGCTCCACCCCGGCGTCGGCGCTGCAGAACCCGTGGTACATCGGCACGGCGCTCGTCGGCTCGCTGGTGGCGTTCGCGCTGTCCATCGAGGGCCGCGCGTGGGAGTTGTTCCGCTTCCACGGCGACATGGTCATCGTGGGCGTGTGGGCGGTCACCGGCACGGTCACAGCGCTGCGTGCCGACGTCACGTGGTTCGGCTGCATCCTCATGGGTGTGCTCACCGCCACCGGCGGGATGGTCATCCGCGAGATGATGATTGGGCAGATTCCCAACATTCTCATTGATCGCCAGTTGTACGTGGTCCCGGCGATGGTGGCGTCGATAAGCGTGCAGCTCTTCTACGACCTCGGCTGGCAGTCGGTGGGCCTGGCCGTTTCCGCGCTGGTCGGCATCGCGCTCGGTGTGGCCGCGTACTGGCTGGATTGGTCGGTGCCGGGCGTGGAGGCGCTCGCGCCGGTGGATAACTATTTCACCCGGATGAAGCACCGGGTCGGCGGCAAGCTTCCGCCCGTTGCGTACCGGCAGCGCACCGCCAACCCGACGCTGATTTCCGCGCCGACGCGCAAGGACGTGCGCGACGAGCTCGCCGCCGTCGACGGCGACATCACCCACGAGGAGTTCATCGCCGCGCTGTACCGCGCCTACGGGTTGAAGTAGCCGTTCGGCGCGGGCCAACCGTTCGCCGCGCCCGCCCCGGGCAGCGGATCCGAGTACGGGCTGTAGCGCTGGTCGAGCTGCTCGAACTGGCGCTCCAGCTCCGTGAACTCCGCCGTGGAGCTGTCGAACTGCGAGGCCACCTGGTGTTGCACCAGCATCACGCTTAGCGCGGTGCCGAGGATCGCGGTCACCAACGCCACGGCCGGCCACAACTTCTTCGCGCCCTGCGGGAACAGTCCGACCACCCCGAGGATGAACCCGGCCTGGACCAGCGGCGCGCCGAAGGCGGCGGTGGTGGCGGAGAAAGAAAGCAGCGTGCCGAGGCCTGCGCTGGCGACGCCGATGATGCCGATGAGGTTGTCACCGGAGGCGTCGATAGGCGAAGGCTTTGGCGCTGGTGCTGGTGTTGGAGCAAACGGAAATGCAGTAGTCATAATCCCCCCTTGTTTTGGACTTGCTGGCGAGCCTAGCGCAGGGCGTCGAATCGCGCCCGGCAACTAGTTCTGCCTGGTCAATCGCCTGTGTCCGGACAGGTCTTTTTGCAACTGGCGCCACTGCTCGTCGGTGATCTCGTGGCTTTCAATCTCCGCGAGCGCAGCCTGCACCGACGGGATGGAATTCACCCCGATGCCGACGAGCGCGAGGACGACCGCAAGCCTCGGGGCGCGACCGGGCGTCGGGTGGTGCTGACGGCGCGGCTCCGAACGGACCTGCGCGAGACCGACCACGCCCATTGTCAGCGCCGTTCCCAGCAGCACGATGCCGACGAGTTTTGTGCCCGAGCTCATCGCCAGAATCGTCCCGGCGAAAGCGACAAGCGCCCCAATCGTGCCGAGCGTATTTGCGTTCATGAGTATTCCCCCTTGGTAGATCCCCCTGTACGCCTTCGGAGTGTAGCCGGGGAAGTGGCCGCGCGCTCGGCGTGAGAAGATCGGCGCATGCTGAAGAAAAGAAAAGCAGGCGCATTCTGCGCCTGCCCATAAGAGTTTTTAAGTTTCGTTCTAGTTCACCGAAACGAAACGCTTGCGTGAGAAGGGATCCGGTTCAACCGACAAAACGCCCTCGTTAGCAGTAGCTTTGTCCACCAAGAAGACCAGGTTTCCGGTGGTGCTTGCGTCCTTGTAAAGGGTGTTCCCGAGGTCGAAAGCGTCCGGAGTGATTACCGGCGCATCAAAGCTTTGAACCGTGTTTCCCTGGGGGCTCACGTACGCGACGCTTACCCACGGGCTCGAGCCCTGAGGATCGTCGCCGGTGTACTTAGCGGTGACGTTGGCCAAGACGTAGGTCTGACCGTCTGCAGGAACCTCGTTGAACTCGTTCTCGGCCAGGATCGCATCGGTCGCGTCAAGGTCGACGCTGTTGATCGTCACTTCCCATTCATCGGACGAAATGGTGCTTCCGATCGGAAGTGGGTTCTCGCGGGTAGAGCCGTCAGCAGCATCAGACGCCTGGTTAGCCGGCTGGTCGGATGCGTCATTGGAATTGTCGCTGTTGTTCGAGACCGTGGTCTCCTTGTTGAACGTGTCGTCAATTGCGCTGTCCACCACGAAAGCAAACACGACGGCAGCGACGATCGTTCCGACGATCGAGATGATCACAGCGGCGATGGCAGTGCCTTTAGCCTTGTCCTTTGGGAAGAGACCGACTAGTCCGAGAATGAAAGCAATCGGCAGCAAAATCCAACCTGCGAGGAGGATACCGGGGATGCACGACAGGATGGTGCCTAGTACCGCGCACACCAATCCGATGATGCCGATAACATTTCGGTCCTTGGCTTTCGGGGATGGGCCGTCTGCTGGCGGAGTTGTGTAGGGCTGGTTGCCCTGTTCAGCGAGCGTGGCCGGATTCTCGGGCTTGTTGTTGGTGCCGCCCACGGGGCCCGGATATGCAGTTGACATACTGATCCTTATAAGACGAATGGAGATTCCTGTGGAATCGCTGCATGGCTATCGTATTACAGGAGTCATACAGTCCCGAAATGCACTATCGGAATGCCCTTCGGTGGCGGCGCGCTCGTCGTGAGAAGATCGGCGCATGCTGTTGCTTGTGGCGCTCGCGGTAGGCGGGCTGATTCCGATCCAGACCGCGGCGAACTCGCGCCTGCGATTGAGCGTGGGCAACAAGCCGGTGGTGTCGGCGCTGGTGTCGTTCACGGTGGCGCTGCTGGTAGCCATCGTCGCGACGACCGTGTTGCAGGGCAACCCTGTGCCGCAGTTCGACGACGGTACGAGCGCACCCTGGTGGGTCTGGCTTGGCGGCGCGATGGGCGTGTGCTTCGTGCTGGGCAACATCCTGCTGTTCCCGCGTCTTGGGGCGGTGCAGACCGTGGTCCTGCCGATTCTGGGGCAGGTGGTGATGGGCATGTGCATCGACCGCTTCGGCCTGTTCGGCGCGCCCGTGCTGCCGGTGACGTGGATGCGTGTGGTGGGGGCGTTGGTGGTGCTGGCTGGCATCGTTGTGGTGCTGCGTGCGGGCAAGCGGCCGCCTATCGACGGCGACGCGACCGGCCTCGAACTCTGGCTGTTCCGCGCGCTCGGCGTCTTGGTCGGCGTGGGGTCTGCGGTACAGACTGCGGTGAACGGCTACCTGGGCACCATCGCCGGGTCGTCGCTGCACGCCGGCGAGATCAACCTGGCCGTCGGCGCGCTGTTGCTGCTGGTGGCGGTGCTGGTGACCAGCCCGCGCCAGCTGGTGCGGCGTCCGGAGCCGGGGCCGTGGTGGATGTGGGTCGGCGGCCTAGTCGGCGCGACCTTCGTGATCTCCGGCGCGACCCTGTCCCCGCTGCTGGGCACCGCCACGACCGTGATCGCCTTCAACGCCGGCACCATCGCCGCGGGCCAGGCGCTGGAGGCGCGCGGGGCGTTCGGCGCGCGGAAGAACCCGCTGACGGCGACGCGCCTGGTCGGCCTCGTGGTGATCTTCCTCGGCGTGCTGGCGGTGCGGCTGCTGTAGCCGGGGCCGTCTAACTTGACGTAGGCGAAATTTTATATCTGGTGGCTCGTTTCCTAAAAGCTTCGGCACCGCCGTCCACGATGTCGCAGATATGCTGCTCCATACTGCGGCTTCGCAGGAAATAAGGCGATTTGGTGCTCATTTTGTATTCCTGGCCTTCAAGAGAGCCGGATTGGAAATCGAACACCTGCATCTGGGGCCCGTTAGGAAATTCTTGGCTTGCGCGGTTTACCGCAATAACCAAGTCAGAATCTGCTCCGACGACCAGATTAGCGTTGTGAGTAACCATAATTATTTGGCGCTTCAGACTGGCTTCGCGCAAAAATGGGGCGATGGTGGAATAGATGGATCGCGAATCGAGGTCGTCTTCTGGCTGATCGAGGAGCAGTGGCCAGGGGGACGGATCTACGTTAAGCAGAACAGAAAGTGCAAAAAGTGATCGTTTTCCTGCGGTCATTGTGGTTGGCTTGGCACCACCAATTCGATCCCCTTCGTACTTGCAACCGTAGGCAGGAACTTTCAGAAGATTCGAGCACAGTTCACCGAAAATTGCGGAAGAGTCGCCAGCTTTTGAGCGAAGTCGCGCCTTCTTGGTCACGAGGCCAATGACAAGCTCCTCCAAAGAACTGATGCTCGGTAGGGGACCGTCAAGGGAGGTTAGGATCCCTGCAATTGTCGGGTCCTGTCCTCTTTCGAGGAATTTATCCTTTGTTTGATTCAGTGGCTCAGTTGGATGTTCGAATTCGACGAAAATCTCGTAAGGCCCTTCAGTTTTAGCGCTGGCGTTCCGAACGCGATTAATGAATTTGTGGGTTTCACTTTCCCACGTATCCAACGCGTGGTGTATCTCTTTAACGCAGTCCTTGAGATTCTTGGCCGAGGAGTTTTTGGCGCTGGTGACTTCTTCTAACCTAGTAGACCGTCTTTGCTGTTCCTTAAGGTCGGCCTCCAGCGCAAGTAGCTGATTCGTACGGCTTTTTAGAACTTTCTCGTATTCATCAGGGTAGCCTGCATCGACGTTAGCGGTCGAGAGTGCCGACAGGAATCGCTGAGAAAGGTTCAGGACATGTTCCTTATGCTGTTCTATTTGGCTTGCTAGGTCTTCAACGAAAGTCCTTACCGTTTCGTTTAGAGAATTTCTGAGATACTGCACCAACTCGTCATCGGCACCTTCTGCTGAAGGGATGGCACTCGCTAGAATCTCCTGTGTTAACTCTTCGGTATTTGGAGTGGAAATCCGCTTGGCGCTTGCTGCCAGGCTGTCATTCGCTCGTTCAATTTGCTTTTCAAACTCCATCTTCCCGGTGGCAATTAGTGCGGTCGGGGAGTTGAGCTGGCTGACTAACTGATCGTAATTCTTAGTGGCGACAGCTAACGAGTTCTTGATTTCTACTGGGTCGCCAAGGTTGTCCAGCGTCTCATTGAGTGTTTCCATCCTGCTCGCGAGGCTAAAAGCCTTAGCAGACAGCTCGACAACCCGCGACCTGAGAGCGGAGTATTCCTTTTCGACTAGCTGGCGCACCTGAGCCAAAGGAGGGGAGGCTTCAATTTGGCGACCCAGCAAGTTGTTGAGAGCATCACTGGACGAAATTCTGAAAAGATAGTTTTGGGGAATGTAGAAAACTTTCCGTTCTATCTGGTCGGCTTCACCATCTTTTTCTTGGTCCTTCCAGTGGACCGAGGCTGAAATTGTCTTAGCTTGTTCAGACCAGCTTATACCTTCCGCAGGGCCGTGATCCTTTTCAGATTTCTCGGGTTGAGCTTTTATCTGGGCCTCCAAAGTTGCATCCGCGTCGATTGCATTTGCTACATGAGCTAGTAACGTCGATTTGCCGGAGCTACGGGGACCAATGACCGCATTCAAGCCAGGATTAAATCTCACTTTTTTGGGGAAGACGTTGTCGGATTGGAATGAGATCGATTCGATTAAATACCTGGAATCTTTTCTATCTGGACTCGTTGCGTCAATTTTGCATCTTGTTTTTGGTTCGATTGTTGATTGGTGAACTGCAGAGAAAGATCGCTTTCCTCTCAGCCAAGTTTTTGGCTTTGTTGAGGTGAAGTTTTCGAGTGATTGGAAACAATGCGCATCTGACCCTTGGAATACTGGGCGCGGGAACTTTGAGCGCGTGGCGACAAGCTTCAGATAGTCGGCGTTTTTTTGGTTGCCCCTGCCTCTTTCTGGCTTTAGTCGCTCCCAATCGATCTGGTCGAGAATTTGCTCGTCGTTGTCGTTGCCGAAAAAGAAATCGACGTGTTCGAGGATCGACAAGGTTTGGGTTTCATCACGAGCCGATTGGCCCTTTCTCATCCCCGGATCGAACATGCCGTCGCTTCTGAAGGGGACCCCGAGGAGCACGCTCTGGCGGTAATCGTCTCCGAACTCTTTCCAGAGTGCATCGACGATGTCATCGACCTTAATAGTTACGGAACTTAGCTCGTGGTCGGGGACGTTTCTGAGCGTTCTGGCAGATTGATGGTGACAAGGCAGGCCATTTAAGATTTCCCTAACGTGGTCGCATTCTACCTTCTCTGAAAACAGTAAATGCAGGTTGATGTAGCCCTGTCCAACATCATTCGGAATTCTGAGCTCCACATTTGGGAGTAGAACTTTATCGCTGTCGCTGAGCAACGCTTTGAAGCGTGAAAAGTTTTCAATGCTGAAGTAATCTGTTAGCCCTAAAATGTCGCAAGGGTGAGCCTTGATGGTTTCCACGAAAAATTGGTCAATTCGTTCGCGGTCTTCGACGTCGGGAAGAAAATCTGATGGGATGTCTTTGGCCGAGTACCTATCCTTCACCTTGGTGCCAGGGGTATGTAAGTGAAGGTCGGCCGAAAGCCATTGAGCGCCTGGTGTTTTTGACATGCAAAAACCTTACAACAGCCTGAGTTTCCCGTCCCCTCAACCTCAACCGAAGCTCGAGCAAATAGGGGGATCAACCAGCGGTTGAGGGTTGCTCGAGTCAACTCGTGTGAAGCAATATCGGCCGAGAGAAATCAGAGGCCGTTGGGGAAGACGAACCTCTCGTCTCACACTCCGCCGCGCGCCGGGCCCGCCTAGTCACCGGGCCGGGGCGCGCGGCAGTAGCTGCCGGCACCCGCCGCGGCACAAGATCCCGCCTAGTCACCGGGGTCGGAGTGTGCCGCCACCGATGCGGGCCGCCGCCACCAGGCGCCCGCAAGAAGGGTCCCCACCAATGACGACAACACTGGCCGCACCCACCTGCCGCGCCCCGCGCACCCGACTCGCGTGGACATTCTGCGTTGAGGGGATGGGGGTGCGGGAACGGCGGAGCGTCGAGAAGCAAATGCTTCTGCTTCCCGACGGCGCGCCCGGCGAAATCTGGTTCACCCGCTGGCAGCGGCGCGCGGACCGCACGTACTCGTGCCGCGAGACGATTTACGCCACGCACGAGGAGATCGAGCCGTTTGCGCAGGCCATGGACCGGCTTTCGCGGGAGAAAAATTTTGTGGCGAGCCTCACGCCACGCTCCTACGATGGGCCACATGTCTACTAAATACCGCGTGCAAAACCCGAAAAACAACGAGATCGTTGAGTCCTTCGACTTCATCACCGACGACGAGCTTGAAACCGCCCTGACCACCGCAAACGACACGTTCAAGCAGTGGCGCGAGAAGAGCTTCGAGGAGCGCGCGGAGGTCCTTCGCAAGGTAGCGAAGCTTTTCGACGAGCAGCGCGCCGAGCTCACCCGCATCATCGCAGAAGAGATGGGCAAGTCGGTCAAGGAAGGCGACGGCGAGATCGACGACGTCGTCGAGATTTTCAACTACTACGCCGACAACGGCGCGGAGTTCGGCGCCGACGAGGAGATCCCGAACCAGCGCGGCGGCACCTCCGTGATGCGCAAGGTCCCGCTCGGCGTGATCCTGGGCATCATGCCGTGGAACTTCCCGTACTACCAGGTCGCACGCTTCGCAGCACCCGCGCTGATGGCCGGCAACGCGGTGATGGTCAAGCACGCCGAGATCTGCCCGCGCTCCGCGGCCGCGATTGAGAAGATCTTCGACGAGGCGGGCGCGCCGAAGGGCCTGTACACGAACCTGTACGCCAAGCACTCTCAGGTCTCCACGCTGATCAACGACGACCGCGTGCAGGGCGTGTCCCTCACCGGTTCCGAGCGCGCCGGCCGCACCATCGCCTCGCAGGCCGGCCAGGCGCTGAAGAAGTGCGTGCTCGAGCTCGGAGGCACCGACGCCTACGTGGTGTTGGACGCCTCCGACGTCAAGGCCGCCGCGGAGACCGCGTGGAACAAGCGCATCGGCAACGTCGGCCAGGCCTGCACGTCCAACAAGCGCATTATCGTCATGGAGGACATTTACGACGAGTTTGTGCAGGCGCTGGTGGACCTTGCGTCGTCGTATAGCGAAGGCGACCCGCTCAACCCCGGCGAGGGCAAGGAGTTCTACCCGCTGTCCTCCCGCGACGCCGCGGAGCTGCTCGCGCAGCAACTGCGCCTGGCCGTGGAAGAGGGCGCGAACCTGCGCGTCGGTGGCGAGGTCACCGGCAAGGGCGCCTACATCACCCCGGCCGTGATCACCGACATCCCGGTCGGCTCCGACTCCTACTACGAGGAGTTCTTCGGGCCCGTGGCCGAGGTGTACAAGGTTTCCTCCGAGGAAGAGGCGATCGAGCTGGCCAACGATTCCCGCTACGGCCTCGGCGGCGCGGTGATGTCCGAGGACGCCGAGCGCGCCAAGAAGGTCGCGGCGAAGGTCGACACCGGCATGATCCACGTGAACATCCCGCAGGCGCGCGGCGCCGAGCTGCCGTTCGGCGGCGTGAAGGCGTCCGGTTTGGGCCGCGAGCTGGGCCCGCTGGGCATGGACGAGTTTGTCAACCACCAGCGCTTCTACGTTGCCGGCTCCGACTCGGCGGTGTAGCCCGGGGCCTGCTCGGCCGTGTCAGTTTTGACGCGGGTGTTTCAAAAATGACACACGCGTGTCAAAATTGACACTATGAAGCTTCAGAACCCGTTTACTGCCATCTGCTCCGACGCAGATGCGGCGGTGCTGCTCGCGCTCGGCCGGGCGCCGGTGGAGCTCACTGCCCAGCAGGTTCACGGTCTCGCGGCGGGTCCGTCGCTTTCCAGCGTTCGCCGCAGTTTGGAACGGCTCGCTCAGGGTGGGGTCATCCACGAGCGGGTGTTGGGGCAGGCGAGGGGCTACTCCTTGAACCAACAGCACCTGCTGGCTAGGCCAATTCAGGACATCGCTCACGCAACAGCGGAGCTTCATTCCCGCATTGCGCAGTGCGTGGAAGCGTGGCCAGCAGACGTGGCGGGATGCGTCCTCTTTGGCTCGGCAGCCCGGGGCGAGATGGGGGATTCCAGTGACATCGACCTGCTCATTTTAGTGGACAGCGAGTCGGCGGCAGTGCAGGTGGAAAACGGAGTATATGAGCTGTCGCGCCAGGTAGAGGCCTGGACGGGGGCGTCCGCCAACGTCGTGGTGTGGACGGCGGACCAAGACCATCCAGGCGCAATCCTCGACAACATTGTGGACGAGGGCAAAACCATATACGGTAACCCGCAACACGTATGGGGGATTCTGAGGGGGATTCGTGACACCGCGAGCGGGCAAAGGAAAGACCGCACAAGCTAGTGATGCAGTTCTTCGCAAGCGGATGCTTCGGGTCGAAGAGCATTTGGAACTGGCGCAGTTCGCCGAGGGTGAGTTCGGCGCAAACGCAGTGATTTCCAACTACATCAACGCAGCGATAGGCGCTGGCGACGTGATTTGCGGAGCGCTGACCGGTGAATACAACCGTTCTGCTGATCACTTCGAAGCGGTGCGCATGCTCGAGTTGTCTGGAGAAAAGGAAGCCGCGAAGGCTTTGAACACGGTGCTACAAAACAAGACGATGGCCAATTACAGCGACGTCGGCCTAAGCGAAGTTCAGGTTAAACAGACTTCGCGGCTGTCAGTGAAGCTCGTCAATAGGGCGCGCCAACTCGCGCCGTAGACTGCGATTATTAGTTGTCGCTTTCGGTGTAGAACCCGTCGTCGAACGGATCCCAGATCCGCTCCACCAGGTCCGCCACGGAATCCAGCACCGCGGTGGGGCGGAAGGGGTATTTGGCTATCTCGGAGTCGTCGGCGATGCCCGTGCGCACCAGCACGGTCCGCATGCCTGCCTCGAGGCCGGCCTTGACGTCGGTGTCCATGCGGTCGCCGATCATCACCGTGTTCTCGGAGTGCGCGCCGATGTTGTTGAGCGCCGAGCGCATCATCACCGGGTTCGGTTTGCCCACGTAGTACGGCTCCATACCGGTCACGGCGGTGATCATGGCCGCCACGGACCCGGTCGCCGGCACCACACCCGCGGGCCCCGGGCCGGTCAGATCCGGGTTGGTGGCGATGAACCGCGAGCCGTTGCGGATCAGGTTCGACGCGGTGGTCAACGCCTCAAACGAGTAGGTGCGAGTCTCGCCCAGCACGACAAAGTCGGGGTCGGCGTCGGTGAGGATCCAGCCGATTTCGTGCAGCGCCGTGGTCAGGCCAGCTTCCCCGATGACGTACGCGGACGCCGCGCCCGCCTGCTGCGACAAAAACTTCGCCGTCGCCGTGGCGGAGGTCCAGATGCGCTCCGGCTCGATGTCCAGGCCCATGCGCATAAGCTTCGCGGACAGGTCGCGCGGGGTCTGGATCGAGTTGTTAGTCAGAACCATAAAGTCGATGTCTTCGCTGCGCAGCGCGCCGATGAACTCCTTCGCGCCGGGGATGATCTCGCCCTCGCGGTGCAGCACGCCGTCCATGTCGGTCAAATACGAAATCACTTGTGCTCCTCCACATAGTCGGCGAGATCCTGGGCGGTGGTGCATTGGGCGTACACGTGCTCGTCGATAGGCACTCCAAATGCTTCCTCGATGCGAACCGCGAGCTCAATGCGGCTTAACGACGAAACCCCGCTCCCGTCCAACCTCGTACCGGGCTCAATATCGACGCCGGAGACGTCTTCGACGAGCTCCGCGATGCGCGCAAACGTGCCGCGCGCCTCCGCCTTGTCTTGGGCGTCTGTGTCGTCGGCGAGCAGGCCGCCAAGGTCCAACCGCTGCGAAAGTTCCATGCCGTTATGATAAGCGCATGCAACGCTTCGCACTTCCGGCCGTGGTCGTCGTCGCCGCCGGCCTGCTCGCGCCCGCCGCCTCCGCCGCGATGTCCGACGAGTATTCGCCGCACTTCGATCCGAAGGCTCGGCACGTGCAATTCATCCCGAGCGACGGGTACACCGAAACCATCGAGTACGAGCTCCTCGGCGTGCCGGAGGGGACGAGATGGAAGCAGACCGGCGAGGACACGCTGCAGAAGAAGGCGCAGCTGTTCAACGGGGAGCGCGAGCTTACCGACGGCCCCCTCGCCGTCCGCCTGAACAACTACACAAAGGGCGAACCCCCGCAGCCGGGGGAGAACGTCATTGAGTTCTGGGTCCGGGTGGAGTTCCCGGACGACTCGACCGAGCTGTACCCGCAGAAAATCACGCTGACCTCCGACGACGCGTTCTACTACAACCCCCAGTTTGTCGGGCGCGTCACCGCCGACCCCGGCGAGACCGTGAACCTGACGCCGGAGAACCAGTTCGATCTGAACCTGCCGACGGACGCTCATTGGGAGGTCACCGGCGGCCAGGGCTGGGACTGGAGCATCGACCAAAAGACCGGCACCATCACTGCGACGGTGCCAACCGACTCTTACGACAGCGCAAACTTCGAGGTCGTGACCACGTTCGCGGACGGGACGAAGCGTAGGACCTGGACCAGCATCAGCAACACCGGTGTCGGCGTGGAGCTGCCGGAACCCCCGGCGGCGGAGCCGGAGCCGGACGCGCCGGTGCAGACTGGGGCGGACTCAGGTGGGTCGTCCACGGCGCAGAAGCTCGGCCTCGTATTTGGCGTCCTGGCGCTGCTGGTCGGTGCCGCCGCCTTCGCGTGGCCGCAGCTGCAGCAGTTCCTGCCCAAGATGTAGGGGGCGCCGGGCCACCCCGAGAATTTGTTCACTCGGCTGCTGCTAGCAGGTGAACAAACCCCTCGTTTGAGCGGTGGTTTGTTCACTTTGCCCAGGTCGGATGTTCGAAAGGGGTGGGTTGATTCATCGCGTAGTGAACAAATCCAGGCGTGCCGGTAGACGAGGACGCGCGATCCAGACACTTCGCGGCGAAATCTGTCAGTCGGACCCCATCGGCCCAGGTGAGTGCAAAAGGCCGCCGTAATCTGTCAGGGAAACCCCGCACGAAACCCCCAAACCCGCCCCACCCCCCCCAAAAAAAGGCACACGAAAAGGGGCGTTCCGCAACCGGGAACGCCCCTTCGTCGCTAAGCGCTAAGCCCTAACCCAAAGAACTACTCAGCGGCGTTCTCCGGGCCGACGTCCTCGCCGTCGGTCTTGGCGGCGGTGGCGGTCGGGTCGTCGATCTTCAGGTCCTTGGCGGCCTGAGCAGCCACGGAGCGGTCGATCTTGCCCTCGTTGGCCAGGCCCATGAGGGCGGCGACGGCCATGGACTCGGCGTCGATGTTGAAGTAGCGGCGGGCGGCTTCGCGGGTGTCGGCGAAGCCGAAGCCGTCGGCGCCGAGCACGATGTACTGGCCCGGGACGTAGGCGCGGATCTGCTCCTGCAGGTCGGAAGCGAAGTCCGAGGTCGCGATGTAGGGCCCGGAGGTCTGCTTCAGCTGCTTGGTGGCAAACGCCTCCTCGACCTCTTCGCCCGGGTTGAGCAGCTGCTCGGCGGCCTTGGCCTGGCCCTCGCGAGCGAGCTCGGTCCAGGAGGTCACGGAGTAGATCGCGGCGCCGACGTTGTACTGCTCCTGCAGGATTTCCTGCGCGCGCAGCGCCTGCTGCATGCCAACGCCGGAGGCGAGCAGGGAGACCTTGTTGTCCAGGTCCTTGCCCTCGTCGTAGAGGTAGATGCCCTTGTGCAGGCCCTCCACGTCCAGGTTCTCCGGGCGTGCCGGCTGGTGGTGCGGCTGGTTGTAGACGGTGATGTAGTACATCACGTTCTCGTCCTTGCCGGCGCCCTGGCCGTACATGCGCTCGATGCCCTTGGAGATGATGTACGGCATCTCGTAGGCGAACGCCGGGTCGTACGGGATGACGGCCGGGTTGGTGGAGGCCAGGATCGGGGAGTGGCCGTCCATGTGCTGCAGGCCCTCACCGAACAGGGTGGTGCGGCCGGCGGTGGCGCCGATGATGAAGCCGCGGCCCATCTGGTCGCCGGCAGCCCAGAAGTTGTCGCCGGTGCGCTGGAAGCCGAACATCGAGTAGAAGATGTACATCGGGATCATCGGCTCGCCGTGGGTGGCGTAGGACGTCGCCGCCGCGATGAAGGAGGCGGAAGAGCCGTCCTCGTTGATGCCCTCGTGCAGGATCTGGCCGTCGGTGGCTTCCTTGTAGGACAGCTGCAGGTCGTGGTCCACCGGCACGTAGTTCTGGCCGTTCGGGTTGTAGATGCCCAGGGTGGGGAACCAGGAGTCCAGGCCGAAGGTGCGGGCCTCGTCCGGGATGATCGGCACGATGCGCTTGCCCAGCTCCTTGTCGCGCATGAGCGCCTTGAAGGTGCGCACGAGCGCCATGGTGGAGGCGACTTCCTGCTTGCCAGAGTCCTTGAATAGCGCCTTGAAGGTCTTCTCAAACTCGGGCAGCTCGACCGGGGAGTAGTTTTCGCGACGCTCCGGCAGGTAGCCGCCGAGTTCCTCGCGGCGGGCCTTGAGGTACTTGATCTCCTCGGCGTCTTCGCCCGGGTGGTAGTACGGCGGCATGTACGGATCCTTCTCCAGCTCTTCGTCGGAGATCGGGATCTGCTGCTTGTCGCGGAAGAGCTTGAGGTCCTCCAGTGCCAGCTTCTTCATCTGGTGGGTGGCGTTGCGGCCCTCGAAGTTGTGGCCGAGGCCGTAGCCCTTGACGGTGTGGGCGAGGATGACGGTCGGCTTGCCCTTGGTTTCCAGGGCGCGCTTGTAGGCGGCGTAGACCTTGCGGTAGTCGTGGCCGCCGCGGCGCAGGTTCCAGATTTCCTCGTCGGTCATGTCCTCGACGAGTTTCTTGGTGCGCTCGTCGCGGCCGAAGAAGTGCTCGCGGACGTAGGCGCCGTCGTTGGCCTTGAAGGTCTGGTAGTCGCCGTCCTTGGTGGTGTTCATGATGTGGACGAGTGCGCCGTCCTCATCCTTCTCCAGCAGCTCGTCCCACTCGCGGCCCCACACGACCTTGATCACGTTCCAGCCGGCGCCGACGAAGAAGCTCTCCAGCTCCTGGACGATCTGGCCGTTGCCGCGCACCGGGCCGTCGAGACGCTGCAGGTTGCAGTTGATCACGAAGGTGAGGTTGTCCAGGCCGTACAGGGAGGCCATCTGGATCAGGCCGCGGGATTCCGGCTCGTCCATCTCGCCGTCGCCGAGGAATGCCCAGACGTGCTGCTGGTCGGTGTCCTTGATGCCGCGGTCCTGCAGGTACTTGTTAAAGCGTGCCTGGTAGATCGCGTTCATCGGGCCCAGGCCCATGGACACGGTGGGGAACTCCCAGAATTCCGGCATGCCGTGCGGGTGCGGGTAGGACGGCAGGCCGCCCTGCTTGCGGGAGTGCTCCTGGCGGAAGCCGTCCATGTCGTCTTCGCTCAGGCGGCCTTCCATGAAGGCGCGGGCGTACATGCCGGGGGAGGCGTGGCCCTGGAAGAACACCTGGTCGCCGCCCTGCGGTGCGTCCTTGCCCTTGAAGAAGTGGTTGAAGCCGACCTCGTAGAGCGCCGCCGCGGAGGCGTAGGTGGAGATGTGGCCGCCGACGGCGATGCCGGGGCGCTGCGCGCGGTGCACCATCACTGCGGCGTTCCAGCGCATCCAGCGGCGGTAGCGCTTCTCAATCTGCTCGTCGCCCGGGAATTCCGGCTCGAGCTTGGTGGGGATGGTGTTGACCAGGTCGGTCGAGGACAGCGCCGGCAGCGGCACACGCTTCGCGTTTGCGCGCTCGATCAGGCGCAGCATGAGGTAGCGGGCGCGCTCCGGGTCGGATTCCTCGAGCAGCCCGTCGAGGGAGTCCATCCATTCCTGGGTTTCCTCGGGGTCCGCGTCGTGCAGGTAGGACGCTACGCCTTCGCGCAGCGAGAGAATGTTGGTGTCAACCTCGGACGCGGTCTTCGCGCGAGCGTCTTCCATTTTGGTCTCTTTCTGGGCCACTTCAACCTCCTGGCTTCAGTCGGGCAATACGCCCCCAAGGATACGTGCTCGCGCGCGTGCATTCTTACAGCGGGTGGTCTTTGGTGAGACTAATCACGGGTTTGCCAGCATTCTTTGCTTCTCGACGTTAAGCTATCGCCCAAACCACATCTTGATAAAAACGGAGGACATGGAGATTTGAGTGCCACAGGAGTGGACACCTACGCAGCCCGCCTGGGGGTAAAACCGGGTGATGTTGTGCAGGAGATCGGCTGGGACGAGGACGCGGATTCCGCCATCTCGGAAGCCATCGAGGATGCGATCGGGGCCGAGCTTCTCGACGAAGACGTGGACGAACCCTGCGACACCATCCTCCTCTGGTTCCGCGACGGCGACGGCGACCTCGTCGACGATCTCGTCGACGTCTCCCGCGGCCTCGGCCCCGGCGGCCGCATCTGGCTGATGACCCCCGGCGCCGGCTCCTCCTCTGCCGGGGTGGTCCCGCCCAGCGAGATCGCCGAATCCGCCCAGCTCGCCGGCTTCACCCAGACGAAGGCGGACCGCTTCGGTGCCTGGCAGGGCTCCTGCCTCACGCCCCGCAACCGGTAGCCGGCCGGGTTCTGCTGCCGTCGGTTCGGCCAGCGCCGACCGCCGCCCGCCGGTTCGGCCAGCCACCGGTTTTCGCAGTTCCCGCCCCGGTTTTTCGTTCCGTGCGCGGGCTCTGCTACTCTGCTTGCTACGCGCGCCGTTAGCTCAGCTGGAAGAGCAACTGGTTTACACCCAGTAGGTCGGCGGTTCGAGCCCGTCATGGCGCACAACACTAGGACCCCGTCCCGGAACTCCCGGGACGGGGTCTTTCCCGTTGCCGACCTGGCGCGTTGCAAACCCATCCCGGCCGAGGATGCTTACCCCAGGATGCTTACTTCTCGAGTGTGGTGGCGGGCGCGGCCGGAGGTTCGTCGAGAAGTAAGCGTTTAGGAGTAAGCATCTAGCCCAGGGCGGGGCTTCGGCGCTCGCAAACCCTGGGATCGGTCGATTTTTACGCGATCCCAGGCTTTGGATCCCAGGGTCTGCGGGCAGGGACGCCAGGGGCCGCCAGCGGTGCCGGGCTACAGCGCGCGGGACTCGATGGCGGCGAGGATGGCTAGCTCGAAGCAGGGGGAGGGGCCGTCGAAGGGCACGTCGGCGACGTCCCACTCGGAAAACTGCACCCGGGCGGAGCCGGCTGCGGAGCCTTTGGCGTCGGGGACGACGGCGAGGCGCCAAAGCTCGACGCCGGCGGCGGTGCAGGTGCGGGCAGCGCGGGTTTCCAGGGAGCCGGGGCGGGCGAGGGCGAACAGGGGATCCCCGTCGGCGGCGGACAACTGTGCTACCTGCGCCAACACCGCGAACGGGCGGGTGGGGAACACAACCGGGTGGTCGGCGACGGCGTCGTCGATGTCGTCCACCTCGACGTCATCCGCGAGGTCGACACCCGCGGACTCGAGGGTGAACAGGGCGGAGTGGAGCTGGTCGGCGGTCGAATTCACGGCGGTAGACATCCGTCCCCTTCAACGATCAAGGAAAGCTAACGTTCTTCTTCCTTATCGTAGGCCTTGGCCCACGGGTTGGTGCGGGAGGAACCGTAGCGCTGCCGAGACCGGGCAGCGGGGGCCGCAGCGGCAGCGGGAGCGGGGTTGGGGCTGCCGGCGGTGGGGGTGTCGTCGAGAAGCAATTGCTCCTGCTCAGCCTCGAAGCGGCGCCGCTCGCGGGAGTCGGAGTAGAGGAAGTAGATCAGGCCTGCGGGGGCGGCGAGGCCGAACAGGATCCACTGCAGGCCGTAGGAGAGGTGGTTGCCCGTTTCCAGCTGCGGCAGCGGGATGGGGTCGAGCACGCCCGGCTCGCCGCCGAGGAGCTGCAGGTACGGTGAGACCACATCGGTACCGGTCAGCGACCCGATCTGCGCGGGGCTGATGGAGTAGACCATGTCGTAACCCTGCTCGTGCATCGGCGGGTTGGGGTGCTCGCCTTCGTCGGCGCGCAGCAGGCCGGTGAGGGTGACCTCGCCGGTCGGCGCCGGCTCCAGGGCGGGCACCTGGGTGGAGTTTTCGGCTTTGACCCAGCCGCGGTGGACGACGATCGCGCGACCGTCATCCAGCGCAAACGGGGTGAGGACCTGGAACGAAGGTGTGCCGTCTACAGGCCGCAGGCGCAGCAGGACGTCCGGGCCCGAGTAGCGGCCGGTGGCCACCACGCGGGACCACTCGGCATCGGCACCGAGGGAGCCGTCGGCACCCACCCGCGAGGACAACGGCTCCGGGTCGTGCTCGAAGGCGGCGGAGATGTGCTCGTTGCGCTCTACAAGCGCCTCGTTTTTGCCCAGCTGCCACGGCGCCAGGAACGTAAACGCGTAGTAGGAGAACACCCCGATTAACAGCGCCGCGATGACCCAGCCGGGGGTAAGCATCTGCCGCCACCACGGCTTGGACGATTGATTGTTGGCGCTCACGCCGGGTCAGTCTAGTCGCTTGCGCACCCAAGCAATAATGCCGTCAGCTGCGGACTCGATCTGCTCGCGCACCACCGTAAAGCCTTCCGGCCCGCCGTAGTAGGGGTCGGCCACGCCGGCGCCGTCCGGGGAGGCGGGGTCGAACGAACGGATGGGGCGTACCTTGTCCTCGTCCACACCGCGGGCGACCAGCTCGGAGACGTGGTTCGTGTCCAGCGCGACGATGAGGTCCGCTTGCTCCTGTGCAAACCCGAACTGTTGCGCGCGGTGCGCCTCGCCGTCGTAGCCGTGGGCCGCCAGCTCCGCGCGCGCCCGCTCGTCGGCCTTGTGCCCCACGTGCCAGCCGCCAATGCCTGACGACGTCACCGTGACCGCGTCTGCAAGCCCCTCCTGCGCCAATTTCTCCCGGACGATCACCTCCGCCATCGGGGAGCGGCAGATGTTGCCGGTGCAGACGAAGTCGATGTGCAATTTAGAACTCACGGATGATCCTTTCTAGCTCGTCGGCGTCGCGCGCCACGTAGTCCGCCAGCTCCCACTCCTCAGCGGCACCGTAGCCCCAGGTCATGGCCACGCTTGGGATGCCAAACTCTTTGGCGCCCTCGAAATCGTGCAGCCGGTCGCCGATCATCAGCGGGCGCTCGGGCGCGGCCTGATCCAGCACGTGCCGGATCACGTCGACCTTCTTCGCGCGTTTTCCGTCGTTCGACGCCGCGCCCAGGAAATCGATGTGCTCCAAAAGCCCCGCGCGTTCCAGCGCGGCGCGTGCGAAGCGCTCGCTTTTCGACGTCGCTGTGCACACGCGGTAGCCCTCCCCAGCCAAGCGCTGCACCAGCGCATCCATGCCGGGGTAGACCTCGAAGCGCTGCCACCCCTCGCCGGACATGTAGTCCGAGTAGGCGCGCATGGCGGTTTCTACCTGTGCGGCAGTCATGCCGAGCGAGCGCATCGTCTCCGGCATGGGCGGGCCGGGGATGCGGTGGATGAAGTCCTCGTCGGGGACCTCCCAGCCCACGGCTTCGAGGCCCACGAGGAAGCCGTGGCGGATGCCGGGGAAGGAGTCGATCAGCGTGCCGTCGACGTCGAAAAGCAAAGTGGCGTTCACACCTGCCCACTGTTCCAAATTTGTAGGCTGGCTGCCATGACAGACGTAACAGTGCAGACAGTTGTTGACGCGCTCGAGGCGGCCTACCCGCCTGCGCTGGCGGAAAGCTGGGACCAGGTGGGGCTGATCTGCGGCGACCCGGACGCGAACGTGACCAAGGTGGCCTTCGCGCTCGACTGCACCCAGGAGGTGGCCGAGCGCGCCGTCGCCGCAGGTGCCCAGCTGCTGGTCGTACACCACCCGCTGCTGCTTCGCGGCGTGCACTCCGTGGCGGCGAACACCCCGAAGGGCAAGGTCATCCACACCCTGCTGGCCGGCGGCTGCGCGCTGTTCGCGGCGCACACCAACGCCGATTCGGCCCGCCCGGGGGTCTCGGACAAGCTGGCGGAGCTCGTCGGCATCACGCCCGGCCGCCCGATCAAACCCGTCACCTTGGACGCCACCGATCGTTGGGGCGTGCACGTCCCGCCGGCAGCCGCCGCGGACTTAAAACGCGCGCTGTTCGAAGCGGGCGCCGGCGCAATCGGGGACTACCGCGAGTGCGCCTTCTCCTTCGAGGGCATCGGCGAGTTCACCCCCGTCGAGGGCGCGAACCCCACCGACGGGGCCGTGGGCACGCACTACACGGGCGACGAGATCCGCATCGAATTTGTGGCGAGGGCGGCGGACCGCCGGAGGATCGTCGAGAAGCTGCGCGAAGTGCACCCCTACGAAGAACCCGCGTTCGATGTGGTGCAGATGGCCGACACCAGCGACCTCGATAAAGCGACCGGCCTGGGGCGCATCGGCGAGCTGGCAGAGCCGATGACGCTTCGCGAGTTCACCCAGCAGGTGGCCAACGCGCTGCCGGAAACCGCGTGGGGTGTGCGCGCCGCCGGCGACCCGGAGCAGATGGTGCGACGTGTCGCGGTGTCCTCGGGCTCCGGCGACAGCTTCCTGGCGGATGTGGCGAAGCTCGGCGTGGATGTCTACGTCACCTCCGACCTGCGCCACCACCCCGTGGACGAGCACCTGCGCGCAGGCGGGCCCGCCGTGATCGACACCGCCCACTGGGCCAGCGAGTTTCCCTGGACCGAGCAGGCGGAGAGTATCGTGGCTCCGTTAAGCGTGGACACCGAGATCCTGCACATCCGCACGGACCCGTGGACCATCTCCGCGCACCCCGAGTAAGGAGAAACGATGCACCTTTCCAAAGACCTGCAACCCGTCCTCCTGCAGCTCGCGCAGGCAGACGCCGCGTCTTCCCAGCCGCGCGTGCGCCCCGAGGAGCAGGAGCTTAAAAAGCTTATCGACGAGCGCAGGCGCCTGACCGACGCCTCCGCCGCTGCCCAACTCGCAGTCGACGACATGGAGCTGGAAATCCTGCGCATCCAGGAAGATGAGCGCAAGCTGAAGAAGCGCGAGCTGGACGACAAGCGCCAGCTGTCCGCCGAGACCGACCCGGAGCGGCGCAAGGACTTAGAGCACGACCGCTACGCCGCGAAGTCCCGCATCGCGGACCTTTTGTCCGAGCTGAAGGAGGCGCACAACGAGATCGCCGCGCTGCGCAACAACCGCGACGTTCACGCCGCCCGCGTCGACGAGGCCAACCGCAAGGTCGAAGCCGCCCAGCGCACCGTGGACGCGCTGCCGGAGGAAGATGACGTGGACGTGGATGCACTTCGGGCGAAGCTGCCTGACGACGTGCTCCGCGCCTACGACGACATCGGTGCCGCCAAGTTCAACGGCCGCGCCTGTGGCGGTTGTTTTATCCAGTTGCCGCCGGCCGAGCGCGCCGAGGTGCTCGGCGAGCCGGAAGACGAACTGCCCACCTGCCCGAACTGCGGCACGCTGCTGGTGCGGGTTTCTCCGGCGGAGTAGCTGATGCAGGTATCCATGTACTGCGACGGCGGCTCCCGGGGTAACCCGGGTGTTGCCGGATCCGGCTCCGTGGTCTACGACGCTTCCGGGGAGACCCTGGGCGAGATCGCCTACGTCGTGGGCAAAAAGTCCACCAACAACGTCGCCGAGTACTACGGCCTGGTGCGCGGCCTGGAGGCGTGCCGCGAGGTCGGGGCGACACACGTGGACGTGTTCATGGACTCCAAGCTGGTTGTCGAGCAGATGACCGGCCGCTGGAAAATCAAACACCCCGACATGCAGAAGCTGGCCCGCGAAGCCCGCGACCTCGCGTCGTCGTTTGAAAAGGTCACCTACACCTGGGTACCGCGCGCCAAGAACAAGAAGGCCGACGAGCTGTCGAATGTGGCCATGGACGCCGCCGCCCGCGGCGACGCCCCCGGCATCGTCAAAGGCACCGGCGTGTGGGTGGGGGAGAAGGCCGGGGAACCGGAGGACGTCGACAAGCCCTCGCACCAGACCGCCAGCCCCGCGCACTGGGCCGGCTCCGACGCCCCGCGCACCCGGTTCATCCTGCTGCGGCACGGACAGACCCAGCACTCCGCCGAGCAGCGCTTCTCCGGCACGTCCGATCCGGAGCTGACCGACACCGGCCGCGACCAGGCGCGCCGGGCCGCCGACGCGCTGCGCAAATTCGGGCACATCGACGCCCTCGTCGCCTCGCCGCAGGCCCGCGCGCAGGGCACCGCCCGCATCGTCGCTGGGGCGCTCGGGCTCGACGTGGTGGTGGACGAGGGCCTGCGCGAGCTCGACTTCGGCGACTTCGAGGGGCTCACCCGCGAGGAAGCCGTGGCGCGCGATGCAGAAGCGTTTGAGACGTGGCAGTCCTCGCCGAACAACGCGCCCCCGTCTGGCGAGTCCCTGACCGCGCTGCACCGGCGGGTGTCGCGGACGCGGGAGAAGCTGCAGGAACGCTACGAGGGGCAAACCGTGCTGGTGGTCACGCACATGACGCCGGTGAAGTCGTTTCTGCGCCAGGCCCTCGGCGCCGGGCCGGAGCTGTTCAAGCACGTGTTTTTGGACCTGGCCAGCATCAGCGTCGTGGACTACTACGGCGACTTCGGCGTGGTGCGCTGCGTCAACGACGTCGCACACCACCGCGGGTAGGTTCCGGCGCTAGATGCTTACCCCAGGATGCTTACCGGGGGAGGATGCTTACTCCTAAACGCTTACTTCTCGAGTGGCCACGAGAAATGCTCGGCAACGCTCTCGAGGGATAAGCATCCTTGGGTAAGCATCCTCGACCGATGCCCGGCAGTTCCGTTCCAACCGGCGGAAAGCGTATGCTGTACCTCGCGAATGAGTCGGCCGGGCGGCCGCGGCGCCGCGAACCACCCCAACCTTGGGGCAGGCGCGGGTCGAGGAAAGTCCGGACTCCACAGGGCACGGTGGTTGCTAACAGCAACCCGGAGCGATCCGCGGGAAAGTGCAACAGAAAGTAGACCGCCTCGGCAACGAGGTCAGGGTGAAAGGGTGCGGTAAGAGCGCACCGGCATCTGCGGTGACGTAGGTGGCCAGGTAAACCCCACCGGGAGCAAGGCAAGAGCCCCCGCCGCAAGGCGGAGGTCGTCGGATGTAGGCTGCCCGCCCAGTCCGAAGGTAGCTGCTTGAGGCGCCCAGCGATGGGTGGTCCAGATGGATGGTCGCCGCCCCGCAAGGGGAACAGAATCCGGCTCATAGGCCGACTCATTCGCCCTTTTCGTGGCACGATGGCTTCCTATGAAGCTCTACGCCGCGCCCCTGAACTTCCGCTCGATTGCGCGCGAATTCGACGTGCGCACAACATTTACGCAGGAGCTTCACACCGAAGCCGCCAAGCTTGAGGACCGCTTTTCGCAGTCGCGTATCGACGCCCGCTCCGTGCCCCTGGTCACCATCGATCCCGTCGGGTCAAAGGACCTGGACCAGGCAGTGCACATCGAGGCCCGCGACGGCGGCGGCTACGTGGTGCGCTACGCCATCGCGGATGTGGCGGCGTTCGTGGACCCGGACTCGGCGGTGGCGGCGGAGTCGCTGGAGCGCGGCCAGACCATCTACCTGCCCGACGAGCCGGCACGCCTGCATCCGGAGGAGCTGTCCGAGGGCTCTGCCTCGCTGCTTCCCGACGTAGACCGGCCAGCCGTGCTGTGGACGTTCGAACTGGACGAGCGCGGCGAGGTCGACTCCGCGCACGTGGAGCGCGCGCTGGTGCGCTCCGTGGCGCGGCTGGACTACGAGGGCGTGCACGAAGACATGCAGGCAGGGCAGGTGCACCCGTCGATTGCGCTGTTGGAGGAGGTGGGGCGGCTGCGGCAGCAGTCCTCGCTGCGCAGGCACGCGATCAACCTGCGCCTGCCGTCGGTGCGCGTGGTCGGCGACGGCGACACCTTCGAGCTGGTCATCGAGCCGCGCCACCCGATCATGGACTACAACTCCGAAATCTCGCTGCTCACCGGCATGGTGGCGGGACGGATGATGGTCGACGCCGGGGTGGGGTTCCTGCGCACGTTGGGCCCGGCGGATGAGGGCGGCGAGGCGGAGTTCCGTCGAGAAGCACGCAACCTGGGCTACGAGGTCGCAGGTGACATCGGCGAGTTTTTGGCAGGTGTGGACGCCGACACCCCGCGCGGGATGGCGGTGATGCGCGAGGCGCAAAAACTGCTGCGCGGGTCCGGCTACGTGGACCTGTCCGAGAAGCAGGCCGAGGTGCACGCCGGTATCGGCGGGTACTACTCGCACGTCACCGCGCCTTTGCGGCGGCTGATCGACCGCTACGCCACCGAAGTCTGCCTCGCCATCTGCGCAGGTGAGGACGTGCCGGAGTGGGTGCAACGCGACGCCCCGCGGGTGATCAAGACCATGGGGCGGTCTTCCCAGCTCGCCAACACGGTGGAGAAGGCGTGCCTGCACTTAACGGAGGCGACGGTGCTCGAGCCGTGGGTGGGCCACAACTTCGACGGCGTGACGCTGAAGAGCGGGGAGGACGCGGCGCGCGTGTTCATCGTGGACCCGCCGGTGCTCGCGCCGTCCGCTGGCGCGCCCGAGGAAGGCGAGGAGACGAAGTTCTCCCTCGTGCGGGCGGACCCAGAGGCGCGCGAGGTCGGCTTCGCCTGGCCCGCGGACTAGGGGTGGTTGCGGCCTACCCCTCGAGGCGGGCGGGTTCGCCGGCGGTGACCTCCACCACCTCAAACTCGCGCGCCATCTCAGCCGCGAACGCGTCGGCCTCCTGCACCGGCACGAACGCGATCACGGCGTCGGAGGTGCCGATGGCGGCGGGACGGGCGGCGACAGCGCCGCGTTCGCGGGCCAGGGCGACCAGCGCGTCCGGGGAGGGCAGGTCGTGGGACTCAGAAGGCGAGTTGAGCAGGGTGAACAGTTCGTTGGCGCGGCGCGAGCGCAGGGCCTTCGCCGCGGCGAGGGAACGCAGCGTCTCCGATTCGCAGAACTGCACCCAGCGCCGCGCCGCCTCCGGCTCCGGCGCGGCCTCATCGCCGGCGGCGCGGCGTGCCTCGACCCATTGGACGGCGCGGCCGGGGGCGTCGGGAAGCTGGCGCAGCGAGGACACTCCGAAGTTGGAGCAGGCGGCGTCGATGAACGCGCGGCGCTCCGCGATCGCCTCTCGGGACTGCGTAAACGGCGCGCCGAGCTCCTTCGACACGGAGAACACGCGAACGCCGTGGCGCGAGGGGTGCGGCGCCTGGGTCAGTGAGCCGTCGGCGTAGTCCACCACCGACACCCCGTCGGCCCCGCGCAGCGCCACCGAGTGCCGGGCGCGCAGCACCGGCTGCGACGAGTAGGTGGCCACGGCGTGCGAGCAGATCTCCGCGAGCCGGGCGCGGAACGGGGCGGTGTCCACGTCGTCGTGCGAACCTGCCAGCGCAAACGCGATCGCGGCGTCGGCGGCGTACAAAGCACCCAGGCCCGCGCCGACCGGCACGTCCGACTCCACGGTGATGTCCATGCCAGCGGTGTCGCGGGAGAGTACCTGGCGCTGCACCAGCGTGTGCACCAGCCCCCACCAACGGAGGGCGAGGCCGTCGGCGGGTTGGTCGTCGTAAGGCAATTGCGCCGAAAACTCCTGGCCGAGTGGGCCGTTCGCCGCAATTGAGATCACGCCGTCGGACCGCGGGTGCACCGCCGCGGCCGCGCGTAGCGACGCGGTGCCGGCCAGGGTCACGCCGCCGAAGTGGTCGACGTTTTCGCCGATGAGCACCCACGTGCCCGGCGCGGATGCGACACGCCCGGACGCGGCGCTCACGCGCTCCACAGGGGAGACGGATGGGGTTTCAAACAATGCCATGTCACGCTCCTTTTAACCGCCACCACACTACCAACCGCCCCGGTACAGTCGGACGGGTAGACAAAACCCGAAAGGAACAAAACAATGGCAGACGAGCAGTTCTACTACAACCCGTCCACCGGCGAGGTCACCCAGGGCAAGGAGGCCGCCTGGGATAACCGCATGGGCCCCTACGCCACCCGCGAGGAGGCCGAGTCCGCGCTGCAGATCGCCGCGCAGCGCAACAAGCGCGCCGACAACCAGGACGAGGCGGACGACAACTGGGGCGAGGCCCCGTCCTGGGAGAAGTAGTTACGGCTTGATCTTCTTAAACGCCTTGCGCACCTCGCGCACGGCCTTGTCGTAACCGTTCAAGGCTTGCTCCCCGCGGTCGAGTTCGCGCTGGTAGAGCATGCCGTAGGCGAAGGTGTCCTCGCCGCGTTCGCGGGCCTCCTCGGCAAGCCGCTGGATGCGGTCGCGCGAGGTCACGGCGTCCTGGAAGTCGCCCAGCTTGGACTGCAGCGCCTTGCACGCCTTGGCCAGCCGCCCCGCCTTCAAACCCGCGTCGGCCGCGGCGTTGGCGGAATACCGTAGCTTCTTCGCGGCCTTGCGCACGTCGTGGACGTAGTCTTCGCGCTCGTGTAGCGGCAGGTCGGTGTCGTGGTAGTGCTCGTCGACCTTGTCGTGGCGCTTTTTCAGCTTCTTGTAGCCGCGCTTGAGGTGGTCGTAGAGGACTTCCTTGGACTCCGCCGGGGGTTCTTCAGAGGCCTCTTGCTTTGCGACGGGCGGCTCAGCCAACAACCCGTCAATCGCGTCCAGCAGAGCCATGAAGCGCTCCGAGTCGAGCATGGCCACGATCTCGGCGTGGGCTTCGTTGTAGTCGCGGCGCATGTCGCCGGCGATGTGCGCGCGGGCGGCGTCGTCAACCAGCCCGGACTCGTCCGAATCCAGCAGCTCCAGGAAACGCTCTTCCACCACCTCAGCGTCGCGGGCCACGCCCAGCACGCTGGCGGCGTGCTTGAGCTCGTCTTCAAGCGCGCCGAGCTCATCGCCCTCGAGGATGCCCTCGAACGTCTCCAGCAAGGAGCGCATCTCGCGGGTGGCGACGCGCAGCTGGTGCACAGAGTCGTACTCGTCGGCGCGCACGCGCGGCTCCCAGGCGACGATGGCGTCGCGCTGCTTGCGCAGGGAGTCCACCACGGCGGCGGCCGGGGAGTCCGCCTCCAGCTCCGCCTGCATGTGCGGCGGCAGGGGAGCGGTCTTGGCCGAATCGCCCAGCGCGGTGGCCAGCTTCGACGGCGAGGAGGACTTGCGCGCGCCCGCCGAGATCAAAAAGCTGGTGCCCTGGTTGATCAGCGTCTCGCCTTCTTCGGTGCCGGCGAGCGCCTCGGACAGCTCGAGCTCCCACTCGCGCCAGTTGGTGCGCTCCCCGCCGGGAAGCAGCGACCAGGCTGTGACGTGGTCGTCGCAAAACTCAGCGACCTCGCCGTCGGCACCGGAAAGCAAAATCTCCACTCGGCGGTTGTCCACCTGCGCCACCGGCGCCAGCTCCTCCGTGCGCACGATCGAGCGCACCTGGGCGATAAGTTCCTCGGGCACGGCCGAAGGGTCGTCGAGAGGCATCCGCACCTCGTTGCGCCCGCCCTCCTTGGGCAGCTTGAGGTGCCAGCCGTCATCCGCACCGCCGGTACGGCGGCGCAGCGTGATCTTGGAACGCGTCAGGCGCAGATCCTTGGTGTCGTAGTACACGGCGGAGAGGTTGTGCTCGCGCATGCTGGCGATTTCCTCCACGCCGGGCAGTTGCGTCAGGTCCGGCATGCCGGTGCCCTCGTCCACCGCGAGTTTGATTTCCACCTCGAGGAACTGCTCGGGTGCCTGTGCAGCCATGATCGTTGTCCTCCTTCAATGGTTTGTCACCCCAAGCTTAGCCTGCTTTTCGACGCCCAAAGGTCGCTACAGTTGTGGACCATGAGCGCCCAAACCGACAACGTGCTGCGAATGGTGGAGCAGCAGGACATCGCCTTTATCCGCCTCTGGTTCACCGACATCTTCGGCTCCCTGAAAACCGTGATGATGTCGCCGGCGGAGCTGGAAAGCGCCTTCGAGGAGGGCGTGGGCTTCGACGGCTCCTCAATCGAGGGGTTTAGCCGCGTCTCCGAGTCCGACACACTGCTGCGCCCCGACCCGTCGACGTACCAGCCGCTGCCCTTCGACGAGGAGGCGGGCCTGCAAACCGCGCGCATGTTCTGCGACATCACCATGCCCGACGGCGACCCGCTCTATGCTGACCCGCGCCAGGTGCTGCGCCGCCAGATCACCAACGCCCGCGACATGGGCTTCGAGTTTCTGGCCAGCCCCGAAATCGAGTTCTACGTGGTCAAACCCGGCCAGGGCGATCAGCCGCCCACACCGGCGGACAAGGGCGGCTACTTCGACCAGGCCAAGCGCAACGAGGCACCGAAGCTGCGCCGCATGGCCGTCTCCGCCTTGGAGTACATGGGCATTGTCACCGAGTTCTCCCACCACGAGGGCTCGCCGGGCCAGCAGGAGATCGACCTGCGCCACACCGACGCGCTGACCATGGCCGACAATATTGTCACGTTCCGCTACATCGTGAAGACGGTCGCGGAGATGAACGGCGTGCACGCAACGTTCATGCCCAAGCCTTTCAAAGACCTCGAGGGCTCGGCGATGCACACCCACTTCTCTCTGTTCGAAGGCGACACCAACGCCTTCCACGACCCGGACGACGAAATCAGCTTGTCCAAAACCGGCCGCCAGTTCATCGCCGGCATCATCGAGCATGCGGGCGAGATCTCCGCGGTGACCAACCAGTGGGTCAACTCGTACAAACGCCTGCAGTTCGGCTCCGAGGCGCCCACCGCCGCCACCTGGGGTATTTCCAACCGCTCGGCCATGGTGCGCGTACCCACCTACCGCCTGCACAAGGCGGATTCGCGCCGGGCGGAGGTGCGCTCCCTGGATTCCGCCTGCAACCCCTACCTGGCGTTCGCCGCGGTGCTCGCCGCAGGCCTGAAGGGCATCGAGGAGGGCTACGAGCTGGACGAGCCCGCCCGCGACGACGTCTTTGCCCTGACCCGCCGCGAGCGCCGCGCGATGGGGTACCGCGACCTCCCCAACTCGCTGGACCAGGCGTTGCGCCAGATGGAGCGTTCCGAGTTCATGGCCGAGGTCTTGGGCGAGCAGGTCTTCGAGTTCTTCCTGCGCGCCAAGTGGGCCGAGTGGCACGACTACACCGCCCAGATCACGCCCTGGGAGATCGATACGGGGATCGACCTGTGATTTCACCCGCCAAGCTGGGGCTGACCAGCCCGCGCGCCGCCGAGGACATCGAGGAGCTTTCGCTTATCGACGAAGCTTCGCTCTACACCCTCGCCGGCGCAAGCGATCCGGACCTGGCCCTCAACAACGCCCACCGGCTCTTCGACGCGCTTGGTAGTGGATGGGCGGAGCTGCTTGAAGCGCTGCGCGACTTTCCGGTGTTCCGCACCCGGTTCTTCGCCCTGCTGGGCGGCTCCACCGCGCTGTCGGACCACCTGATCGCGCACCCGCAGCAGTGGCGGCTGCTGCTCGAGGACCTGCCCGATCAGGCCGATCTTTACCGCACCATGCTCGCCGCCGTGGGGGTCGACGCTGACGGGCCGGGGTTGTATAAGGCGGGGGAGGGCGAAGTTGGCGCGGCTAAGCAAAAGCTCCGCTCCACCCACCGCGACCTGGTGATGCGCATCGCCGCCGCCGACCTCGCCGGCACGTTTGCCGCGGTCAAGGGCCACGGCGAGGGCGAATCCATGAGCTACAGCTACACCACCGAGCGACTCACGTGGCTCGCGGACGCAGCGCTCACCGCCGCGCTCGCGGTGGCGGTGCGCGACGTCTACGGCGACGAGGAAGCGGATGCGGAACTCGCCGTGATCGCCATGGGCAAATGCGGCGCCGGCGAACTGAACTACATCTCCGACGTGGACGTCGTGTTCGTGGCGGAGCCCGCCTCGCCCAAGATCACGCGCGTGGCCGCGGAGATGATGCGCATCGGCTCCGCCTGCTTCTTCGACGTGGACGCGAACCTGCGGCCGGAAGGGGCCTCGGGCGCGCTGGTTCGCACCCTGGAATCGCACCAAGCCTACTACCGGAAATGGGCTGAGACCTGGGAGTTCCAGGCGCTGCTGAAGGCACGGCCGCAGACCGGTTCCATGGATTTGGGGCGGGCCTATTCCGAGGCGATCGCGCCGCTGGTGTGGGAGGCCTCCCAGCGCGACAGCTTTGTCGAGGACGTCCAAGCCATGCGCCGGCGCGTGCTGGAGAACGTGCCGGCGGACGTGCGGCGCCGCGAGCTGAAACTCGGCCCCGGCGGGCTTCGCGACGTCGAGTTCGCCGTGCAGCTGCTGCAACTCGTGCACGGGCGCATCGACGACACGCTGCGCGCCCGCAACACCCTCGAGGCACTCGCTGCCCTGGCCAAGGCCGGTTACGTCGGGCGCGAAGACGCGCGCGTGCTCACCGAGGCCTACGAGTTCCTGCGCCTGCTCGAGCACCGCCTGCAGCTGCAGCGCTTCAAGCGCACCCACCAGCTGCCCGAGCCGGACGACGAGAAACGCAACCGCTGGCTCGCCCGCGCCGCAGGCTTCACCGCCAACCACCGCGGCTCCGCCCCCGACGCGATGTACCGCGAGCTCAAGCGCGTGCGCCGCGACGTTTCCGACCTGCACGAGCGCCTGTTCTACCGCCCGCTGCTGGGTGCTGTGGCAGACATGACCGTCGGCGAGGCCACCCTGTCCGCGGACGCGGTGAAGGCCCAGCTCGCCGCGCTCGGCTACCGCCACCCGGCGCGCGCCTTCGACCATCTCTCCGCGCTGGTCAAGGGCACCTCGCGCAAGGCCAAGCTGCAGGCGATCCTGCTGCCGTCGCTGATGCACTGGCTCGCGGATACCGCGGACCCCGGCCAGGGGCTTTTGAATTACCGCAAGCTTTCGGACGCCGCCGTCGACCGCAGCTGGTTCCTCCGCATGCTGCGCGACGAGGGCGTGGCGTCGCAACGCCTCATGCACATCCTGGGCACTTCGCCGTACGCCTCCGACCTCATCATCTCCGCGCCAGATGTGGTCAAACTGCTCGGCGACGGCTCCAACGGGCCCCGGCTCCTCGACGCCGCCCCCGACCAAGTCCACAAAGCCATCCTCGCCTCCGCCAAGCGCCATCAGGCGGACCCCGACAAGGCCGTCGCCGTGGCGCGCTCCCTGCGCCGCGCGGAGCTCGCCCGCATCGCGTCCGCCGACCTGCTCGGCCTGATGGAGCCGCGCCAGGTCTGCCTCGAGCTGACCTACGTGTGGGAGGCTGTGCTCGAGGCCGCGCTTCGCGCCGAGGTGCACGCCGATCTCGCTTCTTCGCCTCACGACGAACCTCCGGCCCGCATCGCCGTCATCGGCATGGGCCGCCTCGGCGGCGCCGAACTTGGCTACGGCTCAGATGCCGACGTGATGATCGTCGCCGAGCCGAGCGATGAGGCCGACGAAGCAGGCGCTGTTGCTTGGGCGGCGAAGATCGTCGACCAGATGCGCGCCCGCCTGTCCAAACCCTCCGGCGACCCGCCGCTTGAGGTGGACCTGGGCCTGCGCCCCGAGGGACGCTCCGGCCCGGTGGTGCGCACCATCGCCAGCTACGAGCGCTACTACCGCGAGTGGGGCGAGGTCTGGGAGCGCCAGGCGCTGCTGCGCGCGGCCGTCGTCGCCGGCGACCGCGGCGTGGGCGACGCATTCCTGGAGGCCATCGACGCCTTCCGCTACCCGGCCGGCGGGGCTAAGCCTTCCGACATCCGCGAGATCCGCCGCATCAAGGCCCGCGTCGACAACGAGCGCCTGCCCCGCGGCGCCGACCGCGCCACCCACACCAAGCTCGGCCGCGGCGCGCTCGCCGACGTCGAGTGGACCGTACAGCTTCTCACCATGCAGCACGCCCACACCCACGAGGAGCTGCGCACTCCCTCCACCCTGGACGCGCTGGACTTCCTCGCCGAGCTCGACGACCCGTCCGTCATCCGCGGCTCGCACGCCGAAGTGCTGCGCACCGCGTGGCTCACCGCCACCCGCGCCCGTAACGCCATCGTGCTCGTCGCCGGCAAACGCACCGACCAGCTGCCCGCGCCGGGCCCGCAGCTCGCGCAGGTGGCGGGCTCCGCCGGCTACGACCCCGACGACCAGCAGGAGTTCCTGGAGGACTACCTGCGCATCACCCGCCACGCCCACCAGGTGGTGGAGGAGGCGTTCTGGGGCGAGGTGCCGTCGCTCGAGTTCGACTAGGGCGGGAGGCGGAGTGGCGTCGATAGGCAATATGCTCGAACCCATGGCAGTGAACATGACCATCGACCTGAACAACGCCACCTTCGCAGACCTGGTTGCGCTGGTGGACGCCGCGCGCGTGGCCGGCGTCGACCCCAAGACCGGGCTGGAGCTCGACGGCGAGACGCTGAGCATCACCGTCGAGCCGACTACCCGCACGCCCGCGCGCGAGCAGGCGCCCGAGAAGGAGCGCACCGTGCCGCCGCTCGGCGACGCCGCGATTCGCTCGGTGGTGGATATTTTGACCGGTCGACAGGAACCGCCCCGCCGGTAGGGGCTTCCGCTGCTGGTCAATCGAGTGTAAAAATATTCACATGAGCGGATCAGTAATCAGTCTTCGCGTAGACGAAGACCAGAAGAGGCGATTGGACGCGCTTGCCCGGCGCACGGGCCGCCCAGCCTCTTATTACGTGCGCGAAGCGCTGAGTGCGCACCTCGCGGAGCTGGAGTACGTCGACGTGCTTGAAGCGGAAGCCGACGCGATTCGGCGTGGCGAGCTTCCAACCATCTCCCTCGAGGAGCTAGAGAATGAGCTCGGATTGGCGGATTGAATTTTCGCCACGTGCAGCGAAATCGTTTCGCAAACTCGACCGAGGCGAGCAGAAACGGATTCAAAGTTTTCTCCACCGACTTCGAGCCGCTTCCGACCCACGGGGAAGCGGCAAAGCTCTGGTGGGCACCAAACGGGGGTTGTGGCGCTGGCGGGTGGGGGACTACCGAATCATCGCAGACATCGTGGACGACAAAGTCCTGATTATGCTGATCGACATTGGCCACCGATCTTCCGTTTACAAGCACTAGTCGCCCTCCGCGGTTGTAAGTAAATCCCCGGATCAGGCCGGGCAGAGGGGCCCATGCCGTAGACTTCGCGGGGTGGACTACATCTCAACTCGCGACGCATCGGCGCAGCCGCGCTCCTTCACAGACATCCTGCTCACAGGCTTAAGCCCCGACGGCGGACTTTTCATGCCGGCGGTGTACCCGTCCATAAGCAATGAGCTCCTGGATCAGTGGCGCGAGCTTTTGCTTCACGACGGCTACGCAGCCCTCGCCGCCGAAGTACTGAAGCTCTACGTCGACGACATTCCCGAGGCGGACCTCGAGGCGATCGCGCGCCGGGCGTACCGCACGCCCGTCTTCGCCGACGAGGAAATCGTCCCGGTGACCCGCCTGAATGACACGCTGCACATCGGCCACCTGTCCGAGGGCCCGACTGCGGCGTTCAAGGACATGGCGATGCAGCTGCTCGGCGAGCTGTTCGAGTACGAGCTGGCCCGCCGCGGCGAGGAGATCAACATTCTGGGCGCGACCTCGGGCGACACTGGGTCGTCGGCCGAGTACGCGATGCGCGGGCGCGACGGCATCCGGGTGTTCATGCTCACCCCGGCCGGGCGTATGACCCCGTTCCAGCAGGCGCAGATGTTCGGCCTGGACGATCCGAACATCTTCAACATCGCCCTTGACGGCGTGTTCGACGACTGCCAGGACGTGGTCAAGGCTGTCAGCGCGGACGCGGCGTTCAAGTCGAAGTACTCCATCGGCGCGGTGAACTCCATCAACTTCGCACGCCTGCTTGCGCAAGTGGTGTACTACATCGCCACCTACCTGAAGGTCACCGAGACCAACGACGAGCGCGTCTCGTTCTGCGTGCCCACCGGCAACTTCGGCAACGTGTGCGCGGGGCATATCGCGAAGCAGATGGGCCTGCCCATCGACCGCCTCGTCGTCGCGACGAACGAAAACGACGTGCTCCACGACTTCTTCGCAAACGGCGAGTACCGCCCCCGTTCCGCCGCAGAGACTCACGCGACGTCGTCGCCGTCCATGGACATCTCCAAGGCGTCCAACTTTGAGCGGATGCTTTTCGACGCCACGCTGCGCAACTCCGACCTCACCGCCGAGCTGTTCGCCAACAAGGTGAAAAACGGCGGCTTCGCTGCCACCGACCTGGGTGGGCCAGAGGTGATGGAGCGCATCCGCGGCGAGTTCGGCTTCGCCTCCGGCACCTCCACTCACGCCGACCGCGTGGCCACCATCAAGCGCGTGAACGACGAGTTCGGTGTGCTGGTGGACCCGCACACCGCCGACGGCGTGCACGTGGCCGAGCAGCTCGCCGGCGAGGTGGACACCCCGATCGTGGTGCTGGAGACGGCGCTGCCGGTGAAGTTCGCCGACACCATCGCTGAGGCCATCGGAAAGGCCCCGGAGGTGCCGGAGCGCTTCGCGGGCATCATGGGCGCCGAGCGCCACGTGACCGACCTGCCCAACGACGCCGAGGCCGTCAAGGCGTTTATCGCCGAGGCTATCGAGGGCACTAACGTCTAGGGCACACCGTCGTCAATCCACAAAGGAGTGCGCGCACATGGCACAGGAGCAGTTCGCAGGCCCGGAGCACTACACCGACTTCGACCCGGAGAAGTTCATTCGGGACATGAAGATCATGGCCGAAGAAAAGGAGCAGGACGGCGACGAGGGCTCGGCGGTTGACGCCTCCGAGTAACCAGCCGAACCGGCCCAGCTCAGCGACGCGCTACCAGCCCGAGCAGGGCCCGCAGTGGCGCTTCCCGGACATGCCGGGCGAGCCCCCGTCGCAGTACCCGCAGCACCCGCTGAAGTTCCCGGACATGCCGGCGCAACAGCCCGGCTCCACGGCCCGCGCGCGCCGCAGCGGGCTGCAAACGGGCGGGTGGATCACCGTGATCGTCGCCACGGCGATGGTCGTGGGCATCGTGGTGTGGCTGGGCTTAAACGCGTCGAAGGTCCCCACCGGCACCGTGGAGGAGCGCGAGGCGCTGTCCGAGGTGCAAACGCCTGACGACGCCGCTCCCGCGCCGGCCAACGACAACAACGTGCTGGTGCCCGCGTTCGCCCCATGGGCGCCGGGCACGAAGATCCAGACCACGGACCACCGCCCGGCGCCCGGGGAGCACTTCACGGCGCAGTCGTGCACCGCGGCGTTCTCGTTCACCGGCAAGGACGGCCGTGCGTATGCGGTGACCGCCGGCCACTGCGGCCGCGAGGGCGACCTGGTGTGGCCCACCAACGCCTCCACGGCGTTCGACTACGCCTCCGAGGTCGGCCACTTCATCTTCTCCGGGCTGTACTCCCAGCACACCCCGGAGACGGAGGGCGCGGACGTCGGCATCATCGAGATCACGGATCCGGACCGGTTCATGGATGTGGTCGGTGCGCCGATTCCGACTGGGATCGGGGAGGGCCTTGGGCCCGTCGAGAAGCTATGCAAAACGGGTGCGACCACCGGCTACACCTGCGGCACCTTCGAGGCCACCGAGCGGGTGCAGATAGTCAACCTCGACCCCGGCGTGGAGGACGAAACCTTCGGCGACATCGCCGCCGTGTGCGCCGCCTCGGGCGACTCGGGCGGGCCAGTATTCGCGGACGTCAACGGCCGCGCCACCGTCATCGGCGTCGTCTCCGGCACCGAGGCCGGCCGTGCGGGGGAGGAGTGCTACGAGGGCATGGAGGACCCGCACCTGATGAGCTACTCCAACGTCAAGCAGGTCATGGCCGTGATCCGCCACGCTGTGCCGGACGCGGAATTCATTCCCCGGCGCTGGTGACCGGGTCGGCAAGCAGCGGCCAGCGCTTGAGGTGCTCGCCGGTTTCCTTGTCGTTGTCCACCACCACGACCTCGTCGTCGGTGTAGCCGTTGAACGTCACGCGGTCGATCTCGTCGGGGCGCTCCACCTCGAGCCAGCGCTCGGACAGTGCATCGGCGTCGTCCACGTCCATCCAGTTCAGGGTGATTACGCGGAAGTGGTTGTGCGAGGCGTAATCAATAAACGACACGGAATCGGCGCCCTCAGCCACGCCGAAATCGATGTACTGGGCGAGGGTCTCCGGAGGAAGCGTCGAGAAGCAAAAGCCCCAGAAGTTAAAGCGCATCCCGCTTTTCGACGTCAACGTCACCGTATCCAAACAATTCTGCTCCAGCAGACGCGACAGGTGGCCCGCAATCTCGGTGGAGTCGTCGAGGGCTCCGACCACCACGTCGCCGCGCATCATCGCGCCCGTGTTCGTCTCGCCCACGCGCACATTCTCGATCAGGTGGGGGCGGATGCTCGCCGCGACGTTGCCCGGGTCCGCCGGCGCCGGGTTGAACGGACGCTCCGGCTGCGGCAGCTCCGCGTCCTCCGGGGTGCTCGCCGTGGTGCGGCTCGCCGCCATCGCCACCCCGAAAACCACCAGGATGACCAGCGCGCCGTACACCGCGACGAACAGGGGCGCGGGGACGCGTCTGACCCAGGGCTGCGTGTCGGAAACGGCGGTGCTCATAACTTCAGGGATTGTACACTTGCCACCATGCCTATCCCGGAGTTCATCGTGGAAACCCGCAAGAAGATCGGCACCGACCTGATGTGGGTGCCTGCCGTGTGCGCCGTCGTGCTTCGCGACGCCACCGTTGCATCGCCGTGGGCCGTCCCCGAAGTGCTGCTGGTGCGCCGCGCCGACAACAGTGAGTGGACGCCTGTGACCGGCATCGCGGACCCGGGCGAGGAGCCGCACGTCGCCGCCGTGAGGGAGGTGCTGGAGGAAACCGGCGTGCGGGTCACCGCCGCGGCGATTTTGGGTGTCGGCGCGCACGGGCCCGTCACCCACGCGAACGGGGACAAGGCCAGCTACATGACGGTGCAACTGCGCTGCGAACCGCTCGACCCCACCGTCGAACCCGTGGTCGGCGACGACGAGAACATCGAAGCCGGCTGGTTCCCCATCTCCCAGATGCCGGTGCGCGACCCGAAGTGGCGCCTGGCCATCGCCGACGCCGCCGCGCAGCGCCGCCACCCGGGCAGCTTCGCGCCGCGCATGGGGCTGACCAAGCGGTGAGACTCGGCGTCGACGTCTCGGAGCACCAGGCCGGGCTCGACGTTTCCCGCTTCGACTTCGTCATCGCCCGCACCACCGACGGCACGTACCAGGACGCCGCGTTTTCGTCGTTCGCCCCGTTCGCGACCGCGGCGTACCACTTCCTGCGCGCCCCGTCCGAAGGGACCACCATTGCGGAGCAGGTTGAGGCCTCTCTTGAGGTTCTCGAGGGCCGCCGCTTGCCCATGTGGCTCGACGTCGAGTCCCCCGCGGGGCTTTCGCTTCTCGACGTCCGCTCCGCCCACCACACCTTCACCTCCGCAGGCGTCGAAGTAGCCGGGGTCTACACGAACGCCTGGTACTGGCGGCGGTACATGCTGTTCGCGGACGTGGCCGAGTTCGGCGCGCTGTGGTTGGCGCAGTGGGGTGCGAACCCGGTGGTTGACGTTTCGTCGCCTTTAGACGTGGGGGAGTGGCCGCGCCCGGTCAGCTTTCCGACGCCCACAGTGTGGCAGTTCACCTCCCGCGGCCGCGTCGAAGGGGTTGACGTAGATTTAAATTTGGCCCTGTGAACTGCGCTTTGTGAATTTCTCAGGTTAAGTTATCCACAATTCGGGCAGGGTCTGGTGTTGGGGGTTACGCGGCCATAACTTTCGGGCCATGAACTTCACCGACTTCGTTTCAGCAGGCGTAGCCGTGCTCGCCGACTTCGACCGCGACGTAGCCATGGCCGCCGGCCTGTCCACCGGGCGCGTGCGCGACCTGGCGCGGGTGCACCACACCTACTTCGGCCCGACCCAGTTCACCCGCAAACAACACGACGCCCTCGAAGC
>NZ_KV788383.1 GCF_001807265.1 Corynebacterium sp. HMSC05H05
AAGGCCCGTTCGGCTACATCGACAACCCGAACGCGAGAATCCACTGGGTCGCACCCAACGGCACCACAGTCCCCATGACCACCCCAGGGGCGATGGAGCTGCTCTTCGACTAACCACACACACCAAAAACCCGCCCCAAAAGGGCGGGCCCATCGGCATGCCCAAAAACGGCTAGAGGGCCTCGACCTCGAATTGGAGCTGCGGGTTGGCGTAGAACTCCTGCGCCTCGACGAGCTGGAGCTCCTGGGAGTCTGCCTCAAGGGTGACGCGCAGCAGGTCGTAGACCGAGGAGGCCGTCTTGGCCAGGGCGTCCTTCGCGTCGCGGGCGCGCAGGTAGTGGCCGGTGAACAGCGCGGCGGTGACATCGCCGGAGCCGTTGCGCTTGAACGGCAGGCGCGGGGTGCGCACGATCCACTTACCGTTATCGTCGACGGCGATCATCTCGATCGCGTCCTCCGGCGTCTCCGGGCGTTGCACCGAGGTGACCAGCACGGTGGACGGGCCCATCTCGCGGGCGGCGTCCACGGCGGCCAGGGTGGAATCGAGGTCGGTGACGTCGCGCTCGGTCAGATACCCCAGCTCGAACTGGTTCGGGGTGATGATGTCCGCTGCCGGCACGATCGTCGAGCGGAACAGCGGCGGGATAGTGTCGGCGACGAAGCAGCCGGATGTCGCCGACCCCATCACCGGGTCGCATGTGTAGAGCGCGTCCGGGTTCTCCGCCTTGATGTCGCGCACGGTGCCGACGATCACGTCGGCGATTTCGGGGGATGCCTGGTAGCCGGTGAGGATGCCGTCGATGAGCGAAAAGGCGCCACGGTCGCGGATGCCGCCCAGCACCGCGGCGACGTCGTCGGCAGGGATGATCGGCCCGCCCCACGCGCCGTAGCCGGTGTGGTTGGAGTAGTTCACGGTGTACACCGGCCACACCTCGTGGCCGATGCGCTGCAAAGGAAAGACCGCTGCCGAGTTGCCGACATGGCCATACGCGACAGCGGACTGGATGGAGAGAATGTTGCTCATACGAGCATTTTAGAGCTCCCCGTTAGAGTTCTGGCGACACCAGGATCTTCACGGCGGTCTCGTTACGGTTGATCAGGGTGTCGAAGCCCTCGTCGACGACACCGTCGAAGCCGATCTTGCCGGTGATGAACGGCTTGAGGTCGACCTTGCCCTCCTCGACGAGCTTGATGGTCTGCTCGTGGTCGTGGGCGTAGCCGATGATGCCGCGGATGGTCAGCTCCTTCATCACCACGGCGTGGATGTCCAGCTCGGCCTTCTTGGACCAGATGGACTCGACGACTAGGGTGCCCTTGAGCTTCAGGCAATCGACGAGCTGGTCGAGCACGACGTTGACGGAGGTGCACTCGAAGGCGACATCGACGCCCTTGCCGTCGGTGATCTTCTGGATTTCTTCCTTCAGGTCCTGCTTGGACGGGTCGATGGCGTGGTCGGCGACGCCGGCGTCGAGGGCCTTCTGGCGGCGCAGCTCGGACAGCTCGGAGACGATCACGGTGCAGCCGTATGCCTTAGCGACGGCAGCCGTGAGCACGCCGATCGGGCCAGCTCCGCCGATCAGCGCCACGTCGCCCTCCTTCGCCTCGGAGGCGACGAAGGCGTGGTGGGCGACGGACAGCGGCTCGATGAGCGCGGCCTCGTCCAGCGGCACGTCGTTGTTGATCGGGTGGACCCAGCGACGCTGCACCGCGATCTTCTCGGACAGGCCGCCGCCACCGCCGGCAAGACCGATGAAGTTCACGTCCGGGTGGAGGTTGTACGGGCCCGGCTCCTTGGGGTCGACATCGTCGGGAAGCACGTACGGCTCGACGACGACATGCTGGCCGACCTCAAGATCGTCCACACCCTCGCCCAGCGCGGCGACGACGCCGGAGAACTCGTGGCCGAGCGTGACCGGCGGCTCCTCGCCGGTAATCGGGTGCGGGGGGCCCGGCTTCGGGCAGAAGATGGGGCCTTCCAGGTACTCGTGGAGGTCGGTGCCGCAGATGCCGCACCAGGCGATGTCGATGAGTACCTCGCCCTTGCCTGCTTCCGGGGCGTCGATGTCCTCGACGCGGATGTCCTTCTGGCCGTAGTAACGTACAGCGCGCATGTGAAGCTCCTCTCGGTGAAAAACCTGCTTACGCGTACTATTCTACCGAAAAAAAGACTAATCGCCGGGCAGCGGCTCCACTGGCTCGGCGACGGACACCAGCACCGTGCGGGTCTTCACCCGGCCGCGGCGGTCGCGCCCGCCCTCGGCGGTGTAGCGCACCCCGTCGCGAAGAATTGATGCGCCGGGCAGCGGCACGCGCCCCAGCTCGTAGGACAACAGCCCCGCCACCGTGTCGACGTTGTCGGTGACGTCCTCGGCGTACTCCAGCTCGTAGTCCAGGTTGTCGGCGAGGTAATCCACCAGATCATCCAACGGCAGGCGCGCCTGGACGCGGAACACGCGCGGCTCCACTTCGGTGACAGGGGCTTCCTCGTCCTCGTCGTATTCGTCGGTGATTTCGCCGACGATTTCTTCCAGCAGGTCCTCCATGGTGAGGAGGCCGGCGACGGTGCCGTATTCGTCGATAAGCATGGCGATGTGCGTGTTCGCCTGCTGCATCTCCTTGAGCAGCACATCCAGCGGCTTCGAGTCCGGGATGAACAGCGGCTCGCGCATGAAGTCGGTGATCGGGGTCTTCGGGTCGAGCGGGGTGCCTCGGTCGTCGAACATGTCCTTCAGGTACGCGATGCCGACGATCTCGTCGACGCTCTCGCCGATCACCGGCACGCGCGAATGCCCGGAGCGCACCATCAGCGCGGTGGCCTGGCGGGCGGTTTTCTCGCCTTCGATCCACACCATCTCGGGCCGCGGCACCATGACCTGGCGCGCGTAGTTGGACGCGAGGTCGAAGATGTTTTGGATCATGCGGCCCTCGGTGGTTTCCACCACGCCCTTTTCCTGCGCGACCTCGACCATCTCGCGCAGCTCGATCTCGGTGGCGTAGGGGCCGTCGCGGAAGTCCTCGCCGGGGTGGAACAGGTTGCCAACCCAAATCAACAGCTTCGCGACGGGCCCGAGCACCACCTGGAACACCCCCAAGCCCTGCGCCGCCTTGAGCGAGATGGTGTAGGGGTTGCGCTTGCCCGCGGTGCGCGCGAACACCCCGACGATGGAAAATTGCAGCAGCGTGACGACGATCACCGCTACCGCAATCGCCCACCCGTCGGAGTCGAGCAGATCCATCGCGAGCATCGCCGCGGTCACGGACGCGAGAACGTCCAAGACCGTCCGCACCAGCACGAGCGTGTTGACGTGGTTCGCGCGGTGGTTGACCACCCGCAGCAGCGCCGCAGCGCCCGGGGTGTCGTCTTTGACCATGCCCTCGACGCGGGCGCGGGAGATCGGGGCGAGCGCGGACTCGATGGAGCCGAGCAGGCCGGACAGTAGCAGCGCGGCGACGGTGACGGCCGCGTAGACGAAGGTGAGCGTCACTCGATGCCCTTCATCAGCTTGTCCAGCTCGTCGCGGTCCGCGGCCGAGGGGAAGGCGTGCGCGCCGGTCGGCTTCGGCTGGTACTCCACGCCGCGGCGGGCCAGGTCGTCGTACCAGTCCGCCAGGATCTCGTTTTGCAGGGCGAACATTTCGCGCTCGTCTTTCGGCTCGATGTGGTCGTAGCCGAGCAGGTGCAGCACGCCGTGGACGGTGAGCAGCGCCATCTCGTGCGCCAGGTCGTGGCCGGCCATCTCGGCCTGCTTGCGGTCGTAGGCCGGGCACAGGATGATGTCGCCGAGCATCGCCGGGCCCGGCATGTCCGCGTCGGGGCGGCCACCGCCGGGGGTCAGCTCGTCCATGGGAAAGCTCATCACGTCCGTGGGGCCTTCCAGGTCCATCCAGCGCACGTGCAGATCGGCCATCGTGGGCTCGTCCACGAGCGTGATGGTGGCTTCGGTTTCAGGGTGGACGTCCATGGAGCGCATGGCGAACGACGCGACGTCGATAAGCATTTGCTCATTGACCTCCGCCTCGCCGGACTCATTCAAAACTTCAATGCTCACTGGTTCGCCTCCGCTTCCCGCTCGGCCTCGATCGCCTGCTGACGCTTCTCGTAGCGCAGGGCGTTCTGCGCGTCGTGGCGGTCGTACGCTGCGACGATGCGCGAAATCAGATGGTGGCGCACCACGTCGCCGGCGCCGAGCTCCTGGAACGAAATGTCGTCGATGTCCGCGAGGATGCGCCGCGCCACGCGCAGGCCAGAGACGGTGCCGCGCGGCAAATCCACCTGGGACGTATCACCCGTGACCACCATCTTCGAACCGAAGCCGAGGCGGGTGAGGAACATCTTCATCTGCGCGCCGGTGGTGTTCTGTGCCTCATCCAGGATGACAAAAGCGTCCGACAGGGTGCGTCCGCGCATGTAGGCCAGGGGCGCGACCTCGATGATGCCGGCCTCGATGAGCTTCGGAATCGCCTCCGGGTCCATCATGTCGCGCAACGAGTCGTACAACGGGCGCAGGTACGGGTCGATCTTGTCCGAGAGCGTGCCGGGCAAAAAGCCGAGCTTCTCCCCCGCCTCCACCGCCGGGCGGGTCAGGATGATGCGCTTGACCTCTTTGTTCTGCAGCGCCTGGACCGCCTTCGCCACCGCGAGGTACGTCTTGCCAGAACCGGCGGGGCCGATGCCGAAGGTGATGGTGTTGTCGTCGATCGCATCGACGTACGCGCGCTGCCCGGCCGTCTTCGGGCGGATAACCTTGCCGCGGCGCGAAATGATCTCCTCGCCGAGGATGTCCGCGACGGCACCGGGGGCCTCGGCCTCCATGATGCGCACCGCCTGGATCACCGTGTCCGCCCCCAGTGGCACGCCGCGGCGCGCCATAGACTCAAGCTCCTCGACGACGCGCAGCGCGTGCGCCGCCTGCTCCGCGTGCCCTTTGACGGTCAGCTCGGTGCCGCGGGCGTGGAAGCCCACCCCGAGCTGGTCCTCCAAGACCCGCAGGTTCTCGTCGTTGATCCCCAGGACGGACTGTGCGTACGCCGAGTCGAGTTCGACCTTGCGCGTCACCATTTCTTCCATGGGGACCAACCCTACCAGCGGGAGGTCAACGCCCCGATGGCGCAAAGCCCCGCAAACGCCGCCGAGGCGGTGCGCAGCACCTCGGGCCCGAGCTTGACCGGGCGCGCGCCGAGGATTTCCAGTTCGTCGTCGCCGATGCCGCCCTCCGGCCCGACGATCAGCCACACGTCCTCGCCGAATTCGACGTCGCGGATGGAGTCGGTGGCGTCCTCGTGCAGCACCAGCGCGTTCCCCGCGTCGTGCAGCAACTCGGACAGCTGGTTCGTCGTCACCGGCTCGCGCACCTCCGGCACCCACGCCCGCCGCGCCTGCTTCGCGCTGGACAGCGCCTGCGCGCGCCACTTCTCCACCTGCTTGGCCTGCTTGTTCGCCGGCCACCGCGCGATCGTGCGGTGCGAAATCCACGGCACAATCGCATCTGCTCCGGCCTGCACCGCCAGGTCCACGGCGAGCTCGGCGCGCTCGCCCTTCGGCACCGCCTGCACCACCGTCACGCGCGGCGTGGGCTGCGGCACGAACTCTTGCTTCTCGACGACTCCGTCAACCCGACCAGCCCCCACCGACGTGACGCGGGTGAGCGCGGTGGACCCTTGGCCGTCGACAAGCATGATGCGCTCGCCGGGTTGGATGCGCTTGACGTGGGCGTGCTTTGCCTCCGCGCCGGTGAGCGTGCCGGCGGCGGGGTCGTCGGAGAGGAAGTACGGCAGGCTCATCGGCGGAAGCGGTCGCGCATGCGGGAGAAGAAGCCCTCGCCGTGCTCGTCGGACTCCACGTGGACTTGCGGGTTGTCCGGGTGGCCGTCGCGCAGATCTTGCAGGGCGGCGCGCTCGTCGTTGGTCAGGGCGGTGGGCACGGTGACCTGCACGTGGGCGATCATGTCGCCGGCGCCCTCGGCGCGCAGCCGCGGCATGCCCTCGCCTTGCAAGTGGATGGTGTCGCCGGGCTGGGTGCCGCCGGGCACCTCGATGACGGTTTGCTCGCCGGCGAGGTTGTCCACGGTCAGCTCGGTGCCGAGCGCGGCGTCGTACATCGGCACGGTCAGGCGCACGTGCAGGTCGTTGTTCTCGCGCACGAACACCGGGTGCGGCTGCACCTGCACCTCAACGTACAGGTCTCCGGCGGGGCCGCCGCCGTGGCCGACCTCGCCCTGGTCCGCCATGCGGATGCGCATGCCGGAGTTGATGCCGGCCGGGATGTTCACGGTCAGGTCGCGGGTGGCGCGCACGCGGCCGTCGCCGGCGCACTGGGTGCACGGGTCCTTGATCACCTCGCCGTAGCCGTGGCAGGTGGGGCACTCGCGGGTGGTCATGACGTTGCCCAAAAACGACTGCTGCATCTCCTGGACCTGGCCGGCGCCGCCGCAGGTGCCGCAGGGCACCGGCTTCGCCTCGGTCTTCGACCCGGTGCCGTGGCACTTGTCGCACAGCACAGCGGTGTCCACGGTGACGTCCTTCTTCGTGCCGGCGAACGCCTCTTCCAGGGTGATGGCGGTGCGCAGCAGCGCGTCGTTGCCCGGCTGCACGCGCGAGCGCGGCTGGCGGGTGCCTCCACCGCCGAAGAACGCCTCGAAGATGTCGCCGAGTCCCCCGCCGCCGAAACCGGCCGCGCCACCCATACCGCCGCCGGCCTCCATCGGGTCGCCGCCGCGGTCCACGATCGCGCGCTTCTGCGGATCCAGCAGCACCTCCTGGGCTGCGGCGATCTCGGCGAACTTCTCGGCCGCCTCCTCGGACGGGTTGACGTCCGGGTGGTACTTGCGCGCCAGCTTGCGGTACGCCTTCTTAATCTCCTGCTCGGTGGCTTCCTGGTCCACGCCGAGGATGCCGTAGTAATCGCGAGCCATATCTTCCCTTCTATTCGCCCCGCAGGATGCGGCTGATGTAGCGGGCCACGGTGGCAACCTTTTGCATGGTACCGGGGTAGTCCATGTGGGTCGGACCCACTACCCCGAGGCCGCCGAGTGCCTCGTCGCCCGAACCGTACGCTGTTGTAACAATCGAGGCGTGCGAAAATTCCTCGTCCTCGTTTTCGCGCCCGATGCGCACGCTGACCCGCTCGAGTTCCTGCGCGCCGGCCAGCAGTTTCAGCACCACCACCTGCTGCTCAAGCGCGTCGATGACGCCCTGCAAGCCTCCCGACGGCACGACCAGGTTCGACGAGCCCGCAATGATCAGCCGGTCCGGCGCCGCGTCCACCAGCGTGGTGATCAGCACTTCTGCGGCGCGTGAGGTGGGGTCGGCGAGGTGGGGCGGAGCTTTCGTCGATAAGCGAGAAAGCGCATCGGAGGCGTCGCGCATGGTTTGGCCCACCAGGGCCTCGTTGAGCAGGTCGCGCAATAGCCGCACCCCCTCCGGCCCGATCGGCGCCGAAAGCTCCACGTTGCGCTGGTCCACGCGCCCCGCGTCGGTGATCAGCACGAGCAGCAGCCTTGTTGGGGTGAGCTCCACCACCTCGCAGTGCTTCACGCGCGAAATGGTCAGCGTGGGCAGCTGCACCACCGCCGCCTGGTTGGTCAGCTGCGCGAGCAGCTGCACGGAGCGGCGCAGCACGTCCTCCAAATCCACGCCGTTTTCCAAAAAGTCCAAAATGGCGTGGCGCTCGGCGGCGCTCAACGGCTTGACGTCGTGCAGCGCGTCCACGAACGCGCGGTAGCCCGCCTCGGTGGGGATGCGGCCCGACGAGGCGTGGGTCTGCGAGATGTAGCCCTGCTGCTCCAGCACCGCCATGTCGTTGCGCACCGTCGCGGACGACACCCCCATCTTGTGCCGCTCCACCAGGGATTTCGACCCCACCGGCTCCTGGCTTGCAATGTAGTCCGCCACGATCGCGCGCAGCACCGCTTGGCGCCGCTGGTCCGCAGTACCCATTACGCCTCCTTACTCGGCTGCCAGGATATCGGTGATGATGCCGTCTGCAAGCAGCCGCCCTTTGTCGGTCAGCCGCAGCCTGTCGCTATTCTCAAGCAGCCCCGCGCGCACATGCCTATCGACGACATCCTGCGCCCCCGCCCCGATCCACCCCGACGGGATCCCTTCCTTCAGCCGCAGGCCGAGCATGACGGCCTCGGTGTGGGCTTCTTCGTCGGTGATGGTTTCGCGGTCCTGGATGGGCAGCGTGGCGTCGGCAAGCAACTGCGCATATCGCTCGGGGCGCTTGACGTTGAAGAAACGCTCAGCGCCGATGAAGCTGTGCGCGCCCGGGCCCGCACCCCACCACTGCTGGTTGCGCCAGTAGATGAGGTTGTGGCGGCACTCTCCTCCGGGTTTGGCCCAGTTGGAGACCTCGTACCAGTCGTAGCCGTGGGCGGCGAGCGTGTCGGCGATGATCTCGTAGCGGTCCGCGTAGACGTCCTCCTTGGGCGCGGGCAGTTCGCCGCGGCGGATCTTGCGGGCCATGGCGGTGCCGTCTTCGACGATGAGCGAATACGCGCTGACGTGGTCGACGTCCGTGTCCAGGATGGCGTCGAGGGTGCGGCGGACGTCGTCGTCGGTTTCGGTGGGCGTGCCGTAGATCATGTCCAGGTTGACGTGTTTGAAGCCGGCGGTGCGTGCCTCGCGGGCGGCGGCGACGGCGCGGCCCGGGGTGTGCTGGCGGTCCAGCACCTTGAGCACCGGCGTGGAGGCGGACTGCATGCCCAGCGAGACGCGGGTGAAGCCGGCGTCCAGCAGCCCGGTGAAGTAGTCGGGGCTGGTGGATTCCGGGTTGGACTCGGTGGTCACCTCCGCGCCGGGGTTCAGGCCGAAGGTGTAGCGGACGGCGGCGAGGATGCGGGCGAGGCCGTCTGCGCCGAGGAGGCTCGGGGTGCCGCCGCCGACGAACACCGTGTCGGCTTTGGGCAGGCCGCGGGCGGCGGCGAGCTCCAACTCGCGCTCCAGGGCGTCCAAGTACTGGGCGTGGGAGGAGTCCACCTCGGTGGGTGTGTAGGTGTTGAAGTCGCAGTACCCGCAGCGCGTGGCGCAAAACGGGACGTGGACGTAGACGCCGAATGAATCCATGGCCTTAAGGCTAGGCGCCGCGGCGGGAACGCTTCGCGGCGACCTTGGCCACGATCCGGTCGATGCGGGCGCGCTCCTCCAAAAACTCCGGCGGGTTGGACCCGCGCATGGTGCGCACGAACGCCGGGTGGTCCAGGCAGACGGTCTCCACCCAGCCCACCACGGCCTCCTCGACGATCTCGCCGACACGGGCGTACATCTGCGGCAGCGAGACCACGCCGAGTTCGCGGGCGACCATGTCGGTCTGCTCCAGGCAGTACGACACGATCTCGCCCAAGTGCTGCACCACCAAGTCGGTGCGTCCGGTCAGCGCGTCCTGCATGGTCTGCACCGAAAACGGGGCTTGTAAGGGGAAGAGGTCGTTCAGGCCGGAGGCGTCGAGAAGCTCGGGCTCCGGAATGCGCTCCTCCGGCTTCGCTCCCGCGGACAGGTGGCCGGCGGCGCGGCCGGAGGTCAGCGCCTGGCGCAGGCCGATCAGCTCCGCGACGACGCGGCGGGCGTCCTGGCGGGCGTCGTCGACGATCTCAACGAACTCGGCGAGGCAGTCCTCGGTGAGCTCGCCGTCGTAATCCGCGATGGCCTCGGCGAGGTGCTCGGTGTACTCCGCCACCTCGTCGCCGATGTTGTAAATCTCCTGCGTGAGCTCGCGGTGCCGCAGCACGGCGGCAGTCTTGTGCATCGCGAGCCCTCCTTGGAAACGCCTGTGGGAAGTGACAAATTGGCATGCTATGCCACAGCCGCGCGCGTGAAAGGAAGGCGCGCCGAACTAGCGCTGATACAGCTTGTCAATGTCGTCCTGGAAACGCTGGAACACCACGTTGCGCTTGACCTTCATCGTCGGGGTCATCTCGTCGTGCTGCTCCGACAGGTCGCGATCCAGGATGCGGAACTTCTTAATCGCCTCGGTGCGCGAGACGGTGGCGTTGGCCAGGTTCACCGCGTCCTGGACCTCCGCGCGCAGCGCCGGGTCCTGGGCGAGCTCGGAAACCTTCTTGTTCGCCGGGATGTTGCGGTCGGCCTTCCAGCGCTTGAGCTCCTCCTCGTCCAGGGTGACCAGGACGCCGACGAACGGCTTGCCGTCGCCGACCACCAACGCGTTAGAGATCAGCGGGTCCTGGCGGATGATCTCCTCCATCGGGCCCGGCGAAATGTTCTTGCCGCCGGCGGTGACGATCAGGTCCTTCTTGCGGCCAGTGATGGAGACGTAGCCGTCCTCGTCCACCTCGCCCAAGTCGCCGGTGTTGAACCAGCCGTCCGTGAGCGCCTCCTCGGTGGCCGCCGGGTTGCGCCAGTACTTCTCAAACACGCCGGGGCCCTTGAACTCGATCTCGCCGTCGTCGTTGATGCGCACCGAGTAGCCGTTCACCGGCCGGCCCACGGTGCCGATCTTGTTGGCGTGCGCGTTGTTCACGCACGCCGCGGCGCAGGTCTCGGTCAGGCCGTAGCCCTCATAGACCGGCACGCCCATGCCGCGGAAGAAGTGCGACAGATCCGCGCTCATGGCGGACCCGCCGGTAATGCCGTACCAGACGGACCCGCCCATGGCCTCCTTGATCTTGCCGTAGACGACCTTGTCGTACAGCGCGCGCTTCGCCTTCTGCACCCGAGACGGGCCTTCATCGGTGTCCAGCGCCTTCGAGTACTCGATCGCGGCCTTCTCGGCCTCGAGGAACATGCGCTTGCCAATCGCGGAGCCGTCCGCGGCCTTGTTGTAGGCGCCCTCGCGCACCTTCTCAAACACGCGCGGCACGCCCACGACCAGGTTCGGGCGCACGCGCTGCAACTCCACCATCAGCGTCGAGGTGTCCGACCAGTGCGACTGCGTTGCGCCCGAGATCGTCCACGCCAGCGACACCGCGCGCGCCAACACGTGCGCCAGCGGCAAAAACGTCACCATGCGCTGGCCGGGGAAAGACACCGAGCCGATCTCGTTTTCCAGAAGCGCCCAGCACTGGTACGCCCAGTTGCCGTGGGAAATCTCCACACCCTTCGGCCGACCGGTGGTGCCGGAGGTGTAGACGATGGAGCCGAGGGTTTCGTGGCGGGTGGCGGCCACGCGTTCGTCGATAAGCGATTGCTCGACGTCGCGCCCCTCAAACTTCAGCGTCTCCACGCCCGCGGCGTTGAACTCGTAGATGCGCTCGAGCTTTGATGGGGAGTCCGCGAACTTCGGCTTGCCCGTCTCGTCCAGCAGGAACGGGCTCATCAGCTGGGTGTGGTCGCGCGTTTCGGTGAACGCGATTTTCGCGCCGGAATCCTCCAGGATCCACTGGATCTGGTGCATCGAACTCGACGGGTAAATCGGCACCGAGGCGGCGCCGGCGGCCCAGATGGCGAAGTCCACCAGCGACCACTCGTAGCGCGTCGACGACAAAATGGCCACGCGGTCCCCCGGCTCCACACCCGCGGCGATCAGGCCTTTTGCGACCTCGTAGACCTCCTCCAAAAACTCCGCCGCCGTGACCGAGACCCACTCGTAGTTGCGCGGCCGGTAGTACAGCACCAGGTGCGGGCTCTGCTCGCAGGTGCGAATCAGCCGACTGAGGCACGTGTCGGTGTCTTTGAGCGTGAATCCAAGTTCCGTGGTGTGCGCGTTTGAAGGCATGGTGCCCAACACTACCCCAGCGTGCGGGCCCTAGCTTTGGCACAATGCGTGGCGTGACCAACGCTCAACTGCTGCACGCCCTCGCCGAGTCCTATGGCTTCGGCACGTCCTACCGCGCCTCGAACGGGCTGCTCACCGAGCCGCCCGCCGAGTCGTTTATCAAGCTGCTGCGAGCCTTGGGGCTTTCGCTTAACGACGAACCTTCGGACGAGGAACTCCAATTCCACCTCGACGCCCGCCGGGAGTTCTGGGCGACCAGGCCCATGCCGCCGTGTGTGGTGGCCACCGAGGGCGCGGAGAAACACTTCAACGTGCACGTCCACGACGGGCACTACGCGCACTGCTGGATCCGGCTGGAAGACGGCTCCTCGCGCGACGCCTACCAGGACGAGAACTGGGCCGCGCCGTTTACCGCCACCGACGGTGTGGTGTGGGGCGAGGCCACGTTCCACGTGCCCGGCGACCTGCCCGCCGGCTACCACGAGCTGCACTTGGAGTCCGACAACTTGGACGAGGTCTGCCCGCTGATCGTGGTGCCGGCAACCTTGTCCACCACCGCCGAGGTTGTGCAGGACCCGGTGTGGGGTGTGATGGCGCAGCTGTACTCGGTGCGCTCGCTGGAGTCCTGGGGCATCGGCGACTTCAACGACTTGGGCGCGATTGCCGAGGCGGTGGCGGCCGAGGGCGCGGACTACCTGTTGATCAACCCGGTGCACGCCGCCGAACCCGTCCCCCCGATCGAGGATTCGCCGTATCTGCCCACCTCCCGCCGGTTTATCAACCCGATCTACATCGCGGTGGAGCAGGTGCCGGAGTATGCGCTGTTGGACGAGGGGGACCGGGAGGACGTCGCAAAGCTTGCTGCCCCTTTGAAGGCGATGAACCACACCGCAGACCCCTTGGAGCGCGACCGGATCTTCGCCGCGAAGCTGGCGGCGCTGCGCACGCTGTTTTACCTCTCGGCCGCGGATGAGGCGCGCACGCGGGACTTCGAGCTGTTCTGCGACGTTGAAGGCGAGGGGCTGCGCCAGTTCGCCGAATGGTGCGCAGCAAAGGCGAGCGAGTCGGAGCACCACGGCGCGCCGCGGCACGCCGGCGAGGACCCGCACGAACTGGTGCAGTTCTACATGTGGCTGCAGTTCATCGCCGACGAGCAACGCCGCGTGGCGCAAGAGCGGGCGGTGGCGGCCGGGATGCGGCTGGGCATCATGACGGACCTGGCCGTGGGTATCCACCCCGGCGGGGCTGATGCGGCGACGCTGCACGAGGTGCTGGTGCCGGATGCCTCGGTGGGCGCGCCGCCGGACCAGTACTCGCAGCAAGGCCAAGACTGGTCGCAGCCGCCTTGGAACCCGCAGCAGCTGGCTTCAGCCGGCTACGGGCCGTGGCGCGATTTGCTGCGCACGGTGCTGCGCCACTCCGGCGGGATCCGCGTCGACCACGTTTTGGGACTGTTCCGCCTGTTCTGGCTGCCGCGCATGGACACCCCGGCACACGGCGCGTACATGAACTACGACTTCGAGGCCATGGTCGGCGTGTTAGTGCTGGAGGCGCAGCGCGCCGGTGCCGTAGTGGTGGGCGAAGACTTAGGCACGTTCGAGCCGTGGGTCCAAGACGTGCTGCGCGACAAGGGCATCCTCGGCACCTCCGTGCTGTGGTTCGAGTCCGTGCCGCCGGAGGCGCCGCGCCCGTCGCAGCAGTACCGCAACCTGGCGCTGACCGCCGTGGGCACCCACGACCTGCCGCCCACCGCCGGGTACCTGGAGGGCGCGCACAACGCGCTGCGCCACAAGCTCGGGCTGGTCAAAGAATCGCTGGACGAGCTCAACGCCACCGACGCCGTGTGGATCTCGCAGGTGCTCGCCGCGGCGCAGGCGGAGGGGGCGTTCGACAACTCCCCGCTCGCTGACGTGGACTTCCTCGACCGGGACCTCGGCGAGTACGACGACGTGGACGCCCTCGTCGAGGGGCTGACGCGGTTTATCGCCTCCACCCCGTCCGCGATGACGTGCACGAACCTGGTGGACATGGTGGGCGACACCCGCATTCAAAACCAGCCGGGCACCAACCGCGAGATGTACTCCAACTGGTGCATCCCGCTTTGCGACGCCTCCGGCACCCCCGTCCTCATCGAAGACCTGCCCGACGTTGCGCTGTTCGCGCGCATCGCCAAAGCGAGCGCTAGAGGGCGCTAATAATTGCCGCGACGACCACGAGCGCGATGAGCACCCACATCACCTGGGTCACCCGCGACTGCGGGTACTTGCGCTGCGGCTTGGGCAGCTTCTGGTCCTGCTTGCGCAGCTCTTCCGGGTTGGCCATGGTGTGTAAGCCTAGCGCCGCGGGCTAGCGGCGGGAAAACAGGCGCGCGGCGGCCCGCCCGACGCCGTCGACAAGGCGCAGCAGCGCGTACCCTACCGCGGCGCATACCGGCGCGGCCACAGCGAGGATCGCGGGGACCTGCAGCCAAGGGCTTAGGCCCATCATCCAGCCGAAGAGAGCGCTGCTCATCAGATCAGGCCCATCGCGTAGCCGACCGCCGGCACGAGCGCCGCAACGGCGGCCACGACGCCGAGGGTGATCAGCAGCGCCTTGGCGATGTTGTTGTCGCGCGGCTCCTCCGCGGTGCCCTCGCTGCTTTGCGCCTCATCTCCCGTCGTGGCCTCAGGCGTGACGACGGGCGCCTCACTCGGCACACTCGACGGGGTGGCCGCCCCGACCGGAATCGGCCGTTGCAACGTGGCGGCCGGGATGATCACGGACTTTGAGGTCGGCCCAGAGATGTGGATGGAGTTGCCCGACACGGAGGTCACAGCAGGCGACGGCTCACGCTTCGGCTCCAGCGACGCCCCCGGCGCCTCCGCGGCAGGCTTCAGGTCTCGCGTGACCTCCGCGACGGGGTTCACCACGGTGCTGCGCACCGGAGAAGGCACCGCCGGCGTGGTCGTCGTCTTCGCGGCCGACGCACCGTAGTGGGAACGGAGGAAGGCGTCGATGCGGGAGTCGTCGTAAAGCGCACCGCTTTGCAGGGAGCTGGCGCGCTCGAAGCCGACCACCTCGTCGCCGCGCTCGTCCACCAGCGCGTTCGCCCCGGACATCACGCCGACGAGCCCGCGGCCCGGCGCGTAGACGGGCCCGCCGGAGTCGCCGTAGTCCGGTATGCCGGGGGCGTCGAAGTAGATGGTTTTCTCAATCATGCCCACGAACGGCCCGCAGGCGGCGTCGGTGGTGCCGCCGTGGGAGGCGTAGCCGTGGTAGCAGAGGGTCTCGCCGGGTTCGAGGTCCTGGATGGGCACGTATTCGCCGCCGTAGGGGTTTCCGCCGACCTCGACGCCGTTGAACCAGTAGATCACCGCCCAGTCGTTGACGTTGGAGGCGCCGTAGTAGGCGGCGGCCGGGTAGATCATGCCGGCTGGGGTGGACATTTCGCGGCCCTTGCTGTCGGCGAGGTAGACCAGCGAGCCGGTTTGCCACCCGTATTGGCCGTTGTCGGCGCAGTGCCCGGCTGTGTAGCTGCGGCGCTGCGCGGGGTCGTTGTAGCCGATGGTGCAGGCGGTGAGGTTGTCGTCGCCGAGGTTGTCCACGAACATGCGGGCGCCTTGCTTCACGACGAGACGTTCCGCCGCCGGCGCCGTATCCCCCACCACGAGACCGGACGCTGCCAGCGCGGACGCCGCGGCGAACGCAGCAACGCGTGCGCCCATGCGGGGACATCGCACAGTTGCGTTCGCCATACAGCTTTCCTTGTCTTGTCTTTTAAAGGTTTCCCCGGAACTGTACAGCACGAACCCGCGGAATTACACGTCTGTGCCTGCGAGCCCGCGGCGCTCAAGCAGCGGGCGGGTGTCCTTGTCGCGGCCGCGGAAGGCGCGGTAGGCCTCCGCGTAGTCGCGCGAGGAGCCCTTGGACAGGATCGTCTCGCGGAACTTCGCGCCCGTTTGCCGGTTGATACCCTCCTCGGCGACGAGCTGGTAGCCGTCCGCGTCGAGTGCCTCAGCCCACAGGTAGGAGTAGTAGCCCGCGGAGTAGCCGCCGGCGAAGATGTGGTTGAACCAGGTGGAGCGGTAGCGCGGCTCCAGCCCCTCGACGTTCAGTCCGAGCTCGCGCAGGACGTTTTCTTCGAAGGCGTCGATATCCGACGGGATGTCGCCGGCAAGCGAGTGCCACGCAAGGTCGATCGCGCTCGCCGCAAGGTACTCGGCGGTGGTGAAACCCTGGCCGAACTGGCGCGAGGCCTCCATCGCCTGCAGAAGTGGCGCCGGGATGACCTCGCCGGTGTCCACGTGGCGCGCGTAGTTGCGGGCAATCTCCGGGGCGAAGGCGTAGTTCTCGTTGATCTGGGAGGGGAACTCCACCCAGTCGCGGGGGACGTTGGTGCCGGAGTGCGACGGGTAGCGCACGTCGGAGAGCAGGCCGTGCAGGGCGTGGCCGAACTCGTGGAACAGGGTGGTCACCTCGTCGATGGTGAGCAGGTTGGAACTGATCGACATGACGTTGACCACCACCGGCTTCGTCCCGGCGAGGTGTGACTGGTCCACAAAGGAGCTCATCCAGGCGCCGCCGCGCTTGGACGGGCGGGCGTTGTAGTCCGTGAGCAACAGCCCGATGCCGGTGCCGTCTTCCTCCTTGACCTCCCACACGTCCACGTCCTCGCGGTAGCCGGCCAAATCCTCGCGCTTTTCCACCGTGATGCCGTAGAGCAGGTTCGCGGCGTAGAAGACGCCGTCGGTGAGCACCTGCTCGAGCGGGAAGTACTTGCGCAGCTCCGCCTCGTCGATGCCGAGTTCTTCCTCGCGGCGCTTGGCTTGCCAGTACGGCCAGTCCGCGCCGCCCAGCTCCTCGCCGGCCAGCTCGCCGGCGAGCTTGCGCTCGGCCTCGGCGTTGGCGGCCGCCGCCGGTGCCAAGTCCGAGATGAGCTGGCGCGCGGCGGCTGCGGTGCCGGCGGTTTCCTCCGCGATGACGTAGTCGGCGTGCGTGTCAAAGCCGAGCAACTTCGCGCGCTCCTGGCGCAGCTTCACGGACTCCAGCACGATGTCCGGGTTGGTGTCGCGGCCGCGGGCGCGGGAGGCGTCGAAAAGCTTGTGGCGCGCAGAAGAGGTGTCCAGCTCCGACTGCAGCGCCTGGGTGGTGGGCAGCTCGATCGGCACGACGTAGCGGCCGCCGTCCTCGTACGCGGCCAGCTGGTCGTCCGACAGTCCGGCGAGCTCCTCGCGCGAAAACTCCACCGCGAGCTTCTTCGTGTCCGCGAGCAGGTTGCGGCCGAAGCGCTCCGACAGCTCAGACAAACGCTGGTTGATCTCCTGCAGGCGGGACTTTCCGGCGGCGTTAAGGTCGGCGCCGCGGCGGGTGAAGCGGCGCAACAGCTCATCGTGAAGCCGCTGCGACTCGGCATCCGCCGGCACGTCGACGTCCTTGATGCGCTGGTAGAGCGCGTCGTTCTGGTAGATCGAGTCCACGTGCGCCGACAGCTTCGGCACGATGCGGTCGGCCACCGCGTCGAACTCGTCGGTGGCGTCGGTGCCCTGCAGGTTGAAGAACCAGGACATCACCCGGTCCAAGTCTTGGCCGGCCAGCTCGAAGGCTTCGACGGTGTTTTCCCACGTCGGCGCGTCTGTGGTGGTGATCTCGGCGATTTCCGCGGCGTGGCGCTTCAGCGCCTCTTCAAACGCGGGCTCCACGTGCTCGAGGCGGATCGCGGCGAAGTCCGGCAGGTTGTACGGCAGGGTCGAGGGGGTCAGAAGCGGGTTTGTCATGGCGGTCAGTGTATGCGGATACGATCTGCCGCATGGGTGAAACGGAAATCACATGTGCGGCCGGCACCATCGTGGGCACTGTCCGCGATAACGCGAGGCTTTTCGGCGCCATCCCGTTTATCGCCGAGTCCCGCCCCTTCGACGACCCGGTGGCCTTAAAGCAGGGATTGCTTCTCGACGCCACCGCGCCGCACCCGAACGCCCTTTCCATCAGTGCCCCGCTCGGCGCGCGCCCGGGCACGGATTGCCCGGTGGTGGTGTGGTTATCCAAGCCGGCCGAGCTGGGCGAAGGATTCGTCCACGTGCATGTGCCCCACCGCGACGGCTTCGAAGGCTTCCTCCCGTTCGCCGCCGACGCCATCGGGCACTTCCGCGGCGTGGCGGACGTCAAGCTCGCGTTGCGCTGGATCCAGCGCAACATCGAAGCGTTCGGCGGCGATCCCACCAACGTCACCGTCGTCGGCGCCGGCGAGGAGGCGGCCGTTGCGCTGTGGCTGTGCCGGCGCGACCACTACGCCGGCGAATTCCGCCGCGTGTGGGCCGCCAGCCCCGTCTTCCCGCGCGCGCCGTACGCCAAGCGCAAGTGGATCGTGCGCTACCTGCTGTCCACGCCGCTGACGCGCGACTCGCTCAACGAGTTGGCGGAACATCGGCCGGCGAGGGTGGGGCGGAGCTACCGTCGATACGCAAAGTGCTTCGGACCGCTGGGCCCGCAGCCCCACGACGCCTCCGAGCTCGCCGAGCTCGCCCACATCCGCGTCGAAGACGCGCTGGACCCCGGCGCGATCGCCCAGTTCGCCCGCTAGTTATTCAGGTTGCCCTTGAAGGTGACGTTGCCGATGGTGAACTCCGCGTCCCACAGGTTTCCGGTGGTCACGTCAAAGGGGTACTTCGCGTTCACGGTCGCGCCCGGGCCCAGCGGGCGGTCCAGGCCCACAATGTCCACGCCGGCCTCCTCCGCGACGGGGACGAACTTCGCGTCCTTCATGTCCGGGTTGGAGGTGGAGTTGACGTTGTAGCGCAGCGTCGGCTCGAGCGCGTCCTCCGGCAGCGGCGCGTCCGACTCGTTGGTGATCGCCACCACAACAACCGAGCCGCCGTTGGGCGCGTACGAAGTGCCCTGCCACTTGTAGGAGAGCTCCATCGCCGGGTCCTCCACCCGCTCGCCGTTGGTTTTGTCGCTGACCAACGGGTCCGCCTCGTTGACCTCGAAGGGCTTGCGCTGCACACCGATGCGGTCGTCCGCCTGGCCCTGCGGAGCGTCCTCCGCGGCGGTGACCTGGGTGGAGCTGATGGTGTCCTCCCCCATCTCGGCGTCCGCGCAGGCGGAAAGCGCCAAGGCGGCTGCCAGGGCTGCGGCGGTCAGTGCGGCCTTGGGGCGGCGGGTGCGGTGGGACATGTGCGCCTCTTCTTCTTAGGGGTGGTTTCAACAGTTCTGCCCCACTTTACAGCCCTAGTAGGGTGTCGAAATTATGCAGTCGATGATGCGCGTGATCCGCAGTGCCTCCGCCCTCTGGCCGTTTTATATCGCCGTGGTGGCGGTCTCCACGCTGGTGGCTGGTCTGGGTTTGGTCACCCCGTTTTTGTTGCGGGAGGCGACGGACACCATCGTGGCCAAGCTTGGCGACGATTCCTTGCCCGACCCCACCCGCACCGTCATCTGGCTCGCGTTCGCACTGTTCGCCGCCGAGGCGCTGGCCTCGGTGCTGCGCAACGTCTCCGGGTACTTGGGCGACGTGATGGTCGCCCGTATCCGCCAGATCCTGTCCACCCGGTATTTTGCCAAGCTGCTGGCGCTGCCGCAGCGCTACTACGACAACCAGGTCACCGGCACGATCATCGCCCGGCTGGACCGCTCGATCGCCAACGTCACGCAGTTCATCCAATCCTTCACCAACAACTTTTTGCCCATGCTGATGCAGGTGGTGGCGATTTTGGGCATCACCGCCTACTACTACTGGCCGCTGACCGTGCTGCTGGCCCTGTTGTTCCCGCTCTACACCTGGCTCACCGCGCTGACTTCGAAGCGCTGGCAGGTGTTTGAGAAGGAGAAAAACGCCAACATCGACGAGGGCAACGGCCGCTTCGCCGAGGTCGTGGGCCAGGTGAAGGTGACGAAGTCCTACGGCGCGGAGGTGCGCGAGCTGGAGAAGTTCGGCCGCCACTACACCAACACCGTGGACATCACCCGCCCCCAGTCGCGCTGGTGGCACTCCATGGACACGCTGCGCGGCGTGGCTATGAACCTGATCTTTTTGGGCATCTACCTGATCCTGTTCACCCGCACCCTGAACGGGCACTTCACTGTCGGCGAGATGGTCATGCTCATCCAGATGGTCACCATGGCGCGCCAGCCGGTGACGATGATGAGCTGGATCGTGGATTCCGCCCAGCGCGCCATCGCCGGCTCGCGCGACTACTTCAAGGTGATGGACGAGCCGGTCGAGCCGACAGCGAACCGCCAGCTCGTGGCGGCGACGCAGGCGTCGGGCATGCCGGAGGTCGTCGCAAAGCAGCAGGCTCCGCTGCAGGTGCGCGAGCCGGTCATCGCGTTCGAGGACGTCACCTTCGAATACATCGAGGGCGAGCCTGTGCTGCACGACGTCAACTTCGCCGCCCACGAAGGCGAAACCGTCGCCCTTGTCGGCGAATCCGGCGGCGGCAAATCCACCATTGTGAACCTGCTTTTGGGGCTGTACCCCATCACCCGCGGCCGGCTGCGCGTGTGCGGCGAGGAGCTGTCCGAGCTGGACGTGGAGAAGCTGCGCGCCACCACCGGCGTGGTGTTCCAGGAGGCGGCGCTGTTTTCCGGGGCGGTGTTTGAAAACATCGCCTACGGCAAGCCGGACGCCACGCTGGCAGAAGTCGTGGAGGTGGCGAAGCGGGCGAACGCGCACGAGTTCATCATGAAGTTCGCCGACGGCTACGACACCGTCATCGGTGAGCGCGGCCTGCGCCTTTCCGGCGGGCAGCGCCAGCGCGTGGCCGTGGCGCGCGCCATGCTCAAGGACGCGCCGATCCTGATCCTGGACGAGGCGACCTCCGCCCTGGACACCAAGGCCGAGCGCGCCGTGCAGGCCGGCCTGGACCAGCTCATGGAAGGCCGCACCACCATCATGATCGCGCACCGGCTTTCCACCATCGCGGGGGTGGACACGATCATCACACTTCGCGACGGCCACGTCGACGAGATCGGCTCACCTTCCGAGCTGGCGGTTTCCGGCGGCATCTACTCCGAGCTGCTGCGCCTGACGGCGTCGTCGTCCGCCGCGGACCGGGAGCGGCTCAAGGCGTTCGGGTTCCACGTCGACGGTGCGGACGACGAGGAGGACTCAGACGCTGCGGGCGAGGAAAAATGAATAGACACCGCCTTTTGTAAAACTCGGCAACGCCCCGGGCAAATGACCAGGTGAAGCTCCGCTCGCCGCCGCGTTGCCGACTTTTTACAAAACAGATCCCCCGACGGCCCGAATCAAACTGTCGAGTCATTCCGACCCCGGCGCTACCGTGGGCCCCATGCAATTCCCCGATCTTCAGACTCTGCAAGCCCGCGGCACGAGGAAGTGGACGCAGTTCAACCCTGACGTGTTGCCGCTGTTTATCGCGGAGAGCGATTTTCCCACCGCGCCCGCTGTGAAGCAGGCGATCGTGGACGCCGCCGAGCGCGAGATGTTCGGCTACACCCCTGCCCCGCACGCGCACCGGCTCGGCGAGGCCGTGTCCGACTTCTACGCGGACCGTTACGGCTGGCGTCCGGACGCGGAGAAGATCTTCCCGGTCGCGGACGTGGTGCGCGGCGTGATGTTGGCTATCCAGTACTTCACAAAGGGCGATGTGGTGGTCCCGGTCCCCGCCTACTTCCCCTTCCTCGATGTCGCGGAGGTCGCAGGCCGGGGGCGTATCGACGTCAGCTCCGCCGGCGGTCTCGATCTGGCGGAAGTGGAGACCGCATTCCAAAACGGCGCGGGCAGCATCATCGTGACCAACCCGTTCAACCCGGGCGGCTACGTGTTCTCCGAGGAACAGCTCGACGAGGTCTGCGCACTGGCGCGCAAGTACGGCGCCCGGGTAATCGTGGACGAGATCCACGCCCCGCTGGTCTACGACGGCGCCCACGTCTGCGCCGCGGCGAACAACCCGGACGTGTGCATCACGGTCACGGCGACGTCCAAGGCGTGGAACGTCGCGGGGCTCAAATGCGCGCAGATGATCTTCTCCAACGACGAGGATGTGCAGACCTGGAACGCGATGTCGGGCGTGGCCAAGGACGGCGTGGGCACCCTGGGCATTATCGCGGCGGAGGCCTGCTACGACCACGGCCGCGAATTCTTGGACGAGGAGATCGCGCAGCTCAAGGCCAACCGCGACTGGCTGGTGGAAAACCTGCCGAAGGCGGTGCCGGGCATCGAGATTGAGGTGCCGGCGGCGACCTACCTGATGTTTCTGAACTTCAAGAACACCAAGCTTGTCGACGAAAAACCCGCCGCGTGGCTGCGCCGCCACGCCAAGGTGGCCATGAACGAGGGCGTCGACTTCGGACCCGGCGGCGAGCACCGCGCGCGAATGAACTTCGCCACCAGCCCAGAGATCCTGGAGGAGGCGGTGCGGCGGATAGGCGGAGCCGTCGCAAAGCTCTAGCGTTTCACTTTATGGAACCTTATTCCCATCTGGCGGTCGGGTGGTCTACACTCTAGGGAACTTCAACCCAACTAGAGAGGAACGACCATGGGTTCCACAGTGGCGCCACAGCCTGAAGGCGGCCAGAAGCGCTCCACCAGCGCGATCGTCGTCACCGGCCTTGCGCTGTTTTCGATGTTCTTCGGCGCGGGCAACCTCATCTTCCCGCCCATGCTGGCCGTGAACGCGGGCGACAACTTCTGGCCGGCGCTGATCGGCTTCCTCACCACCGCTTCACTGCTGCCGGTGTTGGCCGTGATCGCCATTGCGCTGTCCGGCTCGAACCTGCGCGACCTGGCGCAGCGCGCCGGCTCGATTTTCGGCGTGGTCTTCCCGGTGCTGGCGTACTTGTCCATCGGCGCGTTTTACGCGCTGCCGCGCACCGGCGCCGTCTCCTTCGAAACGGCGATCACCCCGCTGTTCGGCCTCGAATCCTTTGCCTCGTCCGCCGTGTTCAACGTGGTGTTCTTCGGCGTCGCGCTGGCGCTGTCCTGGAACCCCACCACCATCATGGAGAAGCTGGGCAAGTTCCTCACCCCGGCGCTTCTGGTGCTGCTGGTTGTGATGATCTCCGTGGCCGCGTTCCGCTGGTCCGCTGAACCGGCCACCCCGAGTGAGCCGTACAACGACGGCCCGCTGACCGCCGGCCTGCTCGAGGGCTACCTCACCATGGACTCCATCGCCGCCCTGGCGTTTTCCATCGTGGTCATCTCCACCCTGCGCCACCGCGGTTTCAGCGAGGGCAAGGAGCTTGTCAACGGCACCATCGCCGCAGGTGTCGGCGCAGGCCTGATGCTGGGCCTGGTCTACATCGGCTTGGGACTGATCGGCCGCGTCATGCCGAACGCCGGCGAGTTCGACAACGGCGCGGGCCTGCTTGCCGAGGCCGCGAACCTGACCATGGGCGGCGCCGGCCAGGCCGTGTTCTCCGCCATCGTGCTGCTTGCCTGCCTGACCACTGCGGTGGGCTTGATCACCGCGACCGGCGAGTACTTCTCCGAGCAGTTCGCAGGTTCTTACCGCGTCTGGGCCGTGATCTTCGCGGTTGCGTCCATGGTGATCGCCACCCAGGGCCTGGAGTTCGTCATGGCCATTGCCGCGCCGGTGATCGGCTTCCTCTACCCGCCGGCGATCACCCTGATCGCCCTGACGCTGATCGAGCCGGCGTTCCGCGCCCGCACCCGCTTCAGCTGGGCATTCTTCCTGCCGTTGTGGACGGCCGTGGTGTGGTCCGCGATCGAGACGTTGATCTCCCTGGAGTGGGGCGCCGATGCCCTGACCCCGATCGTTGCGTGGGCGCCGATGTTCAACGCCGGCCTCGGCTGGGTCGTGCCGGTGGTCATCGCCTTCGTCGTCGGCCTGGTCGTGGATTTTGTCCGTCCCAAGCCCGCCATGATCCCGGGCACCATGGAATCCGTCGAGGGCGAGGACCTCTCGGCGGAGGGCGACGCTGTCCCCGTCCTGCAAGCAAAGGACTAGTACGGTGGGGCGCATGAACGCCCCACTTTCTCTTATCGATTTCTGCACCCGCTACCCCGGCGAATCCGTCGGCGAGGCGACGCAGCGCTCCGTGGCCTTCGCCCAGCAGGCGGAGGCCTTAGGCTATTCGCGCATCTGGTACGCGGAGCACCACAACATGTCCAGCATCGTCTCCTCGTCGCCGGCGGTGCTGATCAGCCACATCGGCGCGAAGACCAGCCGCATCCGGTTGGGCGCCGGCGGCGTGATGCTGCCGAACCACTCCCCGTACGTCATCGCCGAGCAGTTCGGCATGCTGGAGGAGCTCTACCCCGGCCGCATCGACCTGGGCCTGGGCCGCGCGCCCGGCACCGACCAGCAGACCCTGGGCCGGGCGCTGCGCCGCGACCCCCGCGCCGCCGAGAACTTCCCGCAGGACGTGCAAGAGCTGCAGGCGTGGCTGTCCAACCAATCGCCGCTGCCGGGCGTGACCGCGATGCCGGGCTTTAACACCAACGTCCCGCTGATCATCCTGGGCTCGTCCATGTTCGGCGCCTCTCTGGCCGCGCAGCTGGGCCTGCCGTACGCGTTCGCCTCCCACTTCGCTCCGCAGCACCTGGAGCAGGCCACCGCCTACTACCGCGAGAACTACCAGCCGTCCGAGCGCTACCCGGAGCCGTACTGCATCGTCGCGGTCAACGTCACCGCCGCCGAGAGCGAGGAGGACGCGAAGCGCCAGACGAAGGTGGTGCACCGCAACCGCGTGCGCGCGTTTATGGGCCGCCAGGGCAAGCAGCTTTCCGACGACCAGCTGGACACCGTGGTCAATTCCTACCAGGGCCGCCAGATCATCGACATGCTGCGCTACACCGCCGAGGGCACCGGCGAGCAGGTCGCCGAGTACTTGGAGGCGTTCCGCAAGACTGCCCAGGCGGACGAGTTGATGATTTCGCTGCAGGCCGGCAGCCACGACGAGGTGAGCCGGTCCATGGAAATCCTCGCCGAAGCGTGGGGCCAATCGGGACAAGCCTCCAACTAATAGGAGTTATTCGTCGGCTGGTTTAGTATCAGGTGTCGTTACATTCCCGGTTGTCTAAAAAGGACGTGATTCCGCCCATGGCGCAACTGCCCACCGGCCCGCTTCGCCGCCCGCAGCAGCACGAGGAGATCGCGGACTACCTGCGCGACGAGATCTTCGCAGGCCACATCCCGGCCGGCGAGTCGCTGCCCAGCGAGGTGGAACTGTGCGAGCAGTTCAACACCTCCCGCGGGCCGGTGCGCCAGGCGGTGGCCACGTTGCGCGCCGAGGGGCTGTTGTCCTCCGGCCGCGGCCGCCGCTCGTTGGTGCTGTCCAACACGCGCACCGAGACGTTCGAGGAGATTTTGTCCAACACCTCCTGGCTGTTCCGCATGGGCAAAGACCCCAGCGAGGACATGGAGCAGTTCGGCATGGACACCGCCAGTGAGGAATTGGCGGAGCACATGGGCATCAACCCGGGAGACGAGGTCTTCGTGGTCCGCCGCGTGCGCAGCGCCGACGGTGAGCCGGTGGTGATTGAGCGGATGGCGTTTCTGCCGTCGCTGGCAGAGATCATTGAAACGGTGGACACGTCCGAGCAGTCCATCCACCGCGAGCTCATCCGCGCGGGCGCCGACTTCAACAACATCTCGCGCGCCTTCACCATCGAGCAAGCGGACGCGGATACCGCCACCAAGCTGGGCATTGCCGAGAATGCGCCGGTGCTGCGTGTGAAGATCAAGGCGCTGACCCACAACGGCGACGTGCTCGAGGTCGCCGAACACATCTTCCGCGTGGATAATCTCTCCTTCGGCCTGAACAACGTGCGCGGGCACTCCTCCCCGATCTGGTTCCAGACTGAATCCGAGATCCACTAACCTTTCCCTCATGCATCCAAGGACTCTGGCGGCCGCGGCCGCCTTGGCCCTCCCGTTAGCCGCGTGCGGTGATTCCGCACCGCGCGACAACGTGGTGGTGGCGGCGTCGGGGGCCCCTGCGGGATTGGACTTCACCACCACCGGCGGCGCGGCCGCGCCCCAGGCGCTGGTGGGAAACGTGTACGAGACGCTGGTGCGTATCGACGCCTCCGGCACCCCCGTGCCCCACCTCGCCGAACGCGTCGAGCGAGACGGCGGCGTATTTACATTCCACCTGCGCGACGGCGTGACGTTTGCCGACGGCACACCGTTCACCGCCGACGACGCAGCATTTTCCATCCACTACGTGCAAAACGAGTGGACCAACGGGCTGAAGGCCCAGATGAACCCGGTCACACACGTCGAGGTGGTAGACGAGCGCACACTGCGCGTGACCGTCGAAGGCGGCGACGCTGCCGAAGATGCCTGGCTGTGGTCCATGGGCACGCTGACGGGGGCGATGATGACACCGGCAGGCGTCGATAAGCTTGCAACCGCTCCCCTGGGCACCGGGCCGTACACCGTGAAACGCTTCGACGTCGGCGAAGCAATCGAGTTCGACGCGCGTGAGGATTACTGGGGCGGCGACGTCGCGCACGACGGGCTGATCCGCTACTTCGACGACCCGGTCTCCGCCGTCAACGCACTGCGCGTGGGCGATGCGGACCTGGTGTGGGGCATGCAGGCGCCACAACTGATCGACACCCTGCCGGAGGACATCCGCGTCGAGGTCGGCACCACCAACGGCGAGGTGCTGCTTTCCATGAACAACACCCGCGCCCCCTTCGACGACCCGGATGTGCGCCGCGCCGTGGCTTATGCGGTGGACCGGGCGGCGGTCAACGAGGTGGTCTACAACGGCCTGGGCACCGACACCGGAGGCGCGCCCGTGCCGCCGACGGACCCCTGGTACCCGGGCCGCGACTTCTACCCCTTCGACCCGGACAAGGCCCGCGAGTTGCTCGCCGGGCGCACCCCGGACATCACCATCACCGTGCCCAACCGCCCCTACGCGCAAGAGGCGAGCGAGCTCATCTACTCGCAGCTTCGCGACGTCGGCTTCCGCGTGCGCCTCGAGACCGTCGAGTTCCCCGCAGTCTGGTTGAACCAGGTGCTCAAGGGCCACGACTACCAGGCATCGCTCGTCTCCCACGTGGAGCCGCGCGACGTGCCCATGCTGTTTGGCAACCCGGAGTACTACCTGGGCTACGACAACGCGGTGGTGCGCGAGCGCATCGCCGCCGGCGACATGGCCGGAGCGGTGGAGCAGATCATGGACGACGCCGCAGCGCTGACCCTGACCAACGCGCCGAACATCGTGCTCTACGCCCCAGGAGTCTCCGGCTTGGACCCGAACGTGGTCACCGACTCGCTGCCGTTGAACGAGGTGGAGAAATGATCCGCACCATCGGCAAACACATCCTGCGCTTCGTCCTGCTGCTCGCTGCGGCGAGCGTGGTCATTTTCACCCTGCTGCGCGCGGTACCCGGCGACCCGGCGCGCGTGGCGCTGGGTGTCTCGGCCACCGAGGAGGCCGTCGCAGAGCTGTCCACCCGCCTCGGTCTGGATAAGCCGCTGCCGGTGCAGTACTTCGACTGGATCTCCGGTCTGCTCACCGGCGACTTCGGCGTCTCTATGGCTTCGGGCAAGGACATCACCGACACGGTGCTCGAGCGCGCCGGGGTCTCGCTGACACTCACCCTTGCGGCCATGGCGGTCTCCCTTGCCGTGGCGGTGCCGGTGGGTGTCTACCTGGCCCGGCGCGCCCACGCCCCCGGCGGCGCGGTCGTCGGGGCGCTGTCGCAGGTGGGCATCATCGTGCCGTCGTTTTTAGTCGGCATCGCGCTGGTCGCCCTGTTTTCGGTGCGGCTGGGTTGGCTGCCCGCCAACGGCTGGGGCACGCCTGCGCATGCGGTGCTGCCGGTGGCCTCGCTCGCACTCGTGCAGGCTTCGATTCTCACGCGGTATGTCGCCGCGTCCGTGCGCGAGGAGATGGGCGCGGATTATGTGCGGACGGGCAGGTCCCTTGGTGCGTCGATAGGCAATGTGCTTTTCACCTCGGCGCTGCGAAACGCCGCGCTGCCGGTGATCACGGTCGTCGGCGTGCAGCTGGCGTCGCTGGTGGTGGGCGCGGTGGTGATCGAGCGGGTGTTCACGATCCCCGGTTTGGGCACCATGCTCCTCGACGCAGTGGGCAACCGCGACCTGGCCACCGTCCAAACCGTGATGATGGTCATCGTCGCGTTCACCCTGGTGGTGAACCTGATCGTGGACCTGACGTACGCGGTGGTGGACCCGCGGATTCGGAGGCGCGCATGAGCTGGCAGCGCAAAGCAGGCGCGGTGATCGTCGCGCTGGTCGCCCTGGCGGCCGTGGTCTCGCTTGTGTGGACGCCTTACGACCCGCTGCAGACAGAAGTTGTCGCGCGTTTGCAAGGTTCTTCCCCGGCGCACTGGATGGGCACCGACCAGTTCGGGCGCGACATCGCCTCGCGCGTAATGGACGGCGCGCGGCTGACGCTGACCGTGGCTGTGGGCGCCGTCGGGCTGTCCGGACTGATCGGCGTGCCGCTGGGGATCTGGGCCGGCATGCGCCGCGGCGCCTCGCGGGTGGTCATGGCCGGCGCCGACCTGCTGCTGGCCTTCCCCGCGCTGCTCTTAGCGATCGTGTTCACCGCCGTGTTCGGCGCCTCCATCTGGATTGTGGTGCTGGCCATCGGCATCGCCGGCATCCCCGCCTTCGTGCGCGTGGCGCGCGCCGGGACCATGCAGGTGATGCAGCGCGACTACATCCTGGCCGCGCGCATCGCCAAGGTCTCCGGCCCTGCGATCGCGTGGCGGCACGTGCTGCCGAACATTTGGCCGCTCGTGCTCACCCAGGTCTCCGTCGCCGTCGCCCTGGCCATCCTGGCGGAGGCCGGCCTGTCGTTCCTCGGCCTCGGCGCGCCGGCACCGTACGCCTCCTGGGGCCGCATGCTGCAGGCCTCCCAGCCGTACCTAGCCACCTCCCCGCACCTGGCGCTGTGGCCCGGCGCTGCAATCGCCCTGACCGTGCTGGGCTTCAACCTTTTGGGAAACGCTGATGATCGACGTTAACCACCTTTCCATCCCCGGCATCCTCGACGACATCACGTTCTCGGTCGCGCCGGGCGAGCGCGTCGGCATCATTGGCGAGTCCGGCTCCGGCAAGTCCGTCACCGCGCTGACCATCATGGGCTTAAGCGACCTGCCGGCGGAAGGCTCCGTCACCGTCGACGGCACCGAGATGGTGGGCACGCCGGACCGCGTGCGCAGGCGCGTGCGCGGCACAAAGGTCGCGATGGTGTTCCAGGAGCCGATGACGGCGCTGGACCCGTTGAAAAAGATCGGCGCCCTCGTCTCCCCCGAGTCGTTGCGCGAGGTCGGCGTGGACCGCCCGAACGCCTACCCGCACGAGCTGTCCGGCGGGCAGCGCCAGCGCGTGCTTATCGCGTTGGCGCTGAGCAAAAACCCGGACGTTCTGATCTGCGACGAACCCACCACCGCCTTAGACGCCATCGTGCAGGCGGATATCCTGGAGCTTTTAGACCGCCTCGTGCGCGAGCGCGGCATGGCGCTGTTGTTCATCTCCCACGACCTCGCCGTGGTACGCCGCATGACCGACCGGGTGCTCGTGTTCAAAGGCGGGCGCATGATGGCGCCGGATTCCGACTACGCCCAGGCACTTACCGCGGCGGCGGTGCCCGGCCCGCCCGCCGAACCGGTCGCACTCGGCGAGCCGGTGGTCACGCTCGACGGGGTCTCGCTGCGGCGTGGGCACACCCTGGCCGTGAACGACGTGGACCTCACCGTGCGCGCCGGCGAGCGCCTCGCCATCGTCGGCGGGTCCGGCTCCGGCAAGACGTCGCTGTTGCACCTCATCGCGGGCCTGCGCGAGCCGACCGCCGGCACCGTGCGCGTGCAGGGTGACGTGCAGATGGTCTTCCAGGACCCATACTCGTCGCTGGATCCGCGGATGGCCGTGAGGACGTCGATACGCGAGGCAGGCGTCGATGCCGCCCGCGCCGACGAAGTGCTTGCTCGCGTGGGGCTCGAAGGCACCGGCGACCGCACACCACGGCAGTTCTCGGGCGGGCAGCGCCAGCGCATCTCGATCGCGCGCGCCGCGGCACCACGCCCGAGCATTTTGCTTGCCGACGAACCCGTCTCCGCGCTCGACGCCACCATCCAGGACCAGGTGCTGGACCTGCTGCGCGATACCGTCGGCACGCACACGCTGATTTTTGTCACCCACGACCTGACAGTCGCGCGCGAGCTGTGCCCCACCGTGGCGGTGATGCGGCACGGGCGCATCGTGGAGCACGGTGCCACCGAACAGGTCTGGGCGGCACCAAAACACCCGTACACGCGCGAGTTGCTCGACGCTGTGCTGTAGATTGTCGCCCATGAGTATGTGCGTCGTCGGATCCATCAACGCCGACCTGCCCGTCAACGTGGAGCGCCACCCCACCCCGGGCGAAACCCTGCTGGGCTCGGGCGGCGGGATCACCGCCGGCGGCAAGGGCGCGAACCAGGCCGTCGCCGCGGCGAAGCTGGGCACCCCTGTCGTGCTCGTCGGCGCGACCGGCACCGACGCCAACGCCGAGCCCGCCACCGCAATCCTGCGCGAGGCCGGGGTGGACATGCGCCACGTCGAGGAAGTCGAGGAGGTCACCGGCCTGGCCGTGATCACCGTCGCAGCCAACGGCGAGAACACGGTGCTGGTGGTGCCCGGTGCGAATGCGCTGGTGGGCGCGGCATTCGTAGACAGGCACGCCGACGCCGTGGAGACCGCCGAGTTGGTGCTGCTGCAGGGCGAGATCCCCGCCGACGGGTTTGCGCGCGCCGTGGAGCTGGCGCGGGGGCGCGTGGTGGTCAACCTCGCGCCCGTCGTCGACGTGCCGCGCGAGGCGCTGCTTGCCGCCGATCCCCTCATGGCCAACGAGCACGAAGCTGGCTTGATCCTGGAGCAGCTCGGCCTCGACGGCGCGGGCACGCCGGAGGAGCTGGCGCGGCGCCTGCTGGACGCCGGGTTCGCCTCCGTGGTGCTCACCTTGGGCTCCGCGGGCGCGCTGGTGGCCACCGCCGAGGAGCTCACCCACATCGACTCGCCCAAGGTGGAGGCGGTGGACACCGTCGGCGCGGGCGACTCGTTCGCGGGCGCGTTCTGCCACCGCATCCTCGAGGGCGACAGCATGGCCGATGCCGCGGCGTTCGCCTGCCGCGTCGGCGCGTTCTCTGTCACCCGACCCGGCGCGCAGCCGTCCTACCCGTCCGTGGGAGACGCGCTGCCAGAGCTCTAGACCCCCTGCTCTAGACCCCAGCCATGTCCAGCAGGCGGCCCAGCACCGCCGCACCGTGGCGGCGCAGCCCGTCGTGCTGGTAGGCGTCCGTCTCAAAGACCTGCGCGCCGATCGTCGAGGCGGTCTGAAGCGACAGCTCGCGCGGGACGAAGATGTCGTCGGTGTACACCGCCGCGTAGGCGTCGTAGTCGCCGCTAAGCCCCGCGTACAGGTTGGACCAGTCGTCCTTTTCCGCCAGCTCGTGTGCCACCTGCTCGAACGGGCGCAGCGCCGGGTCTTCGTCGAATTGGAACGGGAAAATGTGCTCGCCGGTGAGGTAGAACTCTGCATCGTCGGGGCTGGCGTCCGGCGCGAAACCTTCCAGCTCGCGGGATACCCGCTCGGCCGCCCAGTTGGTCGCCCCCGGCACCGTCCCGCCGTAGATGGTTTCGTGCACCGCGGCATACAGCGGCCCCTTGGCGAAGCTGACGCGCTCGCCCACCTCCGCCAGAAAATCGGTGCACAGCCGGCCGTTGGGGTGAAACGGCGCCTCGAACAGCCGCGCCAGCGACTCGAAGCCGCCCTCGCGCCCCAGCTCGATGCCCACGGTGCGCAGCCGGCGCGCACTCAGCCGCTCCCCCGTCGGCAAAACCTCCTCCTGAGCTTCGAGGTGGCGGCACACCTCGCGCATCATCCGCTCGGCGTCGGGGTAGGCCTCGTTGAACTGCAGGTGGCGCCGCTTCAGCTTCGCAAACGTCGCCCGGTAGACCTCGTCTGGGCCTTCGCCTATCGACGGCACACCTCCGGTAAACAACGCTTTACCCACACCCTCCGGGCGCGCGGCCAGGTAATGCATGAGACAGAACCCGCCGAAGGACTGGCCCAGCACGTCCCAGCGGTCAAGCCCCATCTCTTCGCGCAGCGCTTCGGCGTCGGCGACGATCTCGTCGGCACGCAGGCTGGCCAGTACATCCGTGCGTATCAGCTCCGGGGTGGCCGAGTCTATGCGGGTGGACCGGCCGGTGCCGCGCTGGTCCAGCAGCACCACCTGGTAGCCGCGTTCAAGCGCGTGGCTGACCCACTCGAAGCGCTGGCGCGGCGCCGGAAAACCGGGCCCGCCCTGCAGGTACAAAAGCGCCGGGGCCTGGGTCTCGCCCAGCACACGGGCGAAGACGGTGAACCCGCCGCGGGTGATTTCGATCTCGCGCATCAGTCCAGCCTTTCAAACAGGCCGCGGGCGACATCCGCGCCGTGCGCCCAGATGCCGTCGTGGAACCACTCGGAGTGCGTCCACACCTGCAAGTTCGGGGTCTTGCGGGCGGATTGGATGGTCAGCTCGTACGGGATGAACACGTCCTTTTCGTACAGGATCGCCGCGGCCGGAACCGTGTTCGCAGACATGTCCTTAGCCTGCGCCTTTAAGTCCGTGCGGTGATGCACCTGGTCCACCGCTTCGTAGAAGGGGGTAAGCGCCGGGTCTTCCTCGAAGTGGGTGCGGAAGAAGTGGTTGCCAAGCAGGGGCAGATCATAGAACTCCTCGCGCCAGATGCGGTCCGCGGACCAGTTCACCGCGTGGCCCGGCCGCGCCATCACGGTCTCGTGGATCACGGCCCACAGCGGCATGGTCTCCAGCGAAATGATGCTGCCGAGCTGCGCCAGGAAATCTCCGCGCAGGCGCTTCTCCCCGCCACGGGTGGTAAACGGTGCCTCGAACAGGTTGGCCAGCCGGGCGAAATCGTCCTCCTCGCCCAGCAGCACGCCGGCCATCTTCATCCTTGTTGCGGACAGACGCTCCCCGGTGGGCATGCGCTCGTCGTGGTTATCCAGGTGGTCGGCAACCTCTTCGACTCTGTCTTTCATCCACGGAATCGTGCGGAAAAGCTCCCGCTGCCTCTGCGCGAGCAATTGGAACGTCAGGCGGTTGAACGCGTCGACGTCCATCTCCGGCTCCGGCACCGCGCCCGCCAGGTGCACGCGGCGCAAGCCCGACGGGAAGTAGGACAGGTACGAGCTCGCGCACGCCGCACCGAAGGAATTGCCCAACAGGTCCCACTGCTCAAGGCCCAAATGTTGGCGCATCGCCTCGGCGTCGGCGGCCACATCCGGCGGGCGCAGGTGCGCGAGCATGTCCGCGGTGATGCGCTCGGGCGTGGTGCGGTCGATCTTGTGGGAGCGCCCCGTGCCGCGCTCGTCCATCAAAAACACGCGGTAGCGCTTCAGCGCCTCCGGAATCCAGTCCATCAGCATCCGGGGGCCGGGCTTGCCGGGGCCACCCTGGAAATACGCGATGGCCGGCAGTGAGTCGTCGGCAGAAAGCTCGCGGCAAAAGACGCTGATATTGCCTGAGGACGCATCCTCTCGGCTCACCGGCACCTCAATCTCATGCTCCCGCACGGTGACATCCGGCAAGAATACGGTGGAGCCCATGGGATACCCTCCAGATATGCAAGTGCGTTCCTACCAGGACATCGGACACGACTTCCTCGTCCCAGAATCGTTCAGTGCAACGATGCTACCGGAGTGGCGGTTGGCGTCCTTTTCTCTGGTGCTGCCCATCCCCGAAGCAGCGAGTCTGACCGCGGACGGGAAACCGTTCGACCTCGGCGCACACGGCTGGGCCTACGGGCGCGACAAGGGGCTGCGCACCATCGAAAACCCCATGTGGGACCATTCGCGCGGCGTCTTCCGCAAGCCCGACGAGCGCGAAGGCTACTACGGCGATGTCATCGTCGAAGGCGGCCGGCCTTACTACAACGACGCGCGCAACCGATTCCTGGAGCCGGTGCACGATGCCGTGGGCGCAGGCTCCGTTGACGCGGACGTGAAGCGCACCGCGGACACCCGCCCGCACGCGAACCGGGAAGTGTTCGACCACTCGGAGCTGGATGAGGTGGTGGAGAAAAACCGGAGGCGTCGGAAAGCAAATGCCACCGCCGCCGAAGAGGTGGACCTTGCTGATGCGGGCTGGGACCCCGCGATCGCCGCGCACCACCTCGTCTTCGACGAGATTCCCAACGAAACCGCCTTCGAGCTGGTCAACTACGACCACCAAGTCGCGTGGGAGGACCAGGTGCGCGGCACGCGCGGAAGCCACGGCACCGCCACGCTGCGGCTGCTGTCGGCGGAGGTGCTGCAATTCCACGACCTGCACCTGACCAACCTGGCCGCCAAGGTGCCCGAGCCGGCGCACGTGGTCAGCGACTTCTTGGTGCTCAACGTCGTGGCGGAAAACCTCTCCTCGGCCACGCTTGGATTCTTGAGCGCCGCGTTGACCAAGCCGCGCAATTCGGTGCAGTTCTACGACCGCGCCGGCGACTACGACTACAGCCCGCCGCAGCTGTACGCCCTGACCAAGTTCGTCAACCGCGCCGTGCGCGAAATCGATGCTGCGCTGGGCCGAGACACCTCCATGAAACTGTCCACCAGCGGCGGGCTCGTGGCCACCTGCAAAGGCGAATGCTCCAGCACGTTCACGCTGCCCGCCCCGCAACGCGTGGCCGTGGCCATCCCCAACCCCGCAAGGCCGGAATCAGTGCTGGACACCTTGAGCGAAGGCAACAACGGCTCGGTGCCAAAGCGTATCGACGCTCCGTTGGTGCTCGACGACCCGGAAAGCACCTGGAAATGGCACGAGCAATGGGCCTGGCAGATCCTCACCGGGGCGGACTCCTACCCCGAGCAGGTGCCGCTGCAAACGCCCGAGGCCCTAAGCGGGTTCGTGGCGGCGAAGCTGTCATCCTGGACCGTGATGACCTCCGAGGCCGGCGTGGGCATGGTGCGCAGCAAGTCCGCCAGCCGCGAAGGGATGCGCTACTGGTCGCTCGCCAACACCCGGTTCGTGGACCTGGTGATGCTGCAGATGCGCGCCCAGGCGGGCGAGACGCACCTGCGCAAGTCCCTGAAGATCATCGGCGACTCCGCGGCGCACACCAGCCGTGCCGACGGCGCCGCCGGGTCGGAGCAGGTGCAGCGCAAGGCACTCCAAGCGGACCTGGAGCGCCTGGAGAAGCTGCAGCTCGACCACATTGAGATCCGCGACAAGCTGTGGTTTCGGCGCGTGCCGGGCCGCGACATCGACACCCGCGTGCTCAAGGGCCTGCAGCGCGCCACCGGCTTCGACCAGCTACGCGACGACTTCGACACCAAGGTCAAATCCCGCCAAGGCGTGATCCGCACCCAGTTTGAGCAGGTCACCGGCGAAATCGCCGAGGCGGAAGCGAAGCGCTCCGAAGCGATGAACCTGATTCTGGGCTTCGTCGCCGCGGCCATCGGTGCCCCGGACTGGGCCCAGGCCGCCGGCTGGGAGGGCCTGTGGGGCAACCTGGCCATGGGGCTGATCATCTTCGTGCTGATGTTCGCCCTGGTGTGGGCCCTGCAGGCGGTGTTCAGGACCGCCAACAAGCAGGGCCGCCATCTCCGCTTCGTGGAGGAGTAGCTACTCCTCGCCGTCGGTGGACAGCGCCGCCACGAACGCCTCCTGCGGCACGGTGACGGAACCGATGTTCTTCATGCGCTTCTTACCGGCCTTCTGCTTCTCCAGCAGCTTGCGCTTGCGGGAGATGTCGCCGCCGTAGCACTTGGACAGCACGTCCTTGCGCAGCGCGCGGATGTTCTCGCGGGCGATGATCTTCGAGCCGATGGCGGCCTGGACCGGGACCTCGAACTGCTGGCGCGGGATGAGCTCCTTGAGCTTTTTGGTCATCTTGTTGCCGTACCACTGCGCGGAATCCTTGTGCACGATGGCGGAAAACGCGTCCACCGGCTCGCCCTGCAGCAGGATGTCCACCTTGACCAGGTCCGCGAGCTGTTCGCCGGCCTCTTCGTAGTTCAGCGAGGCGTAGCCCTTGGTGCGGGACTTCAGCATGTCGAAGAAGTCGAAGATGATCTCGCCGAGCGGCATGATGTAGCGCAGCTCCACGCGGTCCTCGGAGAGGTACTCCATGTTCTTCATCTGGCCGCGCTTGGACTGGCACAGCTCCATCGTGGAGCCCACGAACTCCTGGGGCACGATGATGGTCATGTTCACGATCGGCTCGTGGACCTCGGGGATTTTGCCGCTGGGCCAGTCCGACGGGTTGTGCACGAGCTGCTCAGTGCCGTCCTCGGACACCACGCGGTAGGTCACGCTCGGCGCGGTGGAGATCAGGTCCAAGTCGAACTCGCGCTCCAGGCGGGTGCGGGTGATCTCCATGTGCAACAGGCCCAAGAAGCCGCAACGGAAGCCGAAGCCCAGCGCGACGGAGGTTTCCGGCTCCCAGGTCAAGGAAGCGTCGTTAAGCTGCAGCTTCTCCAAGCTCTCGCGCAGCGTGGGGAAGTCTTCCTGGCTCACCGGGAACAGGCCCGAGTACACCATGGGCTTGACCTCTTCGAAACCCTCCAGCGGCTCCTCCGCGCCCTTGGAAGCCCAGGTGACAGTGTCGCCGACGCGGGTGTCGCGCACGTCCTTCACGCCGGTAATCAGGTAGCCCACCTCGCCGGGGCCTAAGCCCTTCGTCTTCTTCATGGTGGGCGAGACGACGCCGATCTCGAGGATCTCGAGCGTCTTGCCGGTGTTCATCATCTGCACCTTCTGGTTCGGCTCGAGCTTGCCGTCCATCATGCGGATGTAGGTGACCACGCCGCGGTAGGTGTCGTACACCGAGTCGAAGATCAACGCACGTGCAGGGGCATCCGCGCCGTGCTCAGACTCCGGAGCCGGGATCAGGTCCACCACGCGGTCGAGCAGCTCCGGCACGCCCTCGCCCGTCTTGCCGGAGACACGCAGCACGTCCTCCGGCTCGCAGCCGATGATGTTGGCGATCTCCAGGGCGTACTTCTCCGGGTCCGCCGCCGGCAGGTCGATCTTGTTCAGCACCGGGATGATCTCGAGGTCGTTGTCGATGGCCATGTAGAGGTTGGCCAGGGTTTGCGCCTCGATGCCCTGGGCTGCGTCGACAAGCAAAATTGCCCCCTCGCACGCGTCCAGGCTGCGGGCGACCTCATAGGAGAAGTCGACGTGGCCCGGTGTGTCGATCATCTGCAGCACCATCTGCTCGCCGACGTGATCACCCGTCGAAGGCACCCACGGCAGGCGCACGTTTTGCGCCTTGATGGTGATGCCGCGTTCGCGCTCGATGTCCATGTTGTCGAGGTACTGGTCGCGCATCTCGCGCTCGTCGACAACGTTGGACAGCTGCAAAATGCGGTCTGCCAGCGTGGACTTGCCGTGGTCGATGTGCGCGATGATGCAGAAGTTGCGGATCCGGGCGGGGTCCGTGAACGTTTCCTCTGCAAAATTCTTCGATTTGGCGGCCATAGTTGCCACATCCTACTTTGCGCACCCCGCGCTACGGTATGCACCATGCCTTACCACCGTTTAGGACTCGTTGCCCGCCACCGCCCCGCCGCATGGTGGCGGGCGCTGATAGAGCTCGTGGTGCTGGTCGCGCTCGTCGCTGTGTTGGCGGTGGCGTCGGTGATCGCCTTCGGGGTGGCCGCGGGGCTATCGGGCCGCGACTTCGACATGCTCGTGGAGGGCTCCGCGGACCCGCTCAGCCCGCTAATCCAGGTACTGATTATCGCGGCGATCCTGCCGGCGCCGTTTCTCGCCGCGCGCATCGCCGGCCGGCGCCCGTCGGCGCTGTTCAGCACCGCACTTGGAATGCGGTGGGGTGTGCTCGGGCGCGCGCTGTTAGTCGTCGGCGCGGTCTACGGGGCGCAAGTGCTTATCGACGTCCTCCGGGGCGCCCCCGCCGATGCCACCGTCAACCCGTTCCGGCTGAAACTCATCGCGGCGCTGCTCATCGCCGTACCGCTGCAATCCGCGGCCGAAGAATTCCTCTTCCGCGGCGCCCTGCCGCAGATTCTGGGCCAGTGGCGGGCACCTGCCTGGCTGGCCTATCTGCTGCCGGGCATCGCGTTTGTGGCGGGGCACGCCTACAACTGGGTCGGGCTAGTCGACATCGCGATTTTCGCCGTGTGCACCGCGGTGCTGACGTGGCGCACCGGCGGGCTCGAGGCTTCGGTTGCGCTGCACGCGGTGAGCAACACGATCTTCTTCAGCTACGGGGCGCTGGACATGGTGGACCCGAACGCCACGGACATCGGTTGGCAGCAAATGCTCGGCGCGTCGCTGATGACCGTCGCGTGCACCCTCCTGCTGCTGTGGGCGTTGCGCGATGTTGACGGGATTTCAACAGATCAGCAGAAACATCTTGTCCCAGCAGGCGAGACGGCTTAAGGTTGCAGATAACTGCAACCTGGAGGTGCCAACGTGGCGTTCGAGCGATTTAAGCGCAAAAGTGCGCGACCGCGCACGGCATCGCTCGACCAAGGCCTGGCACTGCTGCACGACCGGGTGACCAACCAGATTGAGATCCGGCGCAAACGCGCCTCACGCGTGGACGTGCGACCCACCGGCTCGGTGCCCCGCAACGTGTACTACGCCCCTGACATGGACGGCGGCGCCGAACCCGGCGAGGTGGTGTGGGTGACGGTGCCGTCGCACCCGCCGAAGGAGCGCTCCATGCTGGTGGTGGGCCGCGAGCACAGCGACATCCTCGGCCTGCTCATCTCCCCGGAAGAAGACCACGCGGAGGACGACCGCTGGTTTGAAATCGGCCCCGGCGACTGGGACTCCTCCGGCCAACCCTGCTGGGTACGCTTGGACAAAACGCTGGTGGTCCCGGAGGCCGACGTGCACCGCCGCGGCACGACCGTGCCGCAGCGCCGCTTCGAGCGCGTGGCAAAAACGCTGCGCGAGCGCTTCCAGTGGCTGTAACGGCGGTTTGTGCCGGTAAAGACGGGCTGTTATCCTGCTCAAGTTGACCGTTTCCGGCCACGTTTGGGTGTGTGCTGCTACGCGGGCAGGACCTTGGGTTCGCGTTCATAGCCAAAGCAGCACACGTGACACCCAGGCTGGGGCGACGACATCCACGTTCGATTGAGAAACCAAGAGGTATTTCATAATGGCTAACATCAAGCAGCAGAAGAAGCGCGTTCTCACCAACGAGAAGCGTCGCCAGCGCAACAAGTCCGTCCGCTCCGCCACCCGCACGGAGATCCGCAAGTTCCGCGAGGCTGTGGAGTCCGGCGACAAGGCTGCCGCTGAGGCGCAGCTGCGCGTGGCTTCCCGCAAGCTGGACAAGGCTGTGACCAAGGGCGTGTTCCACCGCAACTCCGCGGCGAACAAGAAGTCCAACATGGCTCGCGCCCTGAACAAGATGGACTAATTCCATCGTGTTTCGCCCCGTGCATCGGTGCACGGGGCGTTTCGTGTGTCAAGACCCCTTTGAAGAGAAAAGAATCAATGCTGTGAAACACTCCCGCCGCGCGCTCGCAGCTGCGCTTGCCACTTCCCTGTCTCTGTCGTTGCCGGCTCCGGCCGAGGCGCAGCAGCTGAGCTCCTCGCCCGATTTCGAGGCGCTGCTGGCCCGCTACGCCCCAGGTGTGGACCCGGAGCAGGTGCGCGCGCTCGGAGTGCTGTTGGCGCTGCTGGCCAGCGTCGCCATCGCGATTCCGATGGTCAAGTCGGGCAACGTCGTCTCCCCCGACCGCGAGCACACCCACTCGTTGAAGGTGGACGGGCGCAGCCGCACGTACGACGTGGTGCTGCCTCGCGGCTTCTCCCCGGAGAAGTCCTACCCGGTGGTGCTCGGCTTCGGCGGTTGGCAGCACACGTCGCGGCAGATGCACGACTACGCCCGTTTGGAGAGCCAGTTCCCGGACGCGATCGTGATCTACGGCCAGGGCATACGCGATGCGTGGGGAGGGGCGCCGTACGCATCCACCAGCGTCGATGAGGATGTCGCGTACACAAAGGCCGTGCTTGACGACGTCGCTTCGCGCTACAACGCCGACACCTCCCGCACCGTCGCGGTGGGCCTGTCCAACGGCGGCGGCATGGTCGCCGCGCTGGCGTGCCACGCCCCGGAAACAGTGCGCGGTGTTGCGTCGGTGGCGGGCGCGTTCTACTCCCCCACCGTCACCGGCTGCACTTCCGGCGAGGTGCCCACGATGATCATGCACGGCACCAACGACGACGTGGTGGGCTACAACGGCGGCACCCGCCACGGCGCGTCTTTCCAGTCCGTAGATACTGTGGCGCGCACCTTCGCCCGCAAGAACGACTGCTACCTTTTGACCACGCAGTCCCGTTCCGCCGGGGTGACCACCTTCGACTTCGTCGGTTGCGCTGAGCCCGTGCGCATTGAGCGCGTCGAAGGCGGCGGACACACCTGGTTCACCTCGCCTGACGCGACGCGCCAGACGGCGCAGTTCTTGCGCCAGTACCTCTAGAACACGCTGACAAGCCCGCGGGCGATGAGCACAACGCCGACCACCATGAAAAACGCGCCCGCGACGATGTCGATGTAGGGCCCGGCGCGCAGGAACTTCCGGCGCACGCGCTCGGCGGAGGTGACCTGCGCGATCACTCCGAACAGGGCGAACGAGCTGAGCCAGAGCGCGGCGATGACAATCACCGCGGTGGCCAGCGAGGGGGTCGCGGGCAAAAGCGGCGCGATCATCGCGGTGAGCGCGACCACGATTTTGGGGTTGGCCAGGTTGGTCATGACGCCACGTCGATAGGCAGCCTGCACCGATCCCAACCTCTGGACCGCTTCGTCCAGGTCCGCGGGCGGGTCGTGCCTGTCGCGCAGACCGCCGCGGAGGTTGTGCTGGCCCATCCAGATCAGCGCCGCGCCGCCTATCACCTGAATGGCCGCCACTGCCTGCGGCACAGCGTGCAGTAGCGCGGCCGCGCCAAAAACGGTGAGCGTGAACCACAGCGCGGCGCCGGTGTGAATACCCAGGTTGGTCGCCCAAGCGTGCCTGCGCGAACGGGTGGCTGTGCGCATGAGCAGCACCATGTCCGGGCCCGGGGCGGCAGCCCCGACCAGGTTGAGCCCGACGATGACCGCGAGGTCGCCCGGCGCGATCATGCCAGCTCCGCAATGCGGCGCACCGCGTTCTCGAGGGCGAACTCCGGGTCGCCGCCCTGGCCCTTCACCTCGGCGTCCAGGTCCGAGACAATGATCACGGCATGCGAGACCGCGTCCCCGCTCCACTGGCGTGCGACCTGCATGGTCTTCTTCGCCACGTACGGGTGCATGCCGACGGTGCGCGCCAGCTGGTCCGGGTTGCCACGCACGCCGTGCAGCTTCGCGATGTCGCCGACCTTGCGCGCAAGCGCCGCCGCGATGGACACCGGGCTGGTGCCCAGCTGCAGCGCGCGGCGCGTCGACGCAAGTGCCCGGTCCGCGCGGCCCGCCACCGCCTGGTCCGCGATGTCGAAGCCGGCGACCTCCGCCACGCCCACGTAGTAGGCGCGCACGGCCTCGACGGTGAGCTCGCCCTCGGTGTCGCTGACCAGCTGGCTGACGGCCGAGGCAAGCTCGCGCAGGTCCGAGCCGACCGATTCCAGCACCGCCGCGGCCACGTCCGGGGTGGGGCGCACGCCGTGGCTGCGGAATTCCTCCATGAGCCACGAGCGGCGTTCGTTGTCCTTCAGCGGATCGGCCTTGTGCACCTCGGCGACCTTGGCGAACTTCTTCACCATCGCCTTTTGACGCCCGCCGCCGGTGTGCTCGATGATCAGCGTGATGCCCGGCGCCGGGTTCACGCAGGCCTGCAGCAAGATTTCGGTGGGTTCCTTGCCGGCGAGCTCGGCGTGCTTGACCACCACGACGCGGTCCTCCGCGAACAGTGACGGGCTGGTCGCCATCGCGATCTCGCCTTCAGAGACATCGCCGGCGCGCAGGGTGGTCACCTCCACGCCCTCGCCGGCTTGGGCGACGATGGCTTTGGTTGCGCGCTCTGCGAGGAAATCGTCCTCGCCGAGCACCAGGTGCACGGGGTTGAGCATGCGGGCCATCTTACGTCCCGTCGTTGGGGAAGATGACGGAGATCCCCTCGCGCGTGACCACCGGGCGGCTGCGCGGCGAGCCGCCCTCCAACACAACGACGAGCTGCGCCCACTCCGGCACCGGTTCGACGTCCTCGATGGTCTCGACGACGTGGGCGCGAAGCCCCGTCGGGTCGACGGGTTTGGGCTCGCCCGGCGCGACGAACAGCACTAGGCACACAGCGGTGGCGCACACCGTGGCGCGGGGGCGGCCCGCCAGAAACCCGGCGAGCACCCACCCGTAGACCACCAGTGCCGTCAAGGGGGTGGCCGACACCGTGGCGCTGGGCAGCCCCGCGCCGATTTTCGCCACCGTGTGCACCCACCACGCCAGCGGCTCGACGCACCACAGCACCGGCACCTCCAGCCCGCCGGGCACAAGCGACGCGCCCGCCGCGATGAGTCCCAGTACTGTCACCGGCCCCACCACCGGTGCGACCAGCACGTTGGCGCCGACAGAGACCAGCGAGACCTTCCCCGCCATCATCGCCACGATCGGCATGGTGGCCAGGTCCGCCGCCACCGCCACGGCTAGGGCGCGAACGAGGATGTCCGGCCAGCCGGTCACCGCCAGTGCGCGGTACAACAGCGGGTAGAGCGCCACGATGCCCGCCGTCGCCGCGACCGACAGGGCGAACCCGTAGTGCACCGCGAGATCCGAATCCACCAGCACCAAGCCGATGACGGACAGGCACAGCGCGTGGATGGGCTCGGCCTGCCGGGAGGCGAGCACCGCGACCAGCCCCACCAGGCCGGACACCGAGGCGCGCAGCACGCTCGGCTCCGGCCCCACCAGCGCGGCGTAGACTAAAAGCGCGACCGCTGAGGCGGCGATCCTGCCGCGCAGCCCCGCACCAACCGCGGCCGCGGCCACCGTGGCGAAGGTGGCCACAATCGCGATGTTCGCCCCGGACACGGCGGACAAGTGCGACAGCCCGGTGTCGATGTACATCTGTTGTTCGGCTGGCGGTTGCAGGGAGACGTCGCCAAGCACCATGCCCGGAATCAGCCCCCGCGCACCCTCACCCACCTGCGCCTCGACGGCCGCGGCGAAGGTGGAGCGCACGTGGTGCGCGAACGCCGCCAGCCCCTGCGGCGGACCGAGGACCTCAACGTCGCCGTTGAGCACGAAAGGGTTCACGCCCGGCACGCCGGATTCCTTCGACACCCCACGGCCCACCACGTGCGCGCCAGCGATCGCCCCGTCCGGCAGTTCCTCGGCGAACACCGGTGTCGTCGACGGCTGCCCCGGCACACGCACACGCACCAGATAGGCGCCCGACTCGGTCTGCTTCGGGGTACCGCTGATAGTCCCCACGATCTCGGAGGCGCCCGTGCTCGCGCGTTGTCGCACTGCAGCCGTCAACGTGGCCGCCGCACCGAGGCCCGCGGAGAGCACCGCCTGGCCGGACTCGCGCGCGAACAGGCAGGCGGCGGCGAGAACCCCGGCGACGGCACACGCCGCCCACACCCCGAACAGGATGCAGCACGCCGCCGCGGCCCACACCGTCAGCGCAGCCGGCACCAGCCGCAGCTCCGACACCGTTACAGCCCCACCATGTCGCGCATGGCCTCGAACTTCGCGGGCCCGATGCCGCGGACATCCATGAGCTGCTGCACATCGGTAAACGGCCCGTTGGCCTCGCGGTGGGCGACGATCGCCGCCGCGGTCGACTCGCCCACCCCGGGAAGTGCGGTCAGCTCAGAGGCGGTGGCGGAGTTCAGCGACACAGTGCCAGCGCCAGCGGGCGCAGCTTCGCCGCTGGCGGCCGGGGGTGCGGCGCCGACGGCCTGGACGTGGATCTGCTGGCCGTCCACAAGCAGCTGCGCCTGATTGTGCGCCAGCAAATCCGCGTGCGGGAGCGGCTCCGCGATCTGCAGGGCATCAGCGATGCGGGAGCCCTCGTTCAGCGTCATCAGCCCCGGGTTGGCCACCTCCCCCACCACGGCCACAACCACCACCCCACTGACCTCGGTCGGCGAAGCCACCTGCTCCCACGACACGCCCTCATCTTCCCCGCCCCCGCCGCCGCGCAGCACCGCCCACGCCCCAACCACGACCAGCAGCGCAACCACTGCCGCGGCGGCCGGCTTCACCGGGACAGACACACGCGGCGCGGGATAGCGCACGGCAAGGAGATCCTCTTCCCCGGTAGGCCGGGTGAGCTCCTGGAGGCGGTCGATGGCGTTCATGCCCGGCACGCTAGGCCCACAAACCCCGCACCGGAAGACCCCAACCGCAAACCTGTGGATAACGTTGTGGCAACGTCACCTATCAGGGCGGGTTATCCACACCTACTGGGCAGATTCCCGAGAAGAAAAGACAACCGACAGGCCGATGGCGCCGGGTCCGGTGTGGACCGCGAGGACGTCGACAAGCGGCTCGCACATCACCCGCGAGCCCTGCGGCAACTGAGCCTCAAGCGAGGACGCCAGCTGCTCAGCCGCCTCCTCGGCGTCGGCGTGCTGGATCGCTACAAACACCGGCTCGCCGGCGGCGCGCTCCACCACCAGCTCCGTGAGCTTGGCAAACGCCTTCGACTGCGTGCGGGTCTTGCCGGCGAGCTCCAGCTTGCCGTCGTGGATGCGCAAAATCGGTTTGTTGGCCAGAAGCGCCGCCGACAGCACCGCGGTGCCGGTGGGCAGGCGTCCGGACTTGCGCAGGTCATCCAGCTGGTGCAGGTACACCCACGTCTCGGAGCGGGCCAAGGTGGACTTCGCCATCGTCTCGCACGCATCCAGGTCCCCGCCCTCCTGGGCCACGGTTGCGGCGGCCATGGCGGCCGCGCCGATGGTCATGCCGGCGGCGTCTGTCTCCACCACCCGCACTGTGCCGGGAAACACAGCGGACGCGGCCACGGCGGCGGACCACGTCGACGACAGCGCCTTGGACAGGTGCAGCGCGATCACACCGTCGTCGCCGCCGCGCTCCAGCTGGCGCGCGTAGCAGGCCGCAAGTTCTAGCGAGGACAGCCCGGAGGTGCCTTTGTCGTCGCCGCTGCCCATGACGTGCATATCGGCGACGGTGATGTCCAGCTCGCGGACCACCTCGGGTGGCAGCCCCGCCGAGGAATCCACCACGACGCGCACTGCCATCTAGTTCAGCCCCCGGTTCCAGGCTTCGAGGAACCAGCGCGTCTGCGTCGGGTCCTCCAGCCGCGGCATTGCCACCAGGCGCGCCGTGTTCGCATTGCCTAAGCCCTTGATTGCGGGGTATTGCGCCACCACGAAGCCGAGCAGCGAGGCGGTCAGCGCGGCGATGGTGCCGCCGTGGGAAACCAGGAGCACCGCGGAGTTGTCCCACTCGTCGTAGTCGCGCATGAGCTCGTCCACCACCGCTTGCGCACGTGCGGCGACCTCGAGGCGGCTTTCGCCGCGCGGCGGCGCCCACGTCGCGTCCGTGCGCCACACTGCGCGCGCGCCTTCGTGCTCGGTGTCCACTTCGGTGTGGGTCTTGCCTTGCCAGTCGCCCAGGTGCGTTTCACGCAGCCGCGTATCGACGTCTACAGCCAACCCCAGATCCGCCGCCACCACGTCAGCAGTGTCTTTCGCCCGCACGAGGTCGGAGGAGATGATCTTGGAAATGCCCAGGTCGCGCAGTTCTTTGGCCGCGGCGTGGGCTTGATTCACGCCGCGCTCGGACAGGGTCGTGTCCAGCTGCCCCTGCATGCGGGAGGTGGCGTTGTAGTCCGTTTCGCCGTGACGCAGCAGGATCAAACGTCGTTGCATGGCCGCGGCCTAGAACTCGTCGTCTGCGGCCGCCGGACCCTCGCCCGCGAGCGGCAGGTCCTCGATGTTCTGGGCCTCGCGCATCTCCGCTTCGTTGCCGAAGGTGGCGGGGCGCTCGTACGGCTCCAGGCCGTCGACCTCGATGGCCGGGCAGTCCGCGTACAGGCGGTCCAGGCCGTAGAACTCGCGCTCGGCGTCGCGCTGGATGTGCACGACGAAGTTGCCGTAGTCCAGCAGCACCCAGCGGTTTTCGCGGTTGCCCTCGCGGCGCTTCGGCTCCACGCCCTCGTCCGTCAAGTCGTCTTCGACCTCTTGGACGATGGCGGCGACCTGGCGCTCGTTGTCAGCGGAGACGATCACGAACACGTCCGTGATGGCCATGACGTTAGAGACGTCGATAACAGCGATGTTCTTACCAAGCTTCTCGTCGGCCGCCTTAGCGGCAATCTTGGCCCGGTCGATGGAGATCTGCGGAGCGGTCAAGTGGCAAACCCTTCGTTGGTTGGACAGACTCCGCCATTGTCCCACGACACGGCCGAAGAGTGCTACTTAGGCGTAGAGGGCGTTTTTGGTGATGTACTGCACCACCCCGTCCGGCACCAGGTACCAGACGGGCCGGCCTTCGGCGGCACGCGCGCGGCAGTCCGTGGACGAGATGGCCATCGCCGGGATTTCCACCAGGTGCACACGCTTCTGAATGTCGGCCGGCAGCATATCTTCGCGCAGGTCGTAGCCGGGGCGGGTCACGCCGACGAACTCGGCGAGCTGGAACATCTCCTCCCAGTCGTGCCAGGACATGATGGAGGCCAGCGCGTCGGCGCCGGTGATGAAGTACAACGCCTCGTCCGGGAACTGCTGGCGCAGGTCCCGCAGGGTGTCGATGGTGTAGGTCGGACCGTCGCGGTCAATGTCTACCCGGGAGACGGAAAAGCGGGGGTTGGAGGCGGTGGCGATCACCGTCATCAGGTAGCGGTCCTCCGCCGGACTGATGGTCTTGCCCGCCTTCTGCCAGGGCTGGCCGGTGGGCACGAAGATGACCTCGTCCAGGTTGAACCGGTCCGCCACTTCGCTCGCGGCGACAAGGTGGCCGTGGTGGATGGGGTCGAACGTGCCGCCCATAACGCCGATGCGCCGTGCCTCGTCCAAGGAGGCGGCGTAGTGTTCAGCCATTCGCGCCTACCTCGCCGGGGGCAGCATGGTGATGTCCACGGACTCGATGAACAGCAGCCCGCCGCCGAGCACCAGCGCGAGCAGCGCGCCGATCACGCCGACAACGGCGCCGATGCGCAGCTCGTCAGTGGTGTCGTCCGCCCACTTGCTGGCGCTGCTCGAGGAGCCGGAGGAGACCTTCTTCTCCTTGCACACCTGCTTGCCGTCCACCTTCACCGGGATCGGGTTGCCGCCAGCGTCCAGGATCGGCTTGCCGTTGGCGTCCACTTCCCATTCGCAGATTTTTTCCACCACCACGCGCTCCTTGGAGTCGCGTTTGATGGCCTCCGCGCCCGCGGGGGCGGCGGACAGCGCGACGGCGCAGGCAGTTGCTGCGGCGGCGGTCCGGATGAGCTGCTTCATTAGCCGTACCGTACCTGATCAACAAAGCGGCCGAACGCATCGGAGACTTGGTTGTCCCAGCGGGAGCTCCAGCGGAAGTAGCGGGCGTGGTTCCCGCCGGTGGGGCGCGACGCCTCCAGCGTCTGGCGCGACAGGTCGCACACGGCGTCCAGCGGCAGGCAGTAGTTCACGCGGTTGCGGGTCGCGGCCGCGGTCTTGGTGTTGAACGGCAGCGCGCCAAGGATGCCGCCCGCGCCGCCTCCAGCCACACCCACGGTGGACCAGTCGCCCGCTGCGGTGTTCGGGTTGCCAAAGTAGACCACGCCGGCGAGCTGGCCGCGGCGGGCCAGTTCACGCTCGTGCTCCAGCAGGATCATCGCGCCCTGCGAGTAGCCGGACAGGATGTACTTCGGGCGGCAGCCGGTGGCGCGCTCGTAGTCGTTGACCATCTGCATCACACCGCCCCGGCCGATCTTCACCGAGTCCAGGAACTGGTTCGCGGCGGTGCGCGCCATCATGAACATCGGGCTGGCCCACTGCACCGCAAGACCCAACGCCTGCAGCAGCGTCGACGGCACGGCAACCTCAGGCACGTCGTATTCCGGGAACGTCGCCGGGTAGTACCGCGGCTCGAGGCCGATGACCTCCACGTCCTTCATCAGCGAGTTGCCGCCGTGGGTGGCGGCGTAGCGGCGCTCCGCGTGCTGCAAAAAGGCGCGGATGGTCTCCGCCTCCCAGCCGTTGGAGGTCCAGGCCGCCCCGCCGGAGTAGCGCGTGGGGTAGATCTGGCTGTTTTGGCCGGAGCCGCGGGCGGCGATGACCGCGACGGCCGGGCAGCGGGTTTGCGCCTCGGCTTCCTGCACGGGCGCGACGGGGGTGACAGTGGCTGTCACGGCGGTGGCGACAGCGGTGGCGAGCAGGCCGATACGGGCGCGCCAGGAAGTCCGGTATTTTTTCACGCGAATAGACTAGCGCACCTGCCCTGTACCTTCCAGGATCCACTTGGTGGTGGTCAGCTCCGGCAGCGCCATCGGCCCGCGGGCGTGCAACTTTTGGGTGGAGATGCCGATTTCCGCGCCCATGCCGTATTGCTCCCCGTCCGTGAACGCGGTCGATGCGTTGAGTACGACGGCGGCGGCGTCGACGGCGTCGGCGAATCGTCGTAAAGCATGTGCGTCCTGGGCCGCAATCGCCTCGGTGTGGCCGCTGGAGTAGCGCGCGATGTGGGCGATCGCCCCCTCGACGCCGTCCACGACGGCGCTCGCGATGTCCATGCTGAGGTACTCTTCGGCGAAGTCGGCCTCGGTTGCAGGCGAAACGTCCGCACCGAACGCAGCATGCTTCTCGACGTCTCCGTGCACCGCAACCCCCGCATCCCGCAACGCAGCGATGACCGCGCGCTTGTCCTCGTCCGCGAGGGCGGCGTCAATAAGCACCGTCTCGGTGGCGTTGCACACGCTGACCCGGCGCGTTTTGCCGTTGAGGAGCATCGCGATGGCCTTGTCCAGGTCCGCGGAGGCGTCGATATAGAAGTGGCAGTTGCCGGTGCCCGTCTCGATGGTGGGCACGGTCGCGCCGGTGACCACCGCCTCGATGAGGCGGGCGCTGCCGCGGGGGATGACCACGTCGACAATCCCGCGCGCGGTGATGAGGTCCTGGACCGAATCGTGCGAGTCGCACGGCAGCAGCTGCACCGCCTCGCGCGGCAGGTCGTGTGCCGCGAGGGTGTCCTGAAGAATGTCGACCAGCTTTTCGTTGGAGTGCCGCGCCGTCTTCGAGCCGCGCAGCAGCGCCACGTTGCCGGATTTCAGCGCCAGGCCGAACGCGTCGACGGTGACGTTGGGGCGGGCCTCGTACACCATGCCCATCACGCCGAGCGGGACGCGGACCTTCTTCATCTGGATGCCGTTGGGCAGCGTGCGGCCGGTGAGCACCTCCCCCACCGGGTCTTGCAAGCTGGCCACCTGGCGCAGGCCGCCGGCGATACCCTCGATGCGGTCCGCGTCGAGCGCAAGCCGGTCCAGCACCGACTCCGCCAGACCGTTTTGGCGGCCTTGCTCCAGGTCGCGGGCGTTGGCCTCGAGGATCTCCCCGGCGCACTCCATCAGCGCAGCCGCCGCGGCCAGCAGCACCGCATCCTTCGTCGGGGTCGACAGCGCGGCGACCTCGGGCGCGACCCCCTTTGCGCGGCGCGCCTTCGCGAGCACCTCCTCGCGCTCGGCCTGTCGTTGCTGGTCAGTCTGCTGCGCACTCATGCAGCAATCCTAGCGCTAGTACCCAGCGTCGACGTCGACCTCTGTGGCCATCTTCTCGCCCGCTTCGTACAGCTCCCAGTTCTTCGCGGCCAGCCCGCCGATGCGGCGCTCCATAAAGCGCGGGATGTTGGCCACGTGCGGGGTGATCACGCAATTGTCCAGCCCCCACAACTCGTGGTCGGCGGGCAGCGGCTCGGGTTCGGTGACATCCAGGCCGGCGCCGCGCAGGTGGCCGTCGGCAAGTGCCTGCGTGAGCGCTTGCGTATCCACGAGCGGCCCGCGCCCCACATTCACAATCACGGCGCTGTCCCGCATCTTCCCGATGGTCTCCGCGTTGACCATGTGGCGGGTTTCCTCAGTGAGCGGGGCAAGCAGGACGAAGTAGTCGTGGCTGGCCCAGACGTCATCGGAAAGCGTCACGGTGTGATCCGCGCCCTCGACGGGGTTGCCGGAGCGGTTCACAGCGGTGATCTCCATGCCGAACGGCTCGAGGAAACGGATGAGCGTTTTGCCGATTCCGCCGGCGCCGATGATCGCGAGCTTCTTGTTGTCGAAGAGGTACTGCTTCTCCTTGAACAGCTGCGTGTTGTTCCACTCGCGGTCCACGGCCTTCATGCGGTGCTCCACGGCGAGAAGCAGGGCGAGTGTGGACTCGGCGACGGTGTCGTCGTACAGCCCGCCGGCGTTGGCGAAACGCACGCCGTTCGCCGAGTGCTTGGCAAAGACGTCCTGCAGGTTCTCCACGCCGGCGTACTGGATCTGCACGACCTTGACCGACTCGGGCAGTTTGTCCGGGAAATCCTTCGGGCCGCCGCCGAAGAGGATCATGTCCGGGTTGTCCTCCAAGGCCACATGCTGGTGGGCCTGCGCCTCCAGTGCTGCGATCGGCTCGTCTTTGGGCTTGGGCAAAAACGTGAACTTCATGCCCGCCCAGACTAGCTACTACAAACGCGTGGCGTAGTTGGACAGGTAGTCCGCGTGCACCACCGCGCGGCGCTGGTGCGCGGGCAGCTCGTCGGAGTGGCGGCCGCACATCGCGGCAAGCTCCGCGGCATCGTAGGCCACCTCGCCGCGCCCCACAGCCTCCGAATCCGGGCCCAAAATCTCCACGATGTCGCCTGCGTGGAACTCGCCCTCGATGCCGGTGATGCCCACCGCGAGCAGACTGGTGCCGCCGCGGGTGACGGCCTCGACGGCGCCCTCGTCCAGGCGCAGCACGCCCTCCGCGTCCGCCGCGTAAAGCGCCCAGAACTTCCACGCGTTGAGCTTGCTCTCCGGACGGGTGTGGAACACCGTGCCCACCGACGCGTCCCCGAGCGCGTCCCCGATCCTCTCAGTGGCAGTCAGCAGCACCGGCACGCCGCCGCGGGTGGCCAGGCGCGCCGCCGACACCTTCGCCGCCATGCCGCCGGTGCCGAACACACCCCCGTCGCCGGCTTCAACGTCGGTGAGGTCATTGCCGGAACGGACTTCGTCGAGAAGCTTCGCCCCTGGATCGGACGGGTTTTTGTCGTAGAGGCCGTCCACGTCCGACAGCAGCACCAGCGCGTCCGCCGAGACGAGGGTGGCCACGATGGCAGAGAGGCGGTCGTTGTCGCCGAAGCGCATCTCGGAGGTGGCAACGGTGTCGTTCTCGTTGACAATCGGCACCGCTCCCATCTGGCGCAGCCGGTCGATGGTGCGCTGCGCGTTGCGGGCGCGCTCGCGGGACCCGGCGTCGCTTTGCGTAAGCAGCACCTGGCCGACCGTGCGGCCGTAGCGCGCGAACGAGGCGCCCCACACCTGCGCGAGGTGGATCTGCCCCACCGACGCGGCCGCCTGCTTCGTGGCCAAATCGCGCGGGCGCGCCTTCAGCCCCAGCGGCCCCATGCCCGCCGCGATGGCGCCCGAGGACACCACGACCACTTCGGAACCGCGCGCGATGCGGTGTTCAATAGCGTCCACGATGCGGTCGATCTTCGCCGGATCCAGCTCGCCCGCGGCGTTGACCAGGGAACTTGTGCCCAGCTTGACCACAATGCGGCGGGCAGCGGCGATCTGGTTGCGAAGCGTAGTCATGCGTGTGAAGTCTACGCCTGTGGCTAACCCGCTCAGGGCCCTAGCCCTGCCAGCGCTCGCGGTCGGCTTCTTCGCCCGTGCCGTAGTCGTACTCGTCGATCAGGCCGCGGCGGGCCTGCGAAGCACGCTTGCGTTCCGCCGCGGACGTGCGGTCCGTGCCTCCCAGGCGCGCGTCCTGGCCGCGCCCGGCCAGGGTCGGGTCGCCGCCGATAGTCGGCTCCCAGTCGAAAGAGATCTCGCCGATGGTCACCGTGTCGCCCTCGTGGGCGCCAGCCTTGCGAAGCATGTCTTCCACGCCCGCTTTGTTCAGGCGGTCCGACAGGTAGCCGACGGCCTCGTCGTTCTCGAAGTCCGTCTGGCGCACCCAGCGCTCCACCTTCTCGCCGGTGACCAGCCAGCCCTCCGGGTACATGGGGTCGCGCACGACTTCGACGCCGCCGTCCTCGCCGCGTCGGCTGAGGGTTTTGGGGCGGATGACCTGTGGTTCGGCGATAGGCATGGTGCGACGCTTTTTGCGGGTGCGCTTGACGATGTCCCACATCGCCCACTTCAACTCATCCAGCCCCTCGCGGGTAGCGGTGGAGATCATGTACACCGGCCAGCCGAACTTCTCCTCGATGTCCGCGCGCAAGAAGTCGGCGAGCTCCTTCGCCTCCGGGATGTCCATCTTGTTCAGCACCACCAGGCGCGGGCGCTCGCGCAGGTCGCCCAGGCCGGAATCCATGTCCAGGGCGTCGGCGTAGGTGTCCAGTTCGTGCTCGAGGGCCTCGATGTCGGAGATCGGGTCGCGGCCCGGCTCCATCGTGGCCACGTCCACGATGTGCGCGAGCACCGCGGTGCGCTCGATGTGGCGCAAGAAATCCAGGCCCAGGCCCCTGCCCTCGCTCGCGCCAGGGATCAGGCCCGGCACGTCGGCGATGGTAAAGGTGTCGTGGCCGACGTTGACCACGCCCAGATTCGGGGCGAGGGTGGTAAACGGGTAGTCCGCGATCTTCGGCTTCGCGGCGGAGACCACCGAGATGAGCGAGGACTTGCCTGCTGACGGAAACCCGACCAGGCCCACATCCGCCATCGATTTCAGTTCCAGGATCAGGTCGTGCGCCTCCCCCGGCTCGCCCTTCAGGGAGAAGCCGGGGGCTTTGCGCTTCGCCGTGGCCAAGGCGGCGTTGCCCAGGCCGCCGAAGCCGCCCTCCGCGGCGATGAAGCGGGTGCCAGGGACGGTCAGGTCCGCAAGCACATCACCGTCCTCGCTGCGCACCACCGTGCCCACCGGCACCTCCAGCACGAGGTCCTCGCCGCGTGCACCGTTGCGCCAGTCGCCCGCGCCATTTGCGCCGCGCTGCGCCTTGATGTGGGGGCGGTACTGGAAGTCCAGCAGCGTGTGCACCTGGGTGGACACCTCGAGGATGATGTCGCCGCCGTGGCCGCCGTTGCCGCCGTCGGGGCCGCCGAGCGGCTTGAATTTTTCGCGGTGGACGGAGGTGCAGCCGTGGCCGCCGTCGCCTGCTTGCAGGTGCAGGGTTGCGCGATCAACGAATTGGGCCATGGTGGTTTGCCGCCTTTCTCTCGGACACGGACGATGATATGCAAAAAGCGCCGTCGGCCCTATTGGACCGGCGGCGCTGACGCCTCGCGGTTACGCGGTGGCGGTTGCCTCTTCGGCGGTGCCTTCGTCGACAACGCCTGCTGCCTCGGCCTGCTCGAGGACCTCGGAAGCAACACCCTGGCCGTCGGCCGGGACGATGTTGACGATGCGGCGCTTACGCTTGATGCCGAACTGGACGGAGCCTGCGGTCAGTGCGAACAGCGTGTCGTCGCCGCCGCGGCCGACGTTGTCGCCCGGGTGGAACTTGGTGCCGCGCTGACGGACGAGGATCTCGCCGGCCTTGACCTGCTGGCCACCGAAGCGCTTCACACCGAGGCGCTTGGACTCAGAGTCACGACCGTTCGAGGAGCTGGATGCACCCTTCTTGGTTGCCATTGTTCAATTTCTCCTAGTGGTTACTTAATGCCGGTGATCTTGACGGTGGTCTGCGGCTGGCGGTGGCCCTGGCGGACCTTGTAGCCGGTCTTGTTCTTGTACTTCAGAATGTCGACCTTCTTGCCACGGCCGTGCTCGACGATCTCTGCGGTCACGTTGACCTTGGACAGTGCGTCGGCACCGGAGGTGACGTCTGCGCCATCAACGAGAAGGATCGGGGTGAGTTCGACCTTGTCGCCTGCTTCACCCTCAAGCTTCTCGACCTTGACGAGGTCGCCCTCGGCAACCTTGTACTGCTTGCCGCCGGTCTTGACGATCGCGTACATAGAGGGTTACCCCTTATCTCTACTCGCCCGCCCCCTGCATGCTCAGGGGCGGTAATGGAACAGTTTTAGCGCTTCGGGGCCTATCGTGAGCCTGCCGTGCCCGCATGCTTAGGCAACGAGGCGGCACGCCCCGAAACAGCGACTCGGCAAGACTACACCGGCACCATGCGCTTTACCAAACCGCGTTAGCTGCTGCGGCGTGTGGCGCGCCTGCGTCCGCGCCGCGGGGAAGGCGCCTTTGCTTCTCGACGCGGCTCCGTCTCCGACTTCTCCACACGTGCGTTGGCGGCCGCTGCCGAGGTGGCATTGGACTTGCGCCCGGCGCGGCGGCGACCGCGGCGGCCCGCCGCCGGCTTCTCCTTCTTGGCAGGCTTAGCATTATCGGCGCCGGAGCCGGCGGGCGCTGCGGCGGTTTCCTGGGTGGCATCCGGGTAGTCCTCGCGGTGGGGGCGCACATCCGAGCGGGAGTTGCCGCGGGTGCGGCGCTTGCGGCGCGGTGAGTTGTCGAACTCCTCGACGGCCTCCTCGAAGCTCTGCTGCGGGGCCTCCTTTTTGGGGCGGTCTTCCCGCTCATTGCGTGCGTCACGCTGCTGGTCGCCCGTCTGGGGGCCGCGCCCGCGGTTGCCTCCGCGGCGGCCGCGGCGGCGCGTGGAGCGGCGTCGGCCTTCAGTGCCGCTGTCGGCAGCGTCGGGAGCGTCCGCAGTATCGGTGGTGTCCGCGTTGTCGGCAGCGGCGGTGTCTGCGTTGCTGTCGTCGCTGAAGATCGAGTTGAGCAGGTTGTCCATCTCGTCTTCGTTGAGCTGCTTGCGCTTGGAGCGGCGCGAGCCGCGCGACGGCTTTTCGCTACGGCCGGTGTCGCTTTCGGTGTGGGCACCGCGTGGCGAGTCGTGCTCCGCGTCCGCGTGCTTGTTCCGGCTGCGGGAGGAGCGGCGCTCGTCGTCACGCGAACGGCGCTTCGGACGCTCCTCGCGGCCGCGTTCGGAGTACGGGTCGTGCTCGACAGGATCATCGGTGACGATGATGCCGCGGCCGCCGCAGCACTCGCACTCGGTGGAGAAGGTCTCCAGCAGCCCGTTGCCCAGGCGCTTGCGGGTCATCTGCACCAAGCCCAGGGAGGTGACTTCGGAGACCTGGTGGCGGGTGCGGTCGCGGCCGAGAGCCTCGTTGAGGCGGCGCAGCACAAGGTCCTGGTTTTCGGGCAGGATCATGTCGATGAAGTCGATGATGATCATGCCGCCGATGTCGCGCAGGCGGATCTGGCGCACGATCTCCTCGGCGGCCTCCAGGTTGTTGGAGGTCACCGTCTCCTCCAGCGAGCCGCCGGAGCCGGTGAACTTGCCGGTGTTGACGTCGATGACGGTCATGGCCTCGGTGCGGTCGATGACCAGAGTGCCGCCGGACGGCAGCCACACGGTGCGCGACAGCGCCTTCTGCAGCTGCTCGTCGATGCGGTGGACCTCGAAGGCGTCCTTGCCGTCGTGTGCGGAGCGGTCGAACTTCTCCAGCCGGTCCAGAAGGTCCGGGGCGACGGACTGCACGTAGGCGTGGACGGTGTTCCACGGTTTGCGGCCGTCCACGATGAGCGACGTGAAGTCCTCGTTGAACAGGTCGCGCACGACCTTGACCAGGATGTTCGGCTCCTCGTAGAGGGTGACCGGCTTCGCACCCTTCGACGCCTTTTCCTTCTCCGCCTGGTCTTGGATGGCGGTCCACTGGTTGTGCAGGCGGTTCACGTCGGCCGCGATGGCTTCTTCCGGCACGTTTTCGGCGGCGGTGCGGATGATTGCGCCGCCCTTGCCGGGCACGACGTTGTTCAGAATCTCCTTCAGACGCTTGCGCTCCGGCGCCGGCAGCTTGCGGGAAATGCCCGCGCTGCGCCCGCCCGGCACGTACACCAGGTAGCGTCCGGCAAGCGAGATTTGGGTGGTCAGGCGCGCGCCCTTGTGGCCGACCGGGTCCTTGGTCACCTGCACCAGCACCTGGTCGCCGGATTTCAGCGCCTGCTCGATGCGGCGCGAGCGCCCGCCCAGGCCAGCGGCCTTCCAGTCCACCTCGGATGCGTAGAGCACGCCGTTGCGGCCTTGCCCAATGTCGATGAACGCGGCCTCCATGCTGGACAGCACGTTCTGCACGCGGCCTAGGTAAATGTTGCCGATCATCGAGGACTGGCTTTCGGCAGTGACGAAGTGCTCCACCAGCAGCCCGTCTTCGAGCACGCCTACCTGGGTGATCTTGCCGTGGCCGTCGTGGCGGTCGCGCTCGCGCACCACCATGTGGCGCTCCACGGATTCGCGGCGCGCCAGGAACTCGGCTTGGCTGACAATGCGGGAGCGTTTGCGCTGTTCTTCGCGCTTCTCGCTGCGGCGGCGGCGCTGCGCCTCCAGGCGCGAGGAGCCCTTGATCGCCTTCGGCTCTTCGATGACTTCGGGCTCTTGCGTATCGACGTCCTCCGGCGAAGCCTCGTCGATAGGCTTGGGCTCCTTCTCCTCGCTCGGGGCGGCCTGACGGGTAGCGCGGCGGCGCTTGCGCTCCGGCGCCTTGAACACGGGGGCGCGGTTGGTGGTTTCCTCCGGCACCGGGGTGATCTCCGGCTCCACGTCGGTGAGCGGGCTCTCGCGCAGGTCAGCCTCGACCTTCTCCTCGATCTGGTGGATCTCGTTTTCCACATCCTTGCGCACGCGCTGGCGGATCTTCTCGTCCGCGGCGTCTGCGCTTTCGTCGGCGCCTGCGTTGTCGGCGGCTTCGGCGGAGTTCGCGAGCGCGTCGAGAAGCTGCTCGCTCTCAGCGCGCGTCAACGTGGACTGCGCCACCTTGACCACGCCGAGCTCCGACAGCGCAACCACGAGCTCCTTCGACGGCACGCCGAGGGCCTTCGCCAGGGTGAACACGCGGGTTTTCTCCGCCAGCTGAGAACGGTCGAATGCGGCATAAATATTCTTGTGACCAGCCAATGTGCGTCACTCTCCAATTTTGCTCAGCCGCAGCCCGCTGGGGCGGGCCGGGCGCTGGCACATCGGTGCCGAAAGCGGCCGCGCGGCGAACCCCACGGTGCGGTACATGTGAAAGTTTCCTAGCGCCGCGAGCGCGGCGCCTGCGCCCACCATTGTGGCACAGCGCAGACTGGGGTGCGGGGCGAGGACTACTTCTCGGCCAGCCGCAGCAGATCCGCCACGGCAGCGACGGGGGCGTTCTCGTGGCTTTCGGTCAGCGCCGCCCCCACCACGATCTGCAGCACGCGCGCGGCGTTGAAATCCACGCCGGCGCGCTGCAACAGGTCCGCAATGAGCCGCTTCACCTCTTCCAGGGCGCGGCGGACGTATTCGCCAACCTCGTCGGCTTCACGGTGCGCCTCGACGAAGGCGGTGACCACCGCGCCCGCGCGCTCCGGCTGTCCGCAGGCCACCACGTCGACGACGGCTTCCGCCAGCTGCACCGGGTCCGAGAGATCCACTTCTTGCGCTGTTGCGCGCTCGTAGGCGTCGATACGCCCCTGCACGAGCCGCTCGAAGCAGGTGGCCACGAGCTTGTTGCGTGAGGAGTAGTAGTAGCCGATGGAGCCGACCGGCACCGACGCCACTGCCGCGACCTGCCGATGCGTCAGCCCCTTCACCCCTTCAGTAAGCAACAGGCCGATCGCCGCATCCAGGATCGCAGAGCGCTTCTCCACCGCCCGTGCCTGCTCGCTGCGAGATGCCACCACCGTCAACCTTTCTCACTATGCGGATTACATGCAACTCTATTTATACAACAGTTGGTCCGGCGCGGCCGAAATTCCCCCGCCTGAGACGTGAAAAAACACCGCAGCCAGGCGGCTGCGGTGTTGGAAAACACGCGCTTAGAGGTTCGGGAACCAGATGCCGATCTCGCGCTCGGCGGACTCCGGCGAGTCGGAACCGTGCACAACGTTCTCCGCCACAGACAGTGCGAAGTCGCCGCGGATGGTGCCCGGGGTGGCCTTGGACACCGGGTCGGTGCCGCCGGCCAGCTGGCGCCACGCCTCGATGGCGCGCTCACCCTCGACGATGCCTGCAACCAGCGGGGCGGAGGTGATGAAGTCCACCAGCTCGCCGAAGAACGGCTTGTCCTTGTGCTCCGCGTAGTGCTTCTCAGCGGTCTCGCGGTCTGCGGTGCGCAGGTCCAGCTCAACCAGCTTCAGGCCCTTGCGCTCGATGCGGGAGATGATGTCGCCGACGTGGCCGTTTGCAACACCGTCGGGCTTGATCAGGATCAGAGTGCGTTCAGTCATAGCCCAAAATCTTACCCCAAAGTCGTATTTACGCCTCGCGTACGATGCGCGCTGCGTCTTCCGGCGTGGTGTTGCGGAACCACAGCTGTACCTGCTGCACCGCCAGCTGGAAGTTGCCTTCCTCCTTCATGCGCAGGACGGTGGCGCGTTGTTCGTCGTCAAGCTCGGGTGCGACATCTTCGCGGCGTGTGTACTGCTCGTAGAACCCGAGCATCAGAAACAGCCCGGCGGCGACGATCGCCGCTGTGCCCACCCACCCGGGCAGGGTGGTGTAGACGGCCACCACCGCGACGATGGAGAACACGGCGGCCAGGGCAAAACTCACGATGCGCATGGGCCATACCGTAGCCTTGTTGCCCATGGTGCACAGCTCTCCCCTGCCGGATGTCGCGCTGCCCGGCGTTCCGCTCGACCGCCTGGTCCCCCTCGGCGACCGGCCCGCGATCACCGAGTACGACACCGGCCGCACCATCACCTACGACGAGCTCGGCGCGCTCGCGGACGCCGCCGCCACCCGCATGCGCAGCCGCGGCGTGGGCCCGGGCAGTGTCGTTGCGCTGCGTCTGCCCAACTCCATCGACTTTGCGGTCGCACTGCTCGCCGTCGCGCGCACGGGTGCGGCGGCGTGCCTGATCGGGCATTCGCTTATCGACGTCGAAGCGTCGCGCCTTGCCACCCTCGCCGGCGTCACCCACCGTGTCGAGCCGGGCGATCTCGCCCCCGGGCCAGCTTTCAGCTTCGCGCCGGCGGACCCCGATTCGGTGGCAGCCATTCCGTTTTCCTCCGGCACGACCGGCCTGCCCAAGGGGGTGGAGCTGACCCACCGCTCCATTACCGCCAACGCTGTGCAGTTCAACGCGGCGCTGGCCGCCAGCGGCATCGGCGAGGGCACGCGGGTAGCCGCTCCCCTGCCGTTTTCCCACATTTACGGGTTAAACACACTGCTGTTGTCGTCGCTGGCCGCGGGCCGGCACGTGTTCACCGCCGCGCGCTTCGACCTCGGCGGGTTCGCGCGCGCCCACTGCGAGCACGACATCGAGCTGAGTTTCATCGCCCCGCCGATCGCGCTGGCGCTGGCGAACTCGCCCGCAATCGACCCGGCCGATTACGCCGCATGCGCCCACATGGTCTGCGGCGCCGCCCCCTTGGACGAGGCGCTGGCCCGCCGCGTGGAAGACCGCCTGGGCATAGTCATGCTGCAGGGCTACGGCACCACCGAGTCCTCGCCGGTGACGCACGTCGGCATCGCCGGCAAGTCCAACCCAGGCACCATCGGGTTCGCCATCCCCAACACGGACTTCCGCGTGGTGGACATGGACACCGGCGCAGAAATCGCCGACGGTGCAGACGGGGAACTGCACGTCCGCGGCCCCCAAATCATGCGCGGCTACCTGGGCAACCCGGAGGCCACCCGCAACGCCATCGTGGACGGCTGGCTGCGCACCGGCGACATCGCGCGGGTGAACCCGGATGCGACGGTCACGGTTGTGGACCGCGCCAAAGACGTGTTCAAGTACCACGGGTTCCAGATCGCCCCAGCCGAACTCGAGGCGCTCCTGCTCACACACCCGCAGATCGATGATGTGGCTGTGGCCGAGCGCGGCGGGGTGCCGAAGGCGTTCGTCGTAAAGCAAGGGCTTTTGAGCGAAACCGAGGTGATGGAGTGGGCGGCAGCACGGGTGACCGCCTACAAAAAGGTGCGCGCCGTGGCGTTTGTGGACGCGATCCCCCGCAACGCCGCCGGCAAGATTTTGCGCAAGGACCTTTAAGCGCCCCCTACGTGCCCAAGTGCTGGGTGGTGAGGTAGCCGCCGCGCATGCGCTGGACAATCTCGGAGCGCATGCGGATGACGAAGTACCAGACGATGCCGAAGATGATGCCCACCGCCGTCACGGACCAGTGGATGAAAAAGCCGAAGATCAGCGGGATCTGCAGCGCCAGGTCGATCCACAGCGCGGCCGGCTTCTTCTGGAAGAACGCCATGACCACGTGCGCCAGCCCGATCACGGTGATATAGACCCAGTTGAAGGTGGTCCAGTGCTCGCCACCGTCGACTTTGAGGATGACGGTGAGGATAAGCAGAACCGTGATGGCCTCCATGATCAGCGTGCCGGCGAGCACACCGGTCAGCCCCGACATCGGGTCCTTGACCGGCGCCTTGCCAGGGCCGAGCGGGCCCATCTGCTGGTTTTTGGGTGTCATTGCGGGTCCTTTCCAAACATGGCGCGGGCCTCGCCGGCGGTGACCACCGAGCCGGTGATAATCACGCCGGAGCCGGACTGCACGCCCACCTCGGCGAGCGCCTCTTCCGCCAGCTCAACGGCGAGCTCGTAGGCGGATGGCAGGTGCTCCTCGACGTGCACGCGCTCGTCGCCGAAGACTTCGCGGGCGGTGTCCGCCAGCTCGTAGGCGTCCGTTGCGCGCGGCGAGGTGTTCTGTGTGATCACCACCTCGGTGAGCACGGGCTCAAGCGCCTCCATGATGCCCCGGGCGTCCTTGTCGCCCAAAATGCCGAGCACGCCGATCAGGCGGGTGAAGTCGAAGTCGCGCTCCAGCGCCGCCGCGAGCGCCTGGGCGCCGTGCGGGTTGTGGGTGGCGTCGATGAAGGTGGTCGGGGTGGCGCGCACGCGCTCCAGCCGGCCCGGCGAGGTGGTGGCGGCGAAACCTTCGCGCAAGGTGTCCGCGTCGAGCGTGCGTTCCGACGACGCGCCTAAGAACGCCTCCACCGCCGCCAGCGCCATCGAGGCGTTGTGGGCCTGGTGCGGCCCGGACAGCGGGATGAACACGTCGGCGTACTCGCCGGATAGGCCCTTGAGCGTGAGCGTCTGCCCGCCCACGGCCACTTCGCTGGCGGCCACGCCGAACTCCTGGCCGAAGCGGGCCACCGGCGCGCCGATGTCGACGGTGCGCTCCAGGATCACCCGCATCGCGTCCTGTTCCTGCTGGCCGATCACGGCCACGGCGTCCGCGCTGCGGATAATCCCGGCTTTCTCGCCCGCGATCTCCCCAATCGTCTCGCCCAGGTAGTCGGTGTGGTCCAGGCCGACGGGCATGATCACGTCCACGTCCGCGTCGACCACGTTGGTGGCGTCCCAACGCCCGCCCATGCCGACTTCGACCACGGCGACGTCGACAGGCGCATCCGCAAAGGCCGCGAAGGCGAGGCCCACCATGACCTCGAAGTAGCTCATGGGCACGCCGGTGCGCTCGTCCACCATCTGGATGTACGGCTCGATCTCGCGGTAAATGCGCACGAAATCCGCCGGGTGGATCGGTTCGCCGTCGATGCCGATGCGCTCGGTGACGGACTGCAGATGCGGGCTGGTCGTGCGGCCCACGCGGTTGCCAAACGAGCGCAAAAGCGACTCCACCATCCGCACCGTCGAGGTCTTGCCGTTGGTGCCGGCGACGTGGATGACCTTGAAGGATTTCTGCGGCTCGCCGAGGAAATCCATGAGCAGCTCGATGCGCTCGAGGCTCGGGTCGATGTCCGTTTCCGGCCAGCGGGCGGTGAGCTCGGCCTCCACCTGCGCGAGCGCGACGAGGTCTTCCTCACTCACGCCGCGCGGGGCGAGCGCGTCGGTGTCGTTGCCCTCCCCCGGCGCGCCGAGGTTGAGCGTCAGACCGGCGTCGGTCTGCTGGATGTCGTACTGCTCGGGAAGTTCGGGCAGCTCAAAATCATTGTCCGCCACTTAGGCCTCCGGCAGCTGTTCCAGGCGTGCGGTGACGCGCTCGAACTCTTCCTGCGCGACCTGCTGGCGCACCTTGATCTTTTCCACCACGGGCTCCGGCGCGTTGGCCAGGAACTGCTCGTTGGCAAGCTTCGCGCCTGTGGTGTCCAGCTCCTTCTGCGCCGCGGCGAGCTCCTTTTCCAGGCGCTTGCGCTCTGCGGCGACGTCGACGGTGCCGGAGGTGTCCAGCGCCACGTCGAGGTTGGCTTTGCTGAGGCGCATTTCAATGCTTGCCGACGAGCTAAAGTCCTCCCCTGGCTTTTCCACCCTGGCAATCTGACGGACCACGTCCTCCAGCTCTGCCAGGTCCGCGGACGCGAAGTCCACGCGGGCCGGCACCTTCTGCGAGGGCTTGACGCCCTGGTCGGAGCGGAAGCGGCGCAGCTCGGTGATGAGCTTGATCGCGTCTTCGACGCGGGTGCGTGCCTGGGTGTCGGTCTCGGCGCCGCCGTTGGTGTCGTCCGCGGTCGGCCACGGCGCGATGGTGACGGTTGCCTCGCCGGTGAGCGCCTTCCACAGCACCTCAGTGATGAACGGCATGGTCGGGTGCAGCAGACGCAGCACGACGTCGAGGACGCGGCCGAGCACGACCTTGGTGGTCTCGCCTCGGTCCTTCTCCTCCGACGAGGCGTCAGCCTCGTCCCGCGGAATTTGCGTCTTGGCAATTTCCAGGTACCAGTCGCACAGCTCGTCCCACGCGAAGTGGTAGAGCAGCTCGTTGGCCTTGGCAAACTGGTAGTCGTCCAGGTAGGCGTCCACCTTGGCGCGCACTTCCTCGGCGCGGTCCAGGATCCAGCGGTCCGCGTCCGTGAGCGCCTCGCGCGCCGGCAGCTCGCCGACGTGCGCGCCGTTCATCAGGGCGAACTTGGTGGCGTTGAAGAGTTTGGTGGCGAAGTTGCGGGCGGCGGTGGCGTGGTCGTCGCCGATCGGCAGGTCCACGCCCGGGTTCGCCCCGCGGGCCAGGGCGAAGCGCAGCGCATCCGCACCGTAGCGCTCCACCCAGTCCATCGGGTCGATGCCGTTGCCCAGGGACTTGGACATCTTGCGGCCTTTTTCATCGCGTACCAGGCCGTGCAGGTACAAATGCTCAAAGGGGATCTGCGGGCGGCCGTCTGCACCCTCGCCAAGGATTTCAGGAGTTTCCTGCCCGGCGAAGGTGCCGAACATCATCATGCGCGCCACCCAGAAGAACAGAATGTCGTAGGCGGTGACCAGCACCGTGGTGGGGAAGAACTTCTCCAGCTCCGGGGTCTTTTCCGGCCAACCCATGGTGGAAAACGGCCAAAGGGCGGAGGAGAACCAGGTGTCCAGCACGTCCGGGTCCTGCTCGTAGCCTGCCGGCGGCTCCTCGTCGGGGCCGACGCAGACCACGTCGCGCTCGCCGTTCTCGTCCTCCGGGCCGTACCAGATCGGGATGCGGTGGCCCCACCACAGCTGGCGCGAGATCGTCCAGTCGTGCATGTTGTCCACCCAGTCGAAGTAGCGCTTCTCCATGGATTCTGGGTGGATCTTGGTGTCGCCGGAGCGCACGGCGTCACCGGACATCTTTGCCAACTCGTCGACCTTGACAAACCACTGCAGGGACAAGCGCGGCTCGATCGGCTCGCCGGAGCGCTCCGAGTGGCCCACGGAGTGCACGTACGGGCGCACTTCCTTGACAATGCGGCCCTGCTCCGCCAGCGCCTCGCGCACAGCCACGCGGGCGTCCTCGCGCGTCATGCCGTCGAAGCGGGTGCCGGTATCGGCGATGCGGCCCTTCTCGTCCATGATGATCGGCATGTCCAGGTTGTGGCGCAGGCCCATCTCGTAGTCGTTCGGGTCGTGCGCCGGGGTGATCTTCACGGCACCGGTGCCCAGTTCCATGTCCACGTAGTCGTCGGCGATGACCTCAATTTGCAGGTCCTCGCGCAGCGGGTGCGGGAAGACCTGGCCGATCAGGTCGGCGTAGCGCTCGTCGTCGTGGTGGACGGCGATCGCGACGTCGCCAAGCATTGTCTCCACTCGGGTGGTGGCGACGACCAGGTGCGGCTCGTCGTCGTTCAGCGAGCCGTAGCGGATGGAGACGAACTCGCCCTCGACGTCCTTGTACACCACCTCAATGTCGGAGACGGCAGTTTCCAGCACCGGCGACCAGTTGACCAGGCGGTAGTCGCGGTAGACCAGGCCGCGATCGTAGAGCTTTTTGAAGATGGTCTGCACGGCGCGCGACAGGCCGTCGTCAAGCGTGAAGCGCTCCCGCGACCAGTCCACCGAGTCGCCGATGGCGCGCATCTGCGTGGTGATCGTGCCGCCGTACTGCTGCTTCCACTCCCACACGCGCTCGATGAATTCCTCGCGCCCGTAGTCGTAGCGGTCCTTGCCTTCCTCCGCCTTGAGCTTGGCCTCCACCTTGGTCTGGGTGGCGATGCCGGCGTGGTCCATGCCCGGCAGCCACAGCACCTCGAAGCCCTGCATGCGCTTGCGGCGCACCAAAGAATCCATCAGCGTGTGGTCGAGCGCGTGGCCCATGTGCAGCTGGCCGGTCACGTTCGGCGGCGGCAGCACGATCGAGTACGCGGGCTTGTCCGACTGCGGATCCGCCGTGAAATACCCGGCGTCGACCCAGCCCTCGTACAGGTCGCGTTCGTGGGCGCTGGGCTCCCACGACTTGGGCAGTTGGTTCGCGCGGTTCAGATCGTTCGTCTCAGTCACGCGCCCTATCTTAACCAGCGCCCTAAAACAGCTTGTCGGCGATGGCGGCTTCCTTCCGCAGGGCCTCGATGTTGGTGTTGAGACGGGTCCTTTGGTCGTCGTTAAGCTCGAGCCCCTCGACGACCCGCCAGCTGCCGTCGCTTACGGCCGGGAAGCCGAACATGAGGCCCTCGTCCACGCCGTACTCGCCTGTCGACGGCAACGCGACCGTCGCCCACCGCCCATCGGTGCCCTGCACCCAGTCGCGCATGTGGTCCACCGACGCCGAGGCCGCGGATGCCGCGGAGGACTTGCCGCGCACCTCGATGATCTCCGCGCCGCGCTTGGCCACGCGCGGGATGAACTCCTCGGTGTACCAATCGCGCTCCACCTCCACCGGGGCGCCGTCGACGGTGGCGTAGGTGACGTCCGGGAACTGCGTGTCCGAGTGGTTGCCCCACACCACGAGGCGCTCAATGCTTCTCGACGGCACCTGCAGCCGGTCCGCCAACATCGACTGCGCCCGGTTGTGGTCCAGGCGCATCAGCGCGTTGAAGCGGTCTTTCGGCACGTCCGGCGCCGCCTTTGACGCGATATAGGCGTTGGTGTTGGCCGGGTTGCCCACCACCAGGACGCGAATGCCGTCGGCGGCGCCGTTGTTGATGGCCTCGCCCTGGCGCTTGAAGATCTGGCCGTTGGCGACGAGCATGTCCGAGCGGGACTCGCCCTTGCCGCGCGGCTTCGCGCCGACTAAGAAGGCGGCCTCTGCCCCGTCGAAGGCCTTGGCGGCATCGTCGGTGACCTCGATGTTGCCCACCAGCGGCAGCGCGGAATCCGCAAGCTCCATCGCGGTGCCCTCCGCGGCGCGCACCGCGGCCGGGATCTCCAGCAGGGTCAGATCCACCGGCTCGTCGCCGAAGACGTCGCCGGCGGCGATGCGCCACAACAGGGAGTAGGCGATGTTGCCGGCGGCACCGGTGACCACGATCTTTGCCATATGTCTTTCTCCTCTTCTCGTACGTCGTGTGCGTTGACTCACAGTAACCTACCCCCAGCCGGGGCGGAATTTCACGGCTATACGCCCGAGAGTGGGCATCTGGTGCACGATTGAGGGGTATTTCAAACGAAAGGGGATGGACGTGACCGACGGTGCCGACGTGACCTCCCCTGACGCCGTGGTCCGCGCCGCCCTGGCCGCATTCGCCCGCAAAGGCTACACCGGCGCGAAAGTGGAAACGCTGGCCAAGAAAACCGGCATGACCAAACGGATGATCCACTACCACTTCGGCGACAAGCGCGGCCTCTACGCCGCGGCGCTGCGCCTCGCACTGGAACAGCTCGCGCCGCCGGAAAACATCCTCAACCGCTCGCACGCCGTCCCGGTAGAAGGGATGCGCCGCTTCGTCGACGCGCTCTACCACGCCTTTTTGCACAACCCCGACGCCGTGCAACTGATCCTGCGGGAAAACCTGGACCCGGCTGTAGCGGCCGAAGACGCCTCGGCACTCGCCGGCGTGCGCGACGTCACCCTCCACGCCGAGCGGCTCCTGCTCGCCGGCCAGGACGCCGGCGCGTTCCGCCCCGGCATCACCGCGGTGGACCTGCTCACCCTAATCTCGTCGCTGTGCCTGTACCGCGTCGGCAACGCCGCCACCGCCAAACACGTCTTCGGCGTCGACGTCGAAAGCCGCCGCAACGTCGACGGCATGCGCCGCATGGTCATCGACACCGTGCTGGCGTTTCTGACCTCAAACATCTCGTACTCCGGCTACGAGTCCTACCTCGAAGCCACCCCGACACCTACCGAGGACGCGGAGCCGGACGAACTGTTCGACATCTACGGCGACGAAGGCCGGATCGTCTAACGGGCCGAAGGTGCGCTCCTAAGCTGACTGCTTCTCCTCGGCCTCGATGTACTTCGGCTCCCCCTCGCCGAGGGCCGCAGCCTCATCGACCACAACCTCCGCGACGTTTTCGCGGTCTGGCAGCTCGTACATGATGGGAACGAGCAGCTCCTCCATAATCGCGCGCAGACCGCGCGCGCCCGTTTTGCGCTCCGCCGCCTTATCGGCGATCACACCGAGCGCCCCGTCAGTGACGGTCAGCTCCGCGCCGTCCATGGCAAACAGGCGTTGGTACTGCTTTACCAGCGAGTTCTTCGGCTCCGTGAGCACACGCTTCATCGAATCGCGGTCCAAGTCGTTCACGTGCGCGAGGATCGGCAGACGGCCGATGAACTCCGGGATCAGACCGAACTTCACCAGATCGCCCGGCTGCACCTGGGCGAGCAGGTCCGCCTCGTCGCGCTGCTCCTTCGAGTCGATCTCCGCGCCGAAGCCGATGCCCTTCTTACCCACACGCTCCGCGACCACCTTGTCCAGCCCCGCAAAGGCGCCCGCGACGATGAACAGGATGTTCGTGGTGTCCACCTGGATGAACTCCTGGTTCGGGTGCTTGCGCCCGCCCTGCGGCGGCACCGATGCGGTGGTGCCCTCCAGGATCTTCAGTAACGCCTGCTGCACACCCTCACCGGAGACGTCGCGGGTAATGGACGGGTTCTCGGACTTGCGCGAGATCTTGTCCACCTCGTCAACGTAGATGATGCCCTGCTGCGCGCGGTTGACGTCGAAATCCGCAGCCTGCAAAAGCTTCAGCAGGATATTCTCCACGTCCTCGCCCACGTAGCCCGCCTCGGTGAGGCTGGTGGCGTCCGCGATGGCGAACGGCACATTCAGCATTCGCGCAAGCGTCTGCGCCAGGTAGGTCTTGCCCGAGCCAGTGGGGCCGAGCAGGAGGATGTTGGACTTGGCGATCTCCACGTCCTCGTCCCGCTTGCGGCTGGACACATTGGAACCTTCCGCCTTGATCCGCTTGTAGTGGTTGTACACCGCCACCGCGAGCGTCCGCTTCGCGGTGTCTTGGCCAATGACGTACTCGTCCAAAAACGCCGTGATCTCGCTCGGGCGCGGCAGACGGTCCGGGTCGTCCGCGCCCTTATTGTTCTGCGCGCCGGCGAGCTCCTCCTCGATGATCTCGTTGCACAGCTCGATGCACTCGTCGCAGATGTAGACGCCGCCGCCGGCGATGAGCTTGCGCACCTGCTGCTGGCTCTTCCCGCAAAAAGAGCACTTGAGCAGGTTCGCGCTGTCGTGCGTAGTTGCCATATGCGCCTATCTACTCCCGTCTTCGGTCAATCCCAACCGAGTGTAATCGTTGCGTCAAACCATAGCTTTCACGCCACAAAGGGGCCATGACGCGGTTTCCCGTATTCTCATCCGCTAGCCTGTACACGTTAAACAATCGTGCCCACCGGTGCGCTACCTAACGCGTACCCCGAAAGGAACCGATCCGTGAATCGCAGCCGCACTTTCTCTGCCTTTGCCGCAGCCGCCCTCGCCGCGTCGCTGCTGGCCGGTTGCTCGGACTCAAACGCGGACGTAGAACCCCTGGCGGAACCCGTGCTGGACTTCCCACAGACCAGCATCACCCCCACCCCAACGCCGACGACCACCAAGTCCGACGACGATGAGGACGATGAGGAGACGACCACCTCTTCCTCCTCCACCACCAAGAAGTCCTCGACAAGCTCGTCCACCAAGTCGTCCACGCGCACGTCCACAAAATCCAGCTCGAAGCGCTCCGAGTCCCGCAGCTCGAACAACTCCAATAACGAGGCGCGCGAGCCAGCGCCGGTGCGCGAAACCATCATCGACGACCGCCCGGGCGCCACCTGCGCCTGGCCCACCCAGGGCGAGGCCAGCGGAAGCCAGGAATACAGCACGTTCTGCGACCGCGAATGGGCCCGCACCGTCACCTCCGACGGCCAGGACTACTACTGGGCAGCCAAGGGCCAAGGGTGGGTCTCCGTCGACCCGACCACCACTGACGACGGCGATATCTGCTGGGCACGCGAGGACTTCGAAGCCGCGCCGGAGGCCATCCGCAACGCCGTGGCATTCTGCGACCCGGCATCCGGGGATAAAGCGGAGTAGCCGAAGGTTTCGTCGCAAAGCAAAACGCGCCCGGAGCGAACCGGGCGCGTTTTTCATGTGCTTTTAGCCGTTGAGCTTGCGGTAATCAAAGACCTGGTCGATGATGCCGTAATCCACAGCCTCAGAAGCGGTCAGGATCTTATCGCGGTCGGTATCAATGCGGACCTGCTCGGAGGTGCGGCCGGTGTGGTGCGCGAGCGTGTCCTCCATGAGGCGGCGCATGCGCTCAATTTCCGCGGCCTGAATCTCCAGATCAGACACCTGGCCCTGGGTGCCCTGGGTAGCCGGCTGGTGGATCAGCACACGCGAATTCGGCAGCGCGGCGCGCTTACCCGGCGCACCGGCGGCGAGGATCACTGCGGCGGCCGACGCGGCCTGGCCGAGGCAGACAGTCTGCACGTCCGGGCGGACGTACTGCATCGTGTCGTAGATAGCCATCAGCGCGGTGAAGGAACCGCCCGGGGAGTTGATGTACATCGTGATGTCGCGGTCCGGATCCTGGGACTCCAGCACCAGAAGCTGCGCCATGATGTCGTTCGCCGACGTGTCGTCCACCTGAGTACCCAGGAAGACGATGCGCTCCTCGAACAACTTGCCGTACGGGTCGATCTGCTTCGTGCCAAAGCTCGTTTCCTCCAAAAACTGCGGCAGCACGTAGCGGGAGTTGGGCATCTGGAAAGTCATAATAGGTGTCTCCTTAATTCCTCGTGTGCCTTAGTTCTCGCCGATGGAGTGCTCGCCGGCCTGGGCTGCGTTCTCGATGACGTGGTCCACGATGCCGTACTCCTTCGCCTGCTGGGCGTTGAACCAGCGGTCGCGGTCCGAATCCTTCGTGATCTGCTCGAAGGTCTGGCCCGTGTGCTCCGCGATGAGCTGCGCCATCTCGCGCTTCGTCTCCGCGAACTGCTCCGCCTGAATGGCAATGTCGGCCGCGGTGCCGCCGACACCCGCGGACGGCTGGTGCATCATAATGCGCGCGTGCGGCAGAGCGTAACGCTTGCCCTTCGTGCCGCCCGAGAGCAGGAACTGGCCCATCGACGCCGCCAGGCCCATGCCGTAGGTGGCGATGTCGCACGGGGAGTACTTCATCGTGTCGTAAATCGCCATACCGGCGGTGACAGAGCCGCCTGGCGAGTTGATGTACAGGTTGATATCGCGCGTCGGATCCTCCGCCGACAGCAGCAGAATCTGGGCGCACAGCTTATTGGCGATCTCATCGTCCACCTGCTGGCCCAGGAAAATAATGCGCTCCCGGAGGAGACGCTCATAAACGGAGTCTCCCAGGTTCATGCCTTGGGTCGGGGAAGTCATGTAAGACGCTCCTTTGCTAGTTCATCCGGTAACGCCACTACCCTACTCGGGTGATTCTGTAACTCCGAGCCTGTTCGCTACCGGCGTACGGGCCGGGTTTTGGGGTGGGGGTTGGAGTGCAAGTTGCCGATTCCTGACAGATTCCGGCAGCCATTTGTACCGAACTGGGCGTTTGAGGCCCGCCTGACAGATTCCGCCGCGAAGTGTCGGGGTGGGGTTCCGCGGGGAGATTTGTTCACTGCGCCGTGAATCAACCGGGTTCCGGGCTTTTGCCACCTGGGGAAAGTGAACAAACCATCCGACTAAAACGGAATTCATTCACCGGCACGGTCCGTGGGGGTGAACAAATCTGGCGAAGGGCCTCAGAAAACGCAAAAGCGGCCGGGGCAGACGCGCCCCGGCCGCTCGCTAGCGGGAGAAGTTTCTACTTCTCGTCAGCCTCGGTGGTCTCAGCCTCGCCGGCCTCGTCCTCGTCGATCTCGCCGAAGTACTCGTTCGGGTCGACCTTGTTGCCGGCCTCGTCCTCGACCTGGGTGCGGGAGATGGCGATGGCCAGGGCCTTGCCGCGGCGCACGTCGGAGAACAGGTTGGCAATCTGGCCGGACTGCTGCAGCTGGGCCACGAACTGGTTCGGGTCCATGCCGTAGGACTGTGCGGTGAACAGGATGTGGTCGGTCAGCTCCTGCTGGGAGACCTCCGGCTGCTCCTGCTCGGCCACGGCGTCGAGGAACAGCTGGGTGCGCACGGACTCTTCGGCCTGCTCGCGGGACTGCTTGTCAAACTCTTCACGGGTCGTGCCCTGAGCCTCGAGCAGCTGGGCGAACGCGTTCTCGTCGTGCGCCATCTGGCCCAGCAGCTGGTGCAGCTGGTTGTGCACCTGCTCGTCCACCACGGACTCCGGCAGGGCAAACTTGGACTCCGCCAGGGCAGCCTTGAGCACCTCGTCGCGGATGTCCGCGGCCTGCTTTGCCTTGGCGTTCTCCTCGACCTGCTCACGGGTGGAGTTGCGCAGCTCCTCGACGGTGTCGAACTCGGACGCCATCTGAGCGAAGTCGTCGTCAAGTTCCGGAAGCTTGCGCTCCTTGGTCTGCTGGACGTGGACCTTCACGGTCGCCTTCTCGCCCTTGTGCTCGCCGTACTTGATCTCGGACTCGAACTCGTTGTCCTCGTCGGTCTTCATGCCGCGCAGCGCGGTGTCCAGGCCCTTCATCAGGTCGTCGGCGCCGACGCGGTAGGTCAGGCCCTCGGCGGAAGCATCGTCGAGCTTCTCGCCGTCGACGGTCGCTTCGAGGTCGATGATCGCGTAGTCGTCGGTCTTCAGCTTGCGCTTGGTGTCCTTCAGCTCACCGAAGCGCTCACGGAGGGTGTCCAGCTCGGCGTCGACCGCTTCGTCGTCAAGCTTGAGCTCCGGGACCTTCACGGAAATCTTGGAGAAGTCCGGCACCTCGATCTCGGGGCGGACATCGACCTCAGCGGTGAATTCGACAACGTCGTTGTCCTCGATCTTGGTGACCTCGATCTCCGGCTGGCCCAGCGGGTTAATCTCGTTTTCCGCGAGTGCCTGCTCGTAGCGGGTCGGCAGCATGTCGTTGACAACCTGCTCCAGGATCGGGCCGCGGCCGAAGCGAGCGTCGATGAGCTGGCGCGGAGCCTTGCCACGACGGAAGCCCGGGATGTTGACCTGCTGGGCGATGGCCTTGTAAGCCTGGTCAATTTCCTTGCCCAGCTCGTCGAACGGCACGCTGACGTTGAGCTTCACGCGGGTGTCGCTGAGCTTGTCGACGGAAGTCTTCACGGATTTCTCCTGTACTAGATCGAAACAACGTTTGTCAGATGTCTATATGTGGCGGGCCCGTGAATCCACGGGCCCGCCTTGGTCGGGGCGACAGGATTTGAACCTGCGACCCCCTGCTCCCAAAGCAGGTGCGCTACCAAGCTGCGCCACGCCCCGTTGCGGTAAAACCGCACGGTATGAACCACATTCGTTGAACTCTTGTGGTTCAGGACAGTCATTGTAGCGGTGCTTGAATAACTGTCCGCATTGAGGGCACAAAAACACCGGCCCCGCAACCGGAACCGGTGTCTTGTGTGGAGGGAATGACGGGAATCGAACCCGCGTCTTCAGCTTGGAAGGCTGAGGTATTAGCCACTATACGACATTCCCAGGCGCCAAAATCTGCAGCGCTGTGCGGAACTTTAGCGCAGGCGTATGCGTTGAACCAAACACGAACGATTTTAGGAGGAAGCATGTTCACCCTGTTGCTCATTTTCTTGATTGTTGGCGCATTGCTGTATATGCCGACTATGAGCGGGCAGCGGCAGATGCCACAGTCGCGCCGCCAGGTGGCAAGGCAGCAGCAGCTGTCTTTCGACGACGCGTATGCCGACGCCAAACGGTGGACCGACCGCTTAGGCTCGCAGGTGCTGAACCTCTCCGGCAACGACGCCGCGTCGCAGCAGGCGATGGCCGATGCCTCCGAGCGCTTCAACGCGGCATCCGCCGGGCTAAGCGACGCACGTTCCGTCAAGCAGGCGATGCTCGCCCGTGAGTCCGCGCTGGAGGGCCTGCACTACGTCAACGCAGCCCGCGAAATCATGGGGCTTCCCGCCGGCCCGCAGCTGCCGGAGCTGGAAGGCCAACGCCAGGCAGGGCGCGTGACCGAGCAGCGCACCGTCACCCAGGAAGACGGCACGCAGGTCATGGCGTCGCCACACGCGACCGCACAGACGCCGCACTACTACCCCGGCGGCGCCGTCGCGGGCCGCCCGGTGCCGGCCGGCTGGTACTCCACCGCGTGGTGGGGCCCGGCGATGATGACCGGCGTGTGGGCCGCCAGCTCGATGATGTTCTACTCCACCATGTTCGCCGGGATGTCCGGTGTGGCCTCCGCGGAAGCGTTTGAGGCCGGCGGACTCGGTGAAGGCATGGACGGCGCCAGCGGCATGGAAGGTATGGACGGCGGCGAGATGGGCGACATGGGCGACGCCGGCGGCGGCGACTTCGGGGACTTCGGCGGGTTCGGCGACGGCGGCGGCTTCGACTTCGGGGGCTTCGACTTTTAGCCGTGCGTTACACTGCACAGCGATCGCGAACCCCAGAAAGCTCAAGAGCAAGGAGTGGCCGTGCGCATTGCTGTGCTGCTGAAAGAAGTGCCGGACACGTACAGTGACCGCGAAATGCACCTGGAGACAGGTTTGACGGACCGCTCCGGCGACGTCGTCGCCGACGAGGTCAGCGAACGGGCCGTCGAAGCTGCGCTGCGCATCGCCGAAGCAGGCGACAACGTCGAGGTCGAAATCTTAAGCGTCGGCCCGGAGTCCTCCGCGGACTCGGTGCGCCGCGGCATCGCCATGGGTGCGTCCGAGGCCTACATCGTCTCCGACGACGCGCTTGTCGGCGCGGATGCGACGATGACTGGTGAGGTGCTGGCGAAGCTCGTCGAAAAGCAGGGCTACGACCTTGTCATCGCGGGCGCCGAGTCTTCCGACGGCGGCACCGGCGTCATCGCTCCCTTCCTGGCCGAGCAGCTGGACTGGCCGGTGCTGACCAACCTCACCGAGCTCACGCTCGAGGGCGAGACCGTTCGCGCCACCCAGTCCTCCGACGCCGCCACCGTCGAACTGCAAGCGCAGCTGCCGGCCGTGGTGTCCGTGGCCGACGAGTTCGCAGACCCGCGCTACCCCAACTTCAAGGGGCTCATGGCGGCGAAAAAGAAGGAACTGCACACCGTCACCCTCGCCGAGCTCGGCGTAGACCCGGAGGACTTCACGCACCCGCGCGCCATCATGGTGGGCATCGAGCGCCGCCCGGAGCGCGAGCGCGGCGAGATCATCGACGCAAGCTCCACCGCCGCCGCCCGCCTGGTGGACTTCCTGGAATCCAAGAACCTCATTTAAGGAGCAGCCATGACCCAGATTCTTGTTGTCCCGGACCGCTCCTTCGACGGCTCGGTCAGCCCCGTTGCGGCCGAGCTGATCGGCGCCGCGTCCGCGATCGGCACCCCGGTGGCGCTGGCGCAGGACCGAGCGCAGGCGGACGAGCTAGGCGCTTTAGGCGCCGCCGTCGTGCTGGTGTCTGATGCCCCGCTTATCGACGCAGCTGCCGCCGCGTTCGACGAACTCTTCCCCGCAGCCGTCCTGTTCGCCCACACCGTGCGCGGGCGCGAAGCCGCCGGCCGGTTCGCCGCACGCACAGGCAAGGCGCTGCTCACCGACGCGGTGTCTGTGAGTCGCGACGACCAGGGCATTGTCACCGAGCACCAGAACTTCGGCGGCGTCTACACCGCTTCCGCCGCGGCGACACACTCCGCGCCGGTGATCACCCTGCGCAAGGGTGCGGTGGAAACGCGCGCCGAGGCGGCCACGCCGGAGGTGCGGGAGTTGGAGGTGGCGCCGACGGGACGTCGAGAGGCAGAAGTGCTCTCCGTGACCCCCGTGGAGCGCACCTCCGACCGCCCCGACCTGCTCACCGCCGACAAGGTGGTCGCAGGCGGCGTGTCACTGGGCGACGAGGACATGTTCGAGGAGCTCGTTGGCGGGCTTGCCGACGCGCTGGGCGCCGCCGTCGGCGCCACCCGCTCCGCCGTCGACGAAGGCCAGGTGCCCTACGAGGCGCAGATTGGCCAGACCGGCGTGATGGTCAGCCCGAAGCTCTACATCGGCGTCGGCATCTCCGGCGCCGTGCAGCACCTGGTGGGCATGCAGACCGCCGACACCATCGTGGCGATCAACTCCGACGAAGACGCCCCCATCTTCGACATCGCCGACTTCGGCATCATCGGCGACCTGTTCGACCTGGTGCCGGACATCATCTCCGAAATTGAGGCGCGCAAGTAATGCAGGTAGAACTCCGCCGAGGACTGCCCCGCGTACCGGGCGGCGAGCCGTGGCCGCCGGCAGGCACCGTCGACATCGCCGACGCGCCGGCTGAGGATGCTGCGGTTGTTGCCGCTGGTGCCGCTGGTGTCGCAGCGCCCGCTTCAGGCGCGACCGAGACCACCGAGGTGGCGCTGCGCCGCGGCCTGCCGCGCGTGCCCGGCGGCGACCCCTG
>NZ_KV788384.1 GCF_001807265.1 Corynebacterium sp. HMSC05H05
GGCTGTGCGGACTTCCTGTGAACCACCGGTTGTCGGGATCGGAGTTCGAGGATGAGTTATCCACCGGAGGTGAGGCAGCGTGCCGTTGAGCTTTCAGGGCAAGGGCTTGCTGCTTCGCAGGTTCGTGCGCAGTTGATTCGGGAGGACTGTAGGTCTGTTCCTTCTGCCGCTTCAATTTCGGGATGGGTACGCAACGCCCGTCATGGCAACGGCGTCGATAAAGGTTGGCGTTGCGCCGAGTTGATCGCCGAGGTCGTCCGGGTGAATGTGACAACGTCGGCATCCACCCGCGAGATTGGATGGCGTTTTCGGGTCGCTGCGAGTTCCGTGGCGGTGTGGACGCACAAGTTCGCTCCGGATGCGGGTTTGCGGCGTGGGATGACACCGCAGGAGATAGAACAGGCGACACTGGCGCGTGTGAAAGAACACCACGAAACCCAAAAACGCAAGCGCAAGAAGACCGAAACACAACGTCATTCACAACGTGCCGCGCGCGATGAGAGTGCGCATTCACGCAATCATGAGCAGCCAACGGCTCCGTTTGATGAGGCAGCGTTGCCGGATGATGTTGAGGCCCTCAAAGACCTATTGCGGCAAGAGCGGTTTATGCGTCTGGCGGATAAAGCGCTGTTTGAGGCGGTGATGGAATCTGAGGGAAAAGCGCAAACCCGGAGACGCTCGACAGCGTGGTCGTCGCTACGGCTGTCAGACGACTCCGGGACGTCGGATACCAAGTAACACATTGTTGCGCCTACTACGGGTTGAATTACAGCACGTACAAGTCGGCATGCCGACGGTTGGATCACCCTTTGGTCGACCGCAAAGCCCAGGCCAAGGCATTAGTTTCGGCTGTTTGTGAGGACAATCGCATGGTCTACGGCTACCGCCGCGTGACTGAAGTATGCAAAGCGAACGGTCTTTCACTCGGTGAAAAATCGATTCGCACGATCATGAGCCAGGAACACTTGCAGCCGAAGACAAAACGCACCAAGCGCTACAGCTCATATAAGGGCGAAACTGCGCATCGTCCAGCGAATCGATGTCTGGTTGGAGATATCGACACTGTCGCCAAAAATGGCACCCACGTCTCGCAAAGATATCGTTCGCAAGCGGATCGTCGCAGGCAGGCGGGCAGGAAGGATCTGGTGCACGACTTTTACGCCGACGCACCAAACCAAAAACTCGGCACCGACATCACCGAGTTTCAATGCGCTGACGGCAAGGTCTTTTTTAGCCCGCTCATCGACTTCCACGACAACATGCCCATCGTATACACCTGCGCCACACGGCCAGCGGCGTTGTTGACCAACACCATGCTTGAAGCCGGGCTCGAGCAACTACAACCGGGGCAACGCCCCGGCTTGCACACCGACCGCGGCTGGCACTACCGCCACGCCGACTGGGTCGATCGACTCACCGACACCAGCCACGACAGGCAACAATGCGCACAATGCACGCAGGAAAAACCCTGCGATAACGCCTGGTTGATGGTGCCGTCCCTATCGCGGCTCGGCAACAGCGGCGACAACGCCCGAGTCGAGGGCTTCTTCGGCACCGTCAAGCGCGAACTTTATGCCAATAGGATTCGACCTGAAAAGCTCACGACCGAGGAGTTTATGGAGTATCTTGACGACTACCTGGACTGGTTCGTCTTTGACAGACTCACCACCGGACCAGACGGGCAATACACAACCCTGGCTAAGCAAAGAAACCTAGCCAAAACCACCTAGCCAACAACACAACGGCAACGAGTGGTTCACAGGAAGTCCGCAGACC
>NZ_KV788385.1 GCF_001807265.1 Corynebacterium sp. HMSC05H05
TGGAGTTGTCAGTGGGTGAATGCGCCACCTCGACTTGGAGGTTGTTGTGGCTGGTCGTTGGACTCCGAAGGATGTGAAAGCTGCTTCTGTGGCGCGGCTTGTTGCAGGCGATGATGTCTGCGAGATTGCTTGTGAAGCCGGTGTGGCAGAGGCCACGGTTTATGAATGGGTCAAGCAAGCTGGTGCGCTCCCGCCGAAGAAGGCGTTGGCGCGTGCACGCGACCAGCTTGTCGACGACGCGGTGGCGTTGGTGACTGCTGGTATGTCGGTGCCGGATGCGGCTGCGACGTTAGGCATGCCAAAGAGTGCGTTATACAAGCGGTTGGCGAAAGTCGGTGTGCTGACCGAACTGCAGAAAAAGCCGCGCATCACCCCGCAGCAGAAAGCAGACGCGGTCGCACGGGTGCTGGCTGGTGAGCCGGTGAAACGCGTTGCTGATGCATATGGCATGTCGGCCAATTCGGTGTATCGCTGGGTGCAGCAAGCACGCCAGAAGAAGGCGGCTGAACGCTGTGATGCGTCACAGCGCGCCAACACGCCGGAGGCTTGCGCGGTAAAACCACCTGCACACAGCAAAGTTGATGGCGTGCCAGCACCAATGAAAACACAGGCAGGTAGC
>NZ_KV788386.1:0-12856 GCF_001807265.1 Corynebacterium sp. HMSC05H05
AGGCTTGTGTGTGCCCGCATCGCGGACACCACCACCCACATCAACAATGGGTGTCCACCAACGACCCTGCTGACCGGGGGCGAGGTTTCGTAGAACCTGACGGGCGCGTTTCGCGACCTGGGGAAACAGCGCGCGAAAACCAGCCGGTCGTCAACTTCTACGAGACCACCCCACCCGAAGGCCCCGTGCGGACACCGCAACACGGACACCCACGCCCACACCAACAATGGGTCCGCACCCAGGGTGTGCAAAACTCGGCAACACCACCACCCGCCCCGCACACCGACCAGCACAAACACACCCCGGCCGGACGACTTTTGCAGATCAAGGTTTGAGAACGGATGCTCTGCGCCGTTCATCAGCCCGTCCCGCCTGCTAGCCCGTGGATGAGCTCCGGGTGCGTATAGTCCCGGAAGAGTGAACGGATAGGAAGGCGGACCTCAATGGCCAGCATGGTTGAGACATTCAAGCGCGAGCCAGGCACCCGCGATGCGGCCGCCCGGGCGGTAGGCCTGGTCAAGACCTACGGTAGGGGCGGTACCGAGGTCAGGGCCCTGGACGGCATAAGCGTGGAATTCGGGCGCAATGAGTTCACCGCAATTATGGGTCCGTCCGGGTCGGGGAAGTCCACGCTTATGCACGTGATGGCGGGTTTGGACTCCGCCACCACCGGCGAAGCGTACATCGGTGAGACGGACTTATCCCAGCTCAACGACAAACAGCTCACGGCTTTGAGGCGCGACCGCCTCGGATTTATCTTCCAATCCTTCAACCTGGTGCCCACCCTCACCGCGGCGGAGAACATCACGCTGCCCACGAACATCGCGGGCGGCAAGGTGGACCCCAATTGGTTCGACGAGGTCACCGACCGCCTGGGTCTATCCAAGCGCCTGGATCACCGCCCGGCGGAGCTGTCGGGAGGCCAGCAGCAGCGCGTCGCCTGCGCCCGCGCGCTGGTCAGTCGTCCGGAGCTGATCTTCGGCGACGAGCCCACCGGCAACCTGGACTCCAACGCCTCCAAGGAGGTCCTGGACATCCTCCGCACGGCGGTGGACAAGGACGGGCAAACGGTGGTCATCGTCACGCATGACGCCCGCGCCGCCTCCTACGCTGACCGCGTGGTGTTCCTGCGCGACGGCAACATCGTCGACGAGATGCGCGACCCGGACATGGATTCCATCCTCCGCGTCATGGCTGGCATGGAGGACTAGATGGCCAACACGTTGACCAAGGTGTCGCTGCGCAACGTCGCGGCGCACAAGCTGCGCCTCGCGCTGACGGTGCTGGCGGTGGTGCTGGGCACGGCGTTCCTGTCGGGCGCGCTGATGTTCACGAACATGCTGTCCGCCACGTTCGATTCGGCCGTCGATACGGCCCTGGAGGACGTGGACGCGGTGGTGCGCCCGACTGAGGGCAGCATCGACATGGACACGTTCAACGCTGTCAAGGACATCGAGGGCGTCGATCGGGTGAATGTGTTCGTGGATGTTCCTGTGGTCGTCGCTAGGCAAGATGAAGTTGCGATTCAGACGCAGCTCGGCACCTCCCGCCTCATGCCTTTCTACAGCGAGGGTGAGGCTGTGGGGAGGGCGCCTTTGCTTGTCGACGGCTCCGCTCCCACCGCCGCCGGCGACATCGCCGTCAATGCGAACGGCGCGCAGAAGTACGGCATCGGGATGGGCGAAAAGCTCATCGTGGTGGACAAGGACGGGCGCAACGAGTTCACCGTCACGGGGCTGTACGAGGACCCGCTGGCGCAGGAGACGTCGCTGGTGATGCGTGTGGGGGAGCAGGCATATCTCGACGTGTACCGAGACGGCGCGTCGGTGCCGGCGGTGACGGTGGATGGGGGAGCTGGGGTCGTCGATAGGCTGAAGGCGCAGTTCCCGGAGCTGGAGGTGCGCGCGGGCGCGGATGTGGCCGAGGAGATGTCGCAGCAGATCCGCGAAGGTTTGAGCTTTATCAGCTACATTTTGGTGGCGTTTGGCCTGGTAGGGCTGCTGGTGGGGACGTTCTTGATTGCGAACACGTTCTCCATGATCGTGGCGCAGCGCACCCACGAGTTTGCGCTGCTGCGCGCGTTGGGGGCGTCGCGCGGGCAGATCACGCGCTCGGTGGCGTTCGAGTCCGCGCTGGTGGGACTGATCGGCTCCGCGCTCGGCGTGGCCGGCGGCGTGGGGCTGGTGGCACTGATCCGGGTGGCGATGGCGCGCTACGGCATGCCGCTGCCGGACGCGGGCACGGGCCTGTCCACCCGCGCGGTGGTGGTGCCGCTGGCGGTGGGCACGCTGGTGACGGTGCTGTCGGCGCTGGCGCCGGCCCGTAAGGCGGGGCAGGTCAAGCCGGTGGAGGCGATGCGCTCCAGCGAGGCCGCCACCCCGCAGCCGCTGCGCTGGCGCACGGTCGCGGGTCTGATCCTGGTGGCCGCGGGCGTCGCGGCGGCGGTGTACGCGATGGGCTGGGACGATGGCGCGACCGGCCGCCGCGAGGGGTTGGTGGGCGTAGCGGCGCTGGCCGCGATCACCGGCCTGTTCCTGGCCGGCCCTGCGCTGAGCCTGCCGGTGGTGCCGCCGCTGGGCAGGGCCATCGGGCTGCCGTTCGGGGCGGTGGGCAGGCTCGCGTCCACGAACACGCGCCGCAACCCGCGCCGCACCGCCACCACGGCCTTTGCGCTGATGCTGGGCATTGCGTTGGTGACGGTGATCGGCATGCTGGGCGCGTCGATGAAGCGCTCGGTGGATGACGTCGCCAGCAGCGAGGTGTCCGCGGACTTCGTGCTCTCCGGACCGCAGAACGGGGTGTTCCCGCTGCCGGAGGACCTGCCGGAGCGTCTTAAAGCGGTGGACGGCGCTGGCGAGACGGCCGCGTACACCCAGGCGCCGATCACGGTGGACGGGCAGTTCGGCTACCAGCTCGGCGGCTTTGGCGTCACCGACGTGCTGCAGGGTGATCCGGCGGACTTGATCCCCCTGGACATGGTGGAGGGCAGCTCCAGCCTGGACGGCAACACCATCATCGCGCCGGTGCCGCTGGCGCAGGAGCACGGCTGGCGCGTCGGCGACACCCTCCCCGTAGCGGGGCCCACCGGCGAGTCGGTGGAGGCGACCCTGGGCGGGACCTTCGAGCCGTCGAGTATCTTGCAGTCGTTTGTGGTCTCCGACGAGGCGGCCGCGGCCACGGGCGCGCGGGGCACCGGGCGCGTCCTCATGGTCGGCGTGAACAACGACGGCACGGTGGACGAGGCCCAGCTGCGCGCCAACCTCGAGGAAGAGGTGAGCCACGACATCGTGGTGCAGGTCCGCTCCACGCAGGATATGGCGGGCGAGGTCTCCGCGATGATCGACCAGATGCTGTTCATCATGTACGCGCTGTTGTCGCTGGCGGTGGTGATCGCGATCCTGGGCATCGTGAACACGCTGACGCTGTCGGTGATTGAGCGGCGCCAGGAGATCGGCATGTTGCGTGCGGTGGGCACGCAGCGCCGCCAGGTCCGCACGATGATCACGCTGGAGTCGGTGCAGATGACGGTCTACGGCGCCATCCTCGGCGTGCTGTTGGGGCTTGGGTTGGGGTGGGCGTTCCTCACCGTCCTTGAGGCCAAAGGCTTGACGACGATCTCCGTCCCGTGGCCGTTCATCCTCACCGTCCTCGCCGGGTCGTTCCTGGTCGGCCTGCTGGCCGCGGTGTGGCCGGCGGGCCGGGCCACGAAGACGCCGCCGCTGGACGCGATCGCGGAGTAGGGGGACTTACCCGAACCCGTACACGCCGACCGCCGAGGCCGCGATGGCGGCAAGGGCGGTGCCCACCCCGTATTTCACGGCGAGGACGAACTCGCCGCTTTCGACCATCTCGCCGAGCTGGCGCGCGAGCATGGACAGGGTGGACAACGCTCCGGCGAAGCCGACGCCGATGCCGATGCGCCACACGCCCGGCGCTGCCACCGCAAACCCGATGACTGCGGCGGCCGAGACGTTCGCCGCGAACGTGGACGCCAGCGTGCTGTGGATCTGGCGCATGAGCAGCCAGCGGGCGAACCCGCCCAGCATGCCGCCGATGAACACAGCCGCAACTCCGATGAGCAGGGGCAGCAGGTCAGCCATGCCGGCGCCCCCGGGTGGCATCGCCGGCCATCCAGGCCAGGGTGGCCGTGGTGAGGCTGAGCACGATGATGAACCCGGCCCACACCGGGGAATCCGACACCGCGGTCAGGGAGACGGCGGAGAGGGTGGAGAACCCGCCGAGGAAGCCCACGCCCCAGAACGGGCCGGGTTGGAACAGGCCCATGGCGAAGCAGGCGACGAGGTTCACCGCGGAGGTCACGGTCAACGCGAGCGCTTCGGGCGTGGTGGGGTTGACCCAGATCAGCACGAGGTAGCGCGCGACAGCCCCAAGTCCCGCGCCCAGCGCCACGGAAAGGCCGGTTGTGAGGTCGTTGAACTGCACATTTTCTACTCTAACGCCCTAGCCTGCGAAGGCCCGCAGGCCCCAGCGCATGCCGAACCAGGCGGCGACGATGCCGAGGACTGCGGTGCGCAGCGCGTAGCGCAGGGCCGCCCGGTGTTGCCTGGCGGTGATCAGATCGCCGAGCTCGCGGGCGAAGGTGGACCAGGTCGACAGCGCGCCGGCGAAGCCTGCACCGAGCGCGATCTGCCACGCAGCCGGGGTGGCGACGGCGAAGCCCGCGACGGTGCAGGCCACCGTGTTGGCGGCGAAGGTCGCGGCGCGGGCGTTGCCGATCAGTTTCGTCAGCGCGAACCGGGACATGCCGCCGAGGGCGCCGCCGGCGAACACCACCGCGAGTGTGAGTGCCAATCCGAGCCAGCTAGCCATGGCGTCGCTCCCGGAGGGTGTGGCCGAGAAGGTAGGACACTATAGACGTCGCAAAGCTGAGCGCAACGATGCCCAGCGCGACGATCGCCTCCGACTGCATCGCCGCCACCGAAATCGCGGAGAAGGTGGTGAAGCCGCCGAGGAAGCCCGCGCCCCACAGCGGACCCGGTTTCCACAGGCCCATGGCGAAGCAGCCGACGATGTTGACGGCGAAGGTCAGCGCGAGCGCCGCCGCGGAACCGGGGGCGGCGGCAAGGAGCACACCATGCCTGACGACGGCCCCAAGGCCCGCCCCGAGCCCGACCGTGAGTGCTGTCCGGAATGTGTCCACGGGTGGGAGTCTATCGCCAGTCCATCTGCTGGCGTTCCACGAACTCCGCGACCTCCTCCGGGGTCTTCTTCAGGTGCGGGTCCCAGGCGAGGTACTCGCGGGTCTCGCGCACCACGATGCCGGACAGCAACAGCAGGCCGATCAGGTTCGGGATGGCCATCAGCCCGTTGGACAGGTCGGAGAACGTCCACGCCAGCTCCAGCGACGCCACCGCGCCCACAAAGGACAGGGCGGTGAAGAACATGCGGTAGGGGATGGACGCCCAGTCGCCGAACAGCGCCACGATGGCGCGCTCGCCGTAGTAGGACCAGCCCAGGATGGTGGAAAAGGCGAAGAAGATCAGGGCGACGGAGACGATCATGCTGCCCCACTCGCCGGGCAGGGCCGTCTCGAAGGCGGTGGCGGTCATAATGGCGGCCTGGTCGCGGCCCATGTCCCAGGTGCCGGCGGTGACGATGACCAAGCCGGTGATGGTGACAACGAGGATGGTGTCGATGAACGTCTGGGTCATGGACACCAGCGCCTGGCGCGCCGGGTGCTGCGTCTTCGCGGCCGCGGCGGCGATCGCGGCGGAGCCCATGCCGGACTCGTTGGAGAAGATGCCCCGCGCCACACCGAACTGGATGGCCAGCATGATGCCGGAGCCGACGAAGCCGCCGGTGGCCGCGGTGCCGGTGAACGCGTCGGTGAAGATGGTGGCAATCGCCGCCGGCACCCGGTCCGCCATGAGCACCAGCGCGGTGATGCCGCCGCCGACGTAAATGACAATCATCAGCGGAACGAACGCCGCGGTGATCTTGCCGATGCCCTCGATGCCGCCGAGCACGGCCGCGCCGACGGCGAAGAAGATGATCACGCCGGCGACATTCGCGCTAATGCCGAAGGCGTCGTGCATGCCCGCCGCAATGGAGTTGCCCTGGGCGAGGTTGCCGATGCCGAAGGAGGCGAAGATGGTGAACAGGGTGAACGCCGCGGCGAGGAACTTGCCGAAGCCGCCGCCGACACCGGTTTTCAGGTACTCGTGCGGTCCACCCTGCTGCTTGCCTTTCTTGTCGGTGGTGCGGAAGCGCACGCCCAGGTAGGCCTCGGAGTACTTCGACGCCATGCCGACGATGCCGGTGAGCCAGATCCAGAACAACGCGCCGGGCCCGCCGATGGAGATCGCGGTGGCCACGCCGACGATGTTGCCGGTGCCCACCGTGGCGGCCAGGGCGGTGGTCAGCGCCTGGTAGTTGGAGATGTCGCCTGCGCCGTCTTCGGCCTTGTCCACGAACGCGTGGCGGGTGGCGCGGCCGAGGGTGCGGAACTGGATGCCGCGCAGGCGGATGGTCAGGAACAGGCCGGTGCCCAGCAGCAGGGGGATGAGCAGGAACGGTCCCCAGACGAAGGTGGAGATTGCACTGAGGATGTCGTTCAAGGTGTCAGCCATGCCGAGTAGTAAAACATACAGTCAGGTGAATAATATATAGGTGGCAGGAAATACATTCACGGGCGATGATGGTGGGAAGGACTCTGCCTGAGACACAAGGAGCATTCCCATGGCACACGAACGCGCCGGACAGCCCGCCCGCGAGGAAGACCTCATCGACATCGCCGAGGTGGTCACCGCCTACTACACCCGCGACATCGACCCGGACAACCCGGACCAGCAGGTCGCCTTCGGCACCTCCGGTCACCGCGGCTCCTCCCTGGACAACGCGTTCAACGAGGCGCACATCCTGGCCACCACGCAGGCGATCGTGGATTACCGCCGCAGCGAGGGCATCGACGGGCCGGTCTACATCGGCCGCGATACCCACGCCCTGTCCGAGCCAGCGATGGTCTCCGCGCTCGAGGTGCTCATCGCCAACGAGGTGCAAGTGCTTGTCGACGCCTCTGGCCGCTACACGCCCACTCCGGCCGTCTCCCACGCCATCCTGACCCACCAAGGGGGCAAGGCCGACGGCATCGTGGTCACCCCGTCGCACAACCCGCCGCGCGACGGCGGCTTCAAATACAACCCGCCCACCGGCGGGCCCGCCCCGGCGGAAGCCACGGACTGGATTGCCAAGCGCGCCAACGAGTACATCGCCGCAGGCCTCGACGGTGTGAAGCGCACCCCCGTCAGCGGCGTGCTGGACCAGCGCGCCGGGAAGTTCGACTACCTCGACCACTACGTTGCCGACCTGGGCAACGTGGTGGACATGGACGCGATCAAGGCGTCCGGCCTGCACATCGGCGCTGACCCGATGGGCGGGGCGAGCGTGGATTACTGGGGTGCGATCGGTCAGCGCTACGGGCTGAACCTCGAGGTGGTCAACCCGCACGTGGACGCCACCTGGCGGTTCATGACCTTGGACACCGACGGCAAGATCCGCATGGACTGCTCCAGCCCGAATTCCATGGCCTCGCTGGTGCACAACCGCGACAAGCTCGACCTGGCCACCGGCAACGACGCGGACGCGGACCGCCACGGCATCGTCACCCCCGACGCGGGCTTGATGAACCCGAACCACTACCTGGCCGTGGCCATCGAGTACCTGTTTTCCCACCGCGACGGCTGGGACGCGGGCACCGCGGTGGGCAAAACCCTGGTCTCGTCCTCCATGATCGACCGCGTCGTCGCATCGCTGGGCCGCGAGCTGGTGGAGGTGCCCGTCGGCTTCAAATGGTTCGTGCCGGGGCTCATCGACGGCACCATCGGTTTCGGCGGCGAAGAATCCGCCGGTGCGTCGTTCTTGCGCAAGGACGGCACCGTCTGGTCCACCGACAAGGACGGGCTGATCATGGACCTGCTCGCCGCCGAGATCACCGCCGTGACCGGCAAGACCCCGTCTGCGCGCTACGCGGAGCTCGAGGCCGAGTACGGCGCCCCGGCCTATGCGCGCATCGACGCCCCGGCCGGCCGCGAGGAGAAAGCGAAGCTCAAGGCGCTGTCGGCTGACCAGGTTTCGGCGGATGCGTTGGCGGGCGAAGCTATCGTCGCAAAGCTGACTGAAGCCCCCGGCAACGGTGCCGCAATCGGCGGGCTGAAGGTGACCACCGAAAGCGCGTGGTTCGCCGCGCGCCCGTCCGGCACCGAGGACAAGTACAAGATCTACGCCGAATCCTTCAAGGGCGAAGCACACTTGAAGCAGGTGCAGGAGGAAGCGCAGGCGCTCGTTTCTGAAGTTTTGGGCGGCTAGTGGAGTAACGTACGACCTGTGAGCACAACGACAACCCCCGCGCCCGAACGCAACACGAAAGCGCTGGTGCTGGACGTACTGTCCGCACTCGCGCGCTTCTTCATGGCGTACGTGTGGCTGGACGCCGGCATCGCGAAACTCGGCGTCCCCCTCGACGTGACCAAGACCATCGAGGCCTACGAGATCTTCACCCCCGACTGGTCCTACCTGCTGGCCCACATCATCGGCCCGCTCGAAGTGGCCGGCGGGCTGCTGCTCCTGCTGGGCATCAAACTGCGCTGGTCGGGCAAGGTATCCATCATCGTGCTGACGTTGTTCATCATCGGCCTACTGTCTGCGTGGCAGCGCGGGCTGGTCATCGACTGCGGCTGCTTCGACCCGTCCCAGGCGGGCGAAGGCGAGAGCAACCTGCTCGTCACCGTGGCACGCGACTTGGCCTACATCGCCATCACCGGTTTCATGATGTGGCGCCCGTTTAAGAAGTTCGCTATCTACCCCTAAACTTGAGCGGGTAGACAGTACCCGTCATGCCACACGGCACGCACAACAGGAGATAACTGTGACCACACGCAAAGTGGAAAACCCGAACAAGAAGGGCAACGCCGCGTTCATCTGGGCAGTCCTCGCCGTCCTGGCGATTGCCCTCGTGGTGATCGGCCTGATCGTCTTCAACGGACGCGAGAACCGCAGCGCCGCCATCAAGGAAGAGATGATCGACGTTGAAGGCATCAACGTCGCTTGGGACGGTGAAGAGGACACCATCCACCTCACCGGCAGCAACGCCGACGCGAAGACCGCCGAGCTGTTCGAGGACTTCTCCTGCACCCACTGTGCGGACCTGCACATCGCCACCGACGAGGCGATGCTGGAGAAGCTCAAGGCTGGCGAGATCAACGTCGAACTGCGCCCGATGACCGCCCTGGACAGCGGCCAGGAGGGCCACTCCACCAAGGCGCTGGCCGCCGAGCTGGCGCTGATCGCCAACGGCGACCTGGCCCAGGCGTTCACCATCCGCGACTACCTGTTCCAGAACCAGCAGTCCGCGTACAACAAGTACGACAACGACGGTTTCGCCGACCTGGCCAAGGACTACGAAGCTTCCGACGCCGCGATCCAGGACATCCGCGACGGCAAGTACATCGAGACCGCCAAGCGCATGGGCTCCGAGAACATGAAGTACCAGGAGGACGAGACCGGCGAGGCGTGGACCCCGCGCGTCCTGGTCGACGGCAAGGACATCGAGGACATCGAGGGCAAGCGCGACAACTGGCCGGAGACCCTGGCCGGCATGTAAGCGCTGTAGTTGATAGCGATTTCACCGCCTCACTCCGGTCTCGGGGTGGGGCGGTTTCACTTTCCCGCTGGGGATTTGGAGGCCCGCGCGACCGGTTGTATATTTACGTGAGTTATCCAAGGGGCTATGGCGCAGTTGGTAGCGCACCACACTGGCAGTGTGGGGGTCACGGGTTCGAATCCCGTTAGCTCCACTCCACAACTACATATTCCAGCGGTGGCACAGCTGCCGCACGGGGCTATGGCGCAGTTGGTAGCGCACCACACTGGCAGTGTGGGGGTCACGGGTTCGAATCCCGTTAGCTCCACCAATTGAAAACTGCCCGGCTATTCGGCCGGGCAGTTTTCGTTTTCGGTGGGCTCCATGCACTACTGGGCGGACTGGCGCATGCCTTCGAAGTAGCCGTTGCCGTCCGTGTCGTCCGACGTGTCGAGCTTGTGGCTGAGCTGGCGCATGTCGGATTCGCAGCCGTCGTCGCCGTCGCACACCGCGGAGGCGATGGCGGGGCTGGTGCCGGCGATGGTGTCGGAGGAGCTGCCGCAGGCGGCCAGAGTCAAGGTTGCGGCGCAGGCGAGGGCGGTTGGGAGTTTCCTGTGCATGGCCAGGAGCGTAGCGCAATCATTGTGGTTGCGAGCTACTCTGAGCTGCATGTTTGCGTCTCCAATCGGGCCGTTACGTTTCGTCGCGGGCGGCGCGGGCCTCGCCCGCGTGTGCTTCGCGGGTGAGCCACTGCTTGACGACGAACCTTCGGACCATCCCCTCGCCACCCAAGAACTCACCGAATACTTCGCTGGCACGCGCCGGAAATTCACCGTGCCGCTAGACCTGAAAGGCGTGACTGACTTTCGCGCGTCGGTGCTGCGGGAGCTGGAAAAGATCCCATTCGGCGAGACCACCACGTATGCAGAGCTCGCCCGCGCAGTGGGCAACCCCAAGGCGGTGCGCGCCGTGGGTAGCGCCTGCGCGACCAACCCGCTGCCGCTGTTCATCCCGTGCCACCGGGTACTGCTCAGCGACGGCCAACTTGGCGGTTACCGTGGCGGGGTAGAGGCCAAACGTTTCCTACTGCGAATGGAGGGCATCGATGTCTGACACGTTTGTGAAGCACGGCAGCGCGCCGGGAGCGGCCGCCGCGGAGGCCGCGTACCTGCGCTGGCTGCGCGAGGGCTCCGCCGCGGTGGTGGAGGTGCTCGACCTGGACGAGGACGCGAACACGCTCACCATCGAGAAAGTGGATCCGGTCCGCCCGACCGTGGATGCCGCCCGTCAGGCCGGCCGGGAGCTCGCCGCCATCCACGCCATGGGCGCGGCCGCATTCGGCGCGCCCGCGGACGGGTGGGACGGCCCCAACTTCATCGGCACCCGCCAGCAGGCGTGCGAGCCAACCGGACGTTGGGCCACGTTCTACGTGCAGCAGCGGGTGCTGCCATTCGCGGAGAAGGCGCTGAGGGCGGGGAATCTCGGGGGCGGCGGCATGGACGTCGTCAAGCAAGCATGCGATGCGCTACTTGAAGAGGACGAGGACGCCCCGCTGGCGCGCATCCACGGCGACCTGTGGGCGGGCAACCTGCTGTTTGGGTCGGGCGGGCCGCGGTTCATCGACCCGGCGGCGCACGGCGGGCACCCGCTGACCGACATCGCGATGCTCGAGCTGTTCGGCGCGCCGCACTTCAGCGCGATCGTGGACGGGTATGTGGACGCCGGCGGTGAGCTAGGCCGCGACTGGCAGCGGCGCATCGCGGTCCACCAGCTGCACCCGCTGGCGGTGCACGCGTGGACGCACGGGCCGTCCTACGGCTCCGCGCTCGTGCGCACGGCGGAAGAGACCTTGCGCGCGGTGGGCTAGCGCCACCAGGAGTCGTTCGGGCCCGGCGGCAGGTGGCGCTTGTGCTGGCCGATGCGCCACAGGTGCTCGAGGCGCTCCGCGGCCTCTGCGGGGATCTGCTTGCCCTCCAGGTAGTCGTCGATGTGGGCGTAGGTAATGCCGAGCGCGGCCTCGTCGGGAAGCGCGGGGCGTTCCTCCTCCAAGTCCGCGGTGGGCACCTTCTCCCACAGGCGGGGATCCGCGCCCAGGCGGTCCAGCAGCGCCGCGCCCTGGCGCTTATTCAGCCCGGCCAGCGGCACCAGGTCCGCGGCGCCGTCGCCGTGTTTAGTGAAAAACCCGGTGACGTTCTCCGCCGCGTGGTCCGTGCCCACCACCAGCAGGCCGCGCTCGCCGGCGATGGCGTACTGGGCGATCATGCGCATGCGTGCCTTGACGTTGCCCTTGTTGAAGTCGCCGAGACTGTCCGTTTTCAGCGAGTCCGTCACAGCACCCGCCATGGCGGTGGTGGCTGGTTCAATGTCCACGGTGACTGTTTCGTCGGGCTGGATAAACTGCAGCGCCAGCTGCGCGTCGTCCTCGTCGGCCTGCACGCCGTGGGGCAGCCGCACCGCCACAAACGCCGCTTCCTCGCCGTCCGCGCGGCGCTTCTCCACCGCCATCTGTGCCAGGCGGCCGGCGAGCGTGGAGTCCTGCCCGCCGGAAATGCCCAGCACGTAGCCCTTCGCGCCGGTGGCGTCCAGGTAGTCCACCAGGAACTGCACGCGCCGGGTGATCTCTTGGTCCGGGTCGATGGTCGGTGCCACGCCGAGGGCGGTGATGATGTCTGACTGCATGGCGCTCATGGTAGGAGGTTTTGATTCAGCGCGTCCGATGTGTAACATTTACCCCCGTGTTGCGACCCGGCATCCCGCCGGTGATCGCTAATTGCAGGTAATCCGAGCAGAAAGGAGCGCCCGATGAAGGTCCGCAAGTCGCTTCGGTCGCTGAAGAACAAGCCGGGCGCTCAGGTTGTGCGCCGCCACGGCAAGGTTTTTGTGATCAACAAGAAGGATCCTCGCTTCAAGGCTCGCCAGGGCTAAGCGGCAATCCTCTGCCCCGTCACCGTGTGGTGGCGGGGCTTTTTGCTGTAATTTTCGGGTTAAGGGTCAAAAAGTGTGTCTGGTTCGGCGTGTCGTGGGGGTTAGATTTGGCCTTTTTGGATGCCGATTGAGTGGGTGTAGTCGGTGTCGATAGCGTTGTCGTAGAGGGCTGGTCGTCCTGTTTCGTGGTCGGCTTGGTTCTCGTTTCGGGTCAGGGTGGATACTTTGGCGAGTTGGCCCTGGCCCCAGTCGGACTGCCTGGCGATTCGTACTGGATCGTCAGGCAGCTCCGTTTTTAAGTAGAGCCACCAATCCAGCATGCGGCGTTGTCGT
>NZ_KV788386.1:12876-168134 GCF_001807265.1 Corynebacterium sp. HMSC05H05
GTGTGTGCCCGCATCGCGGACACCACCACCCACACCAACAATGGGTCCGCACCCAGGGAGTGCAAAACTCGACAACACCACCACCAGCCCCACACACCGACCAGCACAAACACACCCCGGTCCGACGACTTCTACACAACACACCCGCACATACGGAGGAAACAACGGGACTCGGACGCACACCAACTCCGCATTGCGGACAACCAGGCCTGCACCAACAATGGGTCCGCACCCACGAATTGTACGAATCAACACAACATTCCCACCGATGCAAGACCCACCTGGGGAAACGCGAACACGCCGTCGATTCGTGCACAATCGGCACCGAAACAGGGTGGTTGATCGCAGTTCTTCACGCAGTGAGCTCGGGCAGATCGGAGGAAGCTGCAGGTGGCGGGAGCCAGATGTGCCCGAGTGCTTGGCTTTCCTATAATGGTCGAGATTAGAAACGGAGGTCCCCAATGGCAGATGTGGACGAAGGAAAAGCGCAGGAGCGCTCTTCCGGCAATAACGGTCGCAAGGACAACCCGCGCGGGGAGCGCGGTGGCCGTGATGCCCGCAACCGTGATGGTCAGGGCGGGTCTCGCAGAAATGGCGGGGGTCGTGGTGAAGGTCGCGGTTGGGATGGGGGCCGTCGTCGGGGCGAAGGCCGCGGACGAGGTGAGGGCCGGGGCGAGCGCCGAGGAGACGGTCGTCGTGGCGAGGGACGGGCCGGAGGAGACGGTGATCGTCGCCGGGGCCGTGGGGGCGTCCGCCACGACCGGTCTAACCCGCGTCGTGAGGGCTTCCGCGAGGACCGCATGGCGCAAAAGGAGCTGGAGCCAGATCTGCCCCAGGGCCTCGAAATCTCTGACCTGGATCCTTCAGTTCTGCAGGATTTGAAGGTGCTGTCGAAGGATAATGCGGAGCGCGTCGCAAAGCATATGCTCATGGCGACCGACCTGCTGTACGACGACCCGCAGCTGGCACTGCAGCACGCGCGTGCGGCGAAGAACCGCGCTGGCCGTGTGGGTGTCGTGCGCGAGACCAATGGTGTGGTTGCGTACCACGCCGGGGAATGGAAGGAAGCGCTGTCTGAGCTGCGCGCCGCCCGCCGTATCTCCGGCGGGCCGGGCCTGCTGGCTGTGATGGCCGATGCCGAGCGCGGCCTTGGGCGCCCGGAGAAGGCACTGGAGCTTGGCCGTAGTCCAGAGGCGCGTGAGCTTGACGAGGACGGCCAGATTGAGCTGGCGATCGTGCTGGCTGGTGCTCGTCATGATCTTGGCCAGCACGACTCTGCGGTCGCCCAGTTGCAGCGGTTGAACCCGTCGCTGGATTCCCAGGGTCTTGAGCAGGCCCGCCTGAGCTACGCCTACGCGGACGCCCTTTTGGCTACCGGTGAGAAAGCTGAGGCGAAGCGGTGGTTCGAGCACGTGGCCAAGATTGACGTGGACGGCATGACCGACGCGTCCGAGCGTGTGTCGGAGCTGAGCTAGAGCGATGACGCTTGCGGCGAACCATGACGGCTTGCTGCTGGACCTCGACGGCACTGTCTGGTCTGGCGGTGTGGCGATTGAGCACGCTGTCGAGGCAATTCGCGCCTCCGGGCTGCCGGCGATGTACGTGACCAACAACGCCTCGCGTAGCGCCACGGATGTCGCGGAGATGCTTCGCGCCATTGACCTTGATGCGGCGGAGGAGGACGTGCTCACGTCCGCGATGGCGGCGGTGACTATGGCGGAGCGTTACTTGGAGAAGGGGGATGCGGTCTACGTCGTGGGGGCTCCGTCGTTGCGACAGCTCGTCCAGGAGGCCGGCTACTGGGTCGTGGACAGTGCCGACGATGCGCCCAAGGTGGTGCTGCACGGCCACAACCCAGACACCGGGTGGCACGAGCTGTCGGAGGCTGCGCTGAGCTTGCAACGCGGGGCGAAGTACCTGGCCACAAACTTGGACACGTCGTTGCCGATGGAGCGCGGCTTCATGGTGGGCAACGGGTCCATGGTCGCGGCTGTCATCTCGGCGACCGGGGTTGTGCCGGAGGCGGCGGGCAAGCCGGAGCCGGCGATGTTCATCCAGGCGGCGGATTCGCGTGGCATGCACAAGCCGCTCGCCGTGGGCGACAGGCTGGACACGGACATCGCTGGCGGTGTCGCCGCTGGCATGCCCGCGCTGCATGTGCTCACTGGCGTTTCCGGCCCGCGCGCGCTGTTGCAGGCACCGCCGGAGCACCGCCCGACGTATATCGCCGCGGACATGCGCGGGCTCAGCGAGCGGCCAGAAGCACTCGCCCCGGGGGCTCAGGAGGGCTTTGCGGCGCGTATCGACGGCTCCGCCATGGTCCTTTCCGGCGGCAACACTGGCGCCTCGAGCCTGGCCGCCCTTCGCACCGCGCTGGATGTGGCGTGGCAACAGCCAGAGCCGCCGGCCGAGGTGCGCGCTGAGTCCGACGCTGCTGAGGCGGCGCTCGCCGAGTGGTGGTGACCAAGATGAGCCCCGCTCCGATTCCCCGCGACCCACGGGCACCGAAGGTCAGCGCCGACGAGGTCACCGAGCGTGTTGAGACGATTCTCGCGGAGCCGACGGACGGACTCGCGGATGAGGTGGACGCGCTGACTCGAGCGCACGCGGTGCTGCACGAGGCGCTGTCCGACAATTAAGCCCGACAGGTAAGCAACGAAAGGGGGCCGCTACCGTGGCACCGAAACGCACCCGGCTCGACGCGGAGCTGGTCCGCCGCAAGATTGCGCGATCGCGCGAGCAGGCGCAGACCTGGATCAAGGAAGGCCGCGTCCAGGTCGGCGGCTTCACCGCCACCAAGCCGGCGACGGTGGTGGAGCCGGAGGCGTCGATCAAAGTCAACACCGAGGACGTGGACGATTGGGCGTCGCGCGGTGCGCACAAGCTGCTTGGCGCGCTTGAGGTGTTTGGCGGGGGCGGGCTTGTCGTCGAGAAGCGAAAGGCGTTGGACGCTGGTGCCTCCACCGGCGGGTTTACCGATGTGCTGCTCGCGCGCGGCGCGAGCGAGGTCGTCGCAGTGGACGTGGGTTACGGGCAGTTGGTGTGGCGGCTGCAGAACGACGAGCGCGTGCGCGTGCTGGACCGCACCAACATCCGCAACCTCACCCCAGAGATGATGGGCGGGCCGGCGGATCTGATGGTCGGAGACCTGTCGTTTATCTCGCTGAAACTGGTGCTGCCAGCGCTGGTGGAGTGCATGGTCGACGGCGCGGATATGCTCCCCATGGTCAAGCCGCAATTCGAGGTGGGCAAGGACCGCCTCGGCAGCGGCGGCGTGGTGCGCTCCTCAGAGCTGCGCGCGGAGGTCACCCTGGACGTCGCGCGTTTTGCGCAGTCGCTGGGCCTGTCCGTGCGCGGGGCGACGGCGTCCCCGCTGCCGGGGCCGAGCGGCAACGTGGAATACTTCCTGTGGCTGGTCAAAGACGGGGGCGAGCAACAGCTTGACGACGACGCACTGGCCGAGCTGGTCAACCGCGCGATCAAGGAAGGACCGAAGTAGATGGGTGATGCAACACGCCGCGAGATCCTGCTGGTGCCGCACTTGTTCAGGGCCTCCAACATTGATTCGGCAGCCCGGGCGGCGCAGCTTCTGCAGCAGGCGGGCATTGAGGTCCGCTTGCTCGAGCAGGAGCAGATGGACGTTATCGAGACCAACCCGGTGCTGTGTGGACTGACCCGCGCGAAAGCGGACGACACCGCGGCCGCGGGGTGCGAGCTGGTGCTAGTGCTCGGCGGCGACGGGACGTTTCTGCGGGCGGCGAGCTACGCGCGTGCGCAGGACATCCCGGTGCTGGGCATCAATTTGGGCCACGTGGGCTTCCTCGCGGAAGGGGAAGCATCGAGCCTGGAAAAAGTCATCGGCCAGGTGATTGACCGTTCCTACCGCGTGGTTGAGCGCATGACGCTGGACGTGTCCGTCATCGGCGAGGGCGGGGAAGTGCTTGGCCGCAGCTGGGCGCTCAACGAGTGCAGCATTGAAAACTCCGACCGCACCCGCGTGCTGGACGCGACGCTGGAGGTGGACTTCCGCCCTGTGTCCTCTTTCGGCTGCGACGGCGTGCTCATCTCCACCCCGACGGGCTCGACCGCGTACGCGTTTTCGGCCGGCGGGCCAGTGATGTGGCCGCAGCTGGAGGCAATCCTGGTGGTGCCGAACAACGCGCACGCGCTGTTTGCCAAGCCGCTGGTGGTGGCACCGACGTCGACTGTGGCTGTGGAATCGGAGCGGCAGACTACGCAGGCCACTGCGGTGATGGACGGCCAGCGCCGTCTCACGGTGCCGGCTGGCTCGCGCGTGGAAGTGGCGCGAGGCGAGCGCGGGGTGCGCTGGGTACGCTTGGACGGCAGACCGTTCACGGACAGGCTCGTGGATAAGTTCCAGCTCCCGGTTTCCGGGTGGCGCGGCCCGCGCGGGGCGTAAATCTAACAGGCCTTAAAGGCACCGATAGGGAGGCACGTTTTTGCTCGCTGAGATCGCTATCTCCAACCTTGGTGTGATTAGCTACGCCTCGTCTGAGCTGTCGCCGGGGTTGAACGTGCTCACGGGCGAGACGGGCGCGGGTAAGACGATGGTGGTCACGGGCCTGCGCCTGCTCACCGGCGGGCGTGCGGACGCCTCCCGCGTGCGCACCGGCGCTGATGGTGCGGTGGTGGAGGGCGCCTTTGGCACGCAAGGGCTGCCAGAGGAGGTGCGTCAGGCTGTCGACGCCATCGCGTCCGGTGCCGGAGCCGAACCGGACGAAAACGGCGAGTACCTGGTGTCGCGCTCGGTGAAGGCCTCCGGCCGCTCCAGTGCGCACCTCGGTGGCCGTAAGGTGCCTGCGGCGACGCTGAGTGAGCTGGCGGGCCACCTGCTGACCATCCACGGCCAGAACGACCAGCTGCGGCTGATGGCGCCGGAACAGCAGTTGGCCGCGCTCGACCGCTTCGACCCGGCTATCCAGGCCAAGCTGGAGGCGTACCGTGAGGCGTACACCGCTTGGCGTACGGCTGCGAAGGATTTGAAGGAGCGCACCGAAAAGCGCCTGGAGCTGGCGCAAGAGGTGGACCGCCTGCAGTTCGCCATCGACGAGATCGACGCGGTGGCCCCGCAGGCAGGTGAGGACGAGGAGCTGGTGGCCACCATCAACCGTCTCCAGGATGTGGACGCGTTGCGCGAGGCCGCCGAGACCGCGCTTGTGGCTATCGACGGCGCGGACGCCGTCGGCGGTGTCGGCGGGGAAGAAGAGCCCGCCTCCGACCTGATCGGGCGCGCGCAGGCGGCGCTCGACGGCGCCAGCGACCAGGAGCTGCGCGACATGGGAGCCCGGTTGGCCGAGGTCGCCGGCGTGCTTTCAGATGTCTCCGCGGAGCTGGGCAGCTACACCGGCAGCCTGCCGTCCGACCCGGAGGAGCTGGAGCGGCTCCTGCAGCGCCAGCAAGAGATCAAAGGACTGACCCGCAAGTACGCCCCGGACGCGGCCGGTGTGGTGGCGTGGCGGGACAAGGCTGGGGCACGGCTGGCCAAGATTGATACGTCGGAGGGCGCCGTTGAGAAGCTCAAGGCGAAGGTGGCCGAGCTCGAGCAGGCGATGATAAAACGCGCTGCCGCGCTGACGAAGGCGCGCACTAAGGCGGCGGGCAAGCTGGGCGAGGCGGTGACCGAGGAGCTGCACGGACTGGCGATGCCGAAGGCGCAGCTCACCGTTAACGTGACGCAAGCGCAGTTTGGCCGCGACGGGGCTGATGCGGTGGAGATCCTGCTCGCGCCGAATAGCGCGCTCGAGCCGAAGCCGCTGGCCACGAGTGCGTCCGGTGGCGAGCTGTCACGTGTGATGCTCGCGCTCGAGGTGATCCTGTCCGAATCCTCCAGCGGCGCGACGCTGGTGTTCGATGAGGTAGACGCGGGCGTGGGCGGGCGCGCGGCGGTGGAGATCGGCCGGCGCCTCGCACGACTGGCGCGCGGCAACCAGGTCATTGTGGTCACGCACCTCCCGCAGGTCGCGGCCTATGCCGATACGCATCTGCACGTGTCCAAGGACATCGGTGACGTGGCCGTGACCTCCGGTGTTGCGGCGCTGCAACCGGAGGAGCGCATCGAGGAGCTGGCCCGCATGATGGCGGGCATGGACGATTCGGACACCGGCCGCGCCCACGCGGCGGAGCTGTTCGAGCGCGCACAAGGAGAGGTGGCGCAGTTGCGCGGTTAGTTCCCCGCGCGCCTCCCCGGTTCAGGCAGGTCACCGTTGCACAATGGTGCGCATGACTGTTGCACCCTCCACCCAAGACCCCACCAAGGAACCGCCCGCAGCCGAGCTGCGCGGCACCTTGCGCGACTGCACCCCGCAGGGCAAGGGACTGGGCAAGCTCAACGAGGGCGACATCGTGTTCGTGGACGCCCCCGACATGCAGCGCCGTTTAGCGGAGCAGATCATCGCGCGCCGCCCTGCGGCGGTGGTCAACCTCGCGCCGTACTCCACAGGCACGCTGCCCACGTTCGGCCCGCATCTGCTTCTCGACGCTGGCGTTCCGTTGTTCGAGGCAGCAGGCTCAGACCTGCGCAGCAAGATTCGCGACGGCAAGAAGGCCGTGGTCTCGCCGACCGGCCAGATCACCGTGGGGCGCAAGGCCGCGGGCCAGGCGCAGCCGGTGACCCGCACAGAGGTGGACGCCACGTTCGCCCAGGCCCAGCGCGGCCTGGTGGAAAACATGGAGGCCTACTTCGGCAACACCATCGAGTTCATCCACTCGGAGGCGGCGCTGCTTATCGACGGCGTGGGCGCCCCGGAGCTCGGCGACATCATGGCCGACCGCAAGGTGCTGGTGGTTTCGCCGGCTCCCGACACCCGCCAGCGCATGGAAGAGCTGAAGAACTTCATGCAGGAGTACACGCCGGTGGTCATCGGTGTCGGCTCTGCTGCGGACACGCTCGCGTCCATGGGCTACGCGCCGGACGTCATCGTGGGCGACCCGAAGGATGTGGCGTCGGAGAATCTGCGCTCGGACGCGAAGGTCATTTTGCCCGCGGAGCCGGACGGCTACGCGCCCGGTTTAGAGCGCATCCAGGATCTTGGCGTGGGGGCGATGACGTTCCCAGCCGCGACGGATTCGCCGACGGACCTGGCAATTTTGCTTGCTACGTTCCACGACGCCGAGATGATCGTCACCGTCGGCCAGCCCGTGGAGCTGGACCGTATCTTCGCGGATTCGGCGACCACTGCGGGCACTCCCGGCACTGAGCCGGCGGCGTTGCTGGCGCGGCTGAAGGCGGGGCGCAAAATTGTGGATTCCACTGTGATTACCAACCTGTACGCCGTCGAGTCCGGCGCGGGTGTGGCATGGGCGTGGGCGATCCTTGGCGTGCTCGTTGCCGCCGCAGTGGTGATCCTCATCGCCGGTTTGGGCGGCGACGGAAGCTTCGCCGACAACCTCGTAGACACCTGGAACACCATCGCGCTGACCGTGCGCGGCTGGTTCGAAGGCCTGACCAACTAGGAGGGCAGTGGCAGATGGCGAAGACTAAAGGCAGGGTAGGCCTCATTACGGCTGGCCTGGGTTGGGGCGCAGCCCTCGGCATCGCTCTGGGCGCTCTCGTGTTGGCGCCGGCGATGCCCGGCAAGGTGGACCTCGGCTTCTCCCAGTACAAGGCGGACGCTCCCGCGAAGCCGTCTGTGGACGACGCGGACTTTGAAGCCGCAGAGGCCCGCGCGGAGGAAGCGAACGACCTGTTGGCGCAGGAGTCCGGCTCAATCGTCTCGGGCGCGCTGAAAGACGTTCCGGTGACCATCGTGCGCACGGCTGCGGCGAATTCAGAGGATGTGGAGTCCGTGCGGTGGTTGCTCAACGCCGCCGGAGCATCCGATTCCGGCGAGTTGACGTTGACGGAGCGTTTCACCGATCAGGCGGGTGCGGACGAGCTGTCCAGCATCGTCGCTAACACGCTGCCATCGGGGGCGCAGTTGTCGGTGGAGGACCGCTCCCCGGGCCTTCACGCAGGTCAATCGCTTGCGGCGGTGCTTTTCGACGACGGCACGTCCGGCGAATCCAAAACTCTCCCGGAAGACCGAACCCTGGTGCTGGAAACGCTGCAGCAGGCCGGGTTTATCGAGTTCAGCGGTTCCATCGTGCCGGCCGGCGCGGTGGTCATCGTGGACGGGCCGTCGCGCGGCAGCGACTTCGGTGCGAAAGTCGTCGGCGATTTTGCCAAGGCGCTCGGGGCCGAAGGCAAAACAGCGTTGGCGTCCCAGGGCGCTGAGCCCGACGCAATTAGCGGGGTGAAGACTGTCGGCGGCGTGGACTACGAGGCCGGGCGTATCAAGTCCGTGCTCGCGGTGTCCAGTGGTGGCGGCGAGGCCTAAGGCTCGTAGGCTTGGGCCCATGAGCCACGAATTCACTGTCACTGGATCCGAAGTCGTCCTTGACGCGCCGATCATCGCGGTGCGACGCGACCAGGTGGTCATGCCGGGAGGCACCGAGGCCGCCCGCGAGATCGTCGAGCACTTCGGCGCTGTCGCCGTGGTTGCGCTGGACGATCAGGGACGAGTGGCGCTGGTGGAGCAGTACCGTCACAGCGTGGGCGAGCGCCTGCTCGAGCTTCCCGCCGGGCTGTTGGACATGCACGCCGAGGACGAGCTGACCTGCGCAAAGCGTGAGCTGCAGGAAGAGGCAGGCCTGGCTGCCGACGAGTGGGGCGTGTTGGTGGATCTGGTCACCTCCCCGGGGTTCGCGGAGGAGGCGGTGCGGGTGTTTATCGCCCGCGACCTGCACGAAGTGGAACGTCCTGAGGCGGAGAACGAAGAGGCCGACATGGGCTTTTTGTGGGTGGACCTGGAGGAGGCCGCGGATATGGCGCTGCGTGGGAAGGTGGTCAACTCGATTGCGGTGTCCGGCATCCTCGCGGCCGCGCGCCTGGTGGCGCGGGGTGATGCGCCCCGGCCTAGCGACGAGCCGTTCCGCCTGCGCCCGACATCCTTGGCCAACCGCCGCGCGGAGCAGGGCGTCGTGCCCGACATGAAGCGGATCTAACAGGTGGAGGCGGAGGCGCTGGCGCAGCGTTGGCTGACCCATCTTGCCGTCGAGAGGGGAGTCTCACCCCACACGCTGAGCAACTACACCCGGGACGTGAACCGCTACACCGCGTGGCTGGCAGCGGCGGGCAAGACGGATTTGAAGCAGGTCACCGCCACCGACATCGAGGCGTACGTGGCGGACCTGCGCCGCGGCGTGGACGGGGCGAAGCCCCTGGCCGCGTCCTCAGCTGGGCGCGCGCTCACCGTCGCGCGCGGCCTGCACAAGTTCGGGGTGGAAGAAGGCGAGCTGCCTGCGGATGCGGCCGCGGAGGTCTCGCCGCCGCAGACCGGCGAGCGGCTGCCGGACACCTTGAGCATCGAGGAGGTGGCCAAGCTTCTCGACGCCTGCCCGACCGAGACCCCCTCCGGCCTGCGCGACAAAGCGCTGCTGGAAACGCTCTACGCCACCGGCGCCCGCGTCTCCGAGGTGCTGGGTTTGAGTGTCGACGACGCGAACGCCGCCCTGGACGGCGAGTACGGCGGAGTGCTGGCGGTAACTGGCAAGGGCAACAAACAACGTCTGGTGCCGCTGGGGTCCAAGGCACAAGAGGCGCTGGAGGCGTACTTGGTGCGCGGCCGCCCGGCGTTCGCCAACGGGACGTCTCACGCGCTGCTGCTGAACAAGCGCGGCGGGGCGCTGTCCCGCCAAAGCGCGTGGAACGCGATCAAGGCTGCAGCGGCCCGGGCGGGGATTGACAAGGACATCTCGCCGCACACCCTGCGGCACTCGTTTGCCACGCACCTGCTGGAAGGCGGGGCGGACGTGCGAAGCGTCCAGGAACTCCTCGGGCACGCCTCAGTGACCACAACGCAGATTTACACCCACATCACAGCCGATAACCTGCGCGAAGTTTGGCGCAGTACGCACCCGCGTGCGTAAACTCGGCTGCTTGATTGACGTACGCAATTAACGGGAGAACTATCCATGCGACCCGCATCCTCTACACCCCACAGCACGCGCCGCGCTGCGCTGCTCGCCGTGCCCGCCGCGCTGCTTCTCGCAATTCCGACCGTTCCGGTGGCTGACGCACAGCTTCCGGAAGGTATGAGCCCGGAGGAGGTGCAGTCCATGATCCCCGGCGAGATCTCCGTGCCCGCCGGTGAGAGCACGACAGTGGACGTGGGTGTTCCGGTGGACGTGAATTATTCCTCGGGCGGATGGACGGTGACCTCGTCGGGTACATCGGTGACCGTCAGCGCACCGGATCAGCCGGGGGCCACCGCAGCAGTGTCGGCCAGCGCCGGCGGTTACTCGGCGACGGTGAACCTCGTCGCCGTCGGTGATGGCTCCGCGGATGTCGGCGGGGACTCCGGCGAGTCCGCGCAATCCGGCAACTCTGGCAGGGGAGCAGGTGGTGCCGCTGTCGGCGGCGGGGATGCGAATGGTGCAACGGACGGTGGCTCGGACGCCCCCGGAGGTGCAGGTGCAGCCGGCAGCTCTGGTGGCGCCGGCGGGGAAGGCTCCAACAACCAGAGCGGCGAGGCTGGCAGCGCCCCGGCCGCGTCGCACCCGTCGCGCTCAAAGGCAGAGCCGGCTGACGATGCAGCTGCGACGAAGCTCTACTTCGACGGTGAGATCCAGGACAACACAATCGTGGTGAAGGTGCCGCTGAGCCGCGTCAAGGACCTGATGAAATACGCCAGCTACGACACCGAAGGTGCCACGCTGCGCTACCTGGATGTCAATGGTCAGGTCATCGAGGGCGTGGAGCGCCAGATCGATAAAGCCAGCCGCACGATCACTCTGACCTACCCGGAGGGTGAGACTCCGGATAACCCGTTCATCATGGAAATGGTCCGTGACGGCAAGGCGGATTTCGTCGCGGTGATCACCTCAACCAACGCGCCGGTGGAGCAGGCCGGCGACAGCAACGCAGACAACCAGTACGGCAACTACGCGAACCAGGATGGTCAAGGTCGTGGGGTTGACGGGAGTTCGTCGATAAGCGATGTGCTGCCGCTTGCAATCGCAGGAGCTGCATTGCTGGCTGCGATCGCGCTGCTGATCGTGTTCCTGCGCCGGAGGCGCGCGCAGGCGTAATGACAACGTTGTAAGATGGCGGAAGTCAAGGGTTTGGACGTGATTGAGGGAAGGACCGGCCATGGCGGACGAGGCGCTGTTTGACGCTGCGGACCAGAAGACGTTTCTGACCGGGCGGCCGTGGCGCGAGTTCGCCCAGCCGAAGGAGCTGGACAAGCACGGGCCCGCCACGGTGATCTCCATGGTCAACCAGAAAGGTGGCGTGGGCAAGACCACCTCCACCATCAACCTTGGCGCCTGCCTGGCAGAACAGGGGCGCAAGGTGCTGCTGGTGGATCTGGACCCGCAGGGCGCGCTTTCCGCAGGCCTGGGTGTGTCCTACGAGGAGGACCAGGTCACCGTCTACGACCTGCTGTTCGACAACACGGCCAGCATCCACGCCGCGATCAACACGACAAACGTCTCGGGGCTGGACGTGGTTCCCGCCAACATCGACCTATCGGCGGCGGAGATCCAGCTTGTCAACGAGGTCGGTCGCGAACACACCCTTGCCCGCGCGCTGCGTCCGGTGCGCAACGAGTACGACTTCATCATCCTGGACTGCGGGCCTTCCCTCGGACTGCTCACTGTCAACGCGCTGGCCTGCTCGCACGGCGTGATCATCCCGATGGAGTGCGAGTACTTCTCTCTGCGCGGCCTGGCGCTGCTCACAGACACTGTGGAGAAGGTGCGCGACCGCATCAACTTCGACCTGGACATCGTGGGCATCCTGGTGACGATGTTCGACCGCCGCACCACCCACGCCCGCGAAGTGATGGACCGAGTGGTGGAGGTCTTCGGCGAGCGCGTATTCGACACGGTGATCACCCGCACGGTCCGTTTCCCGGAGACGTCCGTGGCCGGCGAGCCGATTATCACCTGGGCGCCGAACTCGCAGGGCGCGGACCAGTACCGCAATCTGGCGCTTGAGGTGCTGGAGCGCACCAGCTAGTGGTGTCGGCCGCGCCCGAGCAGTATCCCCAGCCGGAGATCATCGGTTTCACCCTGGCTCTGCAGAACTTCGAGGGGCCGTTCGACCTACTGCTCACGCTGATCCAGTCGAAGAAGCTGGACGTGACAGAGGTGGCGTTGGCGGAGGTAACCGACGAGTTCATCGCCTACACGCGTGCATTGGGGGAGACCGAGGCTTTGGATGAGGTCACCGAGTTTCTCGTGGTGGCGGCCACCCTGCTGGACCTGAAAACTGCGCGCCTGCTGCCGGGCAACGACGGCGATAGCATCGAGGACCTCGAGTTACTGGAGGCGCGGGACCTGTTGTTCGCCCGCCTGCTGCAGTACCGCGCCTACCAGCGTGTGGCGGACCAGTTTGCGGAGTGGCAGAAGCATGCGCTGCGGCGTTATCCGCGCGCGGTGTCCATGGAGCCGCGGTTTGTGGACCTGCTACCACCGGTGGATCTGGGACATACCCCGGCTAGCTTTGCCGAGCTGGCGGCTAGCGTGTTCCGCCCCCGACCGCCGGAGGAGGTGCGCACCGATCACCTGCACGCGCAGGCGGTGTCCGTGCCGGAGCAAGCCGGCAAGATCCTGGACACGCTGAAGCTCGCCGGCACCGGGTCGTGGCTGACGTTCGCGGCGCTCACGCGCGACTGCACCCGCTCCATGGAAGTGGTAGGCCGCTTCCTGGCGCTGTTGGAACTGTACAAGGCCAAGGCCGTGGAAACCGAACAGCCAGAAGCACTCGGACGGCTGGACGTGTCATGGACCGGGCTCGAGGTGGACCCGGCGGTGGTCGCCGCCTCGAACTGGACGTAAGCGCCGGACCGGCACGCGGCACCCGATACACTGCCGAAGCATGGATAGCTTGCCCATGGTCTCCCAGCTGCGCTCGCGCATCGAGTCGGTGCTGCTGGTTATCGACGCGCCCGTCGCCGTGGAAGAACTGGCAAGTGCGCTCGGCGCGACCAGCGAAGAGGTGTCCGACCAGCTACGCGAGTTTGCCCGGGAGCTGGACGAACGCGGCTCCGGCATCGACCTGCGCGAAACGGCGGAGGGCTGGCGCCTGTACACCCGCACCGAAAACGCCGACGCGGTGGAGGCGTTCCTTCTGGACGGCACGCAGAAGAAGCTCTCACGCGCGGCGATGGAAACACTCGCAGTGGTGGCCTACCGCCAGCCGGTCACCCGCGCGCAGGTCGCGGGCGTGCGCGGAGTCAACGTCGACGGCGTGATGCGCACGCTCGCGCTTCGCGGTCTCATTGCGGAGGTGGACCCGGGCGAGGCCGGGGAAGACGTGCCTGATCATGGCGCGCACCGCTACGTCACCACCGAGCTGTTTTTGGAGCTGTTAGGCATCGATTCTCTCGAGCGGCTGCCGGAGCTTGCGCCGCTGCTTCCGGACGTCGATTCCATCGAGGATGCCTGGTAGAATCCCGGGGCATGACACCACCCGCTCGCCGAGATGGCACACCGGATAAGCGTGGGAAGGACGATACGTTCTACATCTCCTACGCCAAGCCGGCTAAGAAACAGAATGTCCGCCTGAACAAGAGGCGCCAAAACGCCGCGAAGAATCAACCGAACCCGCTGGACGATAACTGGTGGGACGACGACCCGGCCGCAGCGAAGGCGGCGTCTGAGGGCGTTCGACTGCAGAAGGTGCTCGCGCAAGCGGGCGTAGCTTCCCGTCGTCACGCGGAGGCGATGATCGAGCAAGGCCGCGTCGAGGTCAACGGCGAGATCGTGATGCGCCAGGGCATGCGTGTGAACCCGAACGTGGACATCATCCGCGTCGACGGCGCACGCATCAACGTCAACGAGGAGCACGAGTACTTCGTCTTCAACAAGCCGCGCGGCGTGCACTCGACCATGAAGGACGAAATGGACCGCATTTCCGTGGGTTCCTACCTGGCGGAGCGCACCGCGTCCGGCCAGCGTCTCTTCCACGTCGGCCGCCTGGACGCGGACACCGAGGGCCTGCTGCTGCTCACCAACGACGGCGAGATGGCCAACCGCCTGACCCACCCGAAGTACGAAGTGTCCAAGACCTACTTGGCCACGGTGCTCGGTGAGGCCAATAATGCTGTGGTCAAGCAGCTCAAAGAGGGCATCGAGCTTGACGACGGCCCCGCGAAGGTCGATTTCGCGCAAGTAGTGGACGTGCACAACGGCCAGTCCATCATCCGCGTGGAGCTGCACGAGGGCCGCAAGCACATCGTGCGCCGCATGCTGAAGCAGGCCGGGTACCCGGTGCAACGCCTGGTGCGCACGAAGTTCCACACGGTCCAGCTCGGCGACATGAAGCCGGGTTCTATGCGCGCGCTGAACTCCTCCGAGCTGGCGTCGCTGTACAAGGCGGTGGGGATGTAAATGGCTGACACACTGTCCAACATGGAAAACGGCGGGCTCATTGTGGCTGTGGACGGGCCTTCGGGCACCGGTAAATCCACCATGTGCCGCGCGTTGGCGAAGCGCCTGGACGCAAAATACGTGGACACCGGTGCGATGTACCGCGTGGCCACGCTGGCTGTGCTGCGCGCGGGCGTGGACCCGGCGGACACGGCGAAGGTGATCGAGGCGACCGCGGACCTGCCGCTTGAGGTCTCCGACGACCCGGATTCCACCGACGTGCTTTTCGCCGGCGAGGACGTCAAGGGTGAAATCCGCGGTGCCGAGGTGACCAAGCACGTCTCTGCCGTTTCCGCCATCCCCGAGGTGCGCGTGAACTTGGTGGAGCTGCAGCGCAAGCTCGCCCGCGAGGCCGGGCGCGCGATCGTGGAAGGCCGCGACATCGGCACGGTCGTGCTGCCGGACGCACCCGCGAAGGTGTTCATGACCGCAAGCGCCGAGGTGCGAGCGAAGCGCCGTTACGACCAGGACGTCGCGGCGGGGCGCGAGGCGGACTTTGACGTGGTGCTTGCGGACGTGCAGCGCCGCGACGAAGCAGATTCCTCCCGCGCGACCAGCCCGCTCAAGCCCGCCGACGACGCGGTGCTGGTGGACACCTCCCAGATGACGCCGGACGAGGTCCTGGCGGCACTGACTGAGGTCGTGGAAAGGAGCGCGCGATGAGCGAGCGCAACAACAACGGTGAGCACCTCGAGCCGGAAACGCAGTTCATCCAACCCGGCACCGACCGGTCCGGCTACACCGACATGGATGCCTACGTGGTCGGCGCTGATAGCGCCGAGTACTACGAGAACAAGGACTTTAACGCCGAAGAAGACCTGCAGGGCTTTGAAGAGGCCGGCATCGACGAGTCCGAGTTCGGTGAGGCCGACTTCGGCGAGGGCTACGACTCCGATGACGAGCTGACCGAAGAGGAGTGGGCTGAGGTCGAGGCCGAGTACGGCATTGCCCAGCCCGACGTGGTCACCGAGGCGTTACCGACGGTGTCCATCGTGGGTCGCCCGAACGTGGGCAAGTCCTCCCTGGTGAACCGCTTCATCGGACGCCGCGAGGCAGTGGTGGAGGACCACCCGGGTGTCACGCGCGACCGCGTGAGTTACATCACGGACTGGGGCGGGCGCCGATTCTGGGTGCAGGACACCGGCGGCTGGGACCCGGACGCGAAGGGCATCCACGCAGCGATTGCCCGCCAGGCGGAAGCCGCGATGGCCACCTCCGACGTGATCGTCATGGTCGTGGACGCCAAGACTGCGGTGACAGAGACGGACGCGGTGATGGCCCGCAACCTGCAGCGCTCCGAGGTTCCCGTGATCCTGGTGGCGAACAAGTTCGAGTCCGACAGCCAGTGGGGCGACGTGGCCGAGTTCTACGCGCTCGGCCTTGGCGACCCGTGGCCGGTTTCTGCACTGCACGGCCGCGGCGGCGCGGATGTGCTCGACGAGATCTTGCGACTGTTCCCAGACGAGCCGCGCGTGAAGGAATCCATCACCGGCGGCCCACGCCGCGTGGCGCTGGTGGGCCGGCCGAACGTGGGCAAGTCCAGCCTGCTGAACAAGCTGACCAGGTCCGACCGCTCGGTGGTGGACAACGTTGCTGGCACCACCGTGGACCCGGTGGATGAGCTCGTGCAGCTGGATGAGGACCTGTGGACCTTCATCGACACCGCTGGCCTGCGCAAGAAGGTGAAGAACGCCCAGGGCCACGAGTATTACGCGTCGCTGCGCACCCGCGGCACCATCGAGGCCGCCGAGGTGTGCGTCGTGCTCATCGACGCCTCGGAGGAGATCTCCGAGCAGGACCAGCGCGTGATCTCCATGGTGCTGGAAGCAGGTAAGGCGATGGTCATCTGCTTTAACAAGTGGGACCTGATGGACGAGGACCGCCGTTACGACTTCGACCGCGAATTCGACGAGACGATGGGCCAGCTCAAGTGGGTGACCAAGCTGAACATCTCCGCCGACACCGGCCGCGGGCTGCACCGCCTTGAGCCGGCGATGAAGGAGGCGTTGGAGAACTGGGATAAGCGCATCTCCACCGGCCAGCTGAACAACTGGCTGCGCGAGGCGATCGCGGCGAACCCGCCGCCGATGAAGAACAACCGTCTGCCCAAGCTGCTGTTCGCCACCATGGCCAGCACTCGTCCGCCGACAATCGTGCTGTTCACCACCGGCTTCCTCGACGCCGGCTACCGCCGCTACCTGGAGCGCAAGTTCCGCGAGCAGTTCGGCTACCACGGCACCCCGGTGCGCATCGCGGTGCGCGTGCGCGAGCGCCGCGGCAGGAAGGGCTAGGCCTTTGCGGCAGCGCACAGTGGAAATCGGTGGCGTTCAGCGCGCCTACCACGTCTGCGTACCTGCAGGTCACACTGGCGCGCTGCCGGTGATCGTCGCGCTGCATGGTAAGGGCGACAACGGCCGCGACTTCCTTGCCGGCACCGGCTTGCACCGGGCGCGCGCCATCGTCGCCGCGCCCACGGGTGCGGGCCTTGCCTGGTCGCCCGCGCCGTACGCGCGCACCACGTTCGAGGAGGATGCGGCGTTTGTGCGTGCGCTTATCGACGACCTCCGGTCCACCTTCGCCACCACCAACACCTACCTGGCAGGTTTTTCCAACGGCGGGGGACTGGCAGTGCACCTGAGCCTGAGCGGCCTCGAGCTCGCAGGCGTGGCCACCGTCGCCGCCGCGGTGCGAGCCACCCCGGACGATCTCACAGCAGCGAAACAGCCCCTGGATTACCTGAACATCCACGGCACCTTCGATGACGTGGTGCCGTTTGCCGGCGAGCAGCGCTCCCCGTACAGCGGGGCTCAGGACGATACCACCTATGGCGCACCAGACGTGGTGGCGGCGTTTGAGCGTCGCAACGGCGACCGCGCCCGTGCCACGCTGACCGCGGTGGAGGGGATGGGCCACGAATGGCCCACCGGACCGTGGGCTGCCCGGCGCGGCGTGGACGCCACTGAAGCGATCCTGGAGTTCTTCGGGGTCGAGCACAACCCCGCCGACTAGGCGCGCTCGTAGACGAACGCGTCGGTGCGGTACGGCAGCGGGATCGTGTCGCCGGGGTCGAAGCCGAGACGCTCGAAGAGGTACCAGCTCAGATTCGCCTCCATCTTGGCGCGGGTGCGTTCGTTCGCTTTCAGCCAGTAGGAGCGGGTTGCCATGAGCTCGAAGCAGTCCTCCACAGCGATCGGGTGCAGCCACTCTTGGCGCAACTCGTTCTGCAGCAGCCAGGGGGCGGCGACCTCCGGGTAGAAGCCCTCGCGCTGCACATCGCCGGAGTGCATGATGCGGCTGAGTCTGAGCACCCAGGGGTGGCGCACGGCCAGCGTGTTCCAGCACAGCACGAGGCGGCCGCCGGGACGGATCACGCGGTCCGCTTCTCGGCTTGCGGCGGGCACATCCACCCAGTGCCAGGTCTGCGCGCACGTCAGCGCATCGACGGAGTCGTCTGCGAGTCCGGTCGCTTCGGCGGTGGCGCGCCACACGGGCACCTCGGGCAGCACTGTGTGGAAAACCCGGGTCATGTCGCCGCTGGGGTCGCAGGCGAGCACGGAACGTGAATCGTCGCAAAGCAATTGTGTGAACTTACCGGTGCCTGCACCGACGTCGCAGACGGTGCCGGGGCCGACCAGCTCGCTGAGCGCGGCGGGGTAGGTGGGGCGGGCGGCGTCGTAGCGGGTTGCGTCGCGGTCAAATGCCTCGGCTGCGCCGCTGCGGTGCGCGGAGTCCCTGAACCTCGGTCCAGCTTTCTTGCTGGGTCCTGGCTGTGTTCCGCTCGCGTGCACAATGGTCTAATCTACCTTGCGTGTTTTACCGCCCAGTGATCCGCGCCGCGGCCGCAATCAGCTTGGCCGCAACCTGCTTGAGCGTCGCAGGGTGCGCGGGTGACACGGCGCGGCTGCGCACCGCGATCACCACGCAGCCGGACGCGCCCGAGGACATCGTCCGGGAGGTGGAGCCGTGGTCGGATCCGGCGATTGAGCGCAGGCAGATGACCTCTGCCGGGCTGAAACGCGACTACATCCTGTCGGTGCCGAGGGGCGCGAAGCAGCGCGACCGGCTGCCACTGATCCTGGTGTTCCACGGCTACAAGGAGGACGCGGAACGGCTCAGGAAACACTCGCAGCTGGATAAAGCGGACGCCGTGGTCGCGTTCATGAACGGCGTCGGCGAAGCCTGGGCGCCTGCCCCGTACGCGGAGACGACAGGGGAGCAGGACCTCGCGTTCGTGGACGATGTGCTCGATCAGCTGGAGGGGGAATTCTCCATCGACCGCACCCGGATCTTCGCCGCAGGGTTTTCCAACGGCGGCGGATTCGCGGCGTTCGTGGGCTGCCAGCGCCCGCAGGAGTTCAGCGGCGTGGCCACCGTGGCCGGCGCGTTTTACCAGCGCGTCGCGGAAGGGTGCTCCAGCATCCCCATGAAGCACGTCGACTTCCACGGCACCGCGGATCCGATCATCTCCTACGACGGCGGCGAGCGGCACGAGACGGTGTACAACTCCACACCCGAGATGCTCGAGGAAGCCGCGGTGCGCAACCACTGCGCGGGACGCAGGGAAGACGTCGAGTTGTCGCATACGGTGACGAAGCTGAGTTGGGACGACTGCGACGCCGCGCTGTCGCACTACCGCATCGAGGGCGGGCCGCACGTGTGGCCCGGCGGCACCTCCGACAACACAGGCCTGGTGTCGAAAGGGTTTGCCACCCGCACGCTGCTGGAGTTCCTTGGCGTCGGCATGTCCTAGCCGCGCGGTGCGACGCGGTACGGGCCTGGCACGGCTACCATGAGGCGCGTGAATGTCGCGTCTAGTCCCCGGGTGACGGTGGTGTACAACCCCGTGAAAGTCCACCTGGAACGCCTGCGCCGCGCCGTGGAGCGCTACGCCTGGGAGGGCACGGACATCGAGTGGGCGGCAACGACCACCGAAGGGCCCGGGTTTTCCCAGGCTGTCCGCGCGCTCGAGCAGGGCGCGGACTTGATCATCGCCGCCGGCGGCGACGGCACGGTGCGCATGGTCGCGCTGGCCGTGTCCGGTTCGAAGACACCTATGGCGATTGTGCCGGCGGGCACCGGCAACATGCTCGCGCGCAACCTCGGCGTGCCGCTGTTACTGGAATCGGCGGTGCACCGTGCGTTTGCGGGCACCGACCGGCTCATCGACCTCTGCCGCGCCGAGATGGTCTACCCCGACGGCCGCACTGAGCACTCCGGCTTCGCGGTCATGGCCGGCGTCGGCGTGGATGCGGGCATGATCCACCGCACCCGCGACAGCCTCAAAGCCGCGGTTGGACCGCTCGCGTACGTGCCGGCCGTGTTCCAATCGCTCGGCGGCGGCAACAGCGTGGACGTGGGCATCACGCTTGATAGCGACCCATCGGTGACCACCTCGTTGCACACCTGCATCGTCGGCAACTGCAGCGACCTGGTGGGCGGGATCCCGCTGTTGCCGGACGCGCAGCCTGACGACGGGGTACTCGACGCCGTGGTGCTGCGCGCCGAGGACGTCACCGACTGGGCGGGCATCGGCGGCAAGCTCGCGCTGGACACCGTGCGCGGCGGCATCAATGCGCTGCTGCCCAGCGAGGTGCAGCCGCGCCCGCCGGCGTCCCTACCGCCGACTATGGAGTACCTCGAGGGCCGCCGCATCACGCTTGAGTTCGCCGAACCCGAGCAGCTTGAGCTCGACGGAGACGCCGCTGGCGCCGTCAGCGCCGTGACCTTCGACGTCATGCCGGGCACCCTGCGGGTGGTGTGCTGAGCACCCGGCTTGCTGCGTCGCAGGCACAATGGTGTGCATGATCTACAGCTTTGAAGGCGCAACCCCGCAGATCCACCCCTCGGCGTTTATCTCCGACGAGGCCACCATCATCGGCAACGTGACCATCGGCGAGGACGCGAACATCTGGCCCGGCGTGGTCATCCGCGGCGACGTGGGCGCAATCCGCATCGGCAACCGTGTCAATGTCCAGGACGGCTCGGTGCTGCACGTGGATACAGACGGGGAGACGGTGCTGGAAGACGACGTGACCATCGGCCACCTCGCCATGGTGCACGGCTGCCACATAGAGCCCGGCTGCCTGATCGGCATGAGCGCGACCGTGTTGTCGCGCTCGCGCGTGGGCAAAGGCAGCATCGTCGGCGGCGGGGCAGTGGTGCTCGAAGGCCAAGAGCTGCCGGAGTTCTCTCTGGCGGCCGGCGTGCCCGCCAAAGTGAAGCGCACGCTCGAGCCGGACACCTTCGAGGCCAGGTTGCGCCACGCGGCGTACTACGTGGAGCTGGGCCGGCGGGCGGCGACCGGTTTGGTGCCGGTGGAGCGAGACTCGCTCACGTAAAAGTTCACAGTGAAATCGTCGTCAAAGTCACGCAATGAGGCGTAATGTGACGAGTATGACATTCAATAACGTAACAGTACTTGGTGCAGGTGTCCTGGGCGCGCAGATCGCTTTTTGCTCCGCGTTCGCGGGTAAGAAGGTTGTGTCCTACGACATCAACGAGGAGGCCCTCGCGGCCGGCAAGAAGCGTTTCGACGCTATCGGCGAACAGATGAAGACGGAGCTCGAATCCGCCAACGACGAGACCGTCGCGGCAGCGCACGCGAACCTAACGCAGACTTCGGACCTGAAAGAAGCGGTAGCGAACGCGGACCTAGTTATCGAGGCGATCCCGGAGAACCTCGAGCTGAAGCGCAAGGTCTGGGCTGAGGTGGGGGAGTACGCCCCGGATACCGCGGTGTTCGCCACCAACACCTCCACGCTCATGCCGAGCAAGTTCGCAGACGCGACGGGCACGCCGGAGCGCTTCTTGGCGCTGCACTTTGCCAACCACATCTGGATCCAGAACACCGCCGAGATCATGCCGCACGAGGGCACTGACCCGAAGTATGTGGACCAGCTTGTGGAGTTTGCGGAGCAGATCAACATGGTGCCGGTCCCGCTCAAGCGCGAGCAGCCCGGCTACGTGCTGAACACCCTGCTGGTGCCGCTGCTCAGTGCCGGCATGTACCTGCTGCACCACGACATCGCTGACCCCGTCGACATCGACCGCGACTGGTGCAACTCCACCGGGTCCCCGCGCGGGCCGATTGAGATCATGGACCTCGTCGGCGTGCGCACCTTGGTCGCCGTGATCGAGTCCAACGACAACGCCCCGCAGTGGCAGAAGGACTTCGTTGAGACGACGCTGAAGCCGATGGTCGCAGAAGGTAGGACCGGCCTGGAAGCTGGGCAGGGCTTCTACACCTACGACGCGAACGGCAAGATCGTGTCCTAAGCGCGGCGCTCGCGGATAAGCTGTTGAGCTCGCTGCAGATGCTCTCCGTCAAAACCAGGCGCAACCTGTTTGTCCTCGGCGACGGCGATTTGGTTTCTGCGTGCGAGCTCTTTCCATTGCTTCACTGCGTCGACTGCGCGGCTGAGTCGCTCGATGGCTTGAGCGTCATTGAGACCAAACCAGCCCGCGGCACCCATGAGTGTGTCTACTGAATCGTCGCCGACAACGTCCACAGAAGTGGCAAAATTGGTTTTGGTGGTGGCGGGCGTGATATCGAAAACGGGGGAGAGCCGCCACGCGCCATCTACGCGAATGAATCCGTGGTTTCGCAGGTGGTTATCGGTGTTGCCCACCAGCAAGTTGATCGCTGACCTGCTGAAAAGCTCAGCCGCGGAATCGCCATTGATGCTCAGCAGCCGAAGCTCCTCAGCGATCTCGACCATGGATGCACGGTCGCCGTCCGTACGATTGAGCAGAGTCATTGCGGACATGTAGGGGATACGGGCTTCGCTTCCATCCTCACCGTAGGCTCGGTCGAACCTTTCCAGAAGCAATACGGACCGTCCGTTAACCTCCAAAAGTCTCGAACTCGGTGTGGAGATGCCCGCAAGTTCTGCGATATCCAAATAAACCTTTTCCCAGGCAACCGCGTCGATAGTGTCTGCGGATGAGGAGAACTTCGCCATCATCAGTTTGCCTTCGTCATCAATGACTGTGGCTTTCGGGCGGGCGCCACCCAGAGAGGATCCGGCAACGGCGATGCGTCTCAGGACATCCACTGCATCATCGCCCTCCTCAACGGCGCGCGAGGCACGCTCAATGCCAGCTAGGTTCACAAGTTTGGGCACCCGGCTGCTCGGCGATTGGGTCACCCCGTTCACTTCGAAACGCAACGCTCCTAGGCGAAGACGATCATCAACACCGAGGAGGTAGTCGACTTCTGTCGGCTGTTCACCCCGCCGCGCAAACTGCTTTTGAATGAGCATTCGCCCCAGCGATCCGGAGCAGAATCAGAAAAAGCGGTGGGCAGATGCCCGCGATCAGAGACGAGAGGTTGCTTTCCGCCTTGAAGGGGATGCGCAGGGCTGATCGCGTACGCGCCTGGAAGTTGTATCCACTCCTTTTCATACTCGAGCGTCCCACCGTGCTGGTGCGGAAAATAGGTTGCGACAGAGAGCTTGCGGTCTTCGACCTCCGTCCAGATGCGTATAGACGTGGGTGCCATCGCTAAATCATCTGCTCAATCAAAGCCCGACCGCGATCGTGCTCCATCGGATCAACCGCGTCTCTCACCCGGTCAAGCAGTTGAAACGCACGGCACACCCGGAGGAAGTTTTCCAGTGTTGCGCCGTGGCCTTGCTCTAAGCGGCGCAACGTGGACACACTCACGTCAGCGCGGTACGCAGCCTGCTCGATCGTGAGACGGTTGAGGCGGCGCCAGCGCTGCAGATCTTCGCCGATCTCTATGAGCCCACCTTCGACCGCGCGGGGGGTTCGGCGGCTACCCATTTGTGACGTACTCATGCCCATATTCTTTCATATTCGAGTAGTCTGTGGGATTACAGTTCATTCAGAAGGAGAAAGGTGCCCAAATGAACCGCGAAATCGTCTTCATCGTTTACGTGACCGACATTGATAGATCGGTCGAGTTCTACTCAGACCTCCTGGAGCTGGAAACCGACTTTGTTTCACCCCGCTATGTGACGTTCGCTTTGGCGGACGGTGTGGCTCTCGCACTGTGGACTGGGAACTCCGAAGTGCTCGCAGACGCTCCCGCACGCACCACCGAAGTGTGTCTCAACGTCAACGGGGAAGAAGTCATGGACGTGTTCCAGGCCTGGACTGGCAAGGGGGTCGACGTCATCAAAGAACCCCACCAGGACGTCTTCGGAACGACGTTCGTGATTGCCGATCCCGACGGGAACCAGATCCGAGTGGCACCTATCGACTAGCAACGTCGCCGAAAGAGAACCCCCGAACCCCCAGAAAAAACTTTGTCGGACTGACAGGATTTGAACCTGCGACCCCCACACCCCCAGTGTGGTGCGCTACCAAACTGCGCCACAGCCCGATCCGCTACCGAAACGGTAACTGCGCAAATATTACAGCACTGTCATACGGACCCAAAACCGGCAGGTCACCAGACAGTCACCGGTGACACCCCAGGGTTAGCGGACTACGCCGTCGACGTAGACCCACCGCCCGGCGCGGCGCTCGAAGCGGGAGCGCTCCCGCATGACGCCGCCGGGGTGGTGGGCGGCGAATTCGACGACGCCCTCGGCGTCGAAAGGCCCGCCGCCGGTGGTGTCCAGCACTTCCAGGCGGGTAAACGGTTCGCCGGACGGGTCCACGGTCAGATCCGCCGGCCGCGTCTCATCGGCCCAGGTTTCCGCCACATAGGAGCCCGCGCCGCGCACGTAGGCGGTGTAGCGCGAGCGCATCAGCGTCTCAGCGGTGGGCGCCGCGGCAGCGCCGTCGATGTAGCGCCCGCAGCACGCCTCGTACGGCAGGCCCTGCCCGCAGGGGCACAAGGCCCGCACGTCCGCCCACAGCCCGGATTTAGCCATTACTTACCCAGGCGCTCCGCGCGGTGGAGCTTGTTCTGGCGGCGTCGGCGCTCAAGCGAGGCGGTCTCCGCGGTCGTTTCGATCTCGCCCTTTTCCACGTATCCGTCCACGGTGGAGGAGGCGCCGGCGGCGCGCAGGGTCTCCACCTCATCGTCGGTCAGGTCGCCGTAGAGGGTGATCAGGCGGGTGAAGGTGCCGTCGCCGTTGTGGTTGACTTCCACGCGGACGTCGTCAAGCTGCATGCCCTTGGCCGCCTCGCGCACCGCCTGCGAGCAGCTGACCGCGAGCGCGGACATGTACAGGCCGGTGGAGGTGACACCCTGGCCCTTGCCGCCGGTGTTCTTGGAGCGGTCGGTGGTGATCGCGCGGTCGGAGGTGCGCACCACGTCGCCGTACTTCGTGCCACGCGCGGAGTAGGACACGGCGTTGGTGTCCGTGGTCTTCGCAGGGACGAACAGCGGCTGGATGTACTGCTGCGCCCAGGAGCCGATGATGTCCGCGGCGCGCTGCGCGGTGCCCTGGCGGGTGAGCAGGTGGTCCGCCTTGTCCAGCGCCATCAGGGACTTGGGGTAGCGCGCCAGTGAGAAAATGTTCTGGGCGTTATCGATGCCGACGGTGACGTCGATAGGAGAGTGCACGACAAGCAGCGGCTTGCGCAGCTTCGGCAGGTACTCCTCCGGGTTGGTCTCGGCGAGGTCTTCGAGGAACTCGCGCGAGATGGTCAGCTCGCGGCCGCCGAGCACCACGCCGACCGAGCCGTTCGCATCGGCCTCGCCGATGGCGTGGGCGTAGTGGAGCACCGAGTGCGCCGGGTCGAACGGCGCGCCGACGGTGGCCACAGCCTTGATCATCTTCTTCAGCTCCGGGCGGGTGGCGGCTTTCAGCGTGGCGGCGCCGCCGAGGGAGTGGCCCATGAGCAGCTGCGGGGCCTTGTAGTTCTCCTCCAGCCACAGCGCGGCGGCGACGATGTCGTCCACGTTCTCGGAAAACGAGGTGTCCTTGAACTCGCCCTCGGACTGGCCCAGTCCGGGGAAGTCGAAGCGCAGGGTGGCAATGCCGTGTTCCGTCAGCCGCTTGGAGATGCGCGAGGCGCCCGGGGTGTGGCGGGAGCCGGCGAAGCAGTGCGCGAAAATGGCGTAGGCCTGCGCGGGTCCGTCGGGGCGGTCGATGGTCGCAGCCATCATGTGGCCCTTGGACGACGGAACTTTCACGTTCATAGACAGCATGGGTAGCCGTTTCCTCCTGCGGCTCGGCGGTTCAACGCAACGGTTACTTTCGCTGCAAGACTAATCGTCGCACCAACGGTTTGGCACGTTGGCGTTATTCTTAGCCCTTATGGGCAAGTTTGACTGGTTCTGGAAGGCCATGGGCTCCACTACGGAGCGCAACAACAAGAAGTCGAAAGCCGTCGTCGCGGACGCGCACGGCTTAATCGAGGAGCTTTCGCTTCTCGACGATGCTTCGCTCGCCTCCGCAGTCGCCTCCACCGTGCGCGACGGGGCCATCGCCGACAAGCCGCGTTTTCTGGCCGGGCTGTCCGTCGCCTCCCAGCGCACCCTGGGCATGACGCCGTTTGAGGTGCAGAACCAGGCCGTGCTGCGACTGCTGGAGGGCGACGTGATCCAGATGGCCACCGGCGAGGGCAAAACGCTCGTCGGCGCGATGGCCGCCACCGGATTCGCGCTGCAGGGCAAGCGCGTCCACCTGATCACGGTGAACAACTACTTGGCCGCACGCGACGCGGAGTGGATGCGCCCGCTCGTGGAGTTTTTCGGGTTGACGGTGGCGGCGGTCACGGAGTCGTCGACACGCGACGAGCGCGTGAGCGCATACCGCAGCGACGTCATTTACGCGCCGGTGACCGAGATCGGCTTCGACCACCTGCGCGACAACCAGATCACGTCCCGTGAACAGACGGTGCAGCTGCCCGCCGACGTCGCGCTGGTCGACGAAGCGGACAGCGTGCTCGTGGACGAGGCGCTCGTGCCGCTCGTGCTCGCCGGCTCCGAGGGGTCCAAGCAGGCCACCGGCCAGATCACCGAGGCCGTGTCGAAGCTGGACGAGGACACCGACTACACCATCGACGCGGACGGGCGCAATGCCTTCCTCACCGACGACGGCGCGGCGAAGATCGAACGGATTTTGGGTATCGACTCGCTGTACTCGGACGAGCACATCGGCACGACGCTGGTGCGCGTGAACCTTGCGCTGCACGCGAAGGCACTGCTGATCCGGGACGTGCACTACATCGTGGACGACGGCAAGGTCGCGCTTGTGGACGCCTCCCGCGGACGCGTGGCTGAGCTGCAGCGCTGGCCCGACGGCCTGCAGGCCGCGGTGGAAGCCAAGGAGGGGCTGGACGTGTCCGAAGGCGGGCGCATCCTGGACTCCATCACCCTGCAGGCGCTCATGCGCCGCTACCCGCTGGTGTGCGGCATGACCGGCACCGCCGTGGAGGCGACCGACCAGCTGCGCAGCTTCTACGGCCTGCACGTGTCTGTGATCGACCGCGCCAACGAGCTGCAGCGTTTCGACGAAGCCGACCGAATTTACGCCACTATGGAGGAGAAGAACTCCGCGATCGTCGACGAGATCGCGCACATCAACTCCACCGGCCAGCCGGTGCTGGTGGGCACCCACGACGTGGCGGAATCCGAGGCGCTGGCGGAAGCGCTTGAGGCGCGCGGTATCGCTGTCAACGTGCTCAACGCGAAAAACGACGCGGAAGAAGCCCGTATCATCGCCGAGGCCGGCGACGTGGGGCGGGTGACCGTCTCCACGCAGATGGCGGGCCGTGGCACGGATATCCGTCTCGGCGGCGCGGACGAAAGCGACCACGACAAGGTCGCCTCGCTCGGCGGCCTAGCGGTAATCGGCACGGCCAGGCACCGCACCGCCCGCCTGGACAACCAGCTGCGCGGCCGCGCCGGCCGCCAGGGCGACCCGGGATTAAGCGTGTTCTTCGTCTCCCTCGACGACGACATTGTCACCTCCGGCGGAGACGGCGAGCAGTTCTCCGCTCAGCCTGAGCCGGACGGACGCATCACCGGCAACCGCGCCCAGAGCTTCATCGAGCACTGCCAGCGCGTCACCGAAGGCCAGCTGCTGGAGATCCACTCACAGACCTGGAAGTACAACAAGCTGCTGGCGGACCACCGAGACATCCTCGACGAGCGCCGCGCCGCTCTGCTGGACACGGACACCGCGTGGCGCGAGCTGTCCGAGCGTTCCCCGCAGCGCGCCGCAGAGCTCTCGCACCTGCCACAGGACGTGCTCGAGCAGGCGGCGAGGGAGATCATGCTCTTCCACCTCGATGCCGAGTGGTCCGAGCACCTGGCGCTCATGGACGACGTCCGTGAATCCATCCACCTGCGCGCCATCGCCCGCGAAACGCCGATCGACGAATACCACCGCATCGCCGTGCGCGAGTTCAAGGACTTGGCCAACCGGGCGGTCGCGGCCGCGGTAGAAACATTCAACTCTGTGGACATCGACTCCAGCGGAGCGCACTTGGCCGACGCGGGCTGGAAGCGCCCAAGCGCGACGTGGACATACATGGTCTCCGACAACCCACTGGCGGGATCCGGGAACTCAGTCATTTCCGGAATCGGCAACATTTTCCGCTAGGCATTATCCGGTAGCCGCCCCTTCGGGCGAACCGGACGCTATTATGGCGAGAGATCTCAACCACGACTCGAAAGTCAGGAGTTACCCATGAGCGACAACACGCCGCAGAACCAGGTCGAAACCACCTCGGTATTCCGCGCAGACCTGCTCAAGGAGATGGAGTCCGGAGCTGCGACATCTGCGGACTCCGCCGCCGGTGCGGACCAGCTGTCGGATGGGGAGGCCCTCCTCGTAGTCAAGCGTGGCCCGAACGCGGGTGCCCGCTTCCTGTTGGACCAGGATTCCACCACCGCAGGCCGCCACCCGGAGGCCGACATCTTCCTCGACGACGTGACCGTGTCGCGTCGTCACGCTGAGTTCCGCCGCAACGACGGCGGGTACGAAGTCGTTGATGTGGGCTCGCTCAACGGCACCTACGTCAACCGCGAGCCGCGCAACTCCCAGGAGCTGACCAACGGCGACGAAATCCAGATTGGTAAATTCCGTCTGGTCTTCATCACCGCCGGCAACTAGTTAGAGAAGAGTTCGATCACGTGAGCGCAATCCGTCAGACGGCACCAGCCGCTACCTCCGCGAAGCCGGCTAAGGGCGCCAAGGCAACCAAGACCGCGAAGACGATGTCCATCGGCGTGGTGCTTGAACGTCTGCGCACCGAGTTCCCGGACGTGACCGTCTCCAAGATCCGCTTCCTCGAGTCCGAAGGGCTGATCACCCCGCAGCGCACCGCTTCCGGTTACCGCCGCTTCACCGAGGAGGACGTGGAGCGCCTGCGCTACATCCTGGTCACCCAGCGCGACAACTACCTGCCGCTGAAGGTCATTCGCGAACAGCTCGAAGCAATGGATTCCGGTCACGTCACCGCGATCCTGTCCGCTGGCGAGTCCGAGCCGATGATCTCCCCGGAGAACTTCCGCGCGCCGGCGGCGACGCAGCTGACCGACACGGACGTTGCGGAGCAGGCGCAGGCGGATCCGTCTACGGTGGAGGAGTACATCAAGGTCGGCCTGATCACCCCGGATGCTGCTGGGCTGTTCACCGCCGACGATGTCCGTACAGTCACCACCGCGCTGTCGCTGTCCGAATTCGGCTTCGACGCCCGCCACCTGAAGACGCTGCGCACCGCGGCGGCCCGCCAGGCCGACATGATCAACCAGGTTGCGGAGCCGGTGTCGAAGTCCGGCAAGGTTACCGCGCAGCAGAAAGCCGAAGAGATCGGTCAGCAGATGTCCGCGCTTGTCGTGTCCCTGCACGCGTCGCTGGTGAAGAACGAGCTGCGCAAGCAGCTGGGGAGCTAATGGAGGCCGTCAACCTCATCGGTGTGTTTCCGGTTGGCCCGGAGGACTTCCTGTGCGCCCTGCTCCAACGGCCCACGAACGGCCGGTGCATTCCAGTGTGGCTGCCGCCGATGGAGGGCGCTGAGCTGGCCATGCGCCTGGACGGGTGGGCCCCGAACCGACCGCGTCCCGTCGACGCGATCGCGGAGCTTATCCGCACTTCCACTAACGGAGCGGACAGCCTTGAGCTGTCCAGTTACGTCGACGGCACCTTTATGGCCACCCTGACAATCTACGGCGGCACCGAGATTGACCTGCGGGCGTCCGACGCACTGTTGTTGGCCGAGGAGCTGGACATGGAGCTGACTGTCGACGACACGGTCGCCGCCCAGGCCTCGGTGTTCTTGTCGCAAGAGGATGCGGAGCGCTACTTGCAGGCGGAGATCAAAATCGAGGACTTCACGGATGGGGCTGTCTCCGCCAGCGGCGACGCCCAGGCCGACGCGGACTTCGAGGCGTTGATGCGCAGCCTCGGAGTGGAGGACTCGGATTTGGGGGAGGATAACCCCAAGGAGGGGTAAAACCCTCAAGTATTCCTTGAGAGTTTCGGCGTGTTACGCATGTGACTATTGACCAGCTCCGTATGCTTACTCTTTAATAGTCATTAGGCTTCGAGCTAACTTTCATGGGAGTAATTACGTGAGCATCACCGAGGAAAATCAGGACGGCCTGTTCGACGCTGTGCAGGAGTCGCTTTTCGACGTCGGCCCGTCCGACGAAGTCGGCTACCGCGTGCCGATCGCCTGCCAAGTCGCCGGCATCACCTACCGCCAGCTCGACTACTGGGCTCGCACCGGCTTGGTGCGTCCGTCTATCCGCGGCGCGAAGGGCTCCGGTTCCCAGCGCCTGTACTCCTTCAAGGACATCCTGGTCCTGAAGATTGTCAAGGGCCTGCTCGACACCGGCATCTCGCTGCAGAACATCCGCCTCGCCGTGGATAAGCTGCGCGACCGCGGTGTCTCCGACATCGCCGAGATCACCCTCGTCTCCGACGGCGTGACCGTCTACGAGTGCCGCTCTAACGAGGAGATCATCGACCTCCTCGGCGGCGGCCAGGGCGTGTTCGGCATCGCCGTGCCGCAGATTATGAAGGAGCTGACCGGCACCATCTCCGCGTTCCCGTCGGAGCGCGTGGTCGAGGACGGTACGGACAATGTCATCGGTTTCGACGAGCTGGCGGACCGCCGCCGTCGCAAGACCTCTTAAGCGCCACCAACGCCAAGGCCCGGGCTGGGTTCACTCCCACCAGCCCGGGCCTTCTTCTATGTTCTCGCCCCACAAACCCTGGGAGGCAGAACCTGGGTTCGGCTAGATTTCGCAGGATCCCAGGCTTTGGATCCCAGGGTCTGTGGCTGGATGGGTAGTCGGCCGGCACCTACAGCCCGGAAGCCTGCTTTACGGCATCTTCGATGGCGTCGGCCTGCTTCGCGTCCACGGTCTTGGCGGACAGCGCCTCGACCGCCTGGTCCGCCTCGCCCTCGCCGACGCGGACAACGGTGATCTCCACTTTGTCGCCGGCAGCGCCTCGCACAGCGTCTTCGAAGGCCTTGTCGTCGCCGGCATCAGCCGTGCCGGTGGTGACCAGGACGACGCGGGTTTTCGCGCCGCCCGCGCCGTAGGCGCCCGCGGCTGCCTCGACGGCCTGGCGGGTCTGGGGCACGCCGCCGGTGAGGAAGCGGCGTACGGCCACGGCAACGGAGTTGGCGTCGGGGGAGACCGTGATGTTCTGGCGGTAGCCAACCACGACACCCGGGTTCAGCGGGGAGGAGTAGTTCCACAGGCCAACCTGTTTGCCCTGGCTGCCGAGCTCGAGCGCGGTGTTCGCGATCGCGTCCTTAGCTGGCTGGAGGTACGGGCCCATCGCGTCGGAGGTGTCCAGGAGGAACAGGGTGTTCTCGGGCTGCAGGGCTGCGGCGGTATCGGCCTTAGCTTCGTCGTCCGCCTTGTCAGCCTCGGCGCCGTCTTGGGCGTCGCCGTCCTTCTTCGCGTCCGCAGTGATGGCCTCGCCGCCGGCTGGCAGGGCAGCGGCCCACACCAGATCGGAGACGGCCGGCTGGTCCTTTTCGGAGCCGTCGAAGTGCTCGGAGGCGAAACGGGCGAAGTCTTGGCCGGCGCGGGCCTGGTTCTCGTCCACCTTTTCGTTCTGATTCAGCGGGAACGCGGTGTAGACGGCGTCGGCGCCGACCGGGGTGAACTTCAGTCCCTCGGGGACGGCATCTTCGGCGGTGGCCAGGAACTCTCCGGCGTCCGCGTTAAGCTCGTCCGCACTGCCGATGCGCTGATCGGTCAGCGCCTGCACGGCGTCGGTGTCGTTGCCCGCCACCTTGGATGCAACCAGCGCGGAGGCAGCGGACTCGTCGGAGACCGGGAAGCGGACCTTGTCCACGGTCAGGTCTTCGAGCTTGACATCGTCCTTGCCGGCCACGCCGACGGCTTCGCTGTAGGCAGGCTGGGGGTCAGAAACCGCTGGGGTGCGGCCGGAGCTTTCCAGCGACTGGTGGGTCACCGTCGTATTCGGGGCGACAAAGACTGCGGCGTCGGCGACAGCATCCACAAGCTGGGGCTTCACGCAGTAGTCGCGGACGACGGGGGCGGAGTCACCGTAGGCGTCCACAAGCGACTGGCCCGCACCCTTGTCGGAGGCAGCAACAGGCAGGACGAGCTCACCCGCGACGCAGTCCTCCGCCTTCGCCTGCGCGCCGTCGGCGTCGTCCGCACCGTCTCCGCGGCTGGACAACCACCAGATCACGGCCGCTGCGATCAGGGCCAGTACCACCAGTAAGGCGATGAGCTCTCCGGACAGCCTGTAGTTGTTTTTACCGCTTGCGTGCTTCGCCACCGGAATCGCCGCCTTTATCGATCGAACGAGTGAAAACCGTCTTCGAGTCTAGCCGTCATAGGCGGCGTCGATGACCGCGACAAGCCGCTGGCGCAGGGGTTGTGCGCGGCGGCTCAGCTCGCGCTGGCGGGCGACGTACTCCGCCTTGCCCTCAGGCGTTTCCACGGCCACCACGCCGAAGCCTAGCCCCCGGCAGTCGTAGGGCGATGCCTCCATGTCCAGGCGGCGGGCATCGGCGGCCAGCTCGAAGCAGTCCATGAGCAGCTCGCCGGGCACGAGCGGGCCGAGCTTCATCGCCCACTTGTACAGGTCCATGCTCACGTGCACGCAGCCCGCCTGGTCGTTGTCCGCTTGCCCCTCGCGCGTGAGCACGGTGAGATTCAGCGGCCGCGCCGCCGGGGTGAAAAACCGGAAGGCGTCGAAGTGCGTGCACTTGACGTTGTGCGCCTCCACCACGGCGTTCGTGCCCTCAGGACCTAGGCGCAGCGGCAGGCTGTGGCGCGGGTTGTCGGTGCGGTACACCATCGCCCACTCGTGCATGCCGAAGCAGTCGAAGTGGGCTTCACGCCTATCGACGGACCGAAGGATCGCCTCCGCCTCCTCCACGTCGGCGTGGCGGTGGGAGAGGAACCTGTGGACGTCGAGAAGCACAGTGCCCTTGTCACAGACATAGTCGCGCCAGCCGGCGTGGGGGAGTGAGGCGGCGTCTTCGAGCGCGACGCCGGCACCCGGGTGCCACCGCTTCAGGTGTGCGGGGCGCTGCGGGTAGTAATCGAAGAGGAAGTCCCACACGGGGTGGTACTGGCCGCGCGCCCTGCGGGCCACTCTCGGCGCGGTCCAGCGCTCGGCGCGGGCGGCGTGCGCGTCCATGCGCGGCAGGTACTCCTCGGGCGTGAGCACCTGCATTATTCGCCCTCGTGCGTCCAGTCGGAGACCGTTCCCACGTACTCCTCGATGAGGTCTTCCAGGGCGACCACGCCGACGAGCTTGCCGTTGTCGTGCACCTCCGCCATGTGTGCGGAGCGGCGGTGCAGCTGGGCGAGCGCGTCGTCCATGGACTGATTAGCTTCGACGGTGCTTAACGGGCGGATGCGCTTGAGCGAGACGCGCGGGTCGCCCTGCGGGAACTCCATCAGGTCCAGGATGTCTTTGACGTGGACATAGCCGGCGAGCGAGCTGGCGTCGATGCGTACGGGGAAGCGGGAATATCCGGTGTCTTGCACCGCCTGCTCGATGACGGAGAGGCGGATGCCGCGCGGGTCGTACGGGATGGTGGTGACCTGCGCCAGCGGGATCATCGCTTCCTTGAGCTGGCGGGAATCCTGGCGCAGCGCCTTGGCCAGGCGCACCGTCTCCTCGGCGTCGAGCAGGCCTTCCTCGCGCGACTCCTGGATCATGCTGGCCAGCTGTTCCTGGTCCACGGTGGATTCCAGCTCGTCGCGCTGCTCGATGCCGAACAGCAGCAGCGTCTTACGCGCGACCCAGTTGAGGAACTCCAGCAGAGGGCGAGTGAGCTTCATCCACAGTGTCATCGCCGGCGTCAGCCACATGGCCATACTCTCCGGTCCCGCAATGGCCAGGTTCTTCGGCACCATTTCGCCGAAGAGGATGTGCAGAAACGAGATGATCAGCAGGGCGATGATGAACGCGACCGGGTGCAGCAGGTCCGCGGGCATGCCCAGGGCCATAAACGGCGCCTCGATGTACGAGGCGATTGCGGGCTCGGCCACCTTGCCCAGAATCAGCGACGCCACAGTGATGCCAAACTGCGCACCAGCGAGGTAGATAGAGAGGTGCTCGGTGGCGTAGAGCACGCCCTCGGCCTTGGTCTTGCCTTGTGCGAGCAGCGATTCCAGGCGGTCCTTGCGGGAGGAGACGAGGGCGAACTCGACCGCCACGAAAAACGCGTTGGCGCCGAGCAGCGCGACGATGAGCAGTACTGCGAGCCAGATACTCACTTGGCCTCTACCTCCTCTCCGGTCTCGTGTTCAGGGGGAATTGGTCGCAGCAGGGCGCGGTCGATGCGGCGGCCGTCCATCTCGGAGACCTGCGCCAGCCAGTTGCCGGCGCCGCCGGATTGGAACTCCTCCTGGAAATTCGCTGCGCTGGCGGTGCGCAGCACTACCTCGTCGCCAAGCTCGGGGATGCGCCCCAGCGTGGCCATGATCAGACCACCGAGGGTTTCGTAGGGACCGTCTACCGCGGCAAATCCGGTGCGTTCCTCCAACTCGTCCAGACGCACGAGGCCTGCGACCTCCCAGGATGTGCCGAAGCGTATGAAGTCCTTTTCGCTTTCCTCGTCGTCGTATTCGTCGTAGACCTCGCCCAAGATCTCCTCCACGAGGTCCTCGATTGTGACCAGGCCCTGGGTGCCGCCGTACTCGTCGGCCACTAACACCACCTGAGATCCGGCCGAGCGCACGCGGTTGAGCACAGAATCGCCGTCAAGCGTGCCCGGCACGAACGGCACACGTCGCGCCAATGAAGCCAGCTTCGTCGTGGAACGGAACTCGTGTGGCACCGAAAAGGCGTCCTTGATGTGGACCACGCCGAGGGTGTCGTCCAAGTCGCCGCGGCGCACGGGGAAGCGGGAGTGGCCCGTCTGGCGCGCGAGGGTGATCAGGTCAGCGACAGTGTCGTCGGCGTCCAGCGAGTCGATGGTCGAGCGCGGCGTCATCACTTCCTCAGCGGTAGTCTCGCCGAAGCGCAAGGAGCGGTCGATCACGGCCGCAGTTGCCGCATCCAGCCCGCCAGCCTCGGCGGAGTTGCGCACCATCGCGCCGAGTTCCTGGGAGGAACGGGCCGAGGCGAGCTCGTCGGCAGGCTCGATGCCCATCTTGCGCACCACCCAGTTCGCGGCGGTGTTGAGGAAGAGGATAAACGGCTTGGTCGCCGTGTTGAAGTAGTGCACCGGAGGCACCACGGCCCGTGCCGTGTTCAGCGGGTCAGTGATGGCGACGTTTTTCGGCACCAACTCGCCGAAGACCATGGACAAAAACGTCGCCACAATCAACGCGAGGATGAGCGCGACAGTGGTGGACGCGTTCGCCGAAAGGCCAACAAGTTCGAGCACCGGGGTGAAAAACTGGCCCAGTACCGGCTCTGCCAGGAAACCGGCGGCAAGGGTTGTCACCGTGATTCCCAGCTGGGCGCCGGAGAGCACGAACGAGAGGTTTGCGTGGTCGCGCGCAATCGCACGCGCCGTGCCGTCGCCGCGTTCTTTGACGTGGGCCTCAATGGTGGAGCGCTCCAAGCCCGTCATGGCGAATTCGATTGCGACGAAAAGCCCGGTCGACGCCGTGAGCAGCACGAACGCCAGTAGGGCGAAAATGGATAAGAGTATGTCCATGGATGGTGGTCTGTGCCTTAGCGGCCGTTACTCCTTCGATTTCGGTCGCCGCGGCGGGGGCCGCTGCGGTTGTTGTTCCTGCCGCGGCCGCCACCGCGGCTGGCATTCCGGGTGCGGTTGCCGCCCGCCTTGCGGTTGCCGGAGGCGGCCGCCTTCTTGGACCGCTGGGGTTGGCCCGGCGGAGGAAGCGGTGCGCCTTCCGGTTTGCGTGCACCGGTGATTGTAACCAAGGAATCCGACAGCGGAGCCACCTTGACCTCGGGCGCGTCCACGCCAGCCTTGCGCAGAAGCTGCGCGACTTCCTTGGTCTGGTCGTCCTTCACCAGCGTGACAACGGTGCCGGAAGTTCCTGCGCGCGCAGTGCGGCCGGCGCGGTGCAGGTACGCCTTGTGCTCCGCGGGCGGGTCCACGTGCACGACCAGAGAGACGTCGTCGACGTCGATGCCGCGGGCGGCGATGTCCGTGGCCACCAGCACCGGGGTAGAGCCGTCGGCGAAACCCTCCAGCGCGCGGGTGCGCGCGCCCTGCCCCTTGTCGCCGTGCAGGCCCTGGGCGTGGATTCCGGCGCGGCGCAGCTTCTTCACCTGGCGGTCCACGCCGTGCTTGGTGCGCATGAACATGATGGTCTTGCCCTCGCGCGCGGCGATCTGCAGGGCGATCTCGTTGCGCTGCTCGCGGCCGCCCACCATGAGGCGGTAGTGGTCCATCGTGTCCACCGCGGCCTGCACCGGGGCGGTGGAGTGGGTCACGGGATCGTGCATGTAGCGGTTGATCAGCTTTTCCACGTCCCCGTCGAGGGTGGCGGAAAACAGCAGCCGCTGTCCGTCTTTCGGGGTGCGGTCCAAGAGCTTGCGCACCTGCGGCAAAAAGCCCATGTCCGCCATTTGGTCCGCCTCATCCAGCGCGGCGATTTCCACTGAATCGAAGGACAGCTTCTTCTGGTTGATCAGGTCCTCTGCGCGCCCGGGGGTGGCCACCAGCAGGTCCACCGGAGACGCGAGGGAACGGATGTGGTGGTTGATGTTCACGCCGCCCACAACGTCGAGCACGCGCAGTCCGAGCGCGGCAGCGGGATCCTCGAGGCGTTCGCGGATCTGGGCGGCCAGCTCGCGCGTCGGTGCCAGCACGAGACCGCGCGGGTGGCCCGGGGTGCTCGGAGCGCCGGACAGTCGCGCCAGCATGGGCAGGCCGAACGTGAAGGTCTTGCCGGAGCCTGTCGGGCCGCGGCCCAGTACGTCCTTGCCGGCGAGCGCGTCCGGGATCGCCGCCTCCTGGATAGGGAAGGGCTCGGTGATGCCCTGCTTGCTCAGGACGTTGACAATGGCCCGGGGCAAACCGAGGTCGGCGAAAGTAGTCATTCGGTGCAGTTTACGCGTTCAGCAGTGCCGGGAAAAGCCGAGCTAGTAGCTCAGTTCTTCGCGCTCGCCGGACCAGGTGGTGTGGAACGTGCCCTCCATGTCCACGCGCTTGTACGTATGCGCGCCGAAGAAGTCGCGCTGGCCCTGAATCAGGGCCGCCGGCAGGCGCTGAGCGCGCAGCGAGTCGTAGTAGGACAGCGAGGAGGCGAATACCGGCACCGGCAGGCCCAGCTGGGTCGCGGTGATGACCACGCGGCGCCAGGAATCCACCAGGCCCTTGTCCAGCTCGCCCTTGAAGTACGGGTCCAACAGCAGCGACGGCAGCTCCGGGTCCTTCTCGTACGCCTCGGTGATGCGGTCCAAGAATTTCGCGCGGATGATGCAGCCGCCGCGCCAGATGCGCGCCAGATCGCCCGGCTTGATGTCCCAGTTGTGCTCCTGGGAGCCCGCGTTGATTTCGTCGAAGCCCTGCGCGTACGCCACCAGCTTGGAGGCGTAGAGCGCGCGCCGCACGTCTTCAATGAACGATTGCTTATCGACGCCTACGGTCTCCAACGTCGTCGTCTCACCCGCCGGCAACCCGACCTCCTGAGCCGCCTCGCGCTGCGCCAGGGCAGAAGACAGCGCACGTGCAAAGACGGCTTCGCCGATGGCGGTGGTGGGCACGCCGAGGTCCAGGGCCTCCTTGACCGTCCAGCGGCCGGTGCCCTTCTGGCCGGCTGCGTCCACGATGACGTCGATGAACGGCTTGCCGGTGCGAGCATCCACCTGGCGCAGCACCTCGGCGGTGATCTCGATGAGGTAGGAATCCAGGTCGCCCTTGTTCCACTCCGTGAAGATGTCCGCGATTTCCGCCGGTTCAAGGCCCGCCGCGTAGCGCAGCAGGTGATAGGCCTCGCCGATGACCTGCATGTCGGCGTACTCGATGCCGTTGTGCACCATCTTGACAAAGTGGCCGGCACCGTCCGGGCCGATGTGGGTCACGCACGGGGTGCCGTCCACCTTCGCGGAAATGTCCTCCAAAAGCGGCCCGAGGGTCTCCCAGGACTCCACCGGTCCGCCCGGCATGATGGACGGCCCGCGCAACGCGCCCTCCTCACCGCCGGAGATGCCGGCGCCGACGAAGTGGCGGCCGGCCGCGGCGACCTCGCGTTCGCGGCGGATGGTGTCCGTGAACAGGGCATTGCCGCCGTCGATAATGATGTCGCCCTCATCCATCGCCTCGATGAGCTGGGCGATCACCGCATCCGTCGCCGCGCCGGCCTGGACCATGATCACGGCCTTGCGGGGGCGCTCGAGCGATGCGACGAAGTCCTCGATCGTCTCAGAGGGGATGAAGTTGCCCTCGTGGCCAAACTCGTCCACAACCGCGCGGGTCTTCTCCGGGGAGCGGTTGAAAATGGCCACCGTGTGGCCCTTCGAGGCGAAGTTCCGGGCAAGGTTGGAGCCCATCACCGCCATGCCGACAACACCGATTTGAGCAAGCTGTTCACCGTCGCGTTTAGCAGTCATACGCCGAATTCTACGCGGGGTGCGCACGCCTACGCCCGTATGATTGGCCGGCATGGAAAAGGAGAAGAATCTGCGCCTGTACCAAGAGGTCATCGAGGTCCCGCTCACCGACGAAGAACTCGCGTTCATCAACTCCGTCGAGTTCGACTTCGCCCAAACCCTCGGGCTGAAGCTGACGTACTGCTCCAAGGACCGTCTAGAAGGAGAACTCCAGGTGGAACAACGGCACCTGCAGCCCACCGGCATCGTCAACGGCGGGCTGTATTGCGTGATCGGGGAGACGCTGGCCTCCATCGCCGCCGTGGCAGCGAGTGCAAAGCCCGCGGTGGGGATGAGCAACTACACGGACCTGCTCGGCAGCGTGCGGGAAGGCCAGACGATTCGTGCGGTGGCCGAACCCGTGCACGTCGGCAAGCGCACGCACCTGTGGCGCGTCGAGATGACCGCCGACGGCAAGCTCGCGGCCGTCACCAACCTGAAGCTGATGGTGCTGAACAGCTAGCTACAGCCAGTTGTTCTTACGGAACCACCACCACATCGCCGAGATAGCCAAGGCCATCACCAGAAGGGCGCCGGGGTAGCCGTAGCGCCAGCCCAGTTCCGGCATGACCTCGAAGTTCATGCCGTAAATACCGGCGACCAGCGTCGGCACCGCAGCCATGCCCACCACGGCGGAGATCGTGCGCATGTCCGAGTTCTGTTGCATGGTGATCTTGGCAACCGACGCATCGAGCAGCGACGTCAGACGCTCGTCGAAGCCAGACAGGCGGTCGCTGACGATAGTGGAGTTGTCCTGCACATCTCGGAAGTAGGTGCGCAGAACCTTCCGCATGAAGTCCTTGTTGTTGGTGAGGCCGTTGCGCAGGGCTGGTGCGAGCGGATCGATCGCGTGGCGCATCTCCAAGATCTCTCGTTTGTAGGTGTAGATCTTGTCGATGTTGATGTCCCGGCGCGGCGTAAACACCTCGTTTTCCAGCTCATCCACGTCGTTTTCTAGTAGATCGGTGACCTTGAGGTAGTTGTCCACCAAGTAGTCGGACACTGCCCACGCGACGGCGGTGGGGCCGAGCACAGCGAGATCCTCTTCGTCCTCGATCTTGGGCGTGAGATCCGGCAGGTGCGCGCCGTGGCGAATGGTGATGGCGAACTTCTCGCTGACAATCATCTGCACCTCGCCGGTGGAAATGATCTCGCGGGCGTCCGCGACCTCTTCATCGTCGCGGTAGGACACCGAGCGCACGACCATGAACAGCTGCTCGTCGTGTCGCTCGATTTTGGGGCGCTGGTGGGCGTCCACAACGTCATCAACCACGAGGTCCTCAATGTCGAAGATTTCCGCGATCTTTTCCATCTGCTCCGTGGACGGCTCTTTCAGGCTCAGCCACACGAAGGCGTTTTCGTAGCGCTCCACGACCTCGAGAGCGTGCGACATCCGCACATTGCCTGGCTGGCGTTTGCCGTCCACGAACACGCGGCAGAAGTCGATCTGGCGTTCAAGGGGGACCGGAATGCTGCGCGTGGGGGGCTGTACCTTCTTTGGACGTTGCCCCGGCATCGGGATACGAGGCGGCATAGCTTCAAGCCCCCTTTCACTGGTACGAGGGGCTCGAGGCTTGAAGCATTCGCCCCTGTGCGGCGGGAGAGCGCGCTGCGGGCGCGCCAGACAACTTAGGTGATATTACGCGCTAACGGGCGGTTGTCTAACGGGGGTGCAAAACTGCACAACCCCGTTTCCGACAACCGCCCTCAATGCGAGTTAGCGCCTGCTAAGGACCTGGCTAGAACACGTTCAGACCGCGACTGCGGAAGATCTCGCGGACGTGTTCCACGGACTCCGGCGACGGGGGAGTAACCCCTTTGAGCTCGTAGTCCATGCCAATGCGGTTCCATTTGTCCTCGCCCATGTTGTGGAAGGGGAGGACCTCAACGCGCTCCACGGTGCCTTTCCAGCGTGCGACGATGTCGGCCACGGCCTGCACATTGTCCTCGCTGTCCGTCAGGCCGGGCACGACCACGAATCGGATCCACACCGGTTTGCCCTTTTCGTGCAGCCGGTCGCCGAAGTCGATCGTCGGCTGCAGCTGGCGCGCGGTGACGTTTTCGTACGTGTCGGGCAGACCCGACTTCACGTCCAGCAAGAACAGGTCGATGTTGTCCAGGTCCTCGTCCGTCAGGCGGGAGCCGAGGAATCCGGAGGTGTCGATCGTGGTGTGCACACCAGCGTCGTGGACTGCCTTAAGCAGGCGACGAGTGAACGCGATCTGGAACAGCGGCTCACCGCCGGAGAGGGTCAGTCCGCCACCGGAGGCGTTGAACACCGGCTTGTAGCGAAGCACGCGGCGCACGACATCGTCGATCTGCTCGAGCGTGCCGTCCTTCATTTCCATCGTGTCCGGGTTGTGGCAGTACTTGCACCGCAGCGGGCAACCGGACAAGAAGATGGTCATCCGGGTGCCGGGGCCGTCGACAGCTGTGACCAGCTCCCACGAGTGGATGAGTCCGATTTCGCCTGTGCGGCGGGCCTCAAACAGCTCGGGGCGGGTGATCTCAAGGTCGTCGGTGGACAGTCCGCCTAAACCGGCAGCGACGCCGCGCACGCGCTCGCCCTGTTCGGGCGCAAGCGTGACGACGCCGCTAGTTCCGTCCTGCGCCATATATTAAGCGCCCTTGTGGAAGGTACGGGAGATGACGTCGCGCTGCTGCTCCTTCGTCAGCTTGACGAAGTTGACGGCGTAGCCGGAGACGCGAACGGTGAGGTTCGGGTAGTTCTCCGGGTGCTCCATGGCGTCCTCCAGCGTGGACTCGTCCAGCACGTTGATGTTGGCGTGGTACAGGCCGGAGTCCATGTTGTTAGCGGAGCGGGAAGCCTTCATGGAAGCGAGGCGCTCGTCGAAAGTAGGGGTGGTCATGATGTTTTCTCCTTCAGAGTGGAAAGGTGGATGGGAAGTCTGAGTTAGGCGGGGTTGATGACCGTGTCGGCGTTGTCCATGATGAAGCCAGCATCCAGGACACCGACCAGGTTGGTCACCTGCTCGTCCTTGTTGCGGCCCAAGCCCGTCGGAGTGATCGTGTTGGTCAGCGAGATGCCGTCCAGCGCGTCGTTGTAGTCGAGCTTGCCCACGGAGAGCATGGACGCGACCATGCCGTGGTTGTCCGCGCCGTTCTCCGGGTTAGCGCCCGGTGCGAACGGGGTACCAGCCTTGTGGCCGGAGGGGAACGAACCGGTTGCCTTGCCGTAGACCACGTTGGAGGTGATGGTCAGCACCGACTGGGTCGGGATGGCGTCGCGGTAGAGCGGGATCGCCTTGATCTTCTGCATCACCGTGTGCACCACCGTGGCGGCGATGTCGTCCGCGCGGTCATCGTCGTTGCCGTAGAACGGGAACTCGCCCTCGGTGACGTAGTCGACGATCAGGCCAGTCTCGTCGCGGACCGGGGTGACCTTCGCGTACTTAATCGCCGACAGGGAGTCGGCCACGATGGACAGGCCGGCAATGCCGCAGCCCATGGTGCGGACAATGTCGGAGTCGTGCAGCGCCATCTCGATGGACTCGTAGGCGTACCGGTCGTGGCAGTAGTGGATGATGTTCAAAGCCTCGACGTAGGTGCCGACAACCCAGTCGAGCATCTCCTCGTACTTCTGCCAGACCTCGTCGAAGTCCAGCGGACCGTCGCCCTCAATCGGGGTGTGGTCGCCGTCGGTGACCTGCTTGCCGGTGACCTCGTCGCGGCCGCCGTTCATGGCGTAGAGCAGGGCCTTGGCGGCGTTGACGCGGGCGCCGAAGAACTGCATCTGCTTGCCCACCTGCATCGGGGACACGCAGCAAGCGATGGCGGCATCGTCGCCCCACTTGTCGCGGATCTGCTTGTCGGACTCGTACTGCAGCGACGACGTCTCGATGGAGATCGCGGCGCAGAATTCCTTGTAGCCCGCCGGAAGTGCCGGATCCCAGAAGATGGTGATGTTTGGCTCCGGCGCCGGTCCCAGGTTGCGCAGCGTCTGCAGCAGACGGAACGAGGTCTTGGTCACCTGGTGGCGGCCGTCCTCGGAGAAGCCGGCGTCGGTCCAGGTTGCCCAGTACGGGTCGCCGGAGAAGATCTGGTCGTAGTCCTCGGTGCGCAGGAAGCGAACGATACGAAGCTTGATCACCAGTGCGTCGATGATCTCCTGAGCCTCGACCTCGGTCAGGGTGCCGTTGGCCAAGTCGCGCTCGAAGTACGCGTCCAGGAAGGGGGAGAGGCGGCCGATGGACATGGCGGCGCCGTCCTGGCTCTTCACGGAGGCGAGGTAGCCGAAGTAGGTCCACTGCACGGCTTCCTTGGCGTTGGTGGCCGGGCCGGAGATGTCGAAGCCGTAGTCCTCGGCCATCTTCTTCAGCTTCTTCAGCGCCTTGATCTGCTCGGCGTGCTCCTCACGGTAGCGGGCCCAGTGCTCGGAGAAGCCCTTCTCCAGGGAAGCGTCCTTCGCCTGCTGCTTCTCCTCGATGAGGAAATCCACACCGTAGAGAGCCACGCGGCGGTAGTCGCCGATGATGCGGCCACGGCCGTAGGCATCCGGCAGGCCCGTCACGATGTGAGAGGAGCGCGCCGCACGGATGCGCGGGGTGTAGATGTCAAAGACGGCATCGTTGTGGGTCTTGCGGTACTGCGTGAAGATCTTCTTCACGTCCGGGTTGACCTCTTTGCCGGCCTCCTTGATCGCCTGCTCAACCATGCGCCAGCCACCGTTCGGCATCATTGCGCGCTTGGTCGGCGTGTCCGTCTGCAGACCAACAACGACGTCGTCGTCCTCCGAGATGTATCCCGGCTTGAAGGCGTCGATGTCAGCGGGCGTTTCTGTGTCCACGTCGTAGACACGGCGCTCACGCTCGACGGCGAGGTAGTTCTTGTCGAGGTGATCCCAGAGGCGCAGGGTTTTTTCGGTGGCGCCTTCAAGGAACGATGCATCCCCGTCGTACGGGGTGTAGTTGCGCTGGACGAAATCGCGGACGTCGATGCGTTCCATCCACGGGCCCGGCTTGAAGCCGTCCCATGCGCGGTTTTCAATTTGCGGCTCTGTCGAAACAGTCACAGTTGCACAGTCCTTCGTTAAAGCATTTGAGGATCTCTCGCGGCTGCGCTTGCCCATTTACTTACCCATGTACTTTCAAAGCGCGGGCCGCTCAGAAACCATTGTAAGGGATGATTCGGGGCTAATAGTAATACGATTGGTGTGACGTTGCGCACAGGTGTCATGGGGTAAAAGGCACGAAAGAACCGGCCCGAAGCCTTTGTAGATAGGCTCTGGGCCGGCTCGGATCGGCGTCGGCGAAACGCCAGGGGAGGGCGAAGGGTTACTTTTCGTTCTCCAGCTCAGGTCCCTCGAGCTGCCCCTCGGTCACAGCCAGGTTGTGGCGGGTGCGCGAGAACGCGTTGATGGTCCACTCGCTGGCGGCCACAAGACGGTTGCGGGTGCCGGTGAGGAAGGACAGGTGCACGCCCAGCCACATCAGCCAGCCGATGAAGCCGGTGATTTCCACCTTGCCCATCTTCACAACCGCGTTGAAGCGGTTGATGATGGCCATCGAGCCCTTGTCGAAGTACTCGAACGGGTCGCGGTTTTCCGGAGCGACGTCGTGCTCGACCTGCTCCTTGATGATCTTGCCCACGTAGGCGCCGGACTGGATGGCCACCTGCGCAACGCCCGGGAGGCGGTCGCGGTTCATCATGTCGCCGATGATGAACAGGTTCGGCTCATCGCCCACGGACAGGTCGGCGTTGACCGCAACCTTGCCGGCACGGTCGGCCTCGACACCGAGCTGATCGGCGATCTGCTTGCCCAGCGGGGAAGCGGCAACACCGGCGGACCAGATCTTGGTCGGGGTGCTGATAGTGGTCTCCTGCTCGGTCTTCATGTCCTTGTAGGTCACGGAGTCCGCGTCCACGTTAGTCACCATCGCGTTGAGGATGACGGTCACGCCCGCCTTCTCTAGCTCGCGCTGTGCCTTCTTGCCCAGGCGCTTGCCAAACGGCGGCAGGACCTGCGGCGCGCCGTCCAGCAGGTAGATCTTGGCTTGCTCGGTGCTAAAGGAGTAGCGGCCGGAGGTGAATGCGCGGTGCGCCATCTCGGCCACCTGGCCAGCCAGCTCCACACCGGTCGGGCCTGCGCCGACGATGACGAAGGTCAGCTCACGCTCGCGCTCTTCCGGCGTCTGCGCCAGCTCAGCGCGCTCGAAGGCTGCGATGAGGCGGGCGCGGATCTCAAACGCGTGGTCCAACGTCTTCAGACCCGGAGCGTACTGCGCAAAGTGGTCGTTGCCGAAGTAGGACTGGCCGGCGCCTGCGGCGACGATGAGGGAGTCGTAGGAGAAGGTGGTCTCCTTGCCGCCCTCGACGGAGGTGACGGTCTTCGCCTGAGCGTCGACGGTCTCCACGGTGCCGCGAACGACGCGGACGTTCTGTTGGTCGCTGAACATCTGGCGTACATCGCCGGTGATCTCGCCGGAGGACATCAGGCCGGTTGCCACCTGGTAAAGCAGCGGCGGGAAGAGGTGGTGGTTGGTGTTGTTGATCAGCGTGATGTCGACATCTGCGTCTGCGAGCTCTTTCGCCGCATTCACGCCGCCAAAACCTGCGCCCACGATGACAACGTGGTGGCGACTACCTTCGGGGCGGTACACCTGAGAGGCCATGAGTGATATCTCCTCGGGTTAATGACGATATTAATTGGAACGGCATACATAGTACGCGCCCACCAATAAACTGCGCGGGCAGGCTCCGCCGTGGCACCTCATATCTCAGTGCTGCGCGCACTAGCATTCGAGAAATGGCCGAGAGCACTCCCGCGAACATCCCCGCGCACCTTCAACCAGTTGATGCAGACGCGTGGCCGGGGGTGGCCAATATTCCGAAGCCGAGCAGGTTGCGAACGAGGCTCGCAGAGGCCGGCTTCGCTCGTGCCTGTGCGAAAGCGGGCCTGTCGTTCGAAGGAGACGGCGCAGACATCGCGGTTGAGCGCGCTGAAGTGTTTCAGCGCGTCGCCGCGAGCGGGTGGGTTGGCCTCGCAGAGGGCTACATGGCAGGAGAGTGGTCGGCAGGGGGTTCGCAGCAGCTTGTCGACGTCCTCACGGCCCTCATACGCACCGGCTACTGCCCACGCACCCGCCGCGTGGACGCGGTGCGGCCCGCAACGCCAGGGGAGTTGCCGCCGGATCTGGTTGCTCACTTTTCGGGCGACGGACTCAGCGCGTTCCAGGGGCATTTCGCCACCGGAGTGGCCACCACGCAACGGGTGCGGATGAAGTCTCATACCAAAGGCGCCGGCAGAGGTCGCGAGCCCCGCGATCATTTCGTAGACGTGACGGAAATCGGGGCTCCTATGGAGTCTGACAGGGCGGATCTGCAGGACGCGCAAAACCGCAGCGTAGAATCCCTTTTGGAGAGTCTGAACGTGGTCTCCGGCACGCATCTGTTGGAGTATCCGTCCGGAGGCGGCGCATTAGCGTTCGAGGCCGCTGCGCGCGGGGCGACTGTCGACGCCGTGACTCGCGATTCGCGTATGTACGCCGCGATGCGCGAGCGGCTGATTCTCACGGGCACAGACGGATCCGTCACCGTGGACCGTATTGCGGAGGGCCCGGTTGCTGTGGCCAAGCAACGAAGCGGTGTCTACGACGCGGTCGCGAGCATGGAGGTGTTTGAAACCATGCCGCAACGCCAGCAGAGAAAGTATCTGCTGGCCGTGGACGCGCTGCTTAGTCAGGGCGGGCGAGCAGCCATGCAGACGGTGGTACGTACGCAGGCGTACAACCGCACGGCGGATCTCGCGCTGGAGTCGCTGCGAGCATATATCTGGCCGGGACTGTATTTCTCAAAGGTCACGGAGATTGGCAAGACAGTCGACCGCGAGACCGATCTGCGCGTCGTGGCGCAGACGTCGGCGCCGGAGCACCTCGCGGCGTCGTTGCGCCTGCAGCGCGTCACGTTCGACGGCAAGCTGCGCGATGCGGCCGCCGACGGCTACGACGCCGTGTTCCGCCGTCTGTGGGTGTGGCAGTTCGCGTTGCGTGAGGCGATGGCGCGGCTGGGGATGATCGATCTGGCGCAGATCACGTTCGCGCGGAGAAACAGGAGAGGACGCCGCTAGCGGGAGGCTTGGCCGCCAGAACGTTACTTGACATAATGTACATTATCGGACAGTTATATATGGTGGAACCGTAAAAGGCGCCGAGCGCTCTTCGCGTCCGACGCCCTTCCATATACCCCTATTATTGTAACGTTACGTAAACGAGCCTATCTACTTGGTCATGTTGATGCGGACGTTCACTTCGCCTTTTTCGGCGATTTTCGCCGCGACGAGCTCCGGGGTCTCCACGCCGTAGTCCAGACGGTTGATCGGAATGTCGCCGGCGACGATCAAACGGTCGCCCGAGCGCGCAACATCGAACGCCTGCGTGATGTCGTTAGTCTCGCCGTGGATGGTCAGCTCGCCGGTGAGCTCCACAGTGCCTACAGTGCCGTCATCCGGTACGGCGGACACGTCCGCCGGCTGGGTCACCGTGAACGTCGCCTCCGGATACTTGTCCGTGTGGAAGATACGGCGACGCACTGACGAGTCGCGCTTGTCGCTATCGGACGACAGGTGCTGCATGTCGACGGTGATCTCGCCCGCGGTCAGCGTGCCCTCGGCAATCGTCGCAAAGCCTGTGACCGCACGCGTGGACGCCGAGGTGCTACGGCGTTCGCCCGGCAGCACCTCTTCAAATGTGAACCCGGCGGACGTGACGTTGTCGCCCGGGCGGTTGGTTACCGTCCATTCGCCGTCAAGCTCCGTGGAGGCTGCGGATACTTTGTCGGCATCGATGCCTTCTGTCTTCACGCCGCCGCCCTTAAACAGGGTCATGAGCAGCGGAATCATTGCCACCAGCACCGCCGCGACGATGAAGATAGATACGACAACGATGAGGGTTGTGCGCATCTTTGCGCTGGTTGCCGCGCTTTTTTCCACCTGGATTTCACCTCAGCCTTTCAAGTTGCTGGGCTAATTCTACTAATTCGTCACAAAGCGGGGCCAAATCGTCAGGCTTCGCACCTTCGGCGGCTGCCGTGCGGATATCCTCCGCTGCGCACCGCAGCGCGTACAGGCGGTCGCGGTACTCTGCGACCTTGTTGCGGTTGAGGATCACCGCGTCCTCGTCAACCGACGTACCGGCCAGCATGGTGCGCTGTTCGTAGGCGCGCTGCTTGCAGGATGGTCCGCAGTACTTGCGTTTCCGGCCGCGGCCGCGGTTTACGGGAATTTCCTTCCCGCACCAGGCACATGTGGCAGTTTTCTTGGTAAGGGCACGTAATTTATCCGTCACGGTTATGTAGTCTATTACAACTGTCGATTACGCAAAAGTGCCCGGGAACAATTCGCAGAACTGCACCGTTATACTGGAGCGACTGAAAACAAACGGGTTGAAAAGGATGGTGAGTGCCATGGCTGATCGAGTTCTTCGCGGAAGCCGCATGGGCGCAGTCAGCTACGAAACGGACCGCGACCACGATCTCGCGCCGCGCCAGATGGCGAAGTACCGCACCCCCAACGGTGAGGTGTTCGAGGTGCCGTTCGCTGACGACGCCGAAATCCCCGAGGAGTGGATGTGCAAGAACGGCCAGGTCGGCACCCTCATGGAGGGCGAAGGCGTGGAGTCCAAGCCTGCCAAGCCGCCGCGCACCCACTGGGACATGCTGCGTGAGCGCCGCAGCATCGAGGAGCTCGACGTCCTGCTCGAGGAGCGCCTGGAGCAGCTTCGTAAGCGCCGCCGCACCGCCGCCCGCATTGCCAAGGAGCAGCAGCAGGCCAACGAGAGCTAGCTCGCTTTACGACGGCTCACGCAAGTGCCCGCCCCCGCGAAACCAATTCGCGGAGGCGGGCACTTCCCTATTGTCGGCTGCTACTTCTTGCGCTTGCCGTCGACACCGAGCGCGTGGACCGCCTGGCGGACGGTCTCCTCACCCAAGTAGATCGCGTCGTTCACGCGGCGGGCGGCGTTAGCCTGGATCTTGCCCAGGTTGGCGTGGTCGATCTCGTGCTTGGCCACCGAGCCGAACTCACCAATGGCGTTGATGATCTGCTCGGGAGCGTCGGCGGCCTTGCGGCGGACGTCGGAAAGCTTCGAGTGCTCCACGGCGTAGACGAACTGGCGGACAGTCTCAGAGGTCAGGTCCTTGACGAAGGTGGCCTTGTTCGCGGCGCCCCACTTGGTCACCTCGGCCAGCGAGGCGGTGGCGAAGCTGGCGTCCAGCTTGGACTCGCCGAGCTTGCGGTCCTCAAAGGTGATCGGCACCTCGCGGATGTCGAAGCCCAGCTTGTCCACCTTGTGCGCGATCTCCACCTGGAAGATGTAGCCCTTGGTGGACAGGGAATCCAGGTCCAACTCCTCCAGCACTTCGCGCTTGAAGGCGCGGTAGCCTGCTGTCATGTCCGCCACGTCGGTGCCGAGGGCGATGGAGACGTACTGGTTGCCCAGCTTGGACAGCAGGAAGCGGCTCTTCGGCCAGTTGACCACTTCCCCGCCTTCGATGTAGCGGGAGCCGATGGCCAGATCGGCGCCGTCATCCAGCGCGTCGAGAAGCCTGTGCAGCTCCTCCGGCGCGTGGGACCCGTCCGCATCCATCTGCACCAGCACCTGGTAGTCACGTTCCAGGCCCCAGTTGAAGCCGGCGCGGTAGGCGGCCAGCAGGCCGTCCTTGCCGGTGCGGTGCAGCACGTTGACCTCGTCGTGGGCGGCGGCGAGCTCGTCGGCCTTCGCGCCGGTGCCGTCCGGCGAGTTGTCGTCAACGACGAGGATGTCCACGGCATCCTTCGTAGCCAGCACGCGCTCGACGATAAGCGGGAGGTTCTCCACCTCGTTGTAGGTCGGAATGATCACCAGAGTCTGGTTGGCCACGGCGCTAATTCTCCTCGTATTTACGCTGTTGTTCTCCGGTAGGAGCATACCCCCGCCCACTTCGCCGTGAGGACACGGCTGCGGCAACCATGAGTGCCGCCCCGGCGGCGACGAGCAACCACTCCAGAATCTGCCCGAAACGCACCGCGGGCGTCGTGCCGGTGCGCAGCGGGAGTGTCTCCATCAAGTGCGCGGGCTCGAAGATCTCTGTCTGCTGTGACACGCGGCCGTCCGGGTGCACGATCGCCGAGACACCTGAGGTGGCGACCACGACCACTGCCCTGTCGGTTTCAATCGCGCGCATCCGGCTCATCGCTAGCTGCTGGTAGGTCATGTCCGTGAAACCGAAGGTTGCGTTGTTCGTCGGCGTGGACAAGATCTGCGCGCCGCCGCGCACTGCCATGCGGTAGGCCTCGTCTTCCGCCACCTCGTAGCAGGTGGCCACGCCAACCGGGATGCCGCCCATGTGGACCACGCCGTTGTCGTCGCCGGGCTTGAAGTCGCCAGCCAAGTCCACCAGGTCGGAGAAGTTGCGGAAGAAATCGCGCATGGGCATGTATTCACCGAACGGCTGCAGGAAGCGCTTGTCGTGGCGCTCCCCCGGCCCCGTTTCAGGGTCGAAGACCACCATGGTGTTGCGGGCGCCGACCTCGTCGCGGGTGAGCGTGCCAACAAGCAGGGGCGTATCGACGCCGCGTACCGCCGCACCCACCAGCGCCTCGGCCTCCGCGTCGACGAACGGGTTGACGTCGGAGGCGTTCTCCGGCCAGAACACCATGTCCAGCTTTTCCCCGGATTCCTTCGCTTCTTCGGCAAGCCGCAGGGTCTCGTTGACGTGGTTGCTCAGCACCGCCCGGCGCTGCTCGTTGAAGTCCAGGCCCATGCGCGGCACGTTGCCCTGCACGGCCCCCACGCCGGCCTCGCCGACGGTGGAGCTGTCCTTGCCGACGCCGAGGTTGGCGATCAGGCCGGCCGCCAGCGGCAGGATGATGGCGGCTGCGGCGGGGCGGCGCGACGTGGCGTCGAGAAGCGAAATGCACCCGACTGCGATGAACGCTGCGGCGACAGTGACCAGCGCGGGTCCGCCCCAGGCCGATAGTGCGGCGAGCGGGCCGTTGATCTGACCCCACGCCAGGCGCACCCACGCGAAGCCGCCGAAGGGCCACGAGGAGCGCACGAACTCGACAGCCAGGTAGACCAGCGGAAACGCGAACGCGCCGACGCGCCACCGCGCCACCAGCACACCGAACGCACCGGTGGCCAGCGCGTAGAGCGCCATGGTGATTGCTAGTGCGATATACGGCATGGCGCCGACGAACTCGCCCACCCACGGCAGGAGGAACAGGTAGCAAAACAGGCCGTGGGTGAACCCGATCAGAGCGCCGAAGCGTACGGACGGGCGCTCCTGCGTCTCCCCCGCCATGCCCAGCGCCTCGGTGGCGCGCCTGGGCCACGGGATGAGTGTGAGCCACAGCAGCGCGATGCCGAGGACTGCGGCCCACCAGTGGCCGATCGGTTCGTACGACAGGTAGACCAGCCAGCCGGAAACGGCCGCGAGTCCGAAACGGAGAAACGCCGGCACTTAACGCGCTCCGCCGGGGCTGCCGTTGCCGCCGGTGCTGTCGCCCGGATCCTGCGGGCGCTCGTGGCTGTCCATGCGGTACCACTGCTCCAGCTCGTCGGCGTCGATGACCGGCTTCTGCTGCTGCGCGTCGCCCGGCTGGTTGAAAGAGCCGTAGCTGGTTTGGAACTGCCCCATCGGGGTGGCGTCGTAGACGCGCACGCCGAGGTTCTCCACCGCGGCGCGGGCCCGCTTAGTCATGGTTTTGCGGATCAACGCGCGCGTCGGCCCGAACACCAGCGGCAAGCCAATCAACGATGTGACAAAGCCGGGGATGACGGAAAGCGTCCAGCCGCCGATGAGCAGCGCGGAGTCGCCCGCGAGCTTGCCGACGCTGGAGCGGCCACGCGCGGCCTGCAGCAGCGAGTTGCGCAGCGCCATGCTGGCAGCGGCGCCGCCGGCGATCATGAGCACGAAGATGGCCAAAAGCGCCCAGCCCACACCGATGGCCTTGGCCACCAGGAAAAACGCGAGCGCTTCGACGAGGAAGTATGCGAGAAGAGGAATCGGCATGGCCACGAGGGTACCTGGGCTCACCGCTACCTCGGCATGTGCCTCCACACTGGCCGCGGCACAGCGCGCATAATTGCGGCGAGGACAGCCAGGCGCCGCGGGATCCACACCGTGGCGCTTGTGCCGCGCGCGGCGGCGTCCACCACCGCGTCCGCGACCACATCCGGGGTCACCGACATCACCGCCGGTGTCATGCCTTGCGTCATCGAGCCGATGACAAAGCCCGGTCGCGCCAGGATGAGGCTGAGGCCTGTGCCGTGCAGCCGGTCCATCAGGCCCTGACAAAACGCGTCCAGGCCCGCCTTGGTGGAGCCGTAGACGTAGTTGGCGCGGCGTGCCCGCCACCCGGCGATGGAAGAGAAGGCGAAGATCTCCCCGCGTGCCATCTCGTCGGCAAGTACCGTCAACAAGCTCACCTGTGCGAGGTAGTCCACAGTGGCGATGCGCGCGGCCTCGTGCTCGTCGCGCTCTGCGAGCTCCTGGTCGCCGAGGATGCCGAATGCGACGATGGCGGTGGTCACCTCGCCCGCCTCGCGCACGACGCGCCGGTGCGAGTCCAGATCAGTGGCGTCGAAGTCGAGCGTGCGCACCGCTGTGGCACCCGCGGCGAGCATCCGCTTCTCGACGTCCGCCAGGCCCCGACTCCCCCTGGCGGCCAACACGACCTCACGGCCCTGGCAGACGCGTGCGGCGATCTCGCCGCCGATGTCGCTGCGCGCCCCGAGCAGCAGCACTGTGCCGCTAGCCATTGGCGCTGCCGAGGTCGCGGCGGGTGTGGTTGAGCGGTTCAATACCGTCAGCGGTCATGCGCACGATGTCCTCGATGCGCATGCCCCACTTGCCTGGCACGTAGATGCCGGGCTCGATGGAAAATGCCATGCCCTCGCGCAGCACGACGTCGGAGCCGGCGATGATGAACGGCTGCTCGTGGCCGGACAGGCCGATGCCGTGGCCCAGGCGGTGCGTGAAGTATTCGCCGTAGCCGGCGTCTGCGATGACCTCGCGCGCAGCGGCGTCGAGCTCGCCGGCAGTGATGCCGGGCTTGGCGGCAGCGCACGCGGCGTCGAACGCGCGCTCAAGCACCCCGTAGGCCTCCAGGAATTCTTTCGGCGCCTTGGCAGGCTCTCCCACTACGTGGGTGCGGGTGCAGTCGGACTGGTAGCCGGACGGCAGCGCGCCGCCCAGGTCCACCACCACAGGGTCCCCTTCCTCGAGGACACGGTCGGAGAAGTCGTGGTGGGGGTTGGAACCATTGGGCCCGGAGCCGACGATGACGAACTGCACGTTCGCGTGCTCTTGAAGAATCAGCGCGTGCAGCTCGTCCGCGATCTCGCGCTCCGTGCGTCCAGGCTGGAGCAGTTCGGCGGCGCGCTCGTGCACGCGGTCGATGGCGGCGCCGGCTTTCGCAAGCTCGGTGGCCTCATCGGCGTCTTTGACCATGAACAGTTCCGCCACCGCGTCGGAGGCAAGCTCGGTTGCAGGCAGTAACGCTTGCAGGGCGAAGACGTGGTCCGCGGTCAGCGACGACCCGAGACCCACGGTGCCGTCTTCAAGCGTGTCCGCCACCAGCTTGTAGGGGTTTTCCCCGTCGCGCCAGCCAATGACTTCGACGTCTGCGGCACCCTCCAGCCCCAGCGACTGGATGTCGGTCACCGGTGCCACCACCGTGGTGCCGCCAGGCGCGATCACCAGCGCGGTGAGCCGCTCGTGCGAGAAAGTCCAGGAACCGGTGAGGTAGGCGAATTCGGCGCCGGTGCCGATGACCAGCCCACCCAGACCGCGCTGTTTGACCAACTCGACGGCTTCCTGGCGGCGTGCGGTGTACGTATCAGAGTCGAATGCAGTCATGTGCGCCATGGTAGATCGCTAGCATCGTGGGAGTGTTGCCTGCCCTGAACCGCTCCGTCGCCCGCCTGAGCGCACCCGGCGGCGGCTACTGCTCGGGCGCACTCATCGCCCCAGACATCGTGCTCACCTGTGCGCACTTCTTCCGCGAGCGCTCGCATGCTGGGGCGCGGGTGCGTATCGACGGCTCCGTGTTCCCCGTCGACAGCCTCCAACTTCTGACCGGCACGGATGTCGCACTCGCCCGGCTGCCCAAGCGAGTCGATGCCACTCCCCTCGAACTCGGGCCGTCGCCGCGCCTGTTTGCCCGTACGCTCACTCTCGGCTACGGCGGCCAGGCGCGCAGCGTCCAGGCACGGCCGGGTGTCTACCTGGGCACGCTTCCGGTGTCCTGGTCCCGGAAGCGCGTGACGCGGGTGCGTCCGGCCGGAGTGGTCTACGCCAATCCGCCTGCGGTCAAGGGCGACTCCGGCGGCCCTGTGCTGGTCTGGGGAAAGGTCGTTGGCGTGCAATCCCTCATCCTGGATCCGGGCGGCACGAACCTGCGCATCGCCACCGTGTCGCTGTGGCCGCGGGGCCTGGCGCGGTCGCTGCGGGGGCTCTAGTTGCCGATCGCCACCACGCCGCGGCGGATTGCGTCCACAGCCCGGTTGGCGTTGTCCCGGATCTGGTCCGAATAACCGGTCTTTTTGATCTGCTCCAACAAATCGATCACCTGGCGGCACCAGCGCACGAAGTCGCCGGGAGTGAGCTCTGCGCCCGATTCCGCCGCCGCGGCCAGCGCGTAACCCAGTGGTGCTCCTGCGGTCCACTGGTGGATGGACAGGCAGAACCCGGGATCCGGCAGGCGGGTTGCGGGCAGATTGTGGCGCTGTTCGTCGGCAACCAGCTCGCCGTAGATGCGCATCGTCTCGTTCATCGCGTCGGCCATGGCGTCGGTGGCGGCTTCGGGGCTGCCGCCGGTGGCGCGCCGGTTTTCAAAGACCACCATGGAGGCCACACCGGCCAGTTCGGCCGGGTCCAGGTGGTCCCAGATGCCGCGCTTGAGGCACTGCGCGACCAAAAGATCGGAAACGTTGTGGATGCGGGAGAGGCGCTCGCCTTCGTCGGTGACCTGCGGTTCGCCGTCGATAAGCTCAACGTAATCCATCTCCGTGAGCAACCCGATGATGCGCTCAAACGTGCGGCCCAGCGAATCGGTGGAGGTATCCACGCGGCGCTCCAGCTTGGCAAGCGTGCGCTCCTCGCGCACGATTTCCTCGGCGGTGCGCGCCAGAATCTCCCTATCCGCCGCCGGCCAGTCGTGCACCGGGTGGTTGCGGATGGCCTCACGCAGCGCGGTGACCTTCTTGTTCGGCCGCACCCGGGACTTCTCGCGGAGGCGTTTCGGGGCGTTGAAGTGGCCGCGGTGCAGAAGTGACGCAACCTTGCGGGCGTGGCGGCGCGGCTGGTCCTGCATGTGACGCGGCACCTTGATGCGGCCCACAACCAACGGCGGGTTTTTGAACGCGGCGGCGTCGATGCGCCCGGACCAGCCGCGCTCCGTGGTCACCCAGGGGCGCGGGTCGTGCGGCTTGCCCGCGGGTTGCACCACGGCGGCAAGCTCTGGCTTGCGCTTGCTGGGCAGCGCAATGACCTGACCCACCTGCAGCGAGCCGAGGATCTTGATGGTTTCGGTGTGGCGGCTGTCCAGGTGGTCGCGGCGGGCCTGTTTCTCCTCTTCCGACAGATCCCGGCGCAGCTGGGAGTAGTCGACCAGCTCGGCGGCCGCGTCATCGCTCGGCGGAGCGAACGCGGAGATGTCGCGCTCGAGCTTTGAGCGCAGCGAGCGTACCTTCTGCTGTAACCGCTCGATGTCGCGCACCTCGCCGACGACGGAGCGGTCCGTCTGGAACTGGGCGAAGGACTGCTCGATCAGTCGGATGGAATCGTCGAAGCCATTCATGGCCAGCATGTTGATAGCCATGTTGTAGCCGGGCTGAAACTGGGAAATCAGCGGGTACGTGCGTGTGGACGCCAACCCCGCCACCTGGTGCGGGTCCATGGCGGGCGCCCACTGCACCACGGCGTTGCCGATGTGGTCGATGCCGCGGCGGCCAGCGCGCCCCGTGAGCTGGGTGTACTGGCCCGGGGTGAGGTCAACGTGCGCCTCGCCGTTGAACTTGACCATTTTCTCCAACACCACGGTGCGCGCCGGCATGTTGATGCCCAGCGCCAGGGTCTCGGTGGCGAAGACGACCTTGACTAAGCCGCGGACGAACAGTTGCTCCACGATGTGCTTGAACGCGGGCAACAGGCCAGCGTGGTGCGCGGCGAACCCCCGCATCCAGGCTGTGCGCACCTGGCGGAAGTTCAGCACCTCCAGGTCCTCTTCGGGGATGCCTTCCACGCCGTCGTCGATAATCTGCTCGATCTCCGCGCGCTCCTCAGGCGTGGTCAGCTCCTTGCGCGAGCGCAAACACTGGAACAGCGCTCCGTCGCAGCCCGCGCGGGAGAAAATGAACACGATTGCCGGCAGCATGTCCTGGCGCTGAAGCGCGGAGACGACCTCGGGCCGGCCGACGGGGCGCACTTTGTCCTGGCCGCGCGAGCGTCCGCTGCGCGAGCGGGAACGAAAGCCCCTCCCCTCCTCGAAGTCGCGGCGCCCCTCCTCGGAGGAGCCCGCCTCGATGCGCTCGATTGCGTGCTCGAGGCTGCGGTTGACGCGCCCGCCGGTGCCCGGCTCAAACAGCGGGAACATCTTGCGGCCCACCATCATGTACTGGCTCAGCGGCACCGGGCGGTGCTCAGAAACGATGACCTCGGTGTCGCCGCGCACCGCGTCGAGCCACTCGCCGAATTCCTCGGAGTTGGACACGGTGGCGGACAGGCCGATCAGGCTGACAGAATCGTCGAGGTTGAGGATGATCTCCTCCCACACAGCACCTCGGTCCCGGTCCGCGAGGTAGTGGATCTCGTCCATCACCACGTGCGTGAGCCGGTCCAGCTGCGGCGACTCCGCGTACAGCATGTTGCGCAGCACCTCGGTGGTCATCACCACGATCTCGGCGGAGCCGTTGATGCTGGTATCGCCGGTGAGCAGGCCCACCGCGTCCTCGCCGTGCTCTGCGACTAAGTCGTGGTACTTCTGGTTGCTCAGCGCCTTAATCGGCGTGGTGTAAAAGCACTTCGTGCCGCGGTGCAGGGCGAGTGCGACGGCGAACTCGCCGACGATGGTCTTGCCCGAACCAGTGGGCGCGCACACCAGCACGCCGCGGTCCTGCTCCACCGCCTGGCAGGCCTGGAGCTGAAAGTCGTCGAGTGCAAACGGCTTCGCGTCGGCGAATTCCCGCAGAAACGATGTACCAGGATCGGGGGAAAGCATGCCCCCTACAGTACGTCCCTGAAATCTGCTCCGCCCGCGTAGCCCCGCGGCGAGGAGTTGTGCTGGCGCTCCGGCGCGCGCTGCACCGATGCCGGGCGCTCAATCGCCTCCGTCCCGATGCTGCTTGCGGGGCCGACGGACGTCGGCGCCTCAATCGGGCCGGAGGCCTCCTCGTCGTCCAAATCCATCCAGTCGGGGCGTTCGCGCTTGTGCTTGCGGTCGTTCCAGCGGCAGAACTGGAAAGCCATCTCCACCAGCAAACAGATGGAGATAGCCAGCGCCACCATGGAAAACGGATCCTGGCCCGGAGTCATCACCGCAGCGAAGATGAAGATGCCCACGATGATTAGGCGCCGCTTGTCCTTGACGTGCTCATAGCGCAGCACACCCAGCAAGTTGAGCATGATGATGATCAGCGGCACCTCGAAGCTGACACCGAAGATGACAATGAGAGCGAGGAGGAAGTTGTAGTACTCCCCACCTGTCAGTGCGGCGACCTGGAACTCGCTGCCCATAGTCATCAGCACGTACAGGCCCTGGTCCAGCACGAAGTACGCGAGCAGCGCGCCGGAGACGAACAGCAGCACCGCAATGGTGACGAAGCTAAACGTGTAGCGGCGCTCGTTTTTGTGCAGGCCCGGGGTGATGAAGTTCCAGATCTGCATGAGCCACACCGGCGATGAAAGGACCAGACCAGCAAGCGCGCCGACTTTCAGGCGCAGCATAAACATCTCAAACGGGTTGGTAGCCAGCAGGCGGCATTCGCCGTCGCCGGTGAAATCCGCCCGGAGATCCGACGGCAGGTTGCAGTAGGGGCCGCGGATGATCTCGCCCAACGGCATCATTCGCGGCGGGGCGGACTGGTACCAGATGAAACCGATGATGGTGCCGACGACGATCGCGGCCAGCGAGATAATCACTCGCCGGCGGAGCTCCTGAAGGTGCTCCACCAGCGACATCTCACCGGCCGGGTTCTTCGCTCGCTTCGGCTTCTTGGGGGTTTTCGTGCGTGCCATCAGGCGGAACTAGCGTGGATTGTTCTCCGGACGCTCCCAGAAGTCCGCCTCCTGGGCAGCGCTGCGGGTCTCTTGCGCCGGAGCAGCGTCGATCTGGCGCTGCTGCGCAGGGGTGTCCGCCTCGTCTTCGTTGCGCATCTCCTTGACCTCGGACTTGAAGATGCGTGCGGAGCGACCCATGGAACGCGCCAGGTCCGGCAGCTTGTTTGCGCCGAACAACAGCAGCACGACGAAGATGACGATGATGAGCTCGGTCCATCCAACATTTGGCATGGGCTGTCCTTTCCGAAGACGGTGTAACGCGCAGATTAGTCTAACGCGTCGAGTATTCGTTGCGCGCGCGACATAGCTTCCGCGGCAAGACCTGCAGGCTCGACGATGCGAACCCGGTCAGCTTGGCTGAGGCTGAAGCGAACCAGCCAGCTGTCGCTGCCGTAGCGCATGGTTGCCGGGAGCCATTCGTCCTGCGCTTGCGCATCCTCCAGCTCGATGTCCCAGTAGTCCGCAAGCCAGGTGGCGTCTTTGTGGATTAGCAGTTTGGCTTGCGGCTGGTCGGCCATGCCGAAAGGGTCCGCCGGGTCGAAATCTGTGCCGGGGGTCTCCGAAGGAACGTCGAGAAGCTCCGCATGTTGGATCCTGTCCAGGCGGAACGTCTTCGTCTCGCCGCTGTCCGTGGCGCGCAGGTAGGTAGCGCCGGACTGGTGGAACAGGCTCGCGGGGTCCACCTCGCGCTCGGAGACGGTGTCCGAGGATGCGGAATAGTAGGTAATGCGCAGCTTGCGCTTGGCGGCGAGCGCCTCCGCCACGGTGCCGGCGACGCCGGCGTCAGCGGTGTGCTCGGCGTCGCCGACCGCCTGGGAGGTCGTCACCGCGCGGATTTTTTCCGCGGCGGAGCGCACCGCGCGGCCGTCCACAAGCCCCGGCATCGTTTCCAGGGAATCCAGCAGAATGAGCAGGGCGCTTGCCTCCGCCGGGGAAAGACGCAGCGGGGTGGTCAACCCCTGGTCGTCGATAATGTCGACGCCTTTCCAGGAGTACTCCAGGTCGATCATCTCGCCGGGCCCGGTGCCCACGCCGGAAAGAAACAGCAGCTCGAAATCGTCGCGCACCTGCATCGGGTCCGCGCCCAGGTCGCGCGCGATCTCCATCGGCGTCAGCCCCGGGTGGTTCGACGAGTACGCCAGCAGGTTCAACAGGCGCACCACGCGCTCCTGGCGCTTGAAGTCCACGGCCATTAGTCGCTCCCCTCTACAGCGGTGCGCAGCAGCTTAACGACGTCCTGACGGACCTGCACCGGCTCCACCGCGACCACGTTTCCGGCGAGGCTGGCGATGGTGCGCACCGCCCAATCGCGGTCCACGTCGCGCAGCGTGATGGTGTCATGGTCTTGCCCGCCCGTGTCGACTCCGGAGGCACGGGTGCCGCGCTGGGCGAGTTCCTCGCCGGTGCCGCGGGTGACGGTGACGGTGGCGCTGATCAGCTCGCCGCGCAGCGTCTCCTCCACCAGCGCCTGCAGGTCACCTGCGCGCTCGTGGAACGCGTCGCTGTGGCGCACCTTCTTCAGCCCCGAAACCTTTTTCAGGCGGAACACGCGCACGTCTTCGCGCTCGATGTCGTAACCGACAAAGTAGGCGCGGTTGTTCAAAGACACCACGCCCCACGGGTCCACCACGCGGCGCTCCGGGTCCTTGCCAGGGGCGCGGACGAAGTCGAAGGAAATGCGCTGCTTCGCCTGCACACACTTCACAATCGCGCGCAGGGTGTCTGGGCGCAGCTGGAAGATGTCGTTGGACACACTCATCAGCGCGGGCGCGTCCATGGAGCGCGTCGCCCCTGAGGCCGCGAGCTTGGTCCAGCCGGAGCGGGCGAACTCGCCGAGCGATCCCGGCTTGCTCAAATCTGCGGCAAGGCCAACCACGGAGGCTTCCTCGGCGGTGAGGTCGACAGCCGGCAGCTCGTAGAGATCCTTGACTACCCAGACTTCGCCGTCCTGGTAGCGCGCGGGCACGCCGAGGTCGCGCAGCTCGCGCACGTCGCGCTCGATTAAGTGCGTGGCGGCGTCGCGGGTGCGGCCGCCGTAGCCGTCAACATGCGCCTGCACCCAGGCCACGTCGCGTTTTGCGGGTGAGGCCAGCAACGCAAACGTGAGCCCAACTTGGCGCACGACCATGTCATTGTCGTTGGCCACCGCGACCTACCCTTCTGCAGTTTCTTGCGCCCGCACCCAGCTAATCAGCTCGGCTGCGGCATCGTCCGCGTTGGCGAACGGGTCCTGCAGCTCCACGGTGCGGGGTTCCGGGCGGTTGACCTTCAAGTGCACCCAGTCGACATTATGCGCAAGGCCCCGCTCGCGCACGGCGGTGAGAAACTCACCGCGAACAGCGGCTCGCGTGCTCGCTGGCGGGTTGTCCACCGCGTGCTCGATGGCGGCATCCTCGATCCACCTCTCCGCGAGCCCCTTGCGCTCCAGCACGTAGAACAGCCCGCGCTCGGGGTTGATGTCGTGATACGTCAGATCGATCTGGGCGAGCTTCGGGTGGTCCCAGCCGCAGCCGAGCCGGTCTTTGAACTGGGTGAGCAGTTTGCGCTTGATCACCCAATCGATCTCGGTGTCCACGCCAGAGAAGTCCTGCGTGGCAATGGCGTCGAGCACGCGGGCCCACAGGTCCACCACCCGCGCCATCTCCTCATTCGGCGTGCCCTCGTCCGGGCGTTGCTCAAGCCAGCGCTTCGCAGCGTCGAGGGTGCGCTGCTGTACCTCGAGCGCGGTGACGGTGCCGCCCGCTGCAAGGGTGAGTTCGGTGGCGCCTGTGGGGTCGGCGGCGATGTCGCGGATGTGCGCAATCGGATCCGCCAGCTCCATGTCCGGCGGGTCGAAACCGGCCTCCAGCATCTCGATAACCAGCAGCATCGAGCCAACCTTCAGCGCGAAGGTGGGCTCGGACATGTTGGAATCTCCCACGATCACGTGCATGCGGCGGAAGCGGTGGGAATCACCGTGGGGTTCGTCGCGGGTATTGATGATCGGTCTGGTACGCGTGGTGGCGGACGAAACGCCCTCCCACACCTGGTCCGCGCGCTGGGAGATGACGAATTTATCCCCCGCGATCTTGCCCGCGCCACAGATCAGCTGGCGCGTAATCAGAAACGGCAGCAACTGCTGGCCGAAGGACTTCAGCGCGAGCTCGCGGCTGATCAGGTAGTTCTCGTGCGCGCCGTAGGAGTTGCCGCGCGAATCCACGTTGTTTTTGAACAGATAGGTCGAGCCCGCGAAGCCGTCGTTACGCAGCGCCTCGTCGCACTGCTGCGACAACTGGTGGAAGATCCGCTCCCCCGCCTTGTCGTAGGCGAGCAGTTGGCTCAGCGAGTCGCACTCCGCGGTCGCGTACTCAGGGTGCGAGCCCACATCCAAGTACAGGCGCGAAGCGTTGGCGGTGAAAACGTTGGAGCTGCGGTGCTGCGCGACCACCGGGCGAAACAGGTAGCGCGCGACCTCCTCGGGCGTGAGCACCTGGCGTGAGCCGTCGTAGGCGGCCACGCCGAACTCCGTTTCTACGCCCATGACTCGGCGCGGGTAGCTGGTTGTCAGCTTACTGCCCGCCCTTCTGCACAAACGACTTCACAAACTCCTCCGCGTTGTTGTCCAACAGCGCGTCAATCACGTCGAGCAGGTCGTCGGTGCCGGAGGTGTTGATCTGGGCCTGGCCGGCCGATTCTGCGGCGACGTCCTCGCCGTGGTTGTCCCCGCCACCGGAAGCGTGTGTCTGTTGCGTAGCCATAGATGCAACCTTAGCGTTCTGGGGCCAGCCCCAGGCCGGAAAGCAGCTCGCGTGTTGTCACCGAGTTTTCGATTAACTCCCCCACGTCCGCTTTCGTGTGGCTGCCCAGCAGGTCCAGAGGTACGCGGTAGAGCTGCCCGTCCACGGTAAACAGCATGGACTGCCAGTTCGACGCCGTTAGGTCCTCGGCGAACTTCTCGCCGGCGCGTCCCCGGAAGTAGGCGCGGGTGTCCTCCGGCGGGTGCACCGCGGCGCGCGCGATCTCTTCGGCGCTGACCAGCGTGCGCATCGCGCCCTTGCGCACCAGCGCGTGGTACAGGGACGTCTTTGGGTCGATGTCCGCGTACTGCAGGTCAATCGCCTGCAGCTTCGCCTGGGTTGCGCCGCGCTGCTCAAACCTGCGCACCAGCGCCCACTTCGCCGTCCAATCCAGCCGATCGGCGGTGGAGAGCGGGTCGCGCTCGAGATCGTCGAGGACCTCGCCCCACATCTTGAGCACTTGCTTATCGACGTCGCTCCGCCCCTCACACCTTCTCCTATATTCCCGGAGGATGGAGATCGCGGTCAACCTTTGGCCGTCGAGAAGCTCAAGCTCGTATTGCAGCGTGGGGTCGTGGCTGACCGCCTTGATGTCTTCGACCGGGCTTTTCAGGCGCAGGTCCGAGAAATCCACCCCGGACTCAATCGCGTCGAGCACAAGCGAGGTCATGCCGAGTTTGAGGAAATTGGAGAACTGGCTCATGTTCGCGTCCCCCACGATGACGTGCAGGCGGCGGAACTCTTCCTCGGGTGCGTGCGGCTCGTCGCGCGTGTTGACGATGCCGCGGTTGAGCGTGGTCTCAAGCGAAACCTCCTGCTCGAAGTAGTCCGCCCGCTGTGAGATTTGGAAGCCCGGCTCCTGCGACTCCTGGCCGATGCCCACCCGGCCCGCGCCGATGATGACCTGGCGGGTGACGAAGAACGGGATCAGCGCCTGGGTGAGGTTTTCGAAGTTGGTGTGGCGCGAGTACAGGTAGTTCTCGTGGCTGCCGTAGGAGCGGCCCTTGCCGTCGACGTTGTTTTTGTAGAACTTCAGCGGCGGGCACGGCTCGTGCTTGGCTAGCACGGAGACCTGCTGCTCCCACAGCTCGCGTATGCAGGCGGCGGCGTCGTTGAGGACGATGTCGCCGGCCGCGTCGTAGACCATCGCGTCAAACGCGTTCGAGCACTCCGGGCTGGAGTACTCCGGGTGCCCGTGGTCGACGTAGTAGCGCGCGCCGTTGGTGGTGACCACGTTGGCAACCCCGATCGCGTTCGCGTCCACGACCGGCACGCTGCGGTAGCGCTGCAGGTCGAAGCCGCGGGTGTCCTTCAACGGCGCCTCCTCCGCATAGTCCCAGCGGGTGCGGGCCTGGGTGCGCAGCGCCGCGTACGCGACCACCGCGTGCGTGGAGGTGACCAGCGGGCTGATCTGCGGGTTGTCCGGGCAGGTGATGCCGTACTCCGTCTCGGTTCCCATGTAGCGCGTCATAGGTGACGAGCCTACAGGCGTGTCCGTGTTTGGAAGATAATACGATCGGACGTATTTTATTTAGTTATGACTTCACTACCACGGCCCGGTGTGTCCGCGCCTCAGACCGAGCGCAAATTTTTCGGTCAGCCCTGGGGGCTGGCCAACCTCTTCGGCATTGAGCTGTGGGAGCGCTTCAGCTTCTACGGCATGCAGGCGCTGCTGGCCTACTACATGTACCACTCGACCACCGAGGGCGGCCTCGGTATCGACGAGCCCACCGCGCTGAGCCTGGTCGGCGCCTACGGCGGCTTTGTGTACATGATGGCGCTCGTCGCATCCTTCGTGGGCGACAGAATCCTCGGTGCGGAGCGCACGCTGTTCTACTCGGCAATCCTGGTCATGGTGGGGCACTGTGTGCTTGCACTCGTTCCCGGCGCAACAGGCTTGGCCATCGGCCTGGTGTGCATCGGCATCGGCTCCGGCGGCGTGAAGACGGCCACCCAGGTGGTGCTCGGCGACCTGTACACCCGCGAGGACCCGCGCCGTGACGCAGGCTTTTCCATCTTCTACATGTCCGTCAATATCGGCGGCCTGCTCGGCCCCGCAATCACGGGCTGGGTGTGGGGCATGGCCGGTTTCCACTGGGGCTTCGGCCTGGCCGCCATCGGCATGGCCATTGGCCTGGCGCAGTACACGCTGATGCGCAAGTCCACCATCGGCGCTGCCGGTTCCGAGGTGCCCAACCCGTTGCCGCGATCGAAGTGGGCGCCCGTTGGTTTCGGTGCGCTTGCTGTCGCCGCCCTCGTTGTCGGTCTGCTGACCACGGGCATTCTGCCGTTGGACTGGCTGAGCTGGGTGGTCTTCGCCATCGCCCTTGCAGCAACAGTGATTCTGCTGTGGGAGATGTTCGCCTCTAACAAGGTCACCGCCCACGAAAAGTCGCGCCTGACCGGCTACATCCCGCTGCTCGCCGGCTCCGTGGCCTTCTTCGCCATCTTCCAGTCGCAATTCACCGTTGTGGCGCTGTACACTGACCAGCGCGCGAACCTGGACTTCTTCTGGACCGAACTCGAACCCGCGCAGGTGCAGTCCTTCAACCCACTGTTCATCATCATCTTCGCGCCGATCTTCGCCGCCATGTGGACGAAGCTCGGCGAACGCCAGTGGGCGTCTGCCACGAAGTTCGGCGTGGCCAACATCATCATCGGCCTGTCGCTGTTCATCTTCCTGCCGTACGTAGGAAAGGGCGAGAATTCCACGCCGCTCGCGGTGCTTGTGCTGATTCTGTTCCTGTTCACCATGGGCGAGCTCCTGCTGTCCCCGGTCGGCAACTCGCTGGCCACCAAGGTCGCCCCGGTGGCGTTCAAGTCGCGTCTGTTCGCGGTGTGGCTGATGTCGGTGTCCATGGGCACCGCGCTGTCCGGCGTGCTCGGCTCGCTGTACAACCCGAACGACGCCACCGCTGAGCGCACTTTCTTCCTCACCCTGTCCGCGGTGACCATCGTGCTCGGGTTGGTGCTCATCGCGATCAGCCGTTGGGTCGTGCGCAAGTTTGGGGACGTGCGCTAGGCGGAGCTTGCGTCGCAAAGCAAAAGCTCGTTACTCGCACATCGTGTATCGCCTCAGAGGGCAATAACGAGGTGCAGGTAACGAGCTTTACGCGTTTCGAGGCCTACCAGCCGCGCTCGGCCAGGCGGTGCGGCGCCGGAAGATCGGCGACGTTGATGCCCACCATCGCCTCGCCCAGGCCGCGGGAAGCCTCGGTGACCACCGCGATGTCGTTCCAGTTCTTCGTCGCCTTCACCACGGCCTTGGCGCGGGCCTCAGGGTTACCGGACTTGAAGATGCCGGAGCCGACGAAGACACCGTCCGCGCCGAGCTCCATCATGAACGCGGCGTCCGCCGGGGTGGACACGCCGCCGGCGACCAGCAGCGGCACCGGCAGCTTGCCGTCTTCCGCCACCTGCGCGACCAGCTCATACGGCGCCTGCAGCTCCTTGGCGGCGACGTAGAGCTCGTCGCGGTTGTTGGCCCAGATGGCCTGGAGAGCGGCGATCTCGCTGGTGATCTTGCGGATGTGCTTGGTGGCTTCGGAGACGTCGCCGGTGCCGGCCTCGCCCTTGGAGCGGATCATGGACGCGCCCTCGTTGATGCGGCGCAGCGCCTCGCCCAGGTTGGTCGCGCCGCAGACGAACGGCACGGAAAAGCCGCGCTTGTCAATGTGGTTGACGTAGTCGGCCGGGCTGAGCACCTCGGATTCATCGATGTAGTCCACGCCCAGGTGCTCGAGGATCTTCGCCTCCACTGCGTGGCCGATGCGAGCTTTGGCCATGACCGGGATGTCGACGGTTTCGATGATGCCCTCGATCAGGTCCGGATCCGACATGCGGGCCACGCCGCCCTGCGCGCGGATGTCGGCCGGCACGCGCTCGAGCGCCATGACGGCGGATGCGCCGGCGTCCTCGGCGATCTTGGCCTGCTCGGGCGTGACCACGTCCATGATTACGCCGCCGATGAATTTCTGGTTCAGCTGTTCTACATCAGACATACCGCTTAGTCTGCCTTGACAACTGGTAGATTCCAAGTGCCAGTTCCATTTAGTTTCTTTGGACCAGTTGATGCTGCTGCATATCTCCCGCGACCACCCCACGCCCATCCCCGCGCAGATCGCCGCGGGCATTCGCGACGCTGTGGCCTCAGGTGCACTTTCGCCTAACGACGCCATCCCGTCCACCCGCGCCCTGGCCGAGCAGCTCGGCGTTTCCCGCGGCAGCGTGGTGACCGCCTACGACCAGCTCGAAGGCGAGGGCTACCTGCTGACCAGCCAGGGCGCGCCGACGCGGATCCACCCGGACCTCACCGTCGCCGCGCCCCTGCCCGAACCCGCCGGCGGCTCGCCTGCCCGCACAACCCCGAAGGCACGCATCTCCTTGAAGCCCTCGCCCGGCAGCGCGGGCACCATCCGCCCCGCAACTTGGCGTAAGGCGTGGCGCGTGGCCGCAGCGGAACCCGGGAACGCGGTGGACAAGTCCGGTGAGCCGGAGCTGCGCCATGCAGTGGCTGAGCATCTCCGCCTCGCTCGCAGTATGCGCGTCTCACCGGACCAGATCGTGGTCACGGGCGGCTCCCGTGAGGGACTCATGTGCATTCTCTTTGCGCTTGGTCCAAACCTGTGCGTGGGCGTGGAAGACCCCGGGCACCCGGGACTGCGTCGCGTGATCCCGCTCGCCGGCCACGAGGTCGTGGAATGCGCAACCGACGCCGACGGCATCGTGGTCGACGAACTCCCAGACTCCCTCGACGCCTTACTGGTGACCCCGTCGCATCTCTACCCCTTCGGCGGCGCAATGCCCGCCGCCCGCCGCGTGGAGCTGCTCGAGTGGGCCGTGCGCACCAACACGGTTGTGATCGAGGACGACTTCAACACTGAGCTGCGCTACCGCATCTCCCCACAACCGGCGCTGTCCTCGCTGGCAACCCGCGCGGACGTGCTCACCCTCGGCACGTTTTCCACGCTGCTCTCCCGCGAGCTCGCCGCCGGCTACGTCGTGGCCTCGCCAGCGACCGCCGAGGCTTTGCGCGAGGTCCGCAGCGTCTTGGGCATGCCGGTTTCCTCCGTCACCCAGCGGGCGATCGCGCACTTGCTTAACGACGGCGTTGCCCGCCGCGCATCCCGCGCCGTCCACCGGGGATTAGCGCTGCGACGGGAAGTACTACACGAGCGGCTGGTTCCGCTATACGACGGTGCCCGACTCGCACCCGGCGACGGCGCGGACCTCACGGTTCGTTTCGGCACCCGAGAAGAGCGGGACGAGTTTGAAACGCGTCTGCTTGAGGCCGGTATCGCGTCCGGCCACGAATCCACCTTGTGGACCAACAGCGGCGACGGTTTGGTGCTGAGCTTTGCACACCTCAGCGCTGGTGATTTCGAGCAAGCCGTCAGCACTGTCGCCCAGACATTCGCTGCCCTTGGCCACGCCCAGAGGTGAAACTACCCGATGACCTCCGCGGCGACGACGCGCTTGCCGTGGCGGCCGGTGATGCGCGCCCACTCGTCGGGGTTCGCCGTGTTCGGCATGTCTTCGCTCTCGTCCTGCTCGGCGCGGACGGCCTCGCGGAGGTGATCCTCCGTCAGGCCGGCGGTGGACACGCCCGAAAGGTGGTCCTTGATGGCCAGCTTCTTGGCGCGGTCCACCACGTTGGCGATCATCGCGCCGGAGACGAAGTGGTGGTAGTGCAGGGTTTCGGCGGAGCCGTCGACAAGCTCGAGGCGTACGAAGGGACGCGGGGCGAACATGGCGTCCGCGGTGGCGTCGATAAGCACCTCGCGCGGGGCCGAAAGCGGGACCTCCTCGGTGATGTAGCGCGCGAGGATGTCCTTGGCTTCGTCTTTGTTGGGGCGCGAGACGCGGATTTTGATGTCCAGGCGGCCGGGGCGCAGGATGGCCGGGTCGATGAGTTCCTCGCGGTTGGTCGCGCCGATGACGATAACGTTGGCGATGTCCTCCACGCCGTCGATTTCCGTGAGCAGCTGCGGGACCACGGTGGTCTCCATATCGGAGGAGACACCGGAGCCGCGGGTGCGGAAGATGGACTCCATCTCGTCGAAGAAGACGATCACCGGGTTGCCACCGGCGGCCAGCTCGCGGGCGCGCTCGAAGATGAGGCGGATGCGGCGCTCGGTCTCGCCGACAAACTTGTTCAAAAGCTCCGGGCCCTTGACGTTGATGAAGTGCGCCTGTCCCCCGTCGCCGATGCGCTGCGACAGCGAATTCGCCACTGCCTTAGCGATGAGCGTCTTGCCGCAGCCGGGCGGGCCGTACAGCAGCAGGCCCTTTGGCGGGCGCAGGTCGTAGGCCTGGTAAAGCTCCGGGTGGGAAAACGGCAGCTCCACGGAATCCTGGATCGTCTCGATCTGGGAGCTCAAACCACCGATGTCGGCGTAGGTGACCTCCGGGATCTCGTCCAGGGACAGCTGGTTGACCTCGGTCTTCGCGATACGCTCAAACGCGTAACCGGCGGAGGCGTTGACCAGCACCGTGTCGCCGGCGCGGGCGGATTCGCGCAGCGGCTCGGCGAGCATGACAATCGATTCGGCGCCCTGCTGGTCCGCCACAATCGCGCGGTCCACGCCGACCCGCTCGACCATGGTTGCGAGCTGGCCGGTGGGGTCGAAACCGCAGGTCTCCACCACGATCGTGCCCTCGCCCAGCCGCACGAGCGTGCCGGGGACTAGCTTGGACGGATCCACCAGCGGCGAGACCTTCAGCCGCATGCGCCGTCCGGTGGTGTGCACCTCCGCCTCTCCGCTGCGCGGGGCGGGCGCGAGGTAGATCCCGTACGTCGATGCCGGCTCGTTGAGCTCCTCGACCTTCGCGTACAAGTCATTGAGCTTGTCGCGGCTGACTTTCAGCAGCTCAGCGAGCTTCTCGTTGCGCGACCCGAGATCGCGGTTTTTGCGCTTGAGCTCGCGCAGCTCCGGTCCGAAGGCATCGTCGTGGATTTCAGGCATGCGTTCGAGCCTACATAGGAGCGGGCTGCTTATCGACGAGCCTTGCGCTGCGGCCGCGGCGGCGTCACCCCGTCGGCAAGCCTGCGTGTCCACACGAGGAATGCCGTGTGCGCGTTCATGCGGTGCTCCGGGCGCGTGGCAAGGCCTTCAACCTTCCACTCACGCAGCAGAGTCTCCCACGCGCGCGGCTCGGTGAAGCACTTCGCCTCGCGGATGGCCTCCATGATGTTCATCAGCTGCGGCACGGTGGCCACGTACGTCATGAACACACCACCCGGGATGAGCACGTTCTTCACGGTGTCGATGAAGTGCCACGGCTCCACCATGTCCAAGATGACGCGGTCGACCTGGCCGTCCAGGTCCTCCGGGGTGACCTCGCCGAAGTCGCCGAGGCGCGGGGTCCACCACTCCGGCTCGACGCCGAAGTAATCGGCGACGTTGTCTTTGGCGAACGCCAGGTGGTCGTCGCGGATCTCGTAGGAGTAGACGTGACCTTGCGGCCCGACCGCGCGCAGCAGCGACATGGTCAGCGCGCCGGAGCCGGCGCCCGCCTCGAGCACGCGCGCGCCCATGAAGATGTCGCCCTCGACCAGAATCTGGGCGGCGTCTTTCGGGTAGATCACCGCGGCGCCTCGGGGCATGGACAGCACGTGGTCCACCAGCAGGTGGCGGAAGCACAGGTAGTCGGAGCCGAGCGTGGACTTCACCACGGTGCCCTCATCGGCGCCGATGATGTCGTCGTGGCTGACTATGCCCTTGTGCGAGTGGAACTGCCCGCCCTCTTTGAGTTCGATGGTGAAGTGGCGGCGCTTCGCGTCTGTGAGCTGCACCTTGTCGCCTGGCTGGAACGGTCCCGAATACATGGCGGTAAGTATGCCTTACTGCGCCGCCGCATAAAAAGCCGTGAGCGCGCGCACGAAGTAGTCCATGTCGTCCACGCCGCACAGCTCGCGCGCGGAGTGCATGGAAAGCAGTGGCACGCCGACATCCACCGTGGGAAGGCCCAGGCGCGTCGACGAAATAGGCCCGATGGTGGACCCGCACGGCACCGCGTTGTTGCCCACGAACGTCTGGTGCGGCACGCTCGCCGCGCGGCAGGCCAGGATCCACTCCGTCTCCGTGGCGGCGTTGGAGGCGTAGCGCTGATTCGCGTTGATCTTGAGCACTGGCCCCTTGTTCACCAGCGGGTGGTGGGTGGGATCGTGTTTGCCCGGGTAGTTCGGGTGCACGGCGTGGGCTGCGTCGGCGGAAACCTGGATGGAGTCCGCGATGATCTCGGCCGGGTCGCCGAAGCTGGCCGCCACCTTGGTTAACACGCGCTCCAGCAGCGGCCCGCCGGCGCCGGCGGTGGACGCGGAGCCGACCTCCTCGTGGTTGAAGGCAGCCAGCACCAGAATGTCCTCGGCGTCGTCCTTCGCCGCGAGCATCGCCTCCAGGGAGGCCCACACGCTGGTGAGGTTGTCCAGGCGACCCGCTGCCAGCAGGTCGCCGATGACCTCACCGCGCTGCGCGTCAGCGGTGATCAGCTCGTGCGCCACCACGTCTTCGGCGCTGATGCCCGCGGACTCCGCCGCGAGCTCCAGCAGCGGACGGTCCACGCCCAGGATGGGCTGGGTGTGCACCTGACGGTCAATCTCCGGCATGTCGCCGCGGTAGAGGTGGATGGCCAAATTCGGCACGCGCGCGACCGGACCGGTATTCACCAGGTGCTCAGTGCGGTCCGCGGTGACCACACGGCCGGCAAACGTCAGGTCGCGGTCGAACCAGCTGGCCAGAATCGGCCCGCCGTACACCTCCACCGCAACCTGGCGGAAGCCTTCGCGCACCACGTCAGGGTCCGGCTTGGCCATCAGGCCCGGTGAATCGGTGTGGGAGCCGACCACCCGAAAGCGCGGGCGGGCGTTTTCGGGCACCCACCAGGCGACCACGGCGCCGTCGCGCTCGATGAGGTGGCCGCCGGGGGCGTGTGCGCCGTCGTCAAGCGACTTGCTCCGTGTGAACCCCGCGGACTCGAGCCTTTCGGCGACGGTTGCGCTCGCATGGAACGCGGAGGGGCTGTGGGCGATGAAATCGATGAACGGCTGTGTCATGGCTCCACTCTATGATGTTGGGCACCATGTCTGATGCCAGCACTCCCCCACGCCCACTCGCCATCTCGCCGTCGCGCGCCTCCGACTACAAGCGCTGCCCGTTGCAATATAGGCTGCGCGCCATCGACAAAATCCCGGAGCCGTCCACGGAAGCGCAGGTCAAAGGCACGCTCGTGCACGCCGTGCTGGAAGAGATGTTCGCCTGGCCGCGCGAGCAGCGCACGTACCCGGCGGCGGTAAAAAGGCTGAAGCCGAACTGGGAGAAGATGCGCGAAGATGATCCCTCTTGCGCCGAGCCGGTCGAGGACGAATACCAGTTGCTTGTGGACGCCCGCACGTTGCTGCGCGGCTACTTCACCATGGAAAACCCGCTGGGCTTCGACGCGCACGCACAAGAGATGCCGGTGGACTTCACGCTGCCGAACGGGGTGCCGGTGCGCGGATTCATCGACCGCGTAGATATCGCACCCACCGGGGAGGTGCGCGTGGTCGACTACAAAACCGGCAAGAAGCCGCTGCCGCGGTACTCGCAGGACGCGCAGTTCCAGATGCGCTTCTACGCGCTGGTGTACTGGCGCATGTTCGGCGTCGTGCCCACCCAGCTGAAGCTGATGTACCTGAAGGTGATGGACTCGATGATCCTCGCCCCCTCGCGCGAGGAGCTGGAGTACTTCGAGCGCGACCTGGCGGAGCTGTGGTGGAAGATCGAGGCCGACGGTAAGTCAGGCAATTTCCGCCCGCAGCAGTCCAAGCTGTGCGGGTGGTGCGCCTTCCAGCACCTGTGCCCGGTTTTCGGCGGCACTCCCCCGGCCTACCCCGGCTGGCCGGGGTCGCGGGCGGAGGAGTCTAACGACGGCGGCGCCCCCGAGGCCGGGCCCGAGGCCTAGAACAGGCCGGAGACCACGCCGTCCGCGTCGACGTCGATGTTGTTGGCGGCCGGCTGCTTGGGTAGGCCCGGCATCGTCATCACGTCGCCGGTGAGCACGAGCACGAAACCGGCGCCGGTGCGCGGGACGATGTTGCGCACGTGCAGCGTGTGGCCCTCCGGCGCGCCGAGCTGGGTCGGGTCGTCCGAGAAGGAGTACTGCGTCTTGGAGATGCACACCGGCAGGTTGTCAAAGCCGTTGTCTTTGAGCGTCTGCAGGTCTTTCAGTGCGGCGGCGGAGTACTGCACGTCGGCGGCGCGGTAGATCTCCTTGGCGATGGTCTCGATGGACGCCTCCACACCTTCGGCCGGGTCGTACAGCGGGTGCGAGGTGCCCTCGGTGAGGTTGTCCAGCAGCGTCTCGGCGAGCTCGAGCGCGCCGTCGCCGCCCTTGGCCCAGACGTCCGCTTCCGCCAGCGCGATGCCCTTGGCCTGTGCCCAGTTCTTCAAGAACTCAAGCTCGGCCTCGGAGTCGGTGGCGAAGCGGTTGAGCGCGACCACCGGGGTCACGCCGAATTTGCGCACGTTTTCCACGTGGCGCTCGAGGTTGACGATGCCCTCCTCCAGCGCGGCAATGTTTTCGTCAGAAAGCTCCGCCTTGGCTACACCCGCGTTGTGCTTGATGGAGCGCACGGTGGCCACAATGACGGCGCCGGCGACGTCCAGCTCGCCGTAACGGGCCTTGATGTCGAAGAACTTCTCCGCGCCCAGGTCGGAGCCGAAGCCGGCTTCCGTGAGCACGATGTCCGCGTACTGCTGGGCGGTGCGGGTGGCAATCAGGGTGTTGCAGCCGTGGGCGATGTTGGCGAACGGCCCGCCGTGAATGAACGCCGGGGTGCCGCCGAGGGTCTGCACCAGGTTCGGGTTGACCGCGTCTTTCAGCAGCGCGGCCATCGCGCCCTGGGCGCCGAGGTCGCCGGCGGTGACCGGCTTCTTGTCGTAGGTCAGGCCGATGGTGATGTTGGCCAGGCGCTGCTTTAAGTCCTCCAGGTCCGTGGCCAGGCCCAGAATCGCCATGATCTCGGAGGCGGCGGTGATGGTGAATCCGGTCTCCGCGGGCACGCCGTGGGCCGGGCCACCCAGGCCCGTGACCACGTTGCGCAGCGCGCGGTCGTTGACATCCACGCAGCGCTGCCAGGTCACCCGCCGCGGGTCGATGCCGAGCGCGTTGCCCTGGTGAATGTGGTTGTCAATGAGTGCGGCCAACGTGTTGCTGGCGCTAGTGATCGCGTGGAAATCGCCGGTGAAGTGAAGGTTGATCTGCTCCATCGGCACCACCTGGGAGTAGCCGCCGCCGGCAGCGCCGCCCTTGATGCCCATCACCGGGCCGAGCGACGGCTCGCGCAGTGCAACCATGGCGTTCTTGCCCAGCTTCGCCAGCGCGTCGGTCAGGCCGATCAGCGTGGTCGATTTGCCCTCGCCCGCAGGAGTCGGCGAGACACCGGTGACCAACACGAGCTTGCCCGGCGTGGTGCCCGGGTTCTGGGTGATGTCCACCTTGGCCATGTGCTTGCCGTACGGGATCAGCGCATCGTCGGACACACCTGCCTTTGCGGCGATCTCCGTGATGGGGGCGAGCTCGTGGGCCTGGGCAATTTCGACGTCAGTCAACGGTTGTGCAGTCATGCACCTCACACTACAACGGCACCGATGGCATAACCCAGAATTACGCTGACAAAGATGCACGCCACACCTGGAACGAGGAACGGGTGGTTAAACACGTACTTGCCGATGCGGGTGGAGCCGGTGTCGTCCATCTCCACCGCTGCGAGCAGCGTCGGGTACGTCGGCAGCACGAACAGTGCGGAGACAGCCGGGAAGGCGGCGAGCGCGGTCAGCGGGCTCACGCCGATCGCCAGCGCCGCAGGGATGAGCGCCTTCGCCGTTGCCGCCTGGGAGTACAACAGCGACGCCGCGACGAACAGCACCACCGCGAGCAGCCACGGCTTCGCGGTGAGCACATCGCCGGCAATGTTCTGGATGTCCTCGATGTAGTAGTTGATAAACGTCGTGCCCAGCCAGGCCACACCGAGCACGCACACACAGGCGGACATGCCGGAGCGGAACACCTGGGTGTTCAGGATCTCCGCCGCGGTCGTGCGGGTGAGAAGCACGATGGCTGCCGCTGCACCAAGCATGATGGCCATGATCGCCTCGTTGCGCGGGATGGTCGGGTCCGCAATCAGCCCCACCTGTTCCGAGATCAGCGTGGCGTAGACCATCACGATCACAATCGCTGCGAGGAAGATTCCCACCGAGGCTTTCGCCCCTTGGGGTGGGAGGTAGTTCTCGCGGGCAGCTGGCTTTGCGACGAGCCCTTCGGCCACCCGCTGGCGGTAGACCGGGTCATCCTCCAGCTCCGCGCCGGACTTGTTGGCGATCCACGCCATTGGGAAGATCGCGAAGAACGTCGCCGGGATCATCACCGCTAGCAGCTGGAGGTATCCCACGCCGAGCGGTTCCAGCGCCGAGGCCATGAACACCACCGCGGCAGAAATCGGCGAGGCGACAATAGCCATTTGGGACGCAATCACGGCCGCCGACAGAGGACGCGAGGGCCGGACCTTGCCCTCCTTCGCCACCTCCACAATCACGGGCATGGTGGAAAAGGCGGTGTGACCGGTGCCGGCGAGCACCGTCATCAGCCAGGTCACAATCGGGGCGTAGACCGTGATGCGCTTCGGGTTGCGGCGCAAGAAGCGCTCGGCCAGGTCTACCAGGTAGTCCATGCCGCCGGCGAGCTGCATCGCGGAAATCGCCGCGATGACGCACATGATGATGCCGATGACATCGAACGGAATAGCTTCAGCGCTGACCGGCATCCCGGTCGCGCCGAGCAGCAGCACGCCGAGCCCACCCGCAAAGCCGATGGCGATGGAGCCCATCCGCGCGCCCACCACGATCGCCCCGAGGAGGATGATGATGTGGACGGCGAGTAACACGGCGGGCTCCTTCAGACAGTTATTAGGTCATCCCATTATCTGTCCGAAGGAGCCCGAAACGGAAATGCAGCCGCTGTGATGTTGCCTACGCCTCCAGGCTCGGCTCGTCGTCGACGTAGAGCTTGCCCCGGTACTCCGGGTGCATGAGGTTTTCCTTGCTCAGCAGCTTCTGCAGGTCCTCTTCCTCGATGAGGCCCTTCTCCAGCACGAGGTCGTAGACGCTCTTGCCGGTCTCCGCGGCCTCGCGGCCGATCAGGTCGCCGTTGTGGTGGCCGATCACCGGGTTGAGGTAGGTGATGATGCCGATGGAGTTGGTCACGTAGGCTTCGCACACCTCCTTGTTTGCGGTAATCCCGGTGACGCACTTCTCGCGCAAGGTCTTCGCCGCGTTGGCCAAAAGGCGGATGGACTCGAACAGGGACTGCCCGATCACCGGCTCCATCACGTTGAGCTGGAGCTGGCCCGCCTCGGAGGCCATGGAAATGGTCACGTCGTTGCCGAAGACCTTGAAGCACACCTGGTTGACCACCTCGGGGATCACCGGGTTAACCTTCGCCGGCATGATCGAGGAGCCCGCCTGGCGCTCCGGCAGGTTGATCTCGTTGAGGCCGGCGCGCGGGCCGGAGGACAGCAAGCGCAGGTCGTTGCAGATCTTGGACAGCTTCATCGCAGCGCGCTTGATGGCGCTGTGCATCATCACGTAGCCGCCGGTGTCGGAAGTCGCCTCGATCAGGTCCGGGGACGCCTGGATGTCCAGACCGGTGACCTCGCGCAGGGCGGATACCACCTGGTCGCGGTAGCCGCTCGGGGTGTTGATGCCGGTGCCGATGGCGGTGGCACCCAGGTTGACCTCCAGCAGCGAGTCGGCCGCGCTGCTGATGGTGCGCTGTTCCTCGGCGAGGTTGGCGCCGAAGGCGGTGAACTCCTGGCCCAGGGTCATCGGGACGGCATCCTGAAGCTGGGTGCGGCCCATCTTGATGATGTCGGCGAACTCGTCGCCCTTCGCGCGCAGCGCCTTCTGCAGCTCGTCGAGCTCCTCCAGCAGTCCCTGCACGGCGTAGTACACGCCGAGGCGGAAACCGGTCGGGTACGCGTCGTTAGTGGACTGCGACATGTTCACGTCGTCGTTCGGGTTGATCACCGAGTAGTCGCCCTTTTCGCGGCCGATCAGCTCGAGCGCGAGGTTGGCCACCACTTCGTTGGTATTCATGTTGAGCGATGTGCCCGCGCCGCCCTGGAACACGTCGATCGGGAACTGGTCCATGCACACACCCTCGTTCAGGATCTTGTCGCAGGCCGCGATGATGGCCTCGGACTTGTCCTTGGGCAGGGCGTGCAGGCGGCGGTTCGCCATCGCGGTGGCTTTCTTCACCTGCACCATGCCGCGGATGAACTCCGGCACGTCGTTGATGGTGCTTGCGGAGATCTGAAAGTTGTCCACGGCGCGCTGGGCGTGGATGCCGTAGTAGACGTCGGCGGGAACCTCGGCGGTGCCGAGAAGGTCTTCTTCAGTACGAGTGCTCATGCGCGCCACTATACGTAGCAACACGCTTCTCGACGGGCGCTGCGTACCCCCGTTTTATGCCTGTCGAGCTGCAGAAAACCAACCGTCCACGTCATCGGCGCCCGCGCCGACGAAGTTGTCCGGGTCGAACCTCATCACACCCGCGGGAACCTCATCCGCAAGGCCCAATACCGCGCACCCGGCGGCGGCCCCGGCGGACATGCCGTGCCAGGAGTCCTCCACCACGAGGCACTCCCCCGGTGCCGCGCCCGCGCGCCGGGCGGCCTCCAGGTACATGTCCGGCGCCGGCTTGGAGTGTTCCACCTCGTCGCCGGTGATGGTGCCGGCGAAAAACTCGCGGCCGATTGCGTCGATGCACGGCTCCGCCACCACCCGCTCCGTGTTGGTGCAGATGAACATGGGCGTGCCCCGCCGCGCGAGCGACTCGAGCACGCCGCCGATGCCGGGGTTGAGCTCGATGCCCTGCGCGAACAACTCCGCCATACGGTCAAACATCCAGGTGCGGTAGCGCTCCAGGTCGCCGTCCTGAAGTTCATAGCCCGCCCATTCGGCCACCACGTTCAAAGTGTTGGGGAAGCTGCCGCCGATGGTCTTGGCGCGCACCTCCGGCGTGAGCGGGCGGCCCAGCAGCTCGCCGAGCTCGTAGGTGGCCTTGCCCCACAGCGGTTCCGTGTCGATGAGTGTGCCGTCCATGTCCCAGAGGACGGCCTGTGGCCTACTCAAGTTCCGGAAGCTCGTTGAGAGCCTCGTCCGTGGCACCGGTGGCGGCCGCCGCCCGAAACACCAGCGTCTCGATGTCGGCCTTTTCCTCCGGCTCGAGCACCGCGTTGGCGTGCTTCTCGTTGAACTCCTCGAGGTTCTCGTAGAACGGAGCCACAACTTTCACCAGCGCGTCGCCCTCAGGGTCGTCGCCGATGAGGTCAAGTGCGTCCAGGAACATCTCCAGAAGCTTTTTCAAATCCGGCAGCACCGCCGGGTCGAAAGGCTCTTCCCACAGGTCCTTGTCCTCGTCCTGGAGGTAGGAACCGGTGGCGAAGGTGGTCAGGTCGTCGATGAATTCGTCTACTTCGGGCTGAAACTGGGCCCGAATCGAGTTGTCCGCAGCTGCGCTCATGCGCCCCATTGTGCGTGAGGCGCGCTAAATGCGCACCCCGAGCAGCCCGTCGAGGGCGGTGGCGATGATCTGGTTGCAGTCGCCGGCCGCGCCGTCGAGAAGCGAAAGTGCCTCCGGGGTGTTCAGATCGTCCGCAAGAATCGCGCGAAGCTTATCGACGACATCCGTCGCCTCCGCTTCGCTGACATCGCCGGAGAGCTGCTCGCGCCAACGCGCGAGGCGCTCCTCGGCCTCGGCGAGGATCGCGTCGGAGAAGTCCCGGTCCTCGCGGTAGTGGCCTGAAAAGACCGCCAGGCGGATCGCCGACGGATCGTGGCCCGCTTCCGAGAGTTTGTGCACGAACACGAGGTTGCCCAGGGACTTGGACATCTTCACCCCGTCGAGCGCGATCATGCCGGCGTGGACGTAGTGGCCGGCCATGCGCTCGACCTTCAGCGCGGCCTCGGCGTGCGCCGCGGAGAACTCGTGGTGCGGAAACGCCAGGTCGGAACCGCCGCCCTGGATGGCGAAGTGCCCGCCCAGGCGGTTAGTGGCAATCGCGGAGCACTCCACGTGCCAGCCCGGGCGGCCCGGGCCGAACGGCGAGTCCCAGGCCGGCTCGCCCTCGCGGTGGCCGCGCCACACCAAAGCGTCTAGGGGGTCCCGCTTGCCCTTGCGGTCTGGGTCGCCGCCGCGCTCCGCGAAGTACTCCTCCATGGTGGCGCGGTCAAGGTTGGACTCGTACCCGAACTGCGCGGTGGCGTCGATGGAGGCGTAAATGTCGCCCTGGTCGAGCTCGTAGGCCGCGCCGGCGTCGAGCAGCTGCTGCACCATCGCGATCACCTCGTCCACGGACTCCATCGCACCGATGTAGTCGCGCGGCGGGATCACGGACAGGATCTCCATGTCGCTGCGGAACAGGTCGATCTGGCTTTGCCCCAGTTCGCGCCAGTCCACGCCATCGCGCTCGGCGCGCTCGAACAGCGGGTCGTCCACATCGGTGATGTTCTGCACGTAGTGGACTGTGTGGCCGTTGGCGATGAGCTGGCGCTGCGCCAGGTCGAAGGTGAGATACGTCGCGGCGTGGCCGAGGTGGGTGGAATCGTACGGCGTGATACCGCAGACGTACATCCCCACCTCCCCGTTCGCATCCGGGGTGGTGTCTACTTCTTTGACGCGCTGATCGGCGGTATCAAAAAGCTTCAGCGGCACCGGGGTGCCAGCAACTGCGGGTACGGACGGGTCAGGCCATGCATGCATGCGGACAACCCTACAACTACGCGGCCATCACGCCAGTGCCGAGCAGCGCCATGACGACTAGGCCCAGCGGAATGCGGTAGGCGGCGAACCAGGCGAAGGAGTGGTTGGACACGAACTTCAGCAGCCACGCAATCGAGATGTAGCCCACGACGAAGCCGATGCCGGAGCCGACCAACAGCTGCAGACCGCTCGCCGCCTGGCCCGCCTGGGGGTTGAAGGCGTCAGGCAGGGAGAATAGCCCAGAGGCCAGCACGGCCGGGATGGCCAGCAGGAAGGAGAAACGGGTGGCGACCTCGCGGTCGAGGTTGAGGAACAGGCCGCCGGAGATGGTGCCGCCGGAGCGAGACACACCCGGGATGAGCGCCAGGCACTGCCACAGGCCCATGACAACCGCGTCCTTCATGGTCAGTTCCTCGAACCCGCGGGTCTTCTTGCCGCGGCGCTCGGCCAAGATGAACACCAGGGAAAACAGGATCAGCACGGTGGCGGTGATCCAGAGGTTGCGGAAGTTCTCGCGGATTAAGTCCTTGAGCAGCACGCCTGCGAGACCGACTGGGATGGTGCCGGCGATGACCATCCAGCCCATGCGGTAGTCGAAGTTCCGCTTGGACTTGTCCGCGAGGCCGGCGAACCACGCGGTGAGAATGCGCCAGATATCTTTGGCAAAGAACACCAGCACGGCCAGCTCGGTGCCCAGCTGGATCACAGCGGTGAAACTGGCGCCCGCATCTTCGCCCCAAAACAGTTGGGAAACGATGCGCAGGTGGCCTGAGGAGGACACTGGCAGAAACTCAGTGAGGCCCTGGACGACGGACAGGACGATCACCTGGACCCAGGACATTGTGGTGGCGGGATCAGTCATGGCGAAAGACACTACCCCGCCCGCTTAGCCATCGCGGTGCGCGACGGGCGCGTTGCTAGGCTTTGACCTTGTGAATGCTCGTCTGTTTACCCCCAATTCCCGCTTCCGCATCGCTGTGGCCTCCGGCGCCGTTGCAGCTGCCCTGGCCTTGAGCGCCTGCGGCGCGTCTCCTTCCGCCAAGATCGAGGAAGCCGGCGGTGAGGCCGCTGCGAACATGGGCAGCGCTGAGCCTGCGCAGTCCCCGCAGTCGTCGGACCCGGCGGGCGTGGTGGTGGACTTCGAGTCAGTGCACGACTTAGACGAGACCAACGGACGCATCGGCGTGCGCTCCGGCGACGCTCTGACGATCGGCACGCTCGACGAGATCCAGCAGGATAAAGCCGCGCGACACGAGCTCGATTCCTCTTGCGGCGAAGCCTCCGCCAACGCCGGCACTTTCGCGGTGGCCTGCGCAGGCGAGATCAAGCTCTTCGGCGACCGGGAGGAGACTATCTCGACGGATAAGCCGGTCACGGTGGCCACGGTGGCGTCGACAGGCGAGGTGCTTGCCGGCAGCGACACTGAGCGCGAGGTCTGGGTCTTCGAAGACGGCGAGCTGAAAGACACCATCGACGTCGCACGCGAAACCGACCAGTTGCAGGCTGTGCAGGTGGACGGACAGCGCGACTCGGTGGTGCGCACCAACCGCTTCGACACCACCATCCAGGACATCGACTGGAACGGCTCACGCCAGGGCGGCACCCTGCGCGTCGGCCTGGGCGTGGGCAAGGTGCGCGGCGGCGAACACGGGCTGGTGCTGGCCGCTGATTCCACCGGCAACCAAATCCATGTCTACACCACCGACGACATCATCCGCCTCCAGCAGTCCGCGCCCGTGCCGGACGCGCCCTGGGACGCCGCGTGGGATACCGCACAGCGCCTCGCCTGGGTCAGCTCGCTGGCCAGCAACACCGCCACCGGCTACGACATCTCCCAGGGCATTCCGGTGAAGCGAAAGCACTTCGCCACCGTTGCCGATGCCCAGAGCATCATTACGCTTGACGACGGCACCGTGGTCGCCGCCTCCGCATCCGGCGACGGCATCCAGATCGTCTCCCCCGCCGACCAGACCGAGAGCAACTAGGAGATAGACCCATGACGCTCTACGACCGCGCACTCAAGCTCATGTTCCTGCTCCCACCGGAGCGCATCCACGGCATCATCAGCGGCGCCCTGCAGACGCTGCACCTAGCAACCCCGGTCAACCGCGTCATGGAAAAGGCTGTGCGCGTGCACGACCCGGTGCTGCGCCAGACCGTTTTCGGCGTGGACTTCCCCGCCCCGCTGGGGTTGGCGGCCGGCTTTGACAAGAACGCAGAGGCGATCGACGCCTGGGGCGCAGTCGGTTTCGGCTACGCCGAAATGGGCACCGTGACCCCGAAGTCCCAGCCGGGCAACCCCACTCCGCGCCTATTCCGCCTGCCGGAGGACAAGGCGATTTTGAACCGGATGGGCTTCAACAACAAGGGCGCGTTGACCGTCGCCGACAACCTGCGAGCACGGCGCTCACGCGACGTGGTGGGAATCAATATCGGCAAGAACAAGACCTCCGAGGACGCCGTGGCGGACTACCGCGCCACCGCGACACTTCTGGGGCAGCTGGCGGACTACCTGGTGGTCAACGTCTCCTCCCCCAACACGCCGGGTCTGCGAGACCTGCAGGCGGTGGAAGAGCTGCGCCCGATCCTCGAAGTGGTGAAGAAGTCCACCACCACCCCGGTGCTGGTGAAGATCGCGCCGGACCTTTCCGACGAGGACATCGACGCCGTGGCCGACCTCGCCGTGGAGCTGGACCTGGCCGGCATCGTGGCCACGAACACGACCATTTCCCGCGACGGGCTGAAGACTCCCGCTGCCAAGGTGGAGAAGATGGGCGCGGGCGGGATCAGCGGAGCCCCGTTGGAGAAACGCTCGCTTGAGGTGCTCAAACGCCTCAACGAGCGCGTGGGCGACAAGCTGGTGCTGGTCAGCGTCGGCGGCATCTCCACGCCCGAGCAGGCGTGGGAGCGCATCGCCGCGGGCGCAAGCCTGTTGCAGGGCTACACCCCGTTCATCTACGGCGGGCTGGGCTGGATCCGCGGCATCCACCGCGGGATCGCCGCGCAGATCAAAGCCCACGGCCTGGACTCGATTGAGCAGGCTGTGGGCAGCGGTCTGGAGTGGAAAGCGCTCTAGGCGTGTCCGGCTGCGCTGCGGCGCAGCACCACCGCGCAGAGTCCGGCGGCGAGCGCCCAGCCGATCAGCCAGAACGGTGTGGTGGACATCAGCGCAGTGTCGGGGGCGATGAATCCGAGCCCGATGAGCACCACAGCCGCGAGCAGCGCCCCCACCTGGGTGCGCGAGCCTTCCTGCTTGGTGTTGTAGGTGGCGAAGGCGCCGACGATTGCCACCGCAGCGATGACGGAGAGCACCTGCGGGGTGACGGGAAACGCGGCGTCGCCTCGAAGCAGCGCCAGCACGGCGTAGAGCACGAGCACGAGTGCGATGCCCATGAACGCGCCGCCGACGCGGAGTTGCACTGGAACCATTCAGAAAATCTTACTGGTTTTCGTACCAGCCCCAGATGATTGCCCGGCCCAGCGAGTGGAAGTTGAGGTTGAACCCCAGCTGGGTGGGGTTGGCAATCTGGTCCGCGGGCAGCTCCGTGTCCACCGCGTGGACGGCGAACAGGTAGCGGTGCGGGCCGTGGCCGGCCGGCGGGTTCGCGCCGTAGTAGCCCTGCACGCCGCTGTCTCCGGTAAGCACCACCGCGCCGACACCGAGGTCGTCCTTCGCACCCGCACCGGCGGGCAGCTCGGTGACGTCAGCCGGGATGTTGAACGCGGACCAGTGCCAGAAACCGGAGGCGGTCGGCGCGTCCGGGTCGAAGCAGGTCACAGCGTACGTCTTGGTGCCCTCCGGGGCACCGGACCAGGACAGCTGCGGGCTGGCGGCGTTATCGCCGGCCAGCGTATCGGCGAGGCGCTCGCCGTCGACGATGTCCTCGGAGGCGATGTCGAAAGACGGCACGTCCGTAAGCGGGGCGTACGGGTCGGGGCCGGGGAAACGGTCGGAAACGTAGTTAGCAGTCATGTCCCCATTCCTACCGGAGAGCTAGTGACCGCCGCCACTCCATGCTGCGAACAGTTGCGCGTATCTCCCGCCAGCGGCGACGAGTTCGGCGTGGGTGCCGTCCTCGATGATGCGCCCGGCGTCCATGACCAGGATCCGGTCCGCGGCCGCCGCCTGGTCCAGGCGGTGCGCCACCACCAGCGCCGTGGTGTCCGCGGTAATCCTCGCGGCGGCGTCTTCCAGCGCGTTGGTGGCGTCGCTGCCGGCTTCCGCCGTGGCCTCGTCCAGGATGAGCACCTTCGGGCCCGAAAGCGCCACGCGTGCGAGCGCGAGCTGTTGCTCCACCTCCGGGGGCAGGTCCTCCGCGCCCGCGCCGACGGCGGTGTCCAGCCCTTTCGGGAACAGGCGTGCGAACTGGGTGCCTTCGGGGTCGATCCCGACGCTTGCCAGCGCACGCAGCAGGTCCGCGTCGGTCGCACCCTGCGTAGCCATCGAGAGGTCCTCGCGCAGGGTGCCGGCGAACAAGTGGACGTCCTGGGTGAGCAGGGTGACGTTCTTGGTGGTCCACGTGTCGCTGACCTGCGAGGTATCTACTGCGCCTACCCGGATGCTACCGGCGGTGGGCTCCACCAGCCCGGCGATGAGCGCGGCGAGCGTGGACTTGCCTGCACCCGAGGTGCCAACCAGCGCCGTGGTCGTTCCCGATTCGAGCGTGACGGAAAGGTTGTCCAGCACGTTGGCGCCTCCCGGGTACGCAAACGAGACGTGGTCGACTTCCACGTCCACCGGCTCCGCCAAGTCCTCTGGAACGGCCGTGGCTTCGCGCCCGTCCGCGAGCTTGGCCAGGCTCACCGCGCGGCCCACTGCGGTGGCCGCGCCCTGCAGCTCGCCGACGAAAAACAGGGCGTTGAACACCATGACCTCTGCGCGGATGACCATGAACACCGCAGCACTCGCCTGGCCCGGGGTGACGGCGCCGGCCGACGCGAGCCACGCGCCGACGCCGAGCGTGAGCAGCACCCACGCGGCGAAGGCGACCTGGCCGATGCCCATCAAACGGATGAACCAGGGCACGCGGTCCATCTCCGCCTCCACCGCGCCCCAAGAGGTCCGCCGCATCCGGGCCAGCGCCCAGCGCTCCAGGTCGAAGGCGCGCAGCGTGGGCAAGCCCCGGACGGTGTCCAGCAGCACTGCGTTGCGACGCGCCTCCGCCACGCTCACCGCATTGGAGGCATCCGGGATAGCGCGGACCACCGCGCGGGCAAACGGGTAGGTGCAGATGCAGATCAGAAGCAGGATCAGGGCGAAGCGGACGTCGATAAGCAAGAGCCCAATGAACGTGATCGGGAAAACAAACACGGTGGTGAGCACGCGCGAACCGATGGCAGTGACGGTTTGGACGACGTCGTCGATGTCCTTGGTCATGCGTGTGATGACGTTGCCGGTGCCGAGCTCCATCACCCGCGGCACCGGTGCGCGCAGGATCGCGTCGAGACAGCGTCGGCGCAGGTCGATGGACGCACGTGCGACTTTGAGGCCCACTACGTAATTGCCGAGGGCACGCAAGAACATCTCGACGAGCATGCAGACCAGCGCCAGGCCGACGGTCAAAACGAAGGCGCGGGTGCCGGTTCCCAGCAGTGGCACTGATCCGCCGGTGAGCGGGTCGACGCTGCGGCCGAACAGGTTCGACTGCGTGGTGTAGACGGCGACGATCAGCGCCTGGATGATCAGCAAACCTGCCCACCAGGGCTTGTCCAGAGCGTTGGGTAGCGCTGACAGGTACGCGAAGGTCTCCTTCACGCTCGCGGGGGCGACCGCGTCAGTGCGTTCGTACTCGCGCCGCATCTACGCCACCTCCAATGCGGTGCCGGCGTGCTGCCACGCGGCGTTTCCGGTGATGACCACGGTGCTCTTGTCTGCCCTGAGCGCGGCGACGGCTGCCACGACGTCCGCCTGTGTCACGGAATCGAGGCCAGTGGTCGGATCGTCCAGGATGAGCACCTCCGGGTCGGCGGCGAGCGCCCTGGCAAGCGCGACGCGCTGGCGCTGCCCGCCGGAAAGGTTCAGGCCGGCCTCCCCCAGCGGCGCGTCCGGCAACTCGCCTGCTTCGTTGATACCGCCGAGCCTGCGGAGGATGTCCTGGCAGTGGGCGGCGGCGAGCGCTTGCTTGACCGCGTCCTCCGGCACATCCCCGCGCGGATTCACGTTGTCTGCGATGGTGCCCTCAAACACGTTGACGGTGTGCGGCGGGAACAGTACGTCGTCGCGCTGCGCCCACGCGGCGGCTGTGGCGTAGGAGCGCTCCGCCGGCGCGAGGATCCACAGCCCCGCGCCTGGGACCGGTGTGTCTGTTAGCTCGGGCCCCGCGGTGTCGTCGCCCGCGTGGTGCAGCTGCTCGATGCGCTGGCCACTCGCGACGGCCCTGCCCCACCCGCTGGCCAGATCGCCGAACGCGAAGCCCGCCATGTTCAATGCCGGAGGAACCAAAAGCGCCACCGACGTCAACTGCCCCGGAGTGATCTCGCCGTTCAGCGTCATCCACGCGCTCAAGCCCACAATCGCCAGGTTGCACAGCCACGCCACGCAGAACCTGGCAAAACCCAACCACACCTCCACACGCAGGTGGGTGAGCATCAACCGCTTCGCCTCGGCTGTCTCCGTATGAAAACGCCCGGCCACGGTTGCGCCCGCCCCGAGGCCTTTGACAGTGCGTATGCCTTGCGACGCATCCGTGGCCAAGCCAGCAACATCTGCCTCCGCGGCGCGGCGCTTCAGCGACACCCGCGTCACCGGCCCCGCGGTCCACGCAGCAAACAGGGCGATGATGAGCGCACTGGCCGGGATCGCCAGGGAGATCCACGGGGAAACCGACCACATCGCCACCATCGCTCCGACCGCATAGCCGATGGCCATGAGCGGAAACGACAGCAGCTCGCGGTAGCGGCCGACAGTGTTCGCATCCGCGTCGATGGTGTTGAGCACCGTGCCGGGGCTCATCGCACCCGCCCCACGGCGCAGGACACCCGAGGACAGGTGCTGCTGCGCGTTGTGGGTCACCCGGCGCACCGAGGCTGTGGCCAGGCCGTCGCCGGTGGCCTCGCCGACGAACTGGACAATAAAGATGCCGACCAGCACTGCGAAGAGCCACCACGCGTTGAATGTGTCTGCTTCCACTAGACCGTCCACGATCATGCCCACCACCACCGGCACAAAGGCTGCGATACCGGAGCCGATGAGGTAGCTCAGAATGTGCAGCGCCAACACACCCGGATATGCGCCAACCATGTCCCTGACCACGCGGTTCCCGCTGCTCCAGCGCACCGGGTGGAGCCGTGCCGGATCATCCGCTGGCGGCGCGGGCGGGACGAACCAGCTATACGTCTTCATTCTGCGCGGCGGTGGCATCATTCTGGAAAATCTAGCAAATTTTCAGGGTTGTACTGGCGATTTGGCGGTTCAATCACCCCGCCCTATAGTTATGCGAGTGCCCAGCCGAGAGGCTGAACAAACACCCAAAGCCCGGGTGGCGGAATGGCAGACGCGCTAGCTTGAGGTGCTAGTGTCCTATTAACGGACGTGGGGGTTCAAGTCCCCCTCCGGGCACCATGTGTTGTCTCGAGACATCGTTCCTACGGTGTCTCGAGATTTTTGTTTTCAATGTGTGGAGTAGAACCCAGACCTCAAGCCAAGGGCACCTGCAAACCCCAGGTCGCGCCCACGCTTGAGGTCCGGTTCGTCCAGCACTCTCCTTGAGTACTCCGCGCTCGCCAGCCTGGAATGTGCGTTCAGGGGCAAGATCCTAGGACCAGCCTGGCCCGTTCAAGACACTATCCCCGGTGTCTCCGATTCAGGTGCGGACACCAGCCCTGGCACCACCACTGCGACTACGACGATCACGCAGGCAATCACGATGCGCGCTGACCGCTTCTCACCGGCGCGCACGGCCGCCGCGCAGCCGATCACCACCGCCAGTGCCCTCGCCGCGAGGGCCAGCTCTGCGGACTCATCGTCGACCCACAACGCCACGATGGCGATGAGCAGCGAAAGCAGAAACACAACGACTGAGATGTTGTCGTACTCAGTTCGGTCCATGGGCCGCCTCCGAACGATGATCAGTTCCTGCACGACGTTTCTGGTTTCTGCGGTTGAGCCACACGACAAGCAGGAAAGACGCTATCGCGATGGCGAAGACCATTCCGGCCCAGAGATACCCAATCAGCGGATTTTCCCAGAGTAGGTGAGCGATACGAATCATCACTCTGTGCGGCGCCACGGCAAGCACAATTGCAAGCCCCAGCGCTGCAAGGAAGTGCCATAGTTTGCTGCGTCGCGCAAGCAAGTAGGCCCAGGCAAGGGCCAAGAATGAGACAGCGGGACCGAAAAGGCCGAGCACGATACCGGCGCCGGCGGGCAACCCCTCCGCAATTGGGAGTACCCACGGGGTCGCGGCTGCTGCGATTACGAGACCGCAGGCTCCCACCTTGCGTGCGACGCTTCCGTCGGGCACCTGCGTGGCCGCCACGCAGCCGATGACAAGCGCGGTGCCGCAGAACAGATATGCCAGGCCTAAAAATCCAGGCGCCACCCAGATTCCTAGGAGTGTCAATGTCAGTGAAAGTAGAAACACTCCGACTCTCATGAGCCCCCCTCCTCAAGTTGGTTCCAGACTACCGGCCGATGGAAGATAGCGGGGTGAATCGTTTGCGGAAGGCACCCCGGAACCGGATCGCACTCATCGTTGCGGCCGGTGCGTTGTTCGTCGCAGCATGGATGCTTCTCGACGTCCCCCCGCTTTCGACCCTCCGCACCTGGTCTGATCAGACCGGTGCCTGGTTCCCCGTCCTGTTCTGGCTGCTGTACGTGCTGATCACCCAGTTCCCCATCCCGCGGACCCTGATGACGGTTTCCGCCGGCATCCTGTTCGGCACCGCCCGCGGGATCCTCATCGCGCTGACGGCGACGACGGTCAGCGCAGTCATCTCGCTGCTCATCGTCCGTACGCTGCTGCGGGATTGGGTGGAGCCGCGCCTGACGCACCCGGCCGTGGAGAGGATTAACCGGCGCCTCGAAGAGCGCGGATGGTTGGCCATCTTGAGCCTGCGCATGATCGCGGCCGTGCCATTCTCCGTAATGAACTATGCCGCCGCGCTCACCCGCGTGCCGGTGCTGCCGTTCGCGCTCGCGACCCTCGTGGGGTCCGCGCCGGGCACGATCCTGGTCACCCTGTTCGGCGACACCCTCACCGGCGAGGCGGACCCGGTGTTCGTCGCCGTCATGGCGGTGCTCGCCGTCGTCGGCGTCGCGGGGCTGGTGCTGGACGCGCGCATGCCGACCCGCTCACCTGATCGTCTAGCAACCACTGATCCCCGCTAGACGAACAGCCCGCTATCGACACTCGCATTCAATATCACCTGGGAAAATGTCGAGCTCAATTCCGAATCGTCTAGCAGACCGAAGCAAACCGCTAGACGATCCGGCTGTAGGGCCCGGCCCCACTGGCTACGTGTCGGAGTCAAGCCTCAAGGGTAGACCGGAGTACGCTACGGCCCATGATTGCCGTGCATGCGAGGTACCGGGGCCGTGAGAAGGCCCGCGCCATCGTTGTGGAGCGCTCTGCCGAGGCGCTGAGCGGTCTGCCCGGTGTCGCAGGCTTCGAGGTGCTCGGAGTGGAAGACATCCGCTCGAAGGTCGAGGACGCCGAGGCTGCGCTGAATTTGATCATGGCGCTGCTTTCGGACGGCAACTGGGCCATCGGGCTCGGCATCAGCGACGCTGACAGCTCCACAGGCGACGCCTCCGCCACCGCGACGAAAGCCGTCGGGACGAGGGCGGGCCAGGTACGGGTGATCGTCGATAGGCAACATGCGACGACTGATGCCACGGACATCGCGGCGACCTTCGCGCTGCTGGCGCACGTGCTGCACAAACGCACCTACGAGGGGCGCGAGGCGACGTCGCTGGTGCGGCGCGGCATGAACCAAAATGAGGCCGCCGCAACCCTGGGCATCTCCAAACAGGCGATGAGCCAGCGGTTGCAGGCGGCCGGGTGGCCCGCGGAGCAGGCAGGGTGGCAGCTCGCGCTGAATCTGATTACTCGGGCTGCTGGTCAGGGCGAGTAACCGGGCGCGAGACCGGCTCGGACACGCCAGTTTCGCTGCTGAAGTCCTGCTCGAAGCCGGTGCGCTCCGGCTCGCCCGCGGTGATCTCGCGGCGGGTCGAGGCAGTGCTCTCGGAGGGAGCACCGGCCGCATCCTGGGTCGGGTCCGGGTCGTCCACGTGCTTGTTGGCCACCGCACGCGCCTCGGCGAGAGCCTTCGCCAGCTCGGGGTCGGTGGAGGTGTCGAACCAGCGGTCGGTGTTGTCCGCCTGGGCCATCTCCCGGTCGCGGTCGTTCGGGGTATCCGGCTCGTAGCGGAATACGCCATCGTCGTCTTTGTCGGCGAATGCGCGGGCGAACTGCTGCAGCGAGTCGCCGAACTGGGACGGGATCATCCACATCGTCGCCGCCTCGTTGTTGGCGATCTTCGGAAGCTGATCCAGGTACTGGTACGCGAGCAGCTCCGGGGTAATACCGGAGGACTTTATCGCGGCGTTGACCTTCTGGATCGCGCGGGCCTCGCCCTGCGCAGCCAGGTACTTGGCGGCACGCTCACCCTCGGCGCGCAGCATCATCGCCTGACGCTCCGCCTCAGCCGCGAGGATGGCCGCGTGCTTTTCGCCCTCGGCGGAGAGGATGCGCGCCTGCTTCTCGCCTTCTGCGGTCTTGATGTCGGACTCACGCTTACCCTCGGCGGTGAGGATCATCGCGCGCTTCTCGCGGTCCGCCTTCATCTGCATCTCCATGGACTGCTGGATGGACGGCGGCGGATCAATCGCCTTCAGCTCCACTCGGCTGATGCGCAGGCCCCACTTAGCAGTGGCCGCGTCCAGCTCGCCGCGCAGGCGGCGGTTGATGGTCTCGCGCGAGGTCAGCGTCTCCTCGAGCGTCATGCCGCCGACGACGTCGCGGAGGGTGGCAACAGAAATCTGCTCCACACCCACGAGGTAGTTGTCCACGCCGTAGATCGCCTTGGCCGGGTCGTTGATCTGGAACGTGACCACGGTGTCGATCGCCACGGTCAGGTTGTCCTGGGTAATCACAGCCTGCGGCGGGAAGGACACCACGCGCTCACGGGTGTCCACGCGCTCGCGCACACGGTCGATGTAGGGCACGAGAAACGTCAGCCCGCCGGACGCGGTGCGGGTGTAACGGCCGAGCCGTTCGATAACCGCCGCTTCTCCCTGCGGGATCAGCTTGATTGACGCGGTGAGAACTGCCACCACCAGCGCGATGATGACAAAGAATGTGATAAACCCTCCCATTTAGGGCTCCTTCCACACGACAGCGACGGGGCCGTCAATATCGTAAACGGTCACGCGGGATCCCGCCGGGATGGTCTCCGCCGGGTCGAGGCCGCGGGCGGACCACAGGGAGCCGTCGAAACGCACCTGGCCCTTGCCACCCACAATGTCCTCGACGACCTCGGCCGTGCTGCCCACGAGCGCCCGCGGGGAGTCGTCCAACACCAGCGGCTTTTCCATCCGGCGGCGCAGCGGCGGGCGCAGGAAGAACCAGAACAGCGCGGACGAGACGGCGAACACGGCGACTTCCGCCCACATGGGCACGCCGCCGAGCGCCACCAGCGCGGTGGTCAGTGCGCCCGCGCCGAGCATGAGCAGCGTCAGCTCGCCCACGGTCAATTCCAGCAGCGCCAACAACGCCGCGGCCAAAAACCAAAGCAAAGGTCCCACGTGATTTACCCTACATCTGTCTAGAGGTCGTGTTTGGACAATTCGGGGTTGGTGACGAAGTCCACCAGCCGCTCAACCGCCCCGATGAGCGTGGAATCCAGGTCGCGGAAGGTGCTCACCGAGGAGGACACGCGGCGCCACCCCTCCTTCGGGTCCGACCAGCCGAGGCGGCGGCACACGCCCGTCTTCCAGTCCTCGCCGTAGGGCACCTCCGGCCACGCGGGGATGCCCACGCTGGACGGTTTCACTGCCGCCCAGATGTCGATGTAGGGGTGGCCGGTGACCAGCACGTGCGGGCCGACGTTCTCCACCAGCCGGGATTCCTTCGTGCCTTCAATCAGGTGATCCGCCAGCACGCCGATGCGACGTCCGGGACCGGGCTGGAACTCGTCGAGACGCTCCTGCAAATTGTCCAGGCCTTCGAGGTACTCCACCACCACGCCCTCGACGCGCAGGTCGTGGCCCCAGACCTGCTCCACAATCGCGGCGTCGTGGATACCTTCGACCCAGATACGCGACGGCATCGCAACCTTGGCTTTCACGTTGGCCACCTTGCGCGATCCGGAATTTGACCTCTTCGGCCCTTCGTCGCGCGGTGCCACGTAACGGGTCAGCGTCACGCGCTGGCCCTCCACCATGAACGCGCCGGGGAGCATCTTGAACAGCCGCTGCGTGCCGTAGCGGTCCTCTAAACGCACGAAGTCGCCGTCATACGTGCGCTCGAACTCGACGACTGCGCCGACGAAGTCGTTGCCCACAATCTCCACGATGATGCCGGGCTCTGCCGGCATCTCCGGGTACGTCGGGCGCTTCGTGCGCGCGTGTCCGCTGAAAATGTCTCCACTGTACCGGCTATCTCCCATAATGCGTCCGCATTGTATCGGCCCCGTTACACTGTCCCGGATGCACACGCGCGCCGAAGTCTATTCACCCCTCCAGAACACCGCCGTTTGGCTTGCTGCCTGGCTCTACAACGTCGAGTCTTCCGACGACACTGTCGACGCGCTGACGGACCTCGGAGGTGCGCATTCGTACGGCAGCCTGCCTATGGCGCATTTGCTTCACGACGTCCGCTCCGCCGCCGACCTGACCACCCCCGGACCCGCAGTCAGACTCGTCCTCTGGGGCTCAGGCCAGGCGCCGCGCCTTCGGGCCGGCTCGCCCGCGATGGAGGCGCTGACGCAGGCCGGCGCCCTGGTCGTGCGTGGCACCAGCATGCACCACATCCTGGTGCCGGAGTACTCGGGCAGCGGGGTGAACTGGCGCTGGTTCGAGGACCCGGAGCCGCTGCCGGAGCCGGAGTGGCTTTCACCCGGCGAGGCCGACCAGTTGCTCTCGCGCGCGACCGAGCAAGCGGCGGTGCTGATCGAGGCCGCAGGCGGCACCCGCAAGGAGCTGCCGAACCCGCGGCTGGCGGTGGGCACGCTGGCGGACTTTTACGACACCCCGGGGCTTCCCGCCGGCGTCACGCCGCGCGCGGCGAAGCTGTTCGCCCGCGCCGACCGCGTTGCGGCAACGATTGAGACGGTGACCGACCGTCTGGGCGACCACTCCTTCGACCCCCAACTTTTCGCGCTGTGGCGCCACGTCCGTTCCGCCCGCATGGCCGGTGTGGCCGATGCGGTGGTGGATTACCAGCGCGAGTGGTCGAGTTAGCGCTGCGGGCGCTTCACCGGTGCGCAGCAGCCTTCCTTGCACGGCGCGCCGTTGACAGTGCAGCCCTGCACAGTAACCCCAGACAAGGTTTTAGGCTTGACTTCTGCTCCGGCAGCCTCGGCGATGTCGACCACCATGCTCGCGAACGCTGGCTCGAGTCCGACGGTCGGGGTGCGCTCTAAGGTCACGCCCATCTCCTCGCACGCCTGCTTCAGCTCGGTGTCGAGGTCCCAGACCACCTCCATGTGGTCGGTGATGAACCCGAGAGGCACGCAGATGAGGTGCTCCATCCCCTCGCGCTGAAGCTCCTGCGCCCGGTCCACCACGTCCGGCTCCAGCCAGGGCGTCGCCGGGTTCCCGGAGCGCGACTGCCACACCACCTCGTAACTGTCTACGCCTGCGTGCTTTGCGACGAGCTCCGCCGCCTCCGCAACCTGCCTCGAGTACAGGTGCTGGTCTGCCGGGCCGCCGGAGTTCTCGTCCGCGACCGTGGGCACGCTGTGCGCGGTAAACAGCACGCGGGTCTCGCCGGTCGCTTTCTCCACGGCCGCTCGTAGTCCGTCTGCCACAAGCGCGACGAACGTCGGGTGGCCGTAGAACTGCCAGAGCTTGGTGTAGGTGATCTCCGGCGTCACCTCGCGGATGCGCTGGATGTCCTCGTCGTACTGCCGGCAGGCTGAGTACCCGCCCCAGGCGCTGGTGGCGAAGACGAGGACGTTCCTGTGGCCGTCGTTAAGCAACTGCTTCGCTGTCTCCTCCGCGAACGGGTGCCAGTTGCGGTTGCCGAAGTAGACAGGCAGGTCAATGCCACGCGCCGAAAGCTCGGCCTCGATGTTGGCGATGAGCTCGCGGTTCTGCGCGTTGATGGGGCTCACACCGCCGAAGTGGAAGTAGTGCTCGCCGACCGCTGCAAGGCGCTCGCGGGGGATGCCGCGGCCGCGCGTGACGTTCTCGAGAAAAGGAATAACCTCGTCCTCTCCCTCGGGGCCGCCGAAGGAAAGGACGAGGAGTGCGTCGTAGTCGTTGAGAGCCATGCCCTCGAGCTTATCCCGCTAAAGCAGGCGCACCGCGTTCGGAGCCATGCCGGACCAACGCACCGGAGCAATGGTGACGTTCTGGCCGGACTGCGGCGCCTCGATCATGGTGCCGTCGCCGAGGTAGATGGCCACGTGCTGGTTACCGCCCGGGCCCCAGAACAGCAGGTCGCCGCGCTGCGCCTCGCTGGCGGGGATCTGGGTGCCGCGCTGGTACTGGTAGCCGGTGTAGTGCGGGAGTGCCACGCCGGCAGCCGCGAACGCGTAGAGCACCAGGCCGGAGCAGTCGAAGCCGGAGACCGAACCACCGTTGACGCCGTTAGTCGGGCCGTTGGCGTCGCCGCCGCCCCACACGTACGGGGTGCCAATCTGGGACTGTGCACGCGCGATCACAGCCTCCACCTGGGAGGAATCCGACACCGCGGCGACAGACTTCTGCGACTTCGCAGAGACGTCAGCGGCGGTCTCGACCTCTGGCAGCACCGCGGAGAGGGAATCCGCAGAATCTCCGGACTCCGCGGTGTCTGAAGTTTGCTCGACTGTGCCCAAAGCGCCGTTCAGGCCGTCCGCGAAAGCGGTAATCAACTGCGCCGTGTCCGTATTGGAATTGTCGAAGGAGCCGTGGTTCGCCGCTACGCCGCCCACCATCGCGATGCCGGCGGCGACGGCGCCAACCTTGGCAATCGTGTCGCTGTCCAGCGCCGGCAGGCCGCCCTGGGAGGACAGCGCGGCGATGTCGCTGTCGGAGGAGGTCTGCGCAACCGTGCGCACGGCATCCACCACGACTTCGCGGCTGGGTTCGGGAGCCTCTGGGGCGTCGTTGGAGACGCGCTGACGCACCAGGTCCACGACCTCTTCCGGCACCTCGTAGGTGGTGTCGCCCTTGGACACGGTCAGGGTGGCCGCGTAAGGGTCGGCAGTGATGGCGTTGTCGGGGGCAGCCTCGGCGTGCTCTCTGCCTGCAGTTTCAGACTGCGCCTCTGGCACGTCTGGCTGCGAGTCGGTTGGAGTGTCGGCCTGTGCCGGGCGCTGCTGCTCCAGCTCCTTTTGCGCACTGTCCAGTTGAGACTGCGCGGCGTCGCGCTCAGCGACGGAGGATTCGAGCGCGGCGCGGTTGGCGTCGAGAAGCTCACGCGCGCTTGCCTCGGCCTGCTTAGCTTCCGCCTCGGACGCGTCGGCGAGTTCGCTGGCCTCACGCAACGTGGCTTCCTCATTGGCGGCCTCAGCACGTGCCTGCTCGGCCTCGGCGAGCTTCGCCCGCTTTTCCTCAGAGCGCTGCCTCAGGAAAAGCGAACGGTCCAGCACGTCGCGCTGGGTGTCCTTGCCGCTGACGGCGACGAGGGCGTCGCTCGGGCTTGCGCCGCGATATTGCGAACGGCTCAGTTCGTCGAGCTCGGCCCGGAGGACGTCGACACGTTCCTGCGCCTCGTTGAGACGCCGCTTCGCCTCGTCCTTGCCGCGGCGGGCCTGTTCGGCCTTCACCTGCGCATCGTGGAGGTCCACCAGGGACTGGTTGACGGACTCCTGCAGGCCGCCGAGGTCCAGGTTAAGCGCGTCGACGTCGGCTTGAGCGCGGGACACAGCGGTCACGAGCTCGCCCATTGCAGAGGTGGAACTCTGACCGGTGGCGGCGGGGCTGACTAGACCCGCCGCCAAAGAAACAGTTGCGGCACACGCGGTAGCGCCGAGCACATTTCGCGCACGAGCAAACCGGGTGCCCCTTTGTGGATTAGCCACGAAGGTGCTCCTCACACCGCTCGCCGCGCACACTTCAGCAGCACTCGGGCGATCAAGAAAACCCGAGGTGTCAAAGCGCATGCGAAAACCGTGACTAGCGGTTCCACGAGCGGTCTAGATGTTGACTACTGACGCGGCAGCGCGAATCGCGGCTGGCACAGCAGTGCCCTGGAACCTGGTACTCGGCGTGCTTCCCCACATGCCCGAACCTTCGCGGGCGCTTGACTAGAGCGCCCTGACGGTGCCATTGCGTTGCGTGTGACAACCATCGACCCGCGAGCCGATACGGGAACCATACGTCAAGGCAACAAACTTGTATCCCTTTTGTTACAAACAATCTCGGCAGTCAAGGCTATTCACATGATTCACACACGCCTCACCAGCGCAAACCATGGCTCGTGCGCGTTACGTGATGTTTGTCACACCGGCGGATGCGGGTTCGCAAAAGTTGACCGAACCGATAACAATGCAGAATCTGACCTGCGGGTTTTTAGCTGGCGAGTCAACTTTTGCGAGCGGTGCGTCAAGGCAGCAAGCTTGTCGACGATTACCCGCGGCGGGCGGAGAACACAGCCGCCGCGGCTACCGCGGCAAGGACCACGAGCACGACCGCGACAATCAGCGGCCAGTTCACCGAAAACCCGTTGGCTGCGTCGGCGAAGGCGTGGACGCCCGCAACGTAGTCCGGCTCGGCGGCCATGGCCCGCTCCCCGCGCTCCACCTGCGCGCGAGTCAAAGAGTCGCTCACACCGACAGCCACCTGCGGGGTGCGAACCAGTACCGTGTCGAGCCCGGTTTCGGCGGCCGTGTCCTGCGCCAGGTCGCGGAGATCGGCGATCACCGGCGGGGTCTGCTCGAGCACGATCATTCCCGCCGGGTCGAAAGAGTCATTGCCGGCGTCTGCGAGAGCGACCTCCAGTGCTGGACCCAGCTCCGCATTGACTGGATTCTCGGTGCCGAACGCCACTGGAGACGACGCGAGCTGAGTGACGAGCTCTTCAAGCGTTGCTTCGTTCTGCATTGGCCTCGCTCCTTGCACGGTCCAGCGATCTGAGTGGTCGAATGTGGAGTGTAACGATGGAGTCCGAAGGTGTGTCGATAAGCGCAATGCGAAAACATAACGGGCGTACTGTTAATATGGGCGCGGAACTATGGAAGGTCGCATAAACTGGTGGCTTGACCATAGGGTCGCTAACCCCTGATTTGATACGACGAGAATTGGAGCTCACCGTGGCAGAAAGCAAGAACTCGTTCGGTGCCAAGAAGACGCTCGAGGTCGGCGGTAAGTCTTACGACTACTTCGCGCTCGACGCAGTCGAAGGCATGGAGAAACTCCCCTACTCCTTGAAGGTGCTGGGCGAGAACCTCCTGCGCACCGAGGACGGCAAGAACGTCACCGAGGACCACATCAAGGCAATCGCGAACTGGGACCCCTCGGCAGAGCCGAGCGTGGAGATTCAGTTCACCCCGGCACGCGTTCTCATGCAGGACTTCACCGGCGTGCCGTGCGTGGTCGACCTTGCAACCATGCGTGAGGCCGTGAGCACCCTCGGCGGCAATCCGGACCAGGTCAACCCGCTGAACCCGGCCGAGATGGTCATCGACCACTCCGTGATCATCGAGGCATTCGGCTCCACCGACGCGATCGACAAGAACGTCGAGATCGAGTACCAGCGCAACGAGGAGCGCTACCAGTTCCTGCGCTGGGGTGCAGAGAACTTCTCCAACTTCCGCGTCGTCCCGCCGGGCACCGGCATTGTCCACCAGGTCAACATCGAGTACCTCTCCCGCGTCATCTTCGACAACGAGGGCCTGGCCTACCCGGACACCTGCATCGGCACCGACTCCCACACCACCATGGAAAACGGCCTGGGCATCCTGGGCTGGGGCGTCGGCGGCATCGAGGCTGAGGCTGCGATGCTGGGCCAGCCGGTCTCCATGCTCATCCCGCGCGTCGTCGGCTTCAAGCTCACCGGCGAGATCCCGACCGGCGTGACCGCAACCGACGTCGTGCTCACCATCACCGAGATGCTCCGCGAGCACGGCGTGGTGCAGAAGTTCGTCGAGTTCTACGGCAACGGCGTCAAGGAAATCCCGCTGGCGAACCGCGCCACCATCGGCAACATGTCCCCTGAGTTCGGCTCCACCTGCGCGATCTTCCCGATCGACGAGGAGACCATCAACTACCTCCACCTGACCGGCCGTTCCCAGGAGGACATCGATCGCGTCGAGGCATACGCCAAGGCACAGGGCATGTGGCTGGAGCAGGACGCCACCGAGGCGGAGTACTCCGAGTACCTCGAGCTGGACCTGTCCACCGTTGTGCCGTCCATCGCTGGCCCGAAGCGCCCTCAGGACCGCATCCTGCTGTCCGAGTCCAAGGACACCTTCCGCAAGCAGCTGCCGGACTACAACACCGCAGGCGAGGGCACCGAAGAGCCGGTTCGCGCAGAGAAGGTCGACGCTGTCTCCTACAACGAGTCCTGGGCCGCCAACGGCGAGTCCGCCGCCGAGGGCGCAGAGGGCCGCGCGTCCAAACCGGTCATCGTCGAGTCCCCGAAGGGCGGCGAGTACACCCTGGACCACGGCTTCGTGGCCATCGCCGCAGTGACCTCCTGCACCAACACCTCCAACCCGTCCGTCATGGTCGGCGCCGCCCTGCTGGCACGCAAGGCCGCCGAGAAGGGCCTGAAGGCCAAGCCGTGGGTCAAGACCATCATGGCTCCGGGCTCCCAGGTCGTGGACGGCTACTACGAGCGCGCGGACCTGTGGAAGGACCTGGAGGCCGTCGGCTTCTACCTCTCCGGCTTCGGCTGCGCATCCTGCATCGGCAACTCCGGCCCGCTGCCGGCCGAGGTTTCCGACGCCGTCAACGAGTTCGACCTCACCGCAACCGCCGTCCTGTCCGGCAACCGCAACTTCGAGGGCCGCATCTCCCCGGACGTGAAGATGAACTACCTCGCGTCCCCGCTGCTGGTCATCGCCTACGCCATTGCCGGCACCATGGACTTCGACTTCGAGACCCAGCCGCTGGGCCAGGACGCCGACGGCAACGACGTCTTCCTTAAGGACGTCTGGCCGTCCACCGAGGAGATCGAAGAGACCATCGCAGGCACCATCTCCCGCGAAATGTACGAGGCTGACTACGCCGACGTGTTCAAGGGCGACGAGCAGTGGCAGGGCCTGGATATCCCGACCGGCAAGACCTTCGACTGGAATGAGGACTCCACCTACATCCGCAAGGCGCCGTACTTCGACGGCATGCCGGAGGAGCCAGAGGCAGTCCAGGACATTGAGGGCGCACGCGTGCTGGCGAAGCTGGGCGACTCGGTGACCACCGACCACATCTCCCCCGCTTCCTCCATCAAGCCGGGCACCCCGGCCGCGAACTACCTGGACGCCAACGGCGTTGAGCGCAAGGACTACAACTCCTTCGGCTCCCGCCGCGGCAACCACGAGGTCATGGTCCGTGGCACCTTCGCCAACATCCGCCTGCGCAACCAGCTGGTGGACGAGCAGGGCGGCTACACCCGCGACTTCACTCAGGAGGGCGCACCGCAGGCCTACATCTACGACGCCGCGATGAACTACGCCGAGAAGAACATCCCGCTGGTGGTCATCGCCGGCAAGGAGTACGGCACCGGTTCCTCCCGCGACTGGGCCGCAAAGGGCACTAACCTGCTGGGCGTCAAGGCCGTCATCGCCGAGTCCTTCGAGCGCATCCACCGCTCGAACCTGATCGGCATGGGCGTGCTGCCGCTGCAGTTCCCGGAGGGCCAGTCCCACGAGTCCCTCGGCCTGGACGGCACCGAGACCTTCTCCATCACCGGCATCACCGAGTTCAACAACGGTGAGATCCCGGCCACGGTCCACGTCAAGGCTGAGAAGGACGGCGCCGACGCTGTCGAGTTCGACGCAGTGGTGCGCGTGGATACACCGGGTGAGGCGGAGTACTTCCGCCACGGCGGCATCCTGCAGTTCGTGCTGCGTCAGATGGTCAAGAGCTAACACGCTTCCGGCCATCGCGTAAGGGGCCCCGCGGCGTGCGGGGCCCCTTCCCCATTTTCTCCCCACTATCTGGAGCCCGAAGGAGCCCCCTTATGCCGATTGTCAGCGACGAAGAGCTGCAGCGCCGCCGCGGCGAGATCATCGACGCCGCCCGTGTGTGCTTCGCGCACTACGGCTACGAGGGGGCAACCGTGGCCCGCCTGGAAGAGGCCACGGGCAAAACCCGTGGTGCGATCTTCCACCACTTCGGCGACAAGGAAACGCTGTTTCTGGCCATCGCCGAGGCAGACGCAGAACGCCAGGCCCAGGTGGTCAGCGAGCGTGGTTTGGTGGAGGTCATGCGCGGCATGCTCGTGGACCGCAGCTCCAACGACTGGTTCACCACCCGCGCCGAGATCCTCCGCAAGCTGCGCACCGACCCCGAATTCGAGGCGCGCTGGCGCGAGCACCAGGAGGTGCTGGACCTTGCGGTCCGCGCGCGCTTGGAGTCCAACAAGCACATGCGTGACGACGTCCCCGTCGCCGTCGTGCAGACCTACCTGGAGACAGTGCTCGAGGGATTCATCACCAAGCTCGCTTCAGGCGAGCCCGTGGACCGGCTCGAGGCGATGCTCGACGTGGTAGAGCAGTCGGTTCGCGGGTAATTCCGAAGAATAGACTAAGCGGTATAGAATTGCCGCTATGTCAAAGCTGCTTTTCCTCTCCCTTCGCAACGGCGAGATCGGGCCGGACGTCGCCCACGCCGAATACCACGACGCCCTGCGCGCCACGGGCGTAAGCGAAGTGGACATGGAGCTGCGCGTCATCGACTCCCCCGACTCCGAGCTCGGCCCCCTCGACCCCGTCAGCGGCATCATCGTCGGCGGCTGCTCTCTGAATGTGACCAACCCCGAGCGCGACGCGTGGCACAAGCGTATCGACGACATCCTGTCCGCCACCGTCAACTCCGGCAAACCCGTCTTCTTTGTCTGCTTCGGCATCTCCTGGCTGGTGGATCACCTCGGCGGCGAGGTCGGGCGCACCCACCCCGAGCCGTCCGGCCCGACCACCGTGAACGTGGTTGCGGAAGACGAGCTCGCCGGTCCCAGCGGCACGTTCACCGCCCTGACCGGCCACACCGAGAACCCGATGCGCGTGCCCGATTCCCTCACCGTTGTGGCCACCGGACCCGACGGCCTGGTGCAGATGGTCCGCTACGGCGCCCGGGTGTGGGCCACCCAGTTCCACGCCGAGATGGATGCCGACGCGATGCGCACACGCATGGACTTCTTCCACGACTACGGCTACTTCCCCGCCGAGGAGTACGCCCGCATCGTCGCCGACCTGCCCAACCACGACGTGAGCCGGGCGAATGGGCTGTTGCGCACATTCGCCCGGCTCTGCACCGAGGGCCGGTTCGACTAAATCTCCGAGACCTTCGCGTCGCCGCCTTCGAAATCGAGCGGGTTGCGGTCGAACTGCGTGCCGCGGCCGACCGACTCGACGATCACATCTGCCACAAGCTCGCGCGGGGTTTCTGACGAGGGGTCCCTTTGGTCGTCGAGAAGCGCAATGCCCTCCGACGGATCATCGGTGAGACGGGTGGGGCCGAGGATCTGGTACGTCAGGTCGGAGGCGAGCAGACGCTTATCGACGGCCTTCTTCGCCTCGACGTAGGCGTACCACGGGCCGCCGTCGTCCTCCGTGGTGGCCTCAGCGGCGCCGGCGTAGGAAACCATGACGGTAAACGGAGCGAACTCGCCGAGCTCCTCGAGCGCGTCGATCATGGCCATCGCCGCGTCGCGGTCCACGGCGTAAGTGCGCTCTGCCGAGCCGCCACCGGCGCCCGCGGACCACACGACCACGTCGAACGGGGTGAGCAGGCGGGCCCAGTCCTCCTCGTCGAGGGTGGTGAGGTCGCGGACGATGGCGGTCGCGCCGTCGTCGACAAGCTGTTGCACATGGTCCGGGTTGCGCACGAGCGCGCTGACGCTGTGACCAGCTTTTACGAGCTTGGGGACGGAGTGGCGCGAGACGTTGCCACCCGCACCGAGAACGAGCACGTGTTGGCTTTGCTTAGGTGTTTCCATAACGCCCACCGTAACGCTATTTCAGCGCCTATACTTTGCGCATGCACGCAATTATTACGACCACTGGCAAGGACCGTCCCGGCGTCATCGCCGCAGTTGCGAAAACCGCAGCCGACGAGGGGCTGAACATCCTCGACGTCTCCCAGACCATCATGGACGACTTTTTCACCATGATCATGCGCGTTGCACTGCCCGAGGGCGAGGTGGACATGGGGGCGCTGCAGGAGGCGTTCGACGCCGCCGGCAAGCCGCTCGGCATGGTCGTGCGCATCCAGTCCGAGGCCCTGTTCAGCGCCATCAACGACATCTAAGGGGCGCAAGTGAATTTCGAGTTTTCAGACGCGCGGTTCCTCGACGTCATCCGCATGATCGAGGATTACCGCCTAGACATCCGCACCGTGACCATGGGCATCTCGCTTATCGGCTGCACCCGCCCGACGATGGAGGCCACCGCGCAGGCGGTGTACGACCGCGTAGTTGAGCGCGCCCGCAACCTGGTGCCGGTGTGCGAGGGTATAGAGCGCGAGCTGGGCATCCCGATCGTGAACAAGCGCATCTCCGTCACCCCCGTCGCGCTGGTGGCGGCGGGCGCCGAGGGCAACCCGGTGGAGATTGCCCGCGCGCTGGATCGCGCGGCCGGCGAGCTCGGCGTGAACTTCGTCGGCGGCTACTCCGCGCTGGTGGAAAAGGGCGGCACGACCGCCGATAAGCGCCTGATCAATTCCATTCCGGAGGCGCTCAGCGTCACCGATAACGTGTGCGGGTCGGTCAACGTGGCGTCGTCACGCGCCGGCATCAACATGAACGCCGTGGCCAAGATGGGCGAAATTGTGAAGGAGGCCGCAGAGGCGACCGCGGACCGCTCCTCCATCGCCTGCGCAAAGCTGGTCGTCTTCGCCAACGCCGTGGGCGACAACCCGTTCATGGCCGGCGCGTTCCACGGCATTGAGGAGCCCGACACGGTGATCTCGGTGGGTGTGTCTGGTCCGGGTGTGGTGGACAACGCGATCGCCCCGCTGAAGGGTGCGAGCCTGAACGAGGTCGCCGAGGAGATTAAGAAGGCCGCGTTCAAGATCACCCGCGCGGGGCAGCTCGTGGGGACCATGGCTGCCGAGCGCCTCGGCGTGCCGTTTGGCATCGTGGACCTCTCGCTCGCGCCGACGGCGGAGATGGGCGATTCTGTGGCGCACGTGCTCGAGCGAATGGGCCTGGACCAGGTGGGCACGCACGGGACGACTGCCGCGTTGGCGCTGCTCAACGATGCCGTGAAGAAGGGCGGCATGATGGCCTGCTCCCGCGTGGGCGGCCTGTCCGGCTCGTTCATCCCGGTCTCCGAGGACAAGGGCATGATCGACGCGGTTCACAGCGGTGCCATCTCCATGGACAAGCTCGAGGCGATGACCTCGATCTGCTCCGTGGGCTTCGACATGATCGCCATCCCAGGCGACACTTCTGCGGAGCTCATCGCGGGCATGATCGCCGACGAGGCTGCTATCGGTGTGATGAACCACAAGACCACCGCTTCGCGATTGATTCCGGTGCCAGGGACCAAGCCCGGCGACGAAGTGAACTTCGGCGGCCTGCTCGGCTACGCACCGGTCATTCCAGTAAACACGGTGGGTAACGACGAGTTCATCCACCGCGGCGGGTTCATCCCCGCGCCGGTGCACGGTTTCAGGAACTAGCGGCCGAGACAATCTCCGATCATCCATGATTCAACATTTGACCGATCACGCCCGTGCTCGCACCGTCGCGATGACAATTGCCGTAATAAACAGTGGGATTCCACATGCTATCCAAACAAACAACATCCCGATACCCCATAGGGCGGTGTGATCGCCTGGCCCCTGAACCGCCGTCATGATCGGGTAATAGAGCGCAGCCCCCGCAGTAGCACCCAGCGCGCCCATGAGCGGTCCACGGACGGGGTCCGCTGGAACCTTTGCGCTTGCCAACAAGCAGACCACAAGCAAGATGGGAATTGTTACAACAGCCATGTCTTCATCTGCTTGAGACGCAGCCCAACTGTCAATGCCTGCGGATACAAGAGCCACAATGGCGCAGCTAATGACAGCTAAAGTGACCGCGTAGCTGGTGCTGGATAGACCTGATTGAACGCGACCATCCCTCTTGATGCCACTACTGCAAACGTAGATCAGAACGGCGACGACCGCGGTAGGAGCCAGGACCAGTAACAATCCAAGTGCGAGTGCGGACACGATACCGTCCATCAGTTCTCCCCTCCGGAAGACGAAACTATCGCCACTATCTCAAAAATAGATGTCAGCACACCGGCCGGCAGGTCATGGCAGCACGGATTACCTGAATCGCTGCCTCAATGTAAGTTCGATCTGCTCCACCGTACTCCCCCTTGATGTTGTTCATGGTGGCCACAAACGCAACATCGCAGGCAATCATCGCGGAGCGGTCTCCATTTGCGTCTCCTATGCAGGTGTCGTGTCGTTGGCAAACGGAGTCCGCGCTGTTTTGTGGGGCTCCGGGGCCGGAATTGCCGGCTCCGCAGTAGTTCCAACGATCCACCAGAGGAGCCCGAGCAACGGTTGAAGGCCCCTCCTCGTTAACCCACTTCTCTTGCGATATGTCGTTGAATGTTTCACCGATTTCCAAGATGTCGTCTTCCACACCGGCTTCACGGGCTTCTACGGTGTTGAACATCATCAGGCCGTTATCTTCGTACTCTACGAACTCGTCGAAGATTGCATTGATTTCGGATGTCGAAGGGTGGGCCTGCGCATTAACTGTCATGGCAACGAGAAGCACCACTAGACTGGTCACAGCTGTAATATCCAGCACTCGACGAAACACGATATTACCTCCTCATGGACATCGCACTACTGACACTAACACGATCCTAACCAGGTGTCTACGAAGTTGCCTTGATAGCAATCAGGTGAAAGATTTACCACCAAGGGCTCTCAGGAATCGGTATGGAAGGAGTTCTACCGTGGTACCCAAGGTTTTAACGTCGCTAACGGGGGCGGACGCTCAAACACGAGCTGGGACTACAACGCGACCCAGGAAGGTGGCTCCTCGACCGTTTATGAGTGACCCAGAGGTATTCTTACCCACGGAACGTTTACGGATCCTTGCATTAATGAGCCTGTTTTCGGCCGTCTAGTCAGTTTTTTGCACCTGCTTTCCTGCAGGATTGTCGTGGCGGGTCGCACGCTACTTTCGCTTTGGGCGGCTGCATGGGTGTAGTCAAACACCGCCTGAGAGTGCTTCCGGCCCAGCTACGAGCCCCCTGACTTTTTGGCGCTGCGTCGCCCCTGACAGGGGAAGAAACCTGCGCCGGCCAGATGTGTTCGCTTCTATGCGGAGGGCAGCACTGTGAATGATTAGCGTTTCTTACCCATCGCGAACCAGGCGACCCAGCCCAGGGTGTTGACTGCGCCGATCACCGGGGTCCACAGCCACTTCGGCCCCCGGACACGCTTGGAGTTGGTGCGTGCGAGGTCGCGCAACGCGAAGGCCTTGCCGGCGGTGTCGATGGCGCACGTGCTCGAGCGCATGGGCCTGGACCAGGTGGGCACGCACGGGACGACCGCTGCGTTGGCGCTGCTCAACGACGCCGTGACGAAGGGCGGCATGATGGCCTGCTCCCGCGTGGGCGGCCTGTCCGGCTCGTTCATCCCGGTCTCCGAGGACAAGGGCATGATCGACGCGGTTCATAGCGGCGCCATTTCCATGGACAAGCTCGAGGCGATGACTTCGATCTGTTCCGTCGGTTTCGATATGATCGCCATCCCCGGCGACACCTCCGCCGAGCTCATCGCGGGCATGATCGCCGACGAAGCCGCGATCGGCATGATGAACCACAAGACCACCGCCTCTCGCCTCATTCCGGTGCCCGGCACCAAGCCCGGCGACGAAGTGAACTTCGGCGGCCTGCTCGGCTACGCACCGGTGATTCCGGTGAACACGGTGGGCAACGACGAGTTCATCCACCGCGGCGGGTTCATCCCCGCGCCGGTGCACGGGTTCAGGAACTAGTGCTTGACCCTCACACGATGTGAGGGTTTAAGTTTTGGTGCGTGAAGATTTCAGACGTGGCTGCGGCAGCCGGCTGCTCCGTCCGCTCGGTGCGCCACCTGCACGAACGCGGAGTTGTGCCAGAACCTGCGCGCACCAGCGGCAACTACCGCGACTACTCCGTCAGCGATCTAGTGGCGGTGATTCGGGCGCGTGCGCTTATCGACGCCGGTGTTCCAGTCGCCGACATCGAACGTGAAGACGCAGTACAACGTTCAATTGCCATGTTGGACGGCCACATCGCCCATCTGGAGAGGCAGCGGTCCCGGCTGCTGGCTATCGCGGAGGCGCCCGCCGGGTGCCCGCGCGATATTAGCGACAAACTTGCGGATGTGATCGACGATGCTGCGCTGCTGCAGATAGAGCTCGATTCCTGGGACCTCATGGCGCTCACTGGCGTCGCGACCGAGGCGACGTGGGCGCAGCTCAGGGCAAACCTCAAGGATGCTTCCTGTGTGGAGGCGGCGCGTAAGTCCGTCAATGTGTGGGGTGAGCTTGGGGCAATGCATTCACGGGATGTCGATGTTCCGCAGATTTCGGCGACGCTCTCGGCACTCTTTGCACGCGGAATTATGCGAGACGTCCTCCCTACCCTGCGGCAGGGTTCCGTCCCGCTCCAGGTGAAGGATCTTCCCACCCGGGGCGCCCAGCGGGTGGTGTTGGAGGAGCTCACCCGTGGCATCTAGAGCGATAACGTTGCTGAAGAAGCACCCTGCATACCGGGTAGCGAAGTTCGAACTGGGGCTGTACCGCGACTTGGGACGGTGGATCCGTGGACGCTGTCTCGTGCCCGATGGCGCGTCGCCGCTCCCCCATCCACCTGGGCGGTTGCAGATGCTTGGCTTTGTCACCGCAGTTTTGGCCATTGAGATGGTTGTTGTGCACCTGCTTTTGCCCGCAGGATGGGTGCGGCTGGTAGCGCTACTGCTTTCGCTCTGGGCTGTTGTGTGGGTGTGGTCGCTCATCGCCGGAGAACTTATCCGGCCAAGCTACGAGGGGCCTGACGCCCTGGTTCTGCGCCGCGGGAGAACGGTGTTCGCCGAGGTGCCTGCGTTGCTTGTGGCGCAGCGACGTACGGAGAGGACCTTTGCCTCTGACATCGAAATTGAGGGCAATACCCTGACCGTCGGTGGCTCCTGCGGGACCGACACACTCCTCGAGCTCAGCGAGCCCATCGAGGCCGCGGGTGACCGCTATCCCTGGCAGAAGGCGAAAACCGCGCCGGTAACACGCGTTCGCTTCTACGCGGGGCAGCGTGGTCTGTAGCTAGCGCTTCTTGCCCACCGCGAACCAGGCGACCCAGCCCAGGGTGTTGACTGCGCCGATCACCGGGGTCCACAGCCACTTCGGCCCCCGGACACGCTTGGAGTTGGTGCGTGCGAGGTCGCGCAACGCGAAGGCCTTGCCGGCGGTGTCGATGGTGGCGAGCACGCCGGCGAGGGTCTTCTGGTCGGAGGACAGTCCGTTCCAGGCGTCCCGGATGGTCTCGATGATCTCGTTGTTTCTTGCCATATTGCGAGTGTAGCGGGCTGGTTTCGGGGTCCACGTTTCGTCCGTCGATAAGCAAGATGCTCACTATGATGGACAAACTCTTGTGCGGTTTATGTTTCGGTTTGTACGTTCGCGGAAACAAATCTTCCGAACCGAAGGAGATTGAAAATGCAACGTCGTAAACTTCTGCACATCATTACCGAACGCGTTAACTGCGAACCCTGCGGGATCACAGTCGATCCAAACATTATGCAGTTCGAGTTGATTCTCGGTGACATTTTTGCGCACAGGTTTATGGCACCTGTATTACTGTATTTCTGTATTACTGTTGCTCTGGATAATTCGCCACCGTATGGGTAAATCAGAGCAGAGTGTGTGGTAAATTAGCGCAGCCTGACCTGGGGTTTCATTCCATGAGGGTAAATCTGCGCAGACAGCCCTGTGCAGCTGAAATGCGGTTACGTATGGCTTGCCATATGTCTAGCCATACGTAACCGCAGGTAAAAGGCATATTTTTCGCGTGTCATGGCTAGTGAATAACACCGGTGTCATTTAGCCCCCATATGGCTTAAACCCATTTTATTTGGCAAAAACGTCGACAAATTTAGGGATTATAAAAGCGGGATATGCGACAGAAAGTGTGTCTGTGCGGGTGGGGTACACGTGCGATCCGCCAACTGTGGCCACAGACAACCATCCAGCGCTGCCTTGTCCATGCCCAACGAGTTGTTTGCAGGCATGTCACCTCCCGGCCACGCACCGAGGCAGGCAAAACAATCTATATGTGTCAACTTATGCGCAGCTTTGACCTGGGGAAATGCTCGTATGCGTAAATCTGCGCAGGCTAATTTGGGTATAAAGAAAGCGCCCGCGTGGGGCGCTTAGTGGTTACTGGGGTTAGTCGAGCTGTGGGCGTGGTGCTCGTGGTCGGATTGACGTTGTTGTCTTGGTGACAGTGACCCCCTCGGTGGAAGCTTCAATGCCGGCGATGGGCCAAATATTTGCAATATCGGCGATTGCTTCACTCGTACGTCTTCTAAAATCTCTCATTTGAGCCGAGGACGTAACAGCTGATGTTGAGAAGTTTGCTGCCATCATGTCCCAGGTGAAGGTGTAGGCGACAATCAGACTGACTATACCTATCCTAGATACTCTTGAGCATTAGCAGGAAACAACGCCATCAAACCTTGCTTTGTGGTTCCACCAACTGCCAAAGTGATGATCGTGCGTTGCGTGAGGTGCGAGATATACGCATTCAGAATCTTGGCCGAAAGCGATTAAGACTTTGATTCCCTGTTTCCCTGGGCAATTATTTGTTACTTTTACGTTGTCAGCGCTTGGCTGGACGTTAACGCAGGTAGCAACCGGGGATGAGGCGGAAAAGAAGCTAATTTCGCCCTCAGCCGTATTTGGGAGAAAACCGTCTGGGTCGACAGAGAGTGGCACGGTGTCCCCAGGTTGATACTGATTATTTTCAGATGCCTGGGCGGTGACGGGGGACACTGCAGTTAGTAAAGCGCAACCTATTAAAGTGAGCCCTTTTTTCCATACCATTGGTGATCATCCTTTCTGGATATATTCCATAGAATTGAATCTATTCTTTTCAGGGGTTGAGGTAAGGAACATCTCTACAAAACCAGAGCCCTGGAGCATTTCGTCCCACTCGATAGATTCTTCATTTTTACTTAAATCAGGGAATCTTCCCCAAAGACGAACAACTTTTCCTTCGTGAAGTCCAGGGTTAAAGAGATCGAAGTGGTACCAGAGCTGATTTTCGGGGGAGCCGCTGTTTCTTCCCGCTTGGATGCCGACTCCTGCTAAAATTGTTTCCTCTGGGAGTATGGTGCCTTGAAACATTTGGGTGGATATATTTTTCAAAAACTTGATTTCATCAGTCGTGATAGAAATAAATTGATTGATGACTATTCTCCTAGCGGTAGAAAGCAGTGATTATTCCGACAGGTCGGCCGTCTCCGCTTGCGGGATCTACTCGCTCTGTGGCAACAACCGTCATAACTCTTCCATTGATTGGGTAAGAGCATTCTTTCTTGCCATTTCCTGCATTTAAGCCGCCTTTGCATTCGGGGGCGTTATGTAAAACTGTGTCAATCTCTGTAGTGGCTGGAACGAAACCGCCGTGACTGTCCTTGATGTGAGAAAGCCCAAAACCAACACTGCCGGGCTCATCTCCCTGCCCTACGCGGAGTGGAAGATCCTCGCCTTTCGGGCCAATGATTGTTTGGCTAATAGTCCAGTCAATTGGCTGAGCGGCCACTGCAGTGGGGGAAACAAGTAACCCGATAAATGCCACCAAAGTGGCGGATAGAAATTTCTTTACTTTCACGAGCAACACCCTTCAAATATATTTGGAAGATATGCGACGGGAGAGAATAAACCTTTGGCGCTGATGTTGGGGTCAAGTGAGACATGAATCAAAAAGGAAACCCTGTCTCATTACTTATGATGGTCTAGCTCTCCGTTTCCCGCAAGACCTTTTGTGAAAATATAAATTAATTTATTCAGAATCGACACCTCAGATCCTTTTCGGGGGCTGGCGCAGGCACTTACTTGGGTGTTCCACTGGAACTCAACGCCATTCGGCGCGAGCGTCACTGGCGAGCTTCTTAATGTCCACAGCGAAGAATATTTGACGTTGGATTACGCTCGAGGTGAGGTGACCCCGCAGGTCAGTGGGATGCCGAAGATGCGCAGCGCGCTAACCCCAGACGACGTGTATCCCTTATTCGAGCTGGTCTGGGCCAAAAATGAGCCAGACCCATACGGAGAGACGCCGAAGTTTCCGAAGCGCTCGGCGGTGCGGCTCATTTGCGAACGCAGTGGAGAACTCGCCTCCGGCATAGACGTCTTCTACCCAGTGGGCGGTGAAGACGCCATAGAGAAGTTCCTTCCCCGAGTTCACTGGGGCCAGACAGTTGATTCACTCTTCTCCGACCTCTGGCACTTCGGAGAGCTGAACGCTTTGGTGAAACCGTTTCAATTCCTGAAAATCGGCAACGAGTACGCGACTACGACACCGCCACCGCTCGAGGTTGACTGCCCGATGGCCACCGTTGATGTCCCCAACGAGTCGCTTCGGATGAGCACGGCTGACGGCGATTTGCTGATGATTGTGGACCTCACCAATGAGGCCGTTGAGCGTATGTTGGCCGAATTTAGGCGGCTAGTGGACCCCTGGGCGCAGCCTCGGATGCCCGTCGGTTCACATCCCGACTATGAGCCCTGGGCTGGCGCTGTGCCATTCTGAACAATGTGATCCTCGTAACAGTTGTTCTTCTTATGTGTTCGCTGGTGGACATAGATCCTGTTTATGTCGGGGCGGCTTGTAGGTTAATCGTCAACCCATTCGATTAGGCAACTTGAAAGGAGGGCGAAATGACCGTTGAACTGCGAAAGCACGTCGACACAATCACTCATGCCCTCCTGGCCATGAAGGACCTGTGTGCAGACCCCGATGCGGTCGAGTTCGAGGAGGTTCGGGAGGATTTCGAGCGCCTCGAAGCAATATTCAACGTGAAGGCTACGCTCGACGCGCTTTTCGCGTACGTGTGCGAGCGTGACGACGCCGGGCGCGTCGTCGGCTCAAAGCACGCCAATCAGTACCTGCAGAAGAAGCTTGGGTTGGAGCCCAAGGTTGCCTACGACCGTCTCGCCCGAGGCCGGGACTACTACGGTGAGCCCGAGGTTGAAGAGGAGCAGGTCACCGACCTGTTCGATACCGATTGTGAGGAAACCCCCGCGGATCCGGCGGCGGAGGCAGAGCGGGAGGAAGCGGCCCGCGAGGCTGCTCGAGCGGCTGCCCGCGAAGAGGCGCGGCGCAAGCAAGAAGAAGCCCGCCGTGCCGCCGAGCGCGTGAACGCCGAGAAACAGCGCGTGATCCGCCAAGAGCTAGACAAGCTTGTCGGGGATGCGAAGGGAGCGCGTGCCCGTCTCCAGGCGGACGCGCTCGCGGAGGCGCCTCGGCGTTCTGTGAAGGATCTGCGTGCCACCGTGCGGCGCTGGGTCGAACGGGAGAACCGTAAGCACGTCGAGCCCACGAACCCGAACGCGGGCATGGAAAATCGAGGGCTGCACATCGGTGCCCAGCGCGCGGACGGGACGTGCCCGATAACCATCGATGCCGTGGCTTCCGATTCAGCCCTGTTTAAGGCGCTGACGGACAAGGGGTTGGTGCCCAACTCGAACCTCCCCGAGGGTGTGGAGGATTACCGCACGCCGTCGCAACGCAGGTACGACCAGTTCTCCGAGATACTCAAGCATTATGACGCCTGCGAGAAACCAACCGGCGGCGGGTGCGCGTCCGTGGTTGTGTCGGTGACGCTGGACGAGCTGACGGAGGCCGGGCCGACCACGAAGTTCGCCACCAACACCGGAATCGAGCTCGACGCCTTCGACCTCGTGCGTTTGGGCATGGATGGAACGTCGGACTTCGTGCTTACTGTCGACGACGCAACGTCGTTGCCGTTGAACCTATACCGGACGCGGCGATTGGCGTCGCTTGCGCAGCGGATCACCTTACTTGCGGTCCAGGGCGTGTGTGCCTGGACCGGCTGCACCGCCCCGCTGACCGAGACCGAGATCCACCACATCACGTCGTGGCTGCAAGGCGGCGACACCAATATCGACAACCTGACAGCGCTGTGCCGGACCCACCACCGCTGCAACAACGACTTCAAAGACCACAGAAACAACACCAGTCACATGGATGTGGACCCGACAACGGGTCGAGCCGGGGTGAAAGAGCCCGGGTGTGCAACATTGCAGTTCAACCACGCGGATGCGGCCGAACACTCGGCGGTGAACAGGTTACGGAAGCGGCACCGGCAGCGAGACCGAGCGACCGTGCCCGATCCCGGTGGCGGTGCAACCCCACCGGAAACTCCAGTACCACCAGACCCACCGGATCCTCCGCCCCCGCGCGGGCCGGTGGAGCCCCCGCCATGGGCTAAGGGGCAAGACCCGTACCCGCCGTTCTAGGTGCGCCCACCTGGCCGGTGGCAGGTTAGGCGAGCTCGACGATCTCCATGTATTCGTCGCTCCACATGTCCTCGTCGCCCTCGGGCATGATGATGACCCGCTCCGGCTCAAGCGCGCGCACCGCGCCCGGGTCGTGGGTGACCAGGACCACCGCGCCCGTGTAGGTCTTCAGCGCGTCCAGAACCTGCTCGCGGGATTGGGGGTCGAGGTTGTTCGTGGGCTCGTCGAGGAGCAGCACGTTCGCGCGCGAGGAGACGAGGGTGGCCAGCGCGAGGCGGGTCTTCTCACCGCCCGAGAGGGTGCCGGCGGGCTGCTCCAGCTTGTCGCCCGAGAACATGAACGCGCCGAGCAGGCCACGCAGGTCTTGCTGCCCGGCGTCGGGGCAGGCCTCGATGGTGTTCTCCCAGACGGTCTTGTCGCCGTCGATGGTGTCGTGCTCCTGAGCGAAGTAGCCGATCTTCAGCCCGTGGCCCGAGACCACGCCGCCCTCGCCGTCGGTGCGCTCCACCCCGGCAAGCAGCTTGAGCAGGGTGGTCTTGCCGGCACCGTTCGTGCCCAGCACCACCACGCGCGAGCCCTTGTCCACCGCCAAGTCCACCCCCGCGAAGACCTCGAGCGAGCCGTACATCTTGGTCAGACCCTTGCCAAACAGCGGCGTCTTGCCGCAGGGCGCCGGCTCCGGGAAGGAAATGGAGGCGACCTTGTCGGCGACGCGGACCTCGTCGAGCTCCCCCATCATCCGCTCGGCGCGCGCCAGCATCTGTTTCGCGGCCGCGGCCTTGGTCGCCTTCGCGCCCAGCTTCGCGGCCTGCTTCTGCAGCGCCGAGGCCTTCTTCTCGGCGTTGGCGCGCTCGCGGCGGCGCCGGGCCTCATCCAAGGCTCGGGCATCCTTGTATTTGGCAAAGCCCATGTTGTACACGTCGGCCTCGGCGCGCACCGCGTCCAGGAACCAGACCTTGTTGCACACCGCGTCGAGCAACTCGACGTCGTGAGAGATCATGATCAACCCGCCCTCGTGCTTGGACAGGAAGTTGCGCAGCCACGCGATGGAGTCGGCGTCGAGGTGGTTGGTGGGCTCGTCCAGGAGCAGAGTGGTCTGGGACTTACCCGAGCCCTGGCGCGAGGCGAACAGGATCTGGGCAAGCTCGACGCGGCGGCGCTGGCCGCCCGAAAGCGTCTTCAGCTGCTGGTCCAAGACGCGCTCCGGCAGACCCAGGTTGTCGCAGATCTGGGCTGCCTCCGCGTTCGCCTCGTAGCCACCGAGGGCCTGGTAGCGCTCCTCCAGCCGGGAGAACTTCGCGATCGCCTTGTCGCGCTCCGCGCCGTCGGTCTCCTCCATCAGCTTCTGCTGCTTCGCCATCGAGCGCTGGATTTGGTCCAGGCCGCGGGCCGAGAGCACACGGTCGCGGGCGGTCTGCTCGATGTCGCCCTCCTTGGAGTCTTGTGGGAGGTAGCCGATCTCGCCCGAGCGGGTCACCGAGCCGCCATAGGGTTCGGTCTCTCCCGCCAGGATGCGCATCGTGGTGGTCTTGCCGGCACCGTTGCGGCCGACCAGGCCGATGCGGTCGCCGGGTTGGACGCGGAGGTGCTGGCCGGGGGCGTCGAGAAGCGTGCGCGCGCCGACGCGGACCTCGAGATCATTGGTGACAATCACGGGGGTTCACTGTATCAACCGCCCCCAAATCGCCAGCTACTTCTTCGACACTGAGCGCACGATCCACAGAATTGCCAAAATCGGCAGCGCTACCAGGCTAGCGGTACCGAGCATAACCAGTATTTCGCCGAGTCCAAGGTTCACAACAGTCCTCCTTCAAAACGCGGAAATCCCCCACAGGTTAACAACCTGGGGGGGGACTTCGAGGGGTGCTTTTACACCGCGAACCCGAGGGCGCGGAGCTGCTCGCGGCCCTCCTCCGTGATGAACTGCGGGCCCCACGGCGGCATCCAAACCCAGTTCAGGTCCAGCTCGTCGACCGCCGTGTTGGCCACGACCGCCTGGGTCGCCTGCTCCTCGATCACGTCGGTGAGCGGACACGCCGGCGAGGTCAGCGTCATGTTGACCACCGCGACGGTCTTGCCCTCGCGATCCTCAATCCACAGGTCGTAGACCAAACCGAGGTCGACCACGTTGATGCCCAGCTCCGGGTCGATCACGTCGTGGAGGAACTCCTCCACCTCGCCGATGAGCTTGAGCTGCTCCTCGGTCTGCTGCGGACGCTCGGCCTGTTTCTCTGCATCAGTCATCGCTTACTCCTTCTCTCCCAGTGCGTCCGACGTCGCCGCCTGGAACGCCTTCCACCCCAGCAGCGCGCACTTCACGCGCGCCGGGAACTTGGCCACGCCGGCGAATGCCACGCCGTCGCCGATCTTCGCTGCATCCCCCTCGACGGTGCCACGCGAGGTGATCATCTCGTCGAAGGCGGCGAGCTTCGACATCGCCTCGTCGACAGGCAGCCCGATGACCTCCTCCGCCATCACCGAGGTGGAGGCCTGCGAGATCGAGCAGCCCTCGGCGTCGTAGGAGACGTCCTCGACCGTGGAGCCGTCCTCGGACAGGTGGACGCGCAAGGTCAGCTCGTCGCCGCACGACGGGTTGACGTGGTGCACCTCCGCCTCGTACGGCTCGCGCAGCCCCGCGTGCTGCGGGTTCTTGTAGTGGTCCAGGATGACTTCCTGGTACATGGATTCGAGGTTCATCGCGCGAAAAACTCCTTCGCTTTGTTAATCGACGACACCAAGGTATCAACCTCGTCCAGCGTGTTGTACAGGTAAAAGCTCGCACGCGACGTGGACTGCATGTCCAGGCCCCGGTGCAGCGGCCACGCGCAGTGGTGGCCGGTGCGGATGGCCACGCCCTCGGCGTCGAGCACCTGGCCCAGGTCGTGCGGATGCACGCCCTCGACCGTAAAGGCGATCGCACCGCCGCGGTTGTCGGCGGTGAGGGGGCCGGCGATGCGGAGGCCGTCGATACGCTGCATCTGCTCCAGGGCGTAGGCGGTGAGCTCGCGCTCGTGCGCCTGGATGTCCTCCATGCCGATCTCGGTGAGGAAGCGCACCGCCTCGCCGAGCCCCACGACCTGGGAGGTCATCTGGGTGCCCGCCTCAAAGCGCTGCGGCGCCGGGGCAAACGTCGTTTCCTCCATGCGCACAACCTCGATCATGGAGCCGCCGGTGAGGAACGGGGGCAGCTCGTTGAGGTGCTTCGAGTACACCGCGCCCACACCGTTTGGCCCGCACATCTTGTGGCCGGAGAACGCAGCGAAGTCCACGTCGAGCGCGTGGAAGTCCACCGGCATGTGCGGCACCGACTGGCAGGCGTCGAGCACGGTCAGCGCGCCGACGGCCTTGGCGCGTCGCACCATCTCGGCGACGTCGGCGTGCGCGCCGGTGACGTTGGACTGGTGGGTGAAGGCGACAACCTTGACGGTGTCGTCGAGCTCGAGCGAGTCGAGGTCGATGCGGCCGTCCTCGGTCATCGTGTACCACTTCAGCGTCGCACCGGTGCGACGCGCCAGCTCCTGCCACGGCACCAGGTTCGCGTGGTGCTCGAGCTCCGTGATCACGATGGTGTCGCCCTCGCCCACCGCGAACTCGCCGGCACGCGTGTCGCCCAGCACGTAGGCGACCAGGTTCAGCGCCTCGGTGGCGTTCTTGGTGAACGCGATCTCGTCGTCGCGCGCTCCCACGAACGCCGCGATGGCGGCGCGGGCGGACTCGTAGGCGTCAGTGGCCTCCTCGGCCAGCTGGTACGAGCCGCGGTGCACCGGGGCGTTGCAGCCGAGCACGAAGTCGCGCTCGGCGTCCCACACGCGCTGCGGGCGCTGCGATGTCGCGCCCGAATCCAGGTACACCAACGGCTTGTCCCCGCGCACCGTGCGCGACAGGATCGGGAACTCCTTGCGGATGGCAGTTACGTCGAGCGCCATTAGATGAACTTCTCGTAGCCCTCGGCCTCGAGCTGGTCGGCGAGCGAGGAGTCGCCGGTCTGCACGATCTTGCCGTCGGCGAAGACGTGGATGAAGTCGGGCTTGACGTAGTTCAGGATGCGCTTGTAGTGCGTGATCATGAGCACGCCGCCGCCGGTCTCCTCCTGGTAGCGGTTGATGCCTTCGGAGACGATGCGCAGCGCGTCGACGTCCAGGCCGGAGTCCGTCTCGTCCATGACGGCGAATTTCGGCTTCATCAGAGCAAGCTGCATGACCTCGTGGCGCTTCTTCTCGCCGCCGGAGAAGCCCTCGTTGACGGAGCGCTCGGAGAAGGAGGCGTCCATCTGCAGCGCCTCGCGGGCGGCGTTGAGCTCGCCGACCCACTCGCGCAGCTTCGGGGCCTCGCCGCGCACCGCGGTCACGGCGGAGCGCATGAAGTTCGACGAGGACACGCCCGGCACCTCCACCGGGTACTGCATGGCCAAGAAGAGACCTGCGCGGGCGCGCTCGTCGATTTCCATGTCGAGGATGTTCTCGCCGTCGAGAAGCACCTCGCCCTCGGTGACCTCGTACTTCGGGTGGCCCGCCAGCGTGTAGGCGAGGGTGGACTTGCCGGAGCCGTTCGGCCCCATGATCGCGTGGGTCTCGCCGCCCTTGATGGTCAGGTTGACGCCCTTGAGGATCGGCTTCGGTTCCTGGCCTTCCTCGGTGGGCAGGACGTTGGCGTGCAGGTTCTTAATTTCCAGGGTGGACATGTATTGCTCCTTTTAGTTTTCGTTGCGCTCGAGCTCGCCGGCGACGCGGGCGATGAGTTCTTCGCGGACGGACTCGACGGGGATCTGGTTGAGGACCTCGTTGAAGAAGCCGCGGATGATCAGGCGGGTGGCGTCTTCCTCGCGGATGCCGCGGGAGCGCAGGTAGAACAGCTGGTCGTCGTCGAAGCGGCCGACGGTTGCGGCGTGGCCGGCGCCGGCGATCTCGCCGGTTTCGATCTCCAGGTTCGGGATGGCGTCGGCGCGTGCGCCGTCGGTGAGCACCAGATTGCGGTTGGTCTCGTAGGTGTCGGTGCCCTTCGCTTCGGCGCGGATGAGCACGTCGCCCACCCAGCAAGTGCGGGCCTCGGGCAGCTTGGAGGCCTTGTCGCCCTGCAACGCGCCCTTGTACAGCACGTTGGAGCGGCAGTTCGGCACCGCGTGGTCCACCAGCAGGCGGTTCTCGATGTACTGGCCGGCGTCGGCGAAGTACACGCCGGTCAGCTCGGCGTCACCGCCCGGCGCCTCGAAGGCGAGGCGCGGGGTGATGCGGACGATCTCTCCGCCGAAGGTGGCCACGTGGTGGCGCAGGGTTGCATCGCGCTTCACGACGATCGACTGCTGGCCAACGTGCACAGCATCCAGATCCCAATCGGCATCCACCACGGCGTTGACGCGGGAACCCTCGCCGATGACCCAGTTGACGTTGTCGGCGTGGGTGCCGGAGCCCGCGTAGCGCACCACGACGGTGGCGGAAGAGTTCGCGCCGGACTCGAACACGACGGTGCCGAAGGTGGTCTTATCCGCGCCCGCGCCGGTGATGGTCACGGTGATGGGCTCGGTCAGCTCCGCGTTCGCCGGCACCGAGATCAGCGTGGCGTTCTCGGAGGAGGTCCACGCCTGGGCGGCGACGCGGTCGACGGGGGCGCCGGCGGCGGTCACGCGCTCGTCGTCAAGCGAAACCTGCTCGACTGCGACCTCACTGGGAGCATCAACCGCAATCTGCGCCTCGGCCTGCGGGGCGAACTCGCCGTTGTGCAGGCCGCGCAGGCGGCGCAGGGAGATGAAGCGCCAGACCTCGTCGCGGCCGCCCGGGACCTCGAAGTCCTCCACGTTGAAGGAGGAAAACAGGTCGCCCTTGTTGTTGTGCGTGGTGGCGTTTTTGACGGTTTCGGCCATTTAGCCCACCGATCCTTCCATTTGCAGCTCGATGAGGCGGTTCAGCTCGAGGGCGTACTCCATGGGCAGCTCCTTGGCGATCGGCTCGACGAAGCCGCGCACGATCATGGCCATGGCCTCTTCCTCGGCGATGCCGCGGGACATGAGGTAGAACAGCTGGTCCTCGGAGACCTTGGACACCTTCGCCTCGTGGCCCAGGGTCACGCGGTCGTTGCGGATGTCGTTGTACGGGTAGGTGTCCGAGCGGGAGATGTCGTCCACCAGCAGCGCGTCGCACTCCACGTTGGAGGCGGAGTCGTGCGCGTTGGCGTTGATCTGCACCAGGCCGCGGTAGGCCGCGCGGCCGCCGCCGCGGGCGACGGACTTGGACACGATGGACGAGGAGGTGTGCGGCGCCATGTGCGTCATCTTCGCGCCGGTGTCCTGGAACTGGCCCTCGCCCGCGAACGCGACGGAGAGCACCTCGCCGCGGGCGTGCTCGCCGGTCATCCACACGGCCGGGTACTTCATGGTCACCTTGGAGCCGATGTTGCCGTCGACCCACTCCATGGTCGCGCCCTCTTCAGCCTTCGCACGCTTGGTGACCAGGTTGTAGACGTTGTTGGACCAGTTCTGGATGGTGGTGTAGCGGCAGCGGCCGCCCTTCTTCACGATGATCTCCACCACCGCGGAGTGCAGCGAGTCCGACTTGTAGATCGGGGCGGTGCAGCCCTCGACGTAGTGCACGTACGCGTCCTCATCGACGATAATGAGGGTGCGCTCGAACTGGCCCATGTTCTCCGTGTTGATGCGGAAGTAGGCCTGCAGCGGGATGTCCACGTGGACCCCCGGCGGGACGTAGATGAAGGAGCCGCCCGACCACACGGCGGTGTTCAGCGCCGAGAACTTGTTGTCGCCGGCCGGGATGACGGAGCCGAAGTACTCCTTGAACAGGTCCTCGTGCTCGCGCAGGGCGGTGTCGGTGTCGACGAAGATAACGCCCTTTTCCTCCAGGTCCTCGCGGATCTGGTGGTAGACCACCTCGGACTCGTACTGCGCGGCCACGCCTGCGACGAGGCGCTGCTTCTCAGCTTCCGGGATGCCCAGCTTGTCGTAGGTGTTCTTGATGTCCTCCGGCAGGTCGTCCCAGCTGGTGGCCTGCTCCTCGGTGGAGCGGACGTAGTACTTGATGTTGTCGAAGTCGATGTCGGACAGGTCCGCGCCCCAGGTGGGCATGGGCTTCTTGTCAAAGATCTCCAGCGCCTTCACACGCTGGTTGAGCATCCACTCCGGCTCGCCCTTAATGCCGGAAATGTCGCGCACGACATCTTCGTTCAGGCCGCGGCGCGCGGCGGCGCCGGCGGCGTCCGAGTCGTGCCAGCCGTAGTTGTAGGCGCCGATCGACTCGATGATCTCGTCGTCGTTCATCGGCTTCTCAAGGCCTGGTGTGGGCTTCACTTCAGTCATTGTCAGCCGCTCCTTTCGTTGCTGTTCCCGCCGAGCGCGTTCGGGTCCGCGCCGCGGCAAGGGGGATGTTAGTTGTGCAGATTCCGTCGCCGTCGGAGATGAGGGCAAGCGGCTGCACATGCGTATCGACGATCCGCGCCACCGCCTCCCTTTCTGCCTCGCAGAACTCCGGGTGCGCCGCGGCAACCGCGGACACCGGGCAGTGGTGCTGGCAGATCTGGATGCCGGCGTCGGTGCGGTGGACGCTCGGGGCGTAGCCGTGCTTTTCCAGCGCGGCGGCGACGCGCTGCGCCGTCACCTCTGGCTCGTCCGCCGGCTCCACGTCGCCGAGGATCTTTTCCACGCGGGCGCGGGCGAAGTCGCGCACCGCGTCCTCGCCCCCGATCTGCTGGATCAGTTCCACGGCGTCGAGCGCGAGTCCGTCGTAGTGCGAACCGAAGCGCTCGCGACCTGCGGCGGTGAGCTGAAAGTGCTTGGCCGGCCGGCCGCGCCCCTGCTCCTCCCCCGCGACGGCGCGCGGGGCGCAGGGTACTGCCAGCTTCTCCTCGACGAGCTTGTCCACGTGCCTGCGCACGCCGGCCGCCGAGAGGCCGAGCTCTTCCGCAATGTCGTTGGCCGCTACCGGGCCCCGCTTGAGCAGGACCGACATCACCTGCGAGCGCGTGTCGCCGCCAACGCGGGACGCGTCCGCAGGAGCGGGATTGCGGGTATCCGCTGTGTCCGCTGTGTCCACGATGGCACCACCTTTCGCTCGATGTGGTTTGGGTCGCTGCCTTTTCACAACACTAGTGTGTTGTAAATATTCCCGCCGCAACGGGTGGGCCCGTGTCGGGGCGCCACTTAGACTGTTCAACCGTGACTGAACCCGAACGCCCGCACGGCACCCGACGTACGCGCCACGCCAGGCGCGTGAGCTTGGTCAGCGAGCTGCCCCGCTTCGGTCGTCCGGGATCCCGTTCAACGCTGCTCCACGACCCGGCCTCCCCTGCCCAGAGCACTCCGACAAGCGTGGCGGTTCGCACCCGCGAGCGCAGCCGATTCGCGGCTCTGCGCTGGGCAGGTGCGGCGGGGGCGTGCCTGATCGCCTTCGCGGGCATCGGCGGCGGCGCCCTGCCGGTGGTGGAAAACCCGTGGCAGAGCTTCCCCTTCGGCGCGGAGATGGGACGCATGATGCTCGCCTCCAACGCGCTCGTGCTCATCGGCGTCGGCGTGTTGGTGGCCGCTTGGCTGGCCATGGCGCCGTTCGTCGGGGCGTCGCCGGGCGCGGCACGAGGGGCGCGGGTGAGCAACCCGGAGATGCTGCGCACCTTCATCGCGTGGGTGATCCCGCTGCTCGCCACCGCACCACTGTTCACCCAGGACATCTACTCCTACCTGGCCAACGGCAACATCGTGCGCCAGGGGCTCGACCCGTACTCCTCCGGCCCCGTGGAGATTCTCGGCGTGGAGCACCATCTCGCCCGCTCCGTGCCGTTTATTTGGGCGCACTCCCCTAGCCCGTACGGGCCGGTTGCGCTCGGCACGGCGGCGGTGATCTCGCACATCACGGGTGACTCGATCTTTTGGGGCGTGCTCGCCCACCGCGTCGTGTCTGTCGCTGGCATTCTCGCCGCGGCCTGGGCAGTGCTCGCGCTGGCGAAGCGCTGCGGCGTAACAGGGCCGGCCGCCCTGTGGCTGGGCATCCTCAACCCGCTGACGGTGTTGCACATGGTCGGCGGCATCCACAACGAGGCCATCATGATGGGCCTGCTGCTCGTCGGCCTCGAGGTGGGGCTGCGAGGCATCGACCGGCTCGAGCGCGACCGGCGCTCCGGCTGGGCTCAGCTCGCTGCTTCTGCTGCCCTGATCAGCTGCGCCGGCATGGTGAAGGTGATCGGCTTTTTGGCCCTCGGATTCACCGGCATGGCGCTGGCCCGCCACCTGCGCACACGACCACTTCGCCAGCGCAGCGGCCCCCGCGCGATCGCCACCTCCGCCGCCCTGCACGCGACCATGCTGGTGGCCACCGCCATCGCGGTCTCGCTAATCTCCGGCATCGGCCTGGGGTGGGTCACCGGCCAAGGAGGCGCCGCGCAAATCCGCAGCTGGCTGTCTGTGACCACGGATATCGGCGTCGCCGGCGGGTTCCTCGGCATGAACCTGGGGCTCGGCGACCACACGGACGCGATGCTCAGCGTGACCCGTTGGGCGGGGTTGACCGTCGCCGCCGCGTTCGCGGTGCGCATGCTCTGGGCCACCTACCGCGGCACCATCCACCCGGTCGGCGGTCTCGGCGTGTCCACGTTCGTTTTGGTTGTGCTGTTTCCCGTCGTGCACCCCTGGTACCCGTTGTGGGCCGTGCTTCCGCTGGCGGCGTGGGCGAACCGTTTCGCCTTCCGCGCCTCTGTGGCCGGGTACTCGGCGTTGGTGAGCTTCCTCGTCCTCCCCCGCGGGCTCCGCCTCCAAGCGGGGGCGGTGGCCACCATCTACGGCTCCGCCATCGTCGGCTTCATCCTGCTGACGGTGTGCGTGGCGCTCACGCTTCGGGTGCTGCGGCGCAGGCGGTCTACACTCATCACCCATGAGTGATCACGCGCTGGTTGTCGACAGTGTTGTCAAGCGGTTCGGCGACAAAACGGCAGTTGACGGGCTCTCATTCACAGCGCGGCGCGGCGAGCTGCTGGCGCTTCTGGGCCCCAACGGCGCCGGTAAAACCACCACCATCGAGATGTGCGAGGGCTTTACCAAGCCCACCTCCGGGTCGATCCGCGTGCTCGGCATCGACCCGGTCGCGCAGCCGCAGAAGGTGCGCGACCGCATCGGCATCATGCTCCAGGGCGGCGGCTCCTACGCCGGCGTCTCCGTCGAAGAAATGCTCAACCTCGCCGCCAGCTACAACAAGCATCCCCACGACCCGCGGTGGCTCATGGAGTTGGTGGGGCTGGAAGGCGCAGCCAAGACCACCTACCGCCGACTGTCGGGCGGCCAGCAGCAGCGACTGTCGCTGGCGCTGGCGCTGATTGGCAGGCCGGAGCTGATCTTTCTGGACGAGCCCACCGCGGGCCTGGACGCCCAGTCCCGTATGGCGGTGTGGGACATCATCTCCGCACTCAAGCGCGACGGGGTGAGCGTCCTGCTCACCACCCACCTCATGGACGAGGCCGAAAGCCTCGCGGATGACGTGGTCATCATCGACCACGGCAAGGTCGTCGCCCAGGGCACCCCGGAAGAGCTGACCAGCCACGAAGAGTTTCCGGTGCTCGCGGTCGAGACGGCGGAGGTGTTCGACGTGCAAAAGCTTAACGACGAGCTCACGCCCGCCGGCCTCACAGTCGAGGAAGTCCGGCCGCGCAGTTACCGGATCAAAGGTACGGGCTCGCCGGAGGTCGTCGAGACGCTCGCGCGCGAGGCCGCACGCCAGGATGTGCTGATCCGCGAGCTGAGCGTGTCCCACCGCAACTTAGAGGACGTGTTTTTGGACATCACAGGAAGGGAGCTGAGGAGCTAATGGAGAAGCTCACCCCAGGCATTTTCGCCCCGGCGCCGCAGCGGGCGTCGTTCGGCCGGATGGCCGCGGCCCAAGGGCGCATCGAGGCGAAGCTGATGCTGCGCCACGGCGAGCAGCTCCTGCTCAACGTGCTGATCCCGGCGGCGATCCTGCTCGCCGCGCACTTCGCGCCGATCCTCGGCGAGAACACCGAGTTCGACGTGCTGGTGCCCATGGTTTTCGCTGTCGCCGCCACCGGCGCGGGTTTTACCGGCCAGGCCATCGCCGTCGCATTCGACCGACGCTACGGGGCGTTAAAGCGCACCGGCGCATCCGGGGTGCCGCCCTGGACCATCATCGTGGGCAGAATCCTCGGCGTGCTGGCCACGGTGGTGGTGCAGCTCGTGGTGCTCGGCGCGATCGCGCTGGCGCTGGGGTGGCGCGTGACCCCCGCCGGCGCCGCCTTCGGGCTGGCTACCCTCCTGTGCGGTGTGGCCGCGTTCACCGCGATGGGGCTGCTTATGGGAGGCACCCTGCGCGCCGAGCTGGTGCTGGCGCTGGCGAACCTGATCTGGCTGGTGCTCATGGGCGTCCTCGGCTGGGTGGGCTACTCCGGCGACATCGCGCACGCCGGGTGGTGGAACGCGGTGCCCACCGTGGCGCTGGCGGGCGCCCTGGTGCAGGCCCTTTCGCTGCAGGTCAACTGGGCGGCGTGGGCGTCCCTCGGAGCGTGGGGGGTAGCGGCGGTGACCGCCGCCGTGCGCCTGTTCCGCTTTGACGGCTAGGCGCGTTACACTCACCACGATCAACATCGTCCGAAAGTTGGAGAAACAGTGACCGCAACCACAGCTGAGACCCGCCCGAGTTCCTGGAGGGAGGCCTGGCGCGACCCGTCTCTCAAGTTGCAGCGCACCCTCGCCATGGTGCTGCTGCTGTGCCAGGGCGGCATCACCGTGACCGGCTCGCTGGTGCGCGTGACCGGGTCTGGCCTCGGCTGCGACACCTGGCCGCTGTGCCACGAGGGCTCGCTCGTGCCGGTCGCCGGCGCGGCCCCCTGGATCCACCAGGCCATCGAGTTCGGCAACCGCCTCCTCGCCTTCGTGGTCGCCGCGGCCGCCGGCCTCGTGCTCTTTGCCGTGATCCGCGCCGGGCGCCGCAAGGACATTAAGACGCTGGCCTGGATATCCCTGCTGGGCGTGGTCGTGCAGGCCGTCATCGGCGGCATCTCCGTGCGGCTTGACCTGCGCTGGTGGTCCGTGGCGGTGCACTTCCTGCCGTCGATGGTGCTCGTGTTCGTCGCCGCGATGCTGTACATGCGCATCGCCGAAACCGACACAGCAGCCCCCACCCGCCGCTACCCCGGCTCGGCGCAGACGTGGACGCTCATCGCCGCCGCGGCGCTGTGCCTCGTGCTCATCACCGGCACCATGGTCACAGGCTCCGGCCCTCACTCGGGCGACGCTGGCGCAGGCATGGAGGGCCGCCTCGAGATGGACACGCGCGTGCTCGCCTACGTGCACGCCGTGTGCATGTACCTCTACCTCATCGCCACCATCATCACCACGGTGCTGCTGCGCAACTCCGGCGCGCCGGAGGACGCTAAGCGCACCGCATACGTGCTCATCGCCATGATTCTGGTGCAATGGGCCATCGGCGTGATCCAGTTCCGCATGGGGGTTCCGCGCTGGACAATCCCGGCGCATATCGCCATGTCGTCGGTCGTGGTTGCATTTAGCGGGTTCCTTTTCGCACATGGGAAGCGCAGGTTGCCTACGCTCGTGTGACATGAAAGCAATCGTTGTCACATCCCACGGCGGCCCGGAAGTCCTCGAGTACAAGGACGTCGAGCCGCCACAGCCGTCTGAGGGGCAGTTGCTTGTCGACGTCGCGTACGCCGGCATCAACTACATCGACACCTACTTCCGCTCCGGAACTTACCCCTCAAATCCGCCCTATATTCCCGGCACCGAGGGCTGCGGCCGCGTGGTGGAAGATCCCCTCGGCGAGATCGCGCCCGGCACCTTGGTGGCCTGGCACGCCGCTCCCGGCTCCTACGCCGAGCAGGTGGCGGTGGACCGCAACCGGCTCGTGGCCGTGCCGGAAGGTGTCGATCCAGCGGTGGCGGCCTCGATGCTGCTGCAGGGCATGACCTCGCACTACCTGCTCCACGGTGTACGCGAAACGAAGCCGGGCGACACCATGGTCGTCACCGCCGGTGCCGGCGGCGTGGGGCTGATCCTGACCCAGATGGCGGCCGCCGAGGAGGCGACCGTCTACTCAGTTGTCTCCACCGACGAGAAAGAACAGCTCGCCTACGAGGCGGGCGCGTCCAAGGTGTTCCGCTACGGCGAGGACCTGGCCGAGCAGATCAAGGCCGAAAACGGCGGCGGCGTGGACGTGGTCTACGACGGCGTCGGGCAGGACACCTTCGAGATGTGCCTGAACGTCACCCGCCCGCGCGGGCTGGTGTGCTCGTTCGGCTCCGCCTCCGGCGACGTCGAGCCGTTCAAGATCCAGGAGCTCAACGCCCACGGCGCGCTGTTTCTCACCCGCCCCTCGTTGAAGCACTACGTGGCAACGGACGACGAGTTCCTCATGCGCGCCCAGGCCGTGGCCCGGGCGGTGGAAGACGGCACGGTGAAGATCCGCATCCACCCGCCCTATGAACTGAAAAACGCCCGCCAGGCCCACGAGGACCTGCAGGCGCGCAACACCACCGGCTCGGTGGTGCTGAAGGTCTAGAACAGCAGCTGGCTGACGGTCTCCCAGCCGAGCACCGCGTCGAAGGACAGGCCCAGGAACAGCGCGGCGAGGTAGTTGTTGGAGAGGATGAACAGCTTCAGCGGCTTGACGTTCTCGCCGCGCACGATGCCCTGGTGCAGCTTCGTCGCCATGACCAGAAACGCGACGCCGGAAATGATCGCAATTGCCAGGTAAATCCAGGACGCCGCCGGCACCAGCACCAGGGAGACCGCCACGGTCAGCCAGGAGTAGAGCACAATCTGGCGGGAGGTCTCTTCGGCCGAAGCCACCACCGGCAGCATGGGCACGTTGGCGCGGGCGTAGTCGTCCTTGTACTTCATTGCCAGCGCCCAGGTGTGCGGCGGGGTCCAGAAGAAGATGATCAAGAACAGCACGATGGCCTGCCACCAGTTGTCGGCGGAGCCGTCGTGGACGTTGTCGCGGATCACGGCCCAGCCCACCATCACGGGCATGCAGCCGGCGGCGCCGCCCCAGATGACGTTCTGCCAGGTGCGTCGCTTCAGCCACTTCGTGTAGACGAAGATGTAGAAGAAGTTGGTCAGCACGATGAAAAACGCCGCCAGCCAGGAGTTGCACAGCACCCCGAGCCACAGCACGGACAGCACGAGCATCACCCAGGCGAACACCGCGGCCTTCTGCTTGGTCACCGAGTGGCGCACCAGCGGGCGGGCGCGGGTGCGGCCCATCTTCTGGTCGATGTCGTAATCCGCCACCATGTTGAAGGTGTTCGCGGCCGCGGCACCCATCCAGCCGCCAAGCAGCGTGCCCAGCACTAGCCAGAGGTGCACCTCGCCGCGGTGCGCCTGCAGCATCGCGGGAATCGCGGCGACCAAGAGAAGTTCAATGACCCTCGGCTTCGTCAACGCGAAATATGCCTTGATGGTCTCCAACAACTCTCTCCTTTTTGTACCGCCGTCGGGCGCGGGCAATCATACCTTCGGATGATGGTAGCCCCAACCAGCGTGAGTTAACGAATCGAGGAACGGGTGGGACCGGAGGCGTCGATAAGCGATATGCTTTTGTGCGACCTTAAAGAAAGCGAGGAACCCATGACGCTGCCCCCGAAACTGCAGGCAATGACCGAGCGCAACTACCCGCAGGACTGGACCGAGACCGACACCCGCGCCGTTGACACGGCCCGGGTGCTCGCCGCGGACGCAGTGGAGCACTGCGGCTCCGGCCACCCCGGCACCGCCATGAGCCTCGCGCCGCTGGCCTACACCCTGTTCCAGCGCGTGATGGACGTGGACCCGTCCGACAAGGACTGGGTGGGCCGCGACCGCTTCGTGCTGTCCAACGGCCACTCCTCGCTCACGCAGTACGTGCAGCTGTACCTCGGCGGCTTCGGGCTGGAACTGCAGGATTTGAAGGACCTGCGCACCTGGGGCTCGAAGACCCCGGGCCACCCGGAGTACAACCACACCGACCACATCGAGATCACCACCGGCCCGCTCGGCCAGGGCCTCGCTTCCGCAGTGGGCATGGCGATGGCTTCTCGACGTGAGCGTGGCCTGTTCGACCCCGACGCCCCCGCCGGAGAGTCCCCCTTCGACCACTTCATCTACGTCGTCGCCGGCGACGGTTGCCTGCAGGAGGGCGTGACCGCCGAGGCGTCCTCCCTGGCAGGCACGCAGCAGCTGGGCAACCTCATCCTGTTCTGGGACGACAACCGCATCTCCATCGAGGACGACACCCAAATCGCCTTCACCGAGGACGTGCTCAAGCGTTACGACGCATACGGCTGGCAGACCCTCACCGTCGAATCCGGCGAGGACGTTGCCGCCATCGAGGCCGCCGTGGCCGAGGCGAAGGCGGAGCCGACCAAGCCGACGATCATCCGCGTGAAAACCGTGATCGGCTACCCGGCCCCGAACCTGATGAACACCGGTGCCATCCACGGCGCAGCACTCGGCGCCGACGAGGTCGCCGCAGTCAAGGAGGCGCTCGGCTTCGACCCGGCCGTGCACTTCCCTGAAGAAGACGAGGTGATCACCCACACCCGCAGGCTGCGCGAACGTGCGGCTGAGAAGCGCGCTGCCTGGGACGAAAAGTTCAACGCCTGGGCCGAGGCGAACCCGGAGCGCAAGGCGCTGCTGGACCGCCTGACCGCTCGCGAGCTGCCGGCGGACTGGAAGAAGGACTTCCCCACCTGGGAACCGGACGCGAAGGGCGTGGCCACTCGCAAGGCCTCCGCCGCCGCGATCCAGGCCGCCGCGGCCGCGCTGCCCGAGCTGTGGGGCGGCTCCGCCGACCTGGCCGGGTCCAACAACACCCTGATCGAGGGTGCGGACTCCTTCGGCCCGCGCTCCATCTCCACTGAGATGTTCTCCGCCGACCCGTACGGGCGCAACCTGCACTTCGGCATCCGCGAGCACGCCATGGGCGCGGTGATGAACGGCATCGCCCTGCACGGCGGCACCCGCGTCTACGGCGGTACCTTCCTCATCTTCTCCGAGTACCTCTACCCCGCCATCCGCGTCGCCGCCCTGTCCGGCATCGACGGCTACTACGTGTTCACCCACGACTCCATCGGTCTCGGCGAGGACGGCCCGACCCACCAGCCGGTGGAGACCCTCGCCGCTCTCCGCGCCATCCCGGACGTGGCGGTGATCCGCCCGGCCGACGCGAACGAGACCTCCGCCGCCTGGATCGCCGCACTCGAGGCGAAGGAGCAGCCGAAGGCGCTGGCGCTGTCCCGCCAGAACCTGCCGGTGCTCGAGGGCACCAAGGAGAAGGCTTTCGAGGGCGTGGCCCGCGGCGCCTACGTGCTGGTCGAGGAATCCGCCGACAGCCCGGAGGTGATCCTCATGGCCTCCGGTTCCGAGGTCCAGTACGCCGTCGGAGCCGCCAAAACGCTCGAGGCCGAGGGCACCGCAACCCGCGTGGTGTCCGTGCCGTCCATGGACTGGTTCATGGAGCAGGACGACGCCTACATCGACGCCGTGCTGCCGCGCGACGTCAAGGCCCGCGTCTCCGTCGAGGCGGCGACCTCCATGCCGTGGTTCCGCTTCCTCGGCGAGTACGGCCGCGCCGTGTCCCTGGAGCACTTCGGTGCCTCCGCACCGGGCGCCGAGCTGTTCGAGCGCTTCGGCTTCACCACCGACAACGTCGTGCGCACCGCCCGCGAAACCCTCGAGTGCGTGCGCGAGGAGCGCAGCGTGGCCACGAGCGTGCGCGTCGGGGACACCGAATCCGAGCCCACCCGCGGCGACGGGCGCTAACTCGCAAAGGAAGGGATTGAAAGCATGACCGCAATCGACGACCTCTACCAAGTCGGCACCTCCACCTGGCTCGACGACCTGTCGCGCGAGCGCATCGCCACCGGCAACCTGGACGAAGTGAAGCAAGCGAAGTCCATCGTCGGCGTGACCACCAACCCCGCGATCTTCGCCGCCGCCATGGGCTCCGGCACCCACTACGACGAGCAGCTCGCCGAGCTGAAGCAGGCCGGCACCACCGCCGACGCCGCCGTCTACGCCATGAGCGTCAAGGACGTCCAGGACGCCTGCGATCTCTTCCGCGACACCTTTGATGCCACCGGCGGCAAAGACGGCCGCGTCTCCATCGAGGTGGACCCGCGCTTCGCCGCCGACGAGGCGAAGACCATCGCCCAGGCCCGCGAGCTTTGGCAGCTGGTGGACCGCGACAACCTCATGATCAAGATCCCGGCCACCGACGAGTCGCTGCCCGCCGTCACCGCGGCGCTGGCCGAGGGCATCTCCGTCAACGTCACCCTGATCTTCTCCGTGGAGCGCTACAAGCAGGTCATCGATGCCTACAAGGACGGCATCCGCAAGGCCGCCACCAACGGCCACGACGTCAGCCGCATCCACTCCGTGGCGTCCTTCTTCGTCTCCCGCATGGACACCGAGGTGGACAAGCGTCTCGAAGCCATCGGCACCAAGGAGGCGCTGGCGCTGCGCGGCAAGGCCGGCATCGCCAACGCGCGGCTGGCATATGCCCTGTTTGAGCGTGAGTTTGGCGGAGCTGACGTCGAGAAGCTTCCTGCGGGCGCGAACGCCCAGCGCCCCCTATGGGCGTCGACCGGTGTGAAAAACCCGGACTACCCGGCGACGATGTACGTCACTGAGCTCGCTGGCCCGCAGACCGTGAACACGATGCCGGAGAAGACGCTCGACGCGGTGCTTCGCGACGGCGGCGTGCACGGCGACACCCTCACCGGCACCGAAGCTGCCTCTCGCGAAACCTTCGCGGCGCTGCGCGGCGTGGGCATCGACCTCGACGACGTGGTCGCCGTGCTGGAGCGCGAAGGCGTGGAGAAGTTCGTGGACGCGTGGCAGGAGCTGCTCGATTCCATGACTGCTAGGCTCGCCTAACGTGACTTCACCGCACCAGCAGTGGACCAACCCGCTGCGCTCTGACGCCGACAAACGCCTCCCCCAGATCGCCGGGCCCTCCGGCATGGTGATCTTCGGGGTCACCGGCGACCTCGCCCGCAAGAAGCTGCTGCCGGCCGTCTACGACCTGGCCAACCGCGGCCTCCTGCCCGGCGGGTTCACGCTGGTCGGTTACGGGCGGCGCGACTGGTCCAAGGCCGACTTCGAGGCGTACGTGCGCAAGGCTGTCAACGACGGCGCGCGCACCGAGTTCCACGAGAACGTGTGGCAGCGTCTCGCCGAAGGCCTCGAGTTTGTCCAGGGCAACTTCGACGACGACGCCGCCTTCGACCGGCTTGCCGCCACCTGCAAACGCAGCGACGACGAGCGCGGCACCGCCGGCAACTGGGCCTACTACCTGTCCGTGCCACCTGAGTTCTTCGCCGAGGTGGTCCACCAGCTGGACCGCTCCGGCATGGCGCACGACGGCGAGAACCAGTGGCGCCGCGTGATCATTGAAAAGCCGTTCGGCCACGACCTCGAGTCCGCCAAGGAGCTCAACGCGGTCGTCGGCGCGGTGTTCGACGAGCGTTCCGTGTTCCGCATCGACCACTACCTGGGCAAGGAAACTGTCCAGAACATCCTTGCACTGCGCTTTTCCAACCAGATGTTTGAGCCGGTGTGGAACTCCCACTACCTCGACCACGTGCAGATCACCATGGCCGAGGACATCGGCCTGGGCGGGCGCGCCAGCTACTACGACGGCATCGGCGCCGCCCGCGACGTGATCCAGAACCACCTGATCCAGCTGCTCGCCCTGGTGGCTATGGAGGAGCCGACCTCCTTTTCCCCCGGCCAGCTGCGCGCCGAGAAACTCAAGGTGCTGCGCGCCACCTCAGCGGTGGGCCCGTTCGGCAAAACCACCGCGCGCGGGCAGTACACCGCCGGGTGGCAGGGGTCGAAGAAAGTGGTCGGCCTGCGCGAGGAGGAAGGGTTCGACCCGAACTCCACCACCGAGACGTTCGCCGCCTGCACCCTACAGATCGATTCCCGCCGCTGGGCCGGCGTGCCGTTCTACCTGCGCACCGGCAAGCGGTTAGGTCGGCGCGTCACCGAGATCGCGCTGGTGTTCAAGCGCCCGCCGTATCAGCCGTTCTCCCAGGGCCAGACGGACCTTCTAACCAACAACGCGGTGGTCATCCGGGTCCAGCCCGACGAGGGCGTGCTCATGCGCTTCGGCTCCAAAGTCCCCGGCCCCGGCATGGAGCTGCGCGACGTGAACATGGACTTCTCCTACTCCGAGGCGTTCACAGAGCAGTCGCCGGAAGCCTACGAACGCCTCATCCTGGACGCGCTTTTGGACGAGTCCAGCCTGTTTCCCACCAACTCCGAGGTGGAGCGCAGTTGGGAGATCCTGGACCCGGTGCTGAATTACTGGGCCGAGCAGGGCAGCCCCGACGACTACGCCGCCGGCACCTGGGGGCCGGCCTCCGCCGAGCGCATGCTGTCGAAGGACGGGCGCGCCTGGCGGCGTCCATAAGCAAGAAAGGCTCGAGCATGATCACCGAACTGCCGGATACCACCACCAAGGCCATCGCCGCCGAGCTCGCCCACGCCCGCGAGCGGCACTCCCTGGCCACCGGGCGCGTGCTCACCCTGCTGGTGGCCATCGATGACTCGCGTGACGACAGCATCGACGCCACACTTGCGACCCTGCGCGACGCCTCTTTCGAGCATCCCGCCCGCGTGCTGGTGCTCATCTCCGGCGACCCGGAAGCCGAAACCCGCCTCGACGCGCAGGTGCTGGTGGCCACCGACGCCGGCGCCTCCGAGGTCGTGGTCATGCGCCTCTACGGCGAGCTGACCGGCCACATGGGCGCGGTGGTCACCCCGCTGCTGCTGCCGGACACCCCCGTGGTGGCATGCTGGCCGCAAAAGGCCCCGAAGCACCCCGCGGGCACGCAGCTGGGCCGGATCGCGCAGCGCCGCATCACGAACTTGCGCCGCGGCACGAACGGCGTGACCCTTGGTGAACTCACAGAGGGCTACGAACACGGCGATTCGGACATGATGTGGTCGCGGATCACCCCGTGGCGCGGCATCGTCGCCTCCGCCCTGGACCGCCACCCCGGTGCCCGCGTCCACAGCGCCGAGATCGCGGGCGCGGCCGGGGACCCGAGCGTCGATCTCGCAGCGGGCTGGCTCGCCTCCAGCCTGGGCGTGGACGTGACCCGCTGCGAAGGCGAGGCGGCCAGCGACTTCCCCATCGCCCGCCTGGTGCTGCACTGCGACGGCGGCGACGTGGAGGTTGCGGTCCAGGACCGCCACACCGTGCGCATCTCCGCGCCCGGCCACGCCGATTCTTTCGTGGCCATGGGCGAGCGCACCGAAGCGGAGAGCCTCGCCGAGGACCTGCGCCACCTCGGCCCCGACACCACCTACGAGCGCGCGCTGCGCGGACTTCAAGGAGTACACAATGAGCTTTAACGATCTTGCATCGCTTCTCGACGCCGCGACCTCCCGGTTCACCACCCTCATGTCCGACATCCACGGCGAGGGCCGCACCGCACGCGTGGTGCTCACCGGCGGCACCGCCGGCATCGCCCTGCTGGAGCGCCTGGCCGACGAGGACATCGACTGGTCGCGCGTGGAGGTCTTCTTCGGAGACGAGCGCAACGTGCCCGCGGACCACCCCGACTCCAACGAGGGCCAGGCCCGCACGGCGCTGCTGTCCAAGGTGGGCATCCCGGAGGAGAACATCTACGGATACGGCCTCGACGGCGGCCCGATGGACGCCGCGGTGGAGCGCTACCGCGAGCTCGTCGGCGACGGCGGCTTCGACCTGCACCTACTGGGCATGGGCGGCGAGGGCCACATCAACTCCCTGTTCCCCCACACCGACGCGGTGCGCGAACGCGACGCGATGGTGGTGGCGGTGACGGATTCACCGAAGCCGCCGGCCGAGCGCGCCACCCTGACCCTGCCGGCGGTGCAGTCCGCCGACCGGGTGTGGCTGCTGGTCTCCGGCGCCGAGAAGGCGGAGGCTGCGAGCCACGCCTCCGACGGTGCCGAGGCAGCCGACGACTGGCCGGTCGCCGGCGCTATCGGGCGCAAAGAAACGGTCCTGTTCGCCACGAAGGACGCAACAGGACCGTTCTAGTTCAGCGGGCGTTTAGACCGCGTAGGTCTGAATCAGATTCAGGCCGATGATGCAGAGGATCCAGATCAGGGCCAGCAGCACGGTGACGCGGTCGAGGTTCTTCTCCACCGTGGTCGAACCGGACAGGTTGGCCTGGACGCCGCCGCCGAACAGGCTGGACAGGCCGCCGCCCTTACCCTTGTGGAGCAGGACGAAGACGGTCATGAGGATCGCGGCGATCACCAGCACAATCTCAAGGGCTAAAGCCATGTGTGCGACACCTTTCAAAATGGGCGATGGTGCAAACTCCCGATGAGCTTACACCACCGCTAAGACAATCCCGGCAGCGACTTACATCACCGCGTTGGCGGCTGCCGCGGCGAGCCTGGCAAAGTCCTGCCCGTCCAGGGAGGCGCCGCCGACCAGGCCGCCGTCGACGTCCGGCTGCGAGATGATCTCGGCCACCGTGTCGGCCTTGACGGAGCCGCCGTAGAGGATGCGGATCGCGTCGGCGACGGAGTCGTCGCTAAGCTCGCGCACGAGCTCGCGGATGCCGTGGCAGACCTCCTGGGCATCCTCCGCCGAGGCGACCTTGCCGGTGCCGATCGCCCAGACCGGCTCGTAGGCGATGACCGCCTTGGACAGGTCGACGCCCGCGAGCGACTCGCGCGCCTGCTGGACCACGTAAGAGACGTGCTCCCCCGCCTCACGCACCTCGAGCGGCTCGCCCACGCAGACGATCGGGGCGATGCCGTGCTCGATGGCCTTGGCAGCTTTCGCCGCGACCTGCTCGTTGGTCTCGCCGTGGTACTCGCGGCGCTCCGAGTGGCCGACGACCACCCAGGAGCACCCCAGCTTCTCCAGCATGGACGCGGAGATGTCGCCGGTGTAGGCGCCGTTGTCGTGCTCGGAGACATCCTGGGCGCCGTAGGTGATCTTGAGCTTGTCGCCCTCCACCAGGGTCTGGATGGAACGCAGGTCCGTGAACGGGACCGTCAGCGCGATGTCGACGTACTCGTAGCCGTCTTTCGGAAACGCGAAGGCGAGCTTCTGGGCGCTCTGGATGGCCTCGAGGTGGTCGTGGTTCATCTTCCAGTTGCCCGCGATAAGTGGCGTGCGTGCCATGGGTAGCAAACCTCCTAGTTCAGAACGGAAACGCCCGGCAGTTCCTTGCCCTCGATGAGTTCGAGGGAGGCGCCGCCGCCGGTGGAGATGTGGGAAAAGCCGTCCTCGTCAAGACCGAGGGTGCGCACCGACGCCGCGGAGTCGCCGCCGCCGACCACGGTGAAGGAGCCGTTCTCCTTCGTCGCCGCGATCATTGCCTCGGCGACGGCCTTGGTGCCGTCGGCGAAGTTCGGGAACTCGAACACGCCCATCGGTCCGTTCCAGAACACCGTCTTGGAGTCCTTGATGGCCTCGGCGTAGTTCTCGGCGGTCTCCGGTCCGATGTCCAGGCCCATCCAGCCCTCCGGGATCTCGTCCAGGCCGACGATCTTCTTCTCGGTGTCCTTGTCAAACTCCGCACCAGCGGCGACGTCCACCGGCAGCAGCAGCTTGTCGCCGAAGCGCTCGATGAGCTCCTTGCAGGTATCCACCATGTCCTCTTGCAGCAGCGACTTCTGCACGTTGTGGCCCTGGGCGGCGAGGAAGGTGTAGCACATGCCGCCGCCGATGATGATCTTGTCGGCCTTTTCCGCCAGCGCCTCAATCACGCCGAGCTTATCGGAGACCTTGGAGCCGCCCAGCACCACCACGTACGGGTGCTCCGGGTTGTCTTTCACGGAAGACAGGGTCTCAACCTCCTTGTCCACGAGGTAGCCCGCGTAAGCCGGGAGCTTCTTAGCCACGTCAAAGACGGAGGCCTGCGCGCGGTGCACAACGCCGAAGCCGTCGGATACGAACGCGCCGTCGTCGGCGGCCAAGGCGGCGAGTTCCTCGGCAAACGCGGCGCGCTCCGCCTCGTCCTTGGAGGTCTCGCGCGCGTCGAAGCGGACGTTCTCGAGCAGGAGGATCTCACCCTCGGTCAGGCCATTAGCGCGCTCGTGAGCGTCCTCGCCGGAGACGTCGCCGGCCAGCGGGACAAACTGACCCAGGCGCTCAGACAGCGCCTCCGCCACCGGGGCGAGGGAGAACTTCGGGTTGACCTCGCCCTTCGGCCGGCCCAGGTGCGCCATGACGATCACCTTGGCGCCGCCGTCAAGCAGCGCCTTCAGGGTGGGCAGCGAGGCGTCGATGCGGCCGGCATCGGTGATGTTGCCGTCGTCGTCCAGGGGCACGTTGAAGTCGGACCGGACCAGGACGTGGCGGCCGTCCACGCCTTCGTCGAGAAGCTGCTGCAGGTTCTTGGTCATAGGTATCTCCTTTGCTCTGTGAACACTCACCATCGTATGAAAAACGGGCCCGCCGTGCCGGAAGGCACCACGGACCCGCAACCAATGCTCTTTAGAGTTTGTCCGCCACGAACTTGGTCAGGCGGATGTACTGGGCGGTGTAGGACCACTCGTTGTCGTACCAGGAGATGATCTTGACCAGGTTGCCGTCAATCACACGGGTCATGCCGGCATCGAAGATCGCGCCGTGCGGGTTGCCGATGATGTCGGAGGAGACGATCGGGTCCTCGGTGTACTTCAGCGCCTGGCCGAACTCGGGATCCTCGGCTGCCTTCTTCACTGCTGCGTTGAGTTCCTCAACGCTGGTCTCCTTGGACAGGGTGACGGTCAGGTCGGTGGCAGAGCCGGTGATGGTGGGCACGCGCATCGCGAAGCCGTCGAGCTTGCCGTCCAGGTTCGGCAGCACCAGGCCGACGGCCTTGGCGGCGCCGGTGGTGGTGGGCACGATGTTCTGGGCTGCGGCGCGGGCGCGGCGCCGGTCCTTGTGCGGCGCGTCCTGGAGGCGCTGGTCGCCGGTGTAGGCGTGGATGGTGGTCATCAGGCCGTGCTCGATGCCGAAGGCCTCGTCGAGGACCTTCGCCACCGGTGCAAGCGAGTTGGTGGTGCAGGATGCGGCGGAGATGACGTCCTCGGAGCCGGTGTAGTCGGTGTGGTTGACACCCCAGACGTAGGTGCCGTCGACCTCCTTGCCCGGGGCGGAGATGATGACCTTCTTCGCGCCGGCGTCGATGTGCGCCTTCGCCTCCGGGCCCTTGCGGAACACGCCGGTGCACTCGAGCACGATGTCCACGTCGACGTCACCCCAGGCGAGGTTGGCCGGGTCCTTCTCCGCGGAGACCTCGATGCGGCGGCCGTCAATGGTGATGGAGTTGTCGTCGTGCTCGATGTCGTGGTTGAACTGGCCGTATGCGGTGTCGTACTTCATCAGGTGGGCCAGGGTCTCGTTGTCGGTGAGATCGTTGATCTTCACCACTTCGAGTTCGCCCTTGTATTCGTCCTCGATGATGCGCAGCGCTGCGCGGCCGATGCGTCCAAAACCGTTGATGCCAATGCGGGTAGTCACTGTCCACACTCCTCGTGCTCGTGGTCTGTCGGTCCACCCCCGAGTGTAGAGAGCAGCGCTCCTACCTGCAGAGAGCTTTGTGCTTATCGACGAAACCAGGGGTAGCAACCGCAATCAGCACCCGCCCTGAATGTTGGTTTACGCCCGGTTTCCCGCTCTAGGGGGAGTAAAACTCTCCACTTCCACCCCCGGTAGCGACAGCGGGGCACTCACTGTGAAGTGCGTCACCCCCACTGGATTTAGGTGGTCGGGCTTCCGTGGGTGTCCTCCACGCCCAGCTCGGCGGCCCGTTTATCTGCGAGCGAAAGCAGGCGCCGGATGCGTCCGGCCACCGCGTCCTTGGTCATCTGCGGGTCCGCCAGGCGCCCCAGCTCCTCCAGGGAGGCGTGGCGGTGCTCGACGCGCAGGAAACCAGCTTCGGCGAGGTGCTCGGGGACATCGTCGCCGAGGATCTCCATGGCACGCTCCACGCGTGCGGCTGCGGCAGCCGCGGCCTGGGCCGAGCGGCGGGTGTTCGCGTCGTCAAACGTGGCGAGCCTGCTGTTCGCCTTCGCTTTGACGGCACGGGATTCGCGTTTGGTGTCCCATTCGATGCGGGTGGCCGGCGCCCCCATGCGGCTGAGCAGGATGCCGATAGCCTCCCCGTCGCGCAGGGTCACCCGCTCGATGCCGCGGGTCTCTCGGGTCTTGGCGGTCAGCCCCATGCGGCGGGCGAGCCCCACGAGCGCCAGCGCCGCCTCCTGCCCCGGGCACGCGACCTCGAGGGTGGCGGTCCGGCCGGGCTCGGCCAATCGCCCGCGGGCCAGGAACGCCCCGCGCCAGGCGGCCTCCACCCACGACATGTCGCCGGAGATGATCTGGCGCGGCATCCCCACCACCGGGTGCCCGGAGGCGGTGACCAGCTTCAGCCGGCGGATCACGTCGGCGGCACCGTCGTCGACGCGGACCTCGTAGCGGGTTTCGCGGTTGCCCGAAGAAGGCGAAAGAAGTTCCACCCGCGCCTCAACTGCGCACAGGTCTGTCAACGTGCCGGCCAACCGGCGGGCGACAGCTTCCTCCTCGAAGTCGGCCACGATCGATACCCCGTGCTCGGACGGTTGGAACTCGCCGCCGAACCGGATCAGCGCGGTCGCCTCCGCGGCGCGCACCTCTAGCCCGCCGCCGGTGGCGCGCAGGAGTTCGTCCTTGACCTTGGCCGTGAGCGCCACCGGCGCCTCCCCTCGTTTACGTGTGTTGGAGCTTCGAATCGACCAGCATTCTAGCGTGCCGGCCGAAGGGCTCTGAGGGCAGCTGCCAATTGCTCGGGGTCGTGCCGGTTGAGCGGGCTGCCGGCGGCGTCCATTTCGCGCAAGGGGGCGAAGACTACCTCGGCATCGAGCCGGGAGGCAGCCCGCGCGATGTTGTCTCGTTCGCCATCGGAGGTTGCGGTGCGCTCGTCGGCCAGGAAGTAGTCCACGTGCAACTGCGGGGCGTGCTGGGAGAAGACATGGATGTGCCGCTCAGTGGTGAACCCGTGGGTCTCCCCCGCTTCCGGCGAGAGGTTCAGGATCACCACGACGGTCGCCGAGGTTTCGTTCAGCGCCTGCGCGATGTCGGGCACGAGAATGTGCGGGATCACCGAGGAGAACCATGAGCCGGGGCCGATGGTCACCACGTCGGCGTCCATAATCGCCTGCACCGCCGCTTCGCTCGCGGCCGGCTGCGCCGGGGTCAGGCGCACGCGCCGCACCGCTCCGGGGGTGGTGGCCACCGCTACCTGGCCGCGCACGGAGCGCAGCACGCGCGGGTCGTCGTCGAGCCCTGCCACGTCCGCCTCGATGTCCAGCGGCTGCGGGCACACCGGGATCACGCGGCCGGCGGAGCCGGTCCAGGCGGCCACCTGGTCCAGGGCCGCCTGGGTGTCTCCGAGGCGCTCTGCCAACCCCGTGATCAACAAGTTGCCCAGCGCATGTCCCGCCATCGCGCCGTGTCCGCCGAAGCGGTGCTGCAGTGTATCGCGCCACTGCACGCCGTCCTCGCCGTCGGCGGTGAGAGCCGCGAGCGCCATGCGCAGATCGCCCGGCGGGACGATCTCCATTTCGCGGCGCAGACGGCCGGAGGAACCGCCGTCGTCCGCCACTGTGACCACGGCGTTGATCGTGGACGCGCCGGCTTGACGCGCGGCGGTGAGCGTCTGGTACAGGCCGTGCCCTCCCCCGAGGCAGGTGAACGACGTATGGCTCAATTGTCCCTTCTTTCTGATGGCCTAACCGGCTCGCTTAGTGGCGCTCAAGATCGCGGTGGATCACATTGACATCCACCTGCCCCTGCTGGCGCAGACGCTTTCCGACGGCCTCCGCCACCGCCACCGAGCGGTGGTGCCCGCCCGTGCAGCCGATGCCGACGGTGATGAAGTCCTTGCCCTCGTGGCGGTAGCCGCCCAGGGTGCTGGAGAGCAGGTCGACGAAGTTGTCCACGTACTCGCGGGCACCGTCCTGGTTCAGCACATAGTCTGAAACCGCTTGGTCCACGCCGCGGAACTCCCGGAGCTCCTCCACCCAGTACGGGTTTGGCAGGAAACGAACGTCAAGCACGATATCAGCGTCGCGCGGAGAGCCGTGCTTGAACCCGAAGGATTCGATGGTGACGTGCTGGCGGCCCATCGGTAGCTCGCCGACGGAAGCCTCCACCGCGCGGCGGAGATCGTGCACCGACAGGTTGGACGTGTCGATGATGACGTCCGCGGAGGCACGCAGGTCCTCCATCTCCTCGCGCTCGTGCTCGATGCCGGACTGCAGGGTGCCGTCTCCCTGCAGCGGGTGGGTGCGCCGCACCGAATCGAAGCGGCGGATCAGCACGTCGTCGCGCGCATCCAAAAACAGCACGAACGGCTGGTGGCCGCGGTCCCGAATCGCCGCGATGGTGTCCATGAGCGAGCCGTTGAACCTCGCCGCCCGGATGTCGGTGACCACCGCGAGGCGCTCCACCGGCGAATCGTCCGCGGCGGCCAGATCCACCAGCTCCAGAATCAGCTGCGGCGGCAGGTTTTGGGAGACGAAAAAGCCCTTGTCCTCGAAGACTTTCGCTGCCGTGGACAGACCGCCGCCGGACAGGCCAGTGATGATCACGGGCCGCATCGGGGTCGCGGAATTCTCCTGGGGCAAAGCGTGTGCAGAGGATGTCGTGGGCATAGGGATCATCCTAGACAAGCCGGGGGCGGAGTGCCGTCGATTAGCAGCACGCTTTTACTGGTGCAGGTGCTGGTAGATGTTCTCCGCGAGCTTCGGCCCGACCCCTCTGACCTGCTGGATCTCCTCCACTGAGGCCTCCTTGATCTTCTTCACGGAGCCGAAGTGCTTGACCAGGTCCGTGCGGCGGGCAGGCCCAAGCCCCGGCACCGCGTCCAGTGCCGAGGCGCGCATCCGTTTGGAGCGCTGCTGGCGGTGGTACGTGATGGCGAATCGGTGTGCCTCGTCGCGGATCTGCTGCAGCAGGTACATGCCCTCGGAGTTGCGGGGCAGGATGATCGGTTCATCGTCGTCCGGCACCCAGACCTCCTCCAGGCGCTTGGCCAGTCCGATGAGCTGCACGTCCACGATGCCCAGGTCGTCGAAGACTGCCTGTGCGGCGGTGACCTGGGGCTTGCCGCCGTCAACGATGAACAGCTGCGGCGGGTAGGCGAAACGCTTCGCGCCGGTGGATTCGTCCGCCTCGTCTGCGAAGGTCTGCTCCTCCGCAACCTCGTCGGGGTTGGCCAGCTTGTCCTCGTTGTAGCGCTTAAAGCGGCGCTGCGTCACCTCGGCGATGGAGCCGACATCGTCGGAGCGGCCGTCGCCGGCGGCTTCCTTGATGCGGTAGCGGCGGTAGTCGTTCTTCTTGGGCAGGCCGTCCTCGAACACGACCAGCGACGCCACCACGTCGGTGCCCTGGATGTGGGAAATGTCGGTGCACTCGATGCGCAGCGGCGCCTCGTCCATCCCGAGGGCGTCCTGGATGTCCTGCAGCGCCTGGGAGCGGGCGGTCAGGTCGCCGACGCGCTTGAGCTTGTGCTGGTGCAGCGCCTCGGAGGCGTTTTTGTGCACCGTCTCCATCAGTGCGCGCTTGTCGCCGCGCTGCGGCACGCGGATCTCCACCGGGCCGCCGCGCAGCTCCGCGAGCAACTCGGTGACCTCCGGCAGCTCCGCCGGCAGGGTCTCCACCAGGATCTCGCGCGGCACCGGCATCGGTGTCTCCGCCTTGGCGCGGGACTCCTGGTCCACGCCGCGGCGGCGCACCTTCTGCGCCTCAATCGTGCGGTCTTCCTCCTGCTCCTGGCGCACCCGCTCGACCGCATCCGAGTAGTACTGCACCAGGAAGTTCTGCATCAGCGTGGGCAGGGTGGGGTCGGCCTGGCCCTCCTCCAGACGCTCGGCGGCGCCGGGTTCGTCGCCGGTCTTTTCCACCACCCAGCCGCGCTGTGCCCGGATGCGCCCGTCGCGGACGTTGAAGATCTGTACCGCCGCCTCCAATTCGTCGGTGTCGAAGGCGATGATGTCGGCATCGGTGTCTTGCCCCAGGACCACCGTTTGGCGCTCCATGACCTTGTTCACGGCACCCAGGTCGTCGCGAAGCCTGGCGGCCTTCTCAAACTCCAGGTTCTCTGATGCCTCCTGCATCTGGGCGGTGATGCCGCGCACGAGCTGGTCGGTGCGGCCCGACATGAAGCCCAAAAATCCCTGCACGATCTCGTCGTAGTCGGCCTCGTCCACGCGCCCCACGCACGGGGCGGCGCACTTGTCGATGTAGCCGAGCAAGCACGGCCGCCCCAGCGACTCGTGCCGGTTAAACACCCCGTTAGAACAGGTGCGGATCGGAAACACGCGTGTGAGCAGGTCAAGGGTTTCGCGCACCGCCCACGCGTGGGAGTAGGGACCAAAGTAGCGCACACCCTTGCGCTTCGGCCCGCGGTAGAAAAACGCGCGCGGGTAGCGCTCCCTCACGCTCACCGCGAGCATGGGGTACGTCTTGTCGTCGCGGTACATGACGTTGAACCACGGGTCGAAGCGCTTGATCCACGTGTACTCCAGCTGCAGCGCCTCCACCTCGGAGGCCACCACAGTCCACTCCACGGACGCGCCTGTGTAGACCATCTGGCGGGTGCGCGGGTGCAGCGTGTTCGGCGGCTGGAAGTAGTTGTTCAGGCGTGCGCGCAGGTTCTTCGCCTTGCCCACGTAGATGACGCGGCCGTCGCGGTCGCGGAACTTGTACACCCCGGGGTCGGTCGGGATGGTGCCCGGCGCCGGGCGGTAGCTTTGCGGGTCCGCCAACGCTTAATCCTGCGGCATGTACTTGGCTTCGAGCGCGCGGAACTCTTCCACGGCCTTCAAGGCGTGCTCCTTGTCGCCGGACTGGATCGCCCACAGGGGCACGTACTCGAACTCCGGCAGCTCCAGGCGCGCCATGCGGGAGCCTTTGGGAAAGCTCAGCCCGTAGATCACGGCCCACGGGTAGAAACGGGTGCCGATGATGTTGCGCACCTGCACGCCGTCCTCGTTCGCGCGCACCCGCGGGCGGGTCAGCGCGATCCAGGACAGCACGGAGATGATCAGGCCGACTCCGATGAATGCGAACTTGTCCAGGTTGGTGATGGCCACGCCGGTGAATTCCGCGTCCACGGCCCAGAACATAAACACGTGCACCGCCATGACCAGCACAATCCAGCCCACGGCGACCTTGCGCAGAAACTTCGAGGTCAGCTCGAGTTCCCAGGGTTTCGTGGTGGTGGTGGCGTGCGGGTCGAGCGCATTGAGGTAGGCAATCTCGTCCCGGTCCGAAAGTCCCGCGGTTTGGTGCTGCTTTGCCTGTTCAGCCACTGCCTTACTCCTTACAAGCGCTCGAGCTTTGCTGCGTGTCGACGTCCCAAAGGCCGCCCCACGCCCTCCGGGCTACCTTAACCCTTCAACGGCAGAGCGCGAACTTTGCGCAGCTCCGCGGCAGTGCCGGCGGCGGCGCGCATGGCCTCGGCGCCCTTGTCTTCCTTGGCGTCCTCGCCGCCGGCGCGCTCGTAGGCCTGGTCTTCGTCGTCCACGGTGAGCACGCCGTTGCCCACCGGGGTCTGCTCGTCCAGTGCCACGCGGGTCAACCCGGCGGTCACGGAGTCGCACACGTACTGGAAATGCGCTGTTTCGCCGCGGATGACGCAGCCGAGGGCCACCACGGCGTCGTAACGCTCGGCGCAAGCTTGCACCACCACCGGCAGCTCGAGTGCGCCTGCGACGGCGTACTCCTCCACCTTGACGCCGAGCTCCCGTGCCTCATCCCGCGCGCCGGCGCGCAGCAGGTCGACGATCTTGTCGTTCCAGCGGGTGTAAACCACGGCGATGGTCATACCCTCCGCCTGTATGGAATAGTCCTCGGGTGCTCCGCTCGATGCCACTTCCAGCTCCTTTTGAGTCCGTCTAGATTCCGTACCCCGGATGGGCGTGGAGCCATTCGGCCACACCGGGAAGGTCATGGCCCATCCGGTCGCGCTTGGTGCGCAGGTACTCGATGTTGTCGTGCGTGGGAACGATCTCGATCCTACTGCGGCGCGCCACCGCAGGGCCGTAACCCGCCAGCGCGTCGGACTTGTCCGGATTGTTGGTGAGCAGCTCGAAGCTGTCCACCCCCAGATCCGCCAGGATCTGCCCGGCCGCGGAGTACTCCCGCGCGTCCGCGGGCAGGCCTTGCTCCAGGTTGGCATCAACGGTGTCCAGGCCCGCGTCCTGCAGCCGGTAGGCCTGCAGCTTCGCCATCAGCCCGATGCCGCGGCCCTCGTGCCCGCGCAGGTAGACCACCACGCCGCGTCCGGCTGCCTGGATGCGCCGCATGGATTCGCGCAGCTGCGGACCGCAGTCGCAGCGCGTGGAGCCGAACACGTCGCCGGTGAGGCACTCGGAGTGCACCCTCACCAGCACATCGTTTGCTTCCCGCAGCTTGTCGACGCCTCCGGCAACCAACGCCACATGCTCCACCCCGGAAACAGTGTCGCGGTAACCCACCGCGGTGAACTCGCCGTACTCGGTGGGTAGGGTCGCCGCGGTGACCCGCTCGACGGTGCGCTCGTGGTGGCGACGGTATTCGGCCAGCTGCTCGATGGAGATCATGGGCAACCCGTGCGCGTCGGCAAAACGGCGCAGCTCGTCGAAACGCGCCATGTCGGTCGGGTCATCCTCGGAGACGATCTCGCACAGCGCGCCCACCGGGGCTTTGCCTGCGAGCCGTGCCAGGTCCACAGCCGCCTCCGTGTGCCCGGGCCGTTCCAGCACTCCGCCGACCTTGGCGCGCAGGGGCACCACGTGGCCGGGGCGGGTAAACGATGAGGCGGTGGCGGATCCACTGGCAAGCAGGGCGATCGTCGTCGCGCGCGAGCGGGCGGAGATGCCGGTCGTGCCGGTGGCCGCGTCCACGGTGACGGCGTACGCGGTGCCGTGCAGGTCTTGGTTGTTGGCCACCATCGGCGGTAGCTCGAGCGCGGTGGCGCGCTCATCCGGCATGGACACGCAGATGTAGCCGGAGGTGTGGCGCACCATGAACGCGACCAGCTCCGGGGTGGAGTCCTCGGCGGCGAAGATGAGGTCGCCCTCGTTCTCGCGGTCCTCGCTGTCCACCACAACAACGGCCTTGCCAGCGCGGATGGCGTCGATGGCCTCCTCGACCGTATTCAAGGAGTTTGGGGAAGTCATACCGTCCAAGCCTATCCCTGCACCATCTTCTCAACGTATTTGGCCACGATGTCTACCTCCAGGTTCACCGGGTCGCCGGGTGCGAGCGCGCCGGCGGTGGTCTCGCGCAGCGTGGTGGGGATCAGAGAGACATCGAAGTAACCCTCGCCCACCGCCGAGACGGTCAACGACGTGCCGTTCACCGCGATCGAGCCCTTCTCCACCACGTAGCGGTCCAGCTGCTGAGGAAGTGTGAAGCGCACGACCTCCCAGTGCTCTGACGGGGTGCGCGAGACCACCTCGGCAACCCCGTCGACGTGTCCCTGGACGATGTGGCCGCCCATGCGCTGGCCTGCGGCGAGAGCGCGCTCCAGGTTCACCTCGGAGCCTGCTTCATACGTCCCGAGCCGGGAGCGGTCCAAGGTTTCGCGCATCACGTCCGCGGTGAAGGTGCCGTTCGCGTTGTCCACCACTGTCAGGCACACCCCGTCGACGGCGATCGAGTCGCCGGGCGCGGCATCGCCGGTGACTTTGGGGGCGCGCACGGCGATCCGGACGGCGTCGTCGAGCAGCTTCAGCTCCTCCACCACGCCGATTTCCTCAACGAGTCCCGTAAACATCTCTCTCCATTTCTATGAAAACGTCGCCTCCCACCGGACGCACGAACGTGGTGCGGAAGCGGCGGGCGTCGGCGATGGTGCCTGCGATCGCGCGGTCCAGCACCCCGCGGCCCGCGCCGAGCAGCGCGGGCGCGATGTAGGCCTGCACCGCGTCGACCAGGTCCTGCTCAAGAAAACTCGCGGCGAGTGTCGCACCGCCTTCGACCAGCACGTCGCGCGCGCCGGTTGCCCACAGCGCTCCAAGCGCCTCCTCTGGCGTGGCGTACTGCTCGAAGCCTAAGCGGGTGAGGTTGCCCTCAGGGACCTCCCGGGCGCCGATAACTACGCGCCGCGGCTGGTGCCCGCGCAGCGTGCCGTCGGGGAAACGCGCGGTCAGCGACGGGTCGTCGGCGATCGCGGTGCCGGTGCCGACGATGATGGCGTCGATCTTCCCGCGGTCCTCGTGCACCAGCTCGCGGGCTTCCTCGCCCGTGATCCACTTGCTCGTGCCATCTTCCGCGGCGGTGAAGCCGTCGAGCGTGGAGGCGAACTTCAGCGTCACGCTCGGGCGGTGGTGGCGCACCGAGCGCAGCCACGGCTGCAGCGCGGCCACTCGCACCGGCTGGAAGTCCACCTCGACGCCGTGGGCGCGCAGGTACTCCGCCCCTCCGGCGGCCGCGTCGTTGGGGTCGGCGGTGAAGTACACCACGCGTGTGATCCCCGCCTCCACCAGCGCCTGCGAGCAGGGGCCGGTGCGGCCGGTGTGGTTGCACGGCTCGAGGGTCACCACGGCAGTCGCGCCCCGGGCGCGCTCCCCTGCTTCTCGCAGGGCGTTGACCTCCGCGTGGGGCCCACCCGCGGGTGAGGTTGCGCCGGTGGCGATGAGCGCACCGGAGGCGCTGACAAGCGCGCAGCCCACCGGCGGGTTCGGCGAGGTCGTGCCCCGGACGGATTCGCCCGCCTCGATCGCGGCGGAGATAGCTCCCAGCTCCTCCGTCACCCTCGCTTCGCCTCGCGGGCGAGTTCACGCAGGCGCTCCACCGCCTCGGCCGGGTTGTCGGCGCCGAAGACTGCGGAACCTGCCACGAACGCGTCCACGCCGGCCTCCGCGGCCTGCGCGATGGTGGCGTTCGCGATGCCGCCGTCGATGCCGATGATGGTGTCCAGGCCTGCCTCCGCGATGCGGTCGCGCAGCACCATCACCTTGCTCAAGACCTCCGGCATGAACTTCTGGCCGCCAAAACCCGGCTCCACGCTCATGACCATGACCTGGTCGAAATGCTCCAGGTCGTCCAGGTACGGCTCGATCGCGGTGCCGGGCTTGATGGCAAAGCCGGACTGCACGCCCAGCTCGCGGCACTGCTTCGCGGCCGCCACGTGGTCGTCGGTGGCCTCGACGTGGAACACCAGGCGGTCGCCGCCGGCTTGCACGTAGGTTTCGAACCAGCGCTCCGGCTCCTCGATCATCAGGTGCATGTCCAGGAACTGCTCGGTCACCCCGTTGACCGCCTTGGTCACGTCCGGGCCGAAAGACAGGTTGGGCACGAAGTGGCCGTCCATGATGTCCACGTGAATCAGGTCCGCGTTGGGCACCTTGCGCACGTCCTCGCCGAGCGCGGCGTAGTTCGCGGCCAGAATTGATGGGGCGATCTGAATCATGGGTCCTACCCTAGCTTTTTGCGCAGCACCGCGAAGAACATTGCGTCGGTGCCGTGGCGGTGCGGCCACATCTGCACGCTCGGCCCCGCGCCCACGTTCTCCATGCCGGCGGCCCACTCGCGGGCGTCGAGCTCCTCAACATCGCCTTTCGCCAATTGCTTCTCGACGATCCTCCGGGTCTCCCGCACATCCGGCGAGCACGTGGAGTAGACCACCACCCCACCCGGCTTGGCCAGGTTTACTGCGGATTGGAGCAGCTCTTCCTGCAGCTGGTTCAGCTCCGCGATGTCGCCTTCGGACTTCGTCCACCGCGCCTCCGGGCGCCGCCGCAGCGCGCCGAGGCCGGAGCAGGGCGCGTCGACGAGGATGCGGTCGTAGCCGGGTTCGAGTTTGGGGTCGCGCCCGTCCGCGGTGTGGACCGTCACCGGCAGGCCGCGCACCGTCTTCGAGATGAGCTCCGCGCGGTGGGGGCTGACTTCGACGGCGTCGACCGCGGCGGCGTCGATAGCCGCGATGGCCCCGATGAGCGCGGCCTTGCCGCCGGGACCCGCGCACAGGTCAAGCCAACGGCCTTGATCCTGCTCGACGGGGACCTCGGTGACGGCGCGGGCGATGATCTGCGAGCCCTCGTCCTGCACCGCGGCAAGACCCTCGCGCACCGGCTCGAGCTGGCCCGGATCCCCCTCCGGCAGGTATACCGCGTACGGCGAGTACGTGCCCTGCTCGCCGCCGGTGGTAAGCGCGAGTTCTTCCGCGGAGATCTCGCCGGGGCGCGCCACCAGGTGCACGACCGGGCGGGCCGAGTCCGCCTCGAGTGCGGCTTCGAGCTCGTCGCGCTTGTCGCCGAGCGCCTCCGCGAAGGAGCGCGCGATCCATTCCGGGTGGGCGTGGGTGAAGGCCAGCGTGCCCAGTTCGTTGTCCGGGGCGAGGGTGGGCAGCCACTCGTCGGCAGGCGTGCGGCCGATCGAGCGCAGCACGCCGTTGGCGAAGCCCTTCGCTTTCTCCTGACCCGCAGCCTCGACCAGCCGCACCGAGGTGTCCACCGCGGCGTGGTCGCCCACCCGGGTGTAGAGCAGCTGGTAGGCGCCCAGGCGAAGTGCTGCGAGCACCTCGGGCGCGATGCGCTCGAGCTCGCGCGAGGAATTCTTCGCGATCACAGCGTCGAGCACCCCGAGGCTGCGCAGCGTGCCGTAGGCCAGCTCGGTGGCGAACGCGGCGTCGCGTCCGGTGATCTTCCGCTCGCGCAGGATGCCGGGCAGTGTGAGGTTGGCAAACGCGCCGTCGCGGGAGACGCGCAACACCACCTCAAAGGCCGCCTCGCGCGCCGGGTCGCCGATGCTGGCCGGCCGGCCCTTCACCGTGTAGCGCTGGCGCCCTCCGCCTTGTTTGCGGGGCTGCTGCTGTGCATTGCGCCCCTGCTGCCGGTTGCGGGCGGGCGTATCCTTGCGCCGCCCCGCGGAGCGCGACCTGAATCCTCCGCTCACTCGAACACCACTCCTTCTTTCGCTTCGGGGTGAAGTCCGCGGGCCCAGTCCGCGGCGTTCATCATCTTCTTGCCCGGCGGCTGGATCGTGCCCAGACGCACGTCCCCGTCGGCGGTGCCAACAAGCACCTCGTTTTTGCCAAACGCTGCCACGCCCGGGGCCAGCGCGCCCGAACCCGTCGGGGTGACCGGGCCGAGCTTGAAGCGGTCGTCCCCGCGCATCGTCCACGCACCCGGCGCCGGGGTGTGGGCGCGGATGCCGCGGTCGATGACGGCGGCCGGCTGGTTCCAGTCCACCCGGGCGTCCGCCGGGGCAATCTTGTGGGCGTAGGTGCCCTCCTCCGGCTGCGCCGTCGGTGCCGCGGTGCCGGCCTCGAGCGCATCCATGGTCTCAACCAGCAGTTCAGCACCCGCGTAGGCGAGGCGCTCCAGCAGCTCGCCGCTGGTTTCTGCCTCACCGATCTCGGTTTCCAGCGTGTTCAGGATGTCGCCGGTGTCCAGACCCTCGTTGATGCGGAAGGTGGTCGCTCCGGTGACCGCGTCGCCGGCTGCGATCGCCGCCTGCACCGGTGCCGCCCCGCGCCACTTGGGCAGCAGCGAGAAGTGCAGGTTCACCCAGCCGTGTGTGGGTATGTCCAGCATGTCGGCCGGGATGAGGTTGCCGTAGGCCACCACCGGAATCGCGTCCGGGGCCAGCTCCCTCAGCTGGTCCCGGATGGCGTCGTCGCGCGTGAGGCTCTCCGGGGTGAGCACCTCAATACCGTGCTCGACCGCGAGCGCCTTGACTGGCGACGGGTGCAGCGTGCGCCCACGGCCGCGGCGCGCATCCGGGCGGGTAAGCACCGCGACGACCTCGTGGTCGGACGCGATGAGCCGCTCAAGTGCCGCGGCGGCAGGTTCGGGGGTGCCGGCGAATACGAGTCGCATACAAACGTTCTCCTTAACTCCAGTCGGCGGCCCGGATCGCCGCCATCGCTTCCTTGCGCTGCTCCGGTGCCATCCTGCGCATGAACATCACGCCGTCCAAGTGGTCCGCCTCGTGCTGGATGCAGCGGGCCAAAAGCCCGGTGCCGCGCAGCGTGAGCGGGCGGCCGAAGCAGTCCTGGCCGCGGGCCACCACCGTCTTGTGGCGGGTGACCTCCCCGCGCACGTCCGGCACAGAGAGGCAGCCCTCGACACCGGTCTGCATCTCCTCGCCCAGCGGCTCCCACACGGGGTTGATGATGTGCCCGCGCATGCCCTGGCAGTCAAAGACGAAGATCCGGCGCGCAAGCCCGATCTGGTTGGCGGCCAAACCCACCCCGCCGGCGTGGTCCATGGTCTCCAGCATGTCGGCGACCAGCCGCTCTAAGGCGGCGTCGAAAACTGCGACCTCTGCTGCAGCGGTGTTGAGCACTGGGTCGCCGAACAGGCGGATGTCGCGAATAGCCATGGGGTGCAAGTGTAGTGGCACGCCCGGTCGCGCGACCCAGCTAGCCGATGTCCACCGGATTGACTTGGATGCGCAGCGGCAGATCCTGCTTCGCCGTCGTCCACGCCACCGCGCCGGCCCGCAACGTCTTTCCCAGCGCGGTCCGCCCGGCAAGCGGGGTGCGCACCAGCATCCGCTGCGCAGGCCCGAGCGCTTCCCGGTTCCACTCGCCCGGCAGCCGCACCCCGGGCGGCAGGTCCACCGGGCCGAGCAGCTCGGCGTGTTCCGGCAGCTCGGTGCGGGCGAAGAATTCGTCTAACCCGTCGCGCGGGGCGTCCACCACCGCCACGTGCACCGCCGGCGGGAAGCGGGCCTCGCGCCTCAAAGAAAGCTCAAGGGCCGCGAATCCGGGCGCGTCCCAGCGGATCAGGTGCTGCACCACGGGCAGGGAGGGCTCGGCGACCACGACGACTTCCCCGCCGGCACTGTGCGGCTGCACCAGCGTGGCCGCCCCCATCCACTTGGCAAAGGTGTCCTCCACAGCGCGCAGGTCCGGCCGCTGCATCAGCGCCCAGGCGTCCAGGAGCACCGCCGCACCGTAACCGCCCTCAACGTGCGGCTCCGCGCCAGGCGTGGCCACCACCAGCGCCGGGCCCGCCGGCACCTGCGCACGCACGTTGTCCCCGCCGGAAGTGATCACCTTGTACTTGGCAAACGCTCGGCCGAGCTCTTCAGCCGTGCGCTCCGTGCCCAGCACCACCGCGCGTAGCCTGCGCGAGCCGCACGCCGGGCACACGTGCGCGGGGTCCATCCGCCCGCACCACCGGCACGTCGGCGCCGCCGCCTCGCCGCCTGAGGGCAGGCCGAGCGGCCCATTGCACCACCTGCAGCGCGCCGGCGTGCGGCACTGCCCGCACGCCAGCGACTGGATGTAGCCGGTGCGCGGCACCTGGAACAGCACAGGCGCCCCGCCCTCCAATGCCTTCGCTGCCGCCTGGAACGCCGACGACGGCAGCCGGGCCTGCTTCGCGCGCGGGTCGCGCTCCATCTCATAGTCCGAATCCCCCGCCGCGTGAATGTAGGGCGAGCGGGTGCGCAGGCTCTGTCGCGGGGCGACCAGCTCGTGCATCCATCCGGACTCCACCAGCAGCTGTGCCTCGGCCGTACGGGCGTGCCCGCCGATTATCAGCGAGCATCCCTCATGCGCCGAACGCGTGGTCAGCACCTCACGCGCGTGCACGTACGGCGCGCGCGGATCCACCAAGTTGTCGTCGCCGTCGAACATCAACGCCGCAAAGCGCAGGTTGTGCACCGGGGCGAACGCCGCCGAGCGCGTGCCCACCACGATTCGGCCCTGCCCGTGCAGCACCGACAGGTAGCGCGAGTACCGCGCTTGCGGGCCCTGCGAGGCAGTCAGCGTGGTCACCTGCCGCGCGCCGACGATCTCCTTCAGCGCCGCCTCGCACGCGTCCACGTCCTTCTGGTCCGGCACCACGATCAGCGCGCCCGCTCCGTCCAGCGCCACCTTTGCCGCCAGCGACGCAAGTGCGGCGGCCCAGTCGTCCCCCGGCGCCACCTGCCACGCAGCCCGCGCAATCTTGCCGGCCACCACCGCGTCCACGAAAGACTCGCCGAAGGTGTACGCAGTCCACGCCGACAAGTCCGGCTCACCGGCCTCCCCCAGCTCCTCCCACGGCGTGGAATTGTCTGTCTCCTCCGCCTTCGCGTGGCGCGCCGGGATGGCGGAGCGGTAGATATCGGATCGCACGCCTGCGTAACGGTCCGCCAGCGCGTCGATAAGCTCCCGCGTCTTCGCGGGCGCCACAACCTCCGGCGAGATGACGCGCTCGATGAAGCGCAGCGACCCCTCGTGCCTCGATACCGAGGCGCGTTCGAGCACCACGGCATCCACGAGCCGGCCCGCGAAGCGCACCCGCACCCGCACCCCGGGCTGCGCCGCGTCCGCATCCTGTGAAGGCACCAAGTAGTCGAAGGGCCTGTCCAGGTGCGCCAGCCCGAGCATGGGCAACACTCGCGCGACGGGGGCTTCGGCGGCGGGCGTGTCAGACATGACCCCGGATTCTAAACCACCGCCCGACACTGCCATTGAGCGCAATCGCCCCAATCCCCAGTTTCAGACCCCAATGGAGTACTAATAAGACTGAAAGTTTTCCCCTTACGCGCGTTTGAAAGACCCCGCTGCCCCATGAAACGCCTGCTCGTAGCAGCCACTTCCGTTACACTCCTCGCCGCCGCAGCACTCACGCCAGCGCCTGCCACCGCGGAGCCCGTCAAAGTGACGCAATTGGCGCGGTTAGGAGACGCGAAGATCATTCCCGGCCACTCCTTCGGCCCCGTCCTGGCGCAGGGGGCAGGTTTGCCTATCGACGGCAGCTCCGCCTTCATCACCGGTTCCTCCGACCGCGCCCGCAGCGCCGCGGAAGACGGCTGGCGGCGCGCCTTCGACGGCCTCCCGGCACAGGTCAAGCAGGCCGTGCCTCCGCACCTGCGCCCGCCGGAACCCGCGACACCCGCCGAGGTGACCACGGCACCCGCAGCAGAGCCGTCACCCTCGCCGGTGCTGCCCAAGTGCTACAACTGCGTCGCCATCACCTACGACGACGGCCCGGTGCCAGGCAGCACCGAGCGCCTGCTGGACATTCTCAAGCGAAAGGGCGTGCACGCCACCTTCTTCGTGGTTGGCCGAAACGCCAACGCCCACCCGCAGATCCTGCGGCGGATCCGCGACGAGGGCCACACCATCGGCAACCACTCCTTTTCCCACCCGGACCTGGCCCGCCAGTCCGACGGCACCATCGCCGCCCAGTTGGACGACACGGACACCGTGCTGAAGAAGCAGGCCGGCCTCGACCCGCACTGGATGCGCCCGCCCTACGGCTCCCACGACCCGCGCGTGGCGTCCGCCGCCGGCACCCGCGGCATGGCGCTGGCCGTGTGGGATGTGGATACCGCCGACTGGCAGCACCGCAACCCCGCCACCACCTGCAAGCGTGCGGTGGACGGCGCCCGTGCAGGCTCCATCATCCTCATGCACGACATCCACGAACCCACCGTCGACGCGGCGGAGTGCGTCATCGACGGTCTGCGCGCCAAGGGGCTCAATCCCGTCGGCCTGGACGAAATGATCGCCCACCCCGAGGCGGGTCACGTCTACACCCGCGCGGATTAGTTCCTATACTCCTGCCCGTGACTGAACAGCAAGACAACGACAGCCGCCAAGGGTGGGTCAAAGCCATCCCGTATGCCATGTTCGCTGCCTACGCCCTCGGGCCCTTGCTGCTCATCCCGTTGGTGGGCAACCCGTGGGTCATGGTCGGGTTCATTGTCGCGGTGGCCATCATCGCCGGGCTTATCGACGGCATCGCGTTCCGCCCCAACTGGTCCCTCCCGCTGCTCACCGGTGTGGGCTTTTGGATTGCCAAGGCCCTGTACTTCAACGACGGCACGTTCATCTATTCCATCGCCGTGACGCTGATCTGCGCGGCGGCAATGTGGGTGGGGGCGTTGGTGGGCGGCAGCTCGTCGAGAAGCAAGGCGGAGGCCTAGCCGATGGAAACCTGGAGCCTGAACCACCCCGAGTACGGCCTGATCGAGGTCAGCGTCGGTTTCGACCGCGACTTCGCCGCCGAGGATTCCAGCTGGCCCGGCGACGAGGCGGACAAGGCGGGCACCCTGGCAACGGCGGAGAATTCTTTCAAAGAGCGGATCACACTGTGGTCGATGAACCCCACCGAGCGCATGGAGGTGCGCGTCGACGGCGAGGTGCAGCACCGCTACAACGACGTTGCAAGCGCCCGGCTGCCGCTGTTCGGCGACGGCCCCGCAAACGAGTTGGAAGCACCGGTGGGGCTTGGCACCAACCGCAAGAAGCCGCACCTGAAACTGCGGGTGAGCAGCTTGGATGAGCTGCTCAGCGTGGAGTTTCGCGAAGGCGACACGGTGGTGGAGTTCGACCCGCCCGCCGGCTCCCGCGGCGCGCACCGGCGCGAAACCATGGAGTCCAGCGAGCTCAAGCGCACCCTTATCCCAATGGCGGAAGGGCTGGGCAAGGGCGGCTGGGCGCTCGCGGTGCTTGTGCTCGGCCCGATCATTTCTCGGTTCATCAGCTGGCTGCTTGGGTTCGTACCCGACTGGGACCTGCCCGACCTGCCTGACATCCAGCTGCCGCACATGGACCTGCCGGTGCCGTCGCTGCCAGATTTCAACCTGCCGCTGCCAGACATCGACCTGCCGGAGCTCAACCTTCCGGAGGTGCCCGAGTGGGCGCTGTGGCTGCTCGAGTACTCGAAGATTTGGGTGCCGGTTCTCATCGGCATCGTCGTCGGAGTGGTCGCGCTGCGCAACCACCGGCGTTCCGAGCAAGAAAAAGCCGCCTGGCAGGAACACCAGGCGGACAAGACGCCGGAGACGGACTAGACGCCGGCGGCGGCCTTCAAGTCGTCGACCTTGTCGGTGCGCTCCCACGGCACGTCGATGTCCGTGCGGCCGAAGTGGCCGTACGCGGCGGTTTGCGCGTAGATCGGGCGCTTGAGGTCCAGCTCGCGGATGATCGCCTCAGGGCGCAGGTCGAAGACCTTCTCCACCGCCTGCTGAATGCTCTCGTCTGTCTGGCCCTCCGTGGCGGTGCCGAACGTCTCCACGTACAGCCCCACCGGGTTCGCGCGGCCGATGGCGTAGGCCACCTGCACCTCGACGCGCTCCGCCAGGCCCGCGGCGACGATGTTCTTGGCCACCCAGCGCATCGCGTACGCGCCGGAGCGGTCCACCTTTGAGGGGTCCTTGCCGGAAAACGCGCCGCCGCCGTGACGGGCCATGCCACCGTAGGTGTCCACGATGATCTTGCGGCCGGTCAGGCCGGCGTCGCTCATGGGGCCGCCTTGGATGAAGGACCCGGACGGGTTGACCAGCACCTTGGTGTCCTTACGGTAGTAACGCTGAAGGTCCGCGTCCTTGAGCACCCAGTTGATCACGTGCTCGCGAAGCGCAGCCTCCAGCGTCTTGCCGGTGAAGTCCGGGTCGTGCTGGGTGGAGATGACGATGGTGTCGATGAACGCCGGGGTCTGCCCGTCGTAGGCGAAGGTCACCTGCGTCTTGCCGTCCGGGCGCAGACCTTCCACAATGCCCTCGTGGCGCACCTGGGACAGGCGGCGCGCCAGATGGTGCGCCGTAGAAATCGGCAGCGGCATGTACTCCGGGGTCTCGTTGGTGGCGTAGCCGAACATCAGGCCCTGGTCGCCCGCGCCGGTCTGGTCGTCCTCGCCGGTCGAGGTGTTCTCGCGGACCTCCTGCGAGGTCACCACGGAATCGTGGATCTCCGCGGATTGGTCGCCGATGGCGATGTTCACGCCGCAGCTGCGGCCGTCGAAGCCGACCTCGGAAGAGTCGAATCCAATCTCCACCAGCTTTTCGCGCACGATCCGCGCGATGTTGGAATAGGCGGAGGTCCGCACCTCGCCCACGACGTGTACCTGGCCTGTTGTGGCGAGGGTCTCCACAGCCACCTTCGCGTCCGGATCCTGGGCCAGCATGTCGTCCAAGATCGAGTCCGAGATCGCATCGCAGATTTTGTCGGGGTGGCCCTCAGTGACCGATTCGCTTGTGAACAAGCGGAAGTACGTATCAGTGGACAAAGCAGTCTTTCCTTTGCATCTGGGCGGAGGGGTTATGTTCCGGCGCGCCTGCTGGGTGGCTCAGCTCTGTGCAGGCTGAAACGGAATCGGCACGTCGTTAAGTCATGCCAACGATAGACCAAGCTGTCTAAATGTGCAATGTCACTGCGAGAGGCGCTCAATCGCGTCCCAAATCCGGGCAGCGACCTCGTGCTTGGTGCCGTCCGGGATCTCCTCCTCGCGGCCGTCGGCGCTGAGCAGCCAGCCCCGGTTACGCGCCTGCCCAAAGACGCCGCCGCCCGCCACGGAGTTGAGCATGAGCATGTCCGCGCCCTTGCGCTTGAGCTTCGCGCGGCCGTTTTCCAGTTCGTTGTCCGTCTCAGCGGCGAAACCGATGATGGTCGCGGCGGTCTGACCCGCCTTGCGCATCTCCACCAGGCCCTTGAGGATGTCCGGATTCTCGGTGAGACGGATCGTGGACAACGCGTCGTCCGCCTGCCCCTTCTTCAGCTTCGTGTCCGCTTCCGCTTCTGGACGGAAATCCGCCACCGCGGCCGCCATAATCACCACGTCAGCGTCCGGCGCGCGATCCGCCATCGCCTGCTGCATCTCGCGGGTGGAGCCGACCTCTATCACCTCCGCGCCCGACGGCGGTTGAAGCTCGTCGGTCGCCCCCGCCACGATGGTCACCTTCGCTCCGCGTTGCGCGGCGATGTCGCCGAGGGCGTAGCCCTGCTTGCCGGAAGAGCGGTTGCCGATGTAACGCACCGGGTCAATGTTCTCCTGGGTGCCGCCGGCGCTGATGAGCACTCGTTTGCCCGCAAGTGTTGGGGCGAATGCTTTCGTGCGCACCACGGTGCGGGCGAGCTGGGCGATCACGTCCGGCTCCGGCAGGCGCCCGGGACCGGTGTCTGTGCCGGTGAGTCGCCCGTGCGCGGGCTCGAGCACCGTTAGTCCGCGCTCGCGTAGCGTAGCGACGTTCGACTGCGTGGCCGGGTTGAGCCACATCTCCGTGTGCATCGCGGGTGCCAGCACCACCGGGCAGGTGGCGACGAGGATGGTGGAGGTGAGCAGGTCGTCCGCCCGTCCGGCAGACACCCGGGCCATAAGGTCCGCGGTCGCGGGCGCGACGACAATCAGGTCTGCCTCCTGCCCCACCCGCACGTGCTGTACCTCGTCCACGCGGGTGAACACGCCGGTGTCCACCGGGTTGCCGCTGAGCGCTTCAAACGTCGCTGCGCCGACGAAGTTCAACGCGTTTTCTGTTGGAATGACGCGCACCTCGTCCCCAGCCTCCTTGAAGTTGCGGACGAGGTGGCACGCCTTGTACGCGGCAATTCCTCCAGAGACTCCAACAACGATACGCAGCGGGTGGGACGGG
>NZ_KV788387.1 GCF_001807265.1 Corynebacterium sp. HMSC05H05
CAACCTCAGGCACGCCCCCGAAGTAGGCGAACGCGTGGTGGTGGGCATCAAGCCAGGAATGCTGGCGCTCATCCGGACATGCGAGGGCAAAAATCATCCCTGAATACGGCATTGAGGCGACAAACACGCTGACCTTCACCCCCGGTGCGCCGTCAGGGTCGAACAGGCGCATCTTGGTGCCTGCCCAATCCACCTGCATCGTGTGCCCCGGAGTGTGGGTGATGCGTGCGGTCAAACCAGCCGCATCGACATGCGACGCCACCAGCTGGCGAAACCGGTCGTAGCTGTAATGAAGCTGGCCCGGTAAAGCTGGAGTGGTGGTGTAGCGTGCCCACAGCACTTGCAGTGTCTGCTTGTGACGCCCCGTGCGGGCTTTGACCACCGCATCGAAATCGATGGGGACAAACTCGCCCTGGCCGGTGCTGCGCCCATCTACGAATAACTCGTCGAGCTCATCATCCGTCAGCGCCAAAACCTGGTCGACGGTGCGAATCCCAAGGGATCGAAGCACCTGGTTCGACCGGGAAATCGTGCGGTGCGAGCACCCGAGCTGTTGTTCAATCTGGCGGTACGAACGCTGCTGCACAAGCAGCTTCATCACCGCCCGGTAATCCGTCATCAGCGGACTCCTTCCGGTAACCGGCTACACCCCTGTGGCGCAACCACCCGAAAGCATCACCCGCCACCGCCAACCCCGCTACCGGATACCCACTGAACCGCTACCCGAAAGTCACCACACCGCTACCAACTAGCCGGTCGCAACA
>NZ_KV788388.1 GCF_001807265.1 Corynebacterium sp. HMSC05H05
TTCAAACGTGGCGCATTAACCGCTTGATCCCGCCGCCAGTTTTCGGCCGTACTAGGGGTTTCTTGCTCTGGTTCTGCCGGGCGGGCCGGGGACCCGGCGTTCCGGCAAGGTCTCCGACGAGGATCCAGCTAGTAGGACCCAGCTATTCGCCGAAAAATGGCGAATATCGAGCTCCTACTAGCTGGATCCGCGGAACGGGGCGGTCGATGGGTGGCCAGCAGGCGGGGAAACCCACGGAACGGGGCGGGCCGAGCGGAGGCAGCCCTCCTACGGGGTGGCCGGAGGGGCGTTGAGAAGCGAAAGCTCCTCGAAGATCGGCGCGAGGCGCTCCCACAGCACCGGGGTCAGCGACTCGGCGTACGCGTTGGAGATGTGGTTCTGGTCGCGGTAGATGTACACGTTGCCGATCTGCGGCGGGCAGAGGCCGTCGACGCAGTACCAGCCGGCGGTGTCGATCTCCCACTGCGCGTAGCCGCCGTCGAGGAAGTACGCGGCCGGGTCCTCGGGGGCGTAGACCATGTCCGCCGCCATGGAGCAGGCGTGCTCGGAGTGGCCCGCGACAATGCACAGGTTCGGGTCCATGGGTTCGCCGGTGGGGGTGAACATCCACGGGTTGTCGCGAAGACCGACGAACGGGATGCCCAGCTCAGCCAGGCGCTGCCAGAGGTTGGCGTAGGCGTTAGGCACGTAGTCGGCGGAGACGCGGCCGTCGCCGGCGTGGCCCGCGGGGCGGGTGGACGTGGAGATGAGCATGTCGGGCTGCAGGTTGATGATTTCCTGCATCGCGTTTTCGCCCCACTCGGCGCACTCGGGGGAGACGATGTCGTTGGCCGGATCCAGAGGCCCGCCGATAACCAGCGGGCATTCCTGGCGCACGAAGGTGGCGACCTTGAAGTGGTGCTCCTTGCCCAGTTTGTCCAGGGGGACGATGAACGGCTCGATGTGGGAGCCGCCAGCGAGCACGATCGTGGTGTCCGCCTCGAGGTCGCCGTAGGTGCATTGCGGGCCCGGCATGGCGTCGGGGGCTTCGGGGAGGAAGATCATGCAGTCGTCGAGCCCGATGGGCGGGAACACGCCTGCGATGAGGTTCGGGTCCGGCTGCGGTTTCACATCCGGCACCTGCACGCCCTGGATAGCGCGGGCACCGGGGTAGTTGACCGGGTCGAGCACCTTTTCCGCGCTGTCGACGCGGTTGTCCCAGTACGGTTGCACGGCCAGGGCGACAGCGAACAGCGCTGCGGCCAGGACGCCGCCCACCGCACGTGCGGCACCGGGCAAGGTGCGTAGCGACGCTCTCGCGGCCGCCACCGGGTCATCGTCGCCGCGCGGGCGCGGGCGGTGCTGGCGCAGCGGATCCTCCACGAGTGTGTGCGTGACGTGCGCCAGGCACAGCGACACCAGGATGACAAGTGCGCCCAGCCAGGCAGGCGGGGTGTCGTAGCCGCCGATGACGGTGACGATGATCAGTAGCGGCCAGTGCCACAGGTACAGCGAGTAGGCCACGCTACCCAGCCAGGTCATCGGGGCGGAGGCAAGCACCTTGGACACGCCGTTGGCGTTGCCAGAGAGGATCACCAGCGCCGCGCCGGTGAGCGGGATCAGGGCGACGGGGCCGGGGAACGCCAGCGAGGTGGGCACGATAAAGCCCGTGATGGCGATGAGCGCCACGCCCAACAGCGCGGTGAGCCACGCGGTGGCCTGTGGCAGGAACCGGTTCGCCGGCACGAACGCTAGCAGTGCGCCGAGGGAGAGCTCCCACGCGCGGGAGAACGTGGAGTAGTAGTTCTCGCCGGTGCCTTCCAGCCCGAAGCGCGCGGCCCAGGCGAACGACGCCACGGTGATCACCGCAAGCAGCGCAATGGCGGCGCGGCGGGCGTGCTCAGGTTTTGCCCGCAGCTTCGTGACTGCCACGGCGACGACCCAGCCCAGCAGAATGCCGAAGACGTAGAACTGCCCCTGCACGGACATGGACCAGAGATGCTGCAGGGGAGAGGTCTCCTGGCTGGCCGCGGCGTAGTCCGCGTTCTGCGACATCAGCTCCCAGTTTTGGAAGTACAGCATCGAGGCGGTGACCTGGCGGGAAAGTTCCACGCCCATCAGTTCCGGGGTGAACGCCATGACAAGGCCGACGACTACAACCACCACCAGCGCCAGCGCCGGGACCAGCCTGCGGATGGTGCGCCACAGTGGCCACCACGGATTCAAGTTCGGGTTGGGGCGCAGCGCGTAGCGCAGCTGGCCGCCGAGAAAGAAGTAGCCGGACAGCAGCAGGAAAACATCCACGCCGCCAGAGACGCGGCCCACGAACACGTGGAAGATCACCACGAGCGCGATGGCGAAGCCTCGCAGCCCGTCTAGGTCGACGCGGTAGGCGGTGGAGCCCTTCGTCGGCCGTGGTGCGTGCCCTGCCGTCGTACTCAACCGTCTCTCCAACCCGTATTGTCGTGTGTCTTGCTGCGCTGTGCCGACTATCGTCACAAGCGGTTAAGGACAATACCGCCCCCGACGCGCGGGACCGAACCAGACTCGCGCAGATCTCCTTCAGCTTTGGCAGGGCAAAACCGGACGCGTGTTTTGGAACCTGGCCCAAACGCGCGTAAACTCTCTCGGGTTGTCCGGCGCGTTTGTGCGCCAGGCACGACAAGTCCATAACTGCGTACGCGCCGGATCCGTCTTGCCCCTCGCTCTAAGCGGGGGAGGTCGCCCGGCCAGGCACGCGCAGGGTAAATAAGAAGGGTTGAACCGGCTCGTCGATAAGTGGCGAGTGTCTGCACTGCCCAGTGACCTAAAAGGAAGTACACCATGGCTGTAAAGATCAAGCTGCAGCGCGTTGGCAAGATTCGCAACGCGCAGTACCGCGTCGTCATCGCTGACGCCCGCACCCGTCGCGACGGTGCCGTCATCGAGAACATCGGCATCTACCACCCGAAGGAAGAGCCGTCGCTCATCCGCATTGATTCCGAGCGCGCTCAGTACTGGCTGGGTGTCGGCGCGCAGCCGACCGAGCCGGTGCTCGCACTGCTGAAGGTGACCGGCGACTGGCAGAAGCACAAGGGCCTCGACGGCGCCGAGGGCACCCTGAAGGTGGCCGAGGAGAAGCCGTCCAAGCTCGACCTGTTCAACCAGGCGCTCGAGGAGGCCAAGAACGGCCCGACCGCCGAGGCCATCACCGAGAAGCGCAAGAAGGCCAAGGAAGAGGCTGAGGCGAAGGAGGCCGCTGAGGCCGCCGCTGCCGCTGAGGCTGAGGCTGCTGAGGCTGAGGGCGAGAACGCTGAGGCTGAGTCCGAGGCTTCCGAGGACGCTCCGGCTGAGGAGAACTAAGTCTTTCTCACCTCACGCGAATAATGCCCAGCGGTTTCGCTGGGCATTTTTGCTTTTCTACAGCTCCACGCGCGCGGTTTCCCGAAACGCCTGCGCCGCCAGCACGTGCTTGCACGGACCCCGAGAGTCCTTGTGTTTTGCAAACCAGAAACAAGTGCATGCGAATGCGTAAGTGTCGTGGTCGAGACTCACTGTGTAATTGTTGGAGCCGGAGCGCACCGTGAACCCGTCGTCCCGACCGGCGAGCGGGGAGACAGCGTTGCGGGCCAAGAGCTCCTCGGTGTTGGCGAGGCGGGGGTTGAGTTTGCCCACCACATCAGGGTCGAGCGGCAGCGGGCGGTGGAAATATGCGCCCAGGGTGAGGTCGTAGCCAACCTGGCCGGTTGACGCGAGGACTTGGAGCGCGTCCTTAACGCGGTCGGGAGTGAGCCCGGTCTCCGCCGCGAGGCGGCGGACGTCAATGCGGGGATCGAACGCCAAAACTGTTGAGACAAGATCAGCATCATCCGCCGCGTGCGGGTTGTTCAGGGACATTAACAGTGCGCCTTCGCCGGAAAACCCGCGGGTTTTTGCCGGGCTGATTACTACTGTGAATCGCGCGCCGGAAAGCTCAAACACCCATGCGGATGACTTTGGTTGGGAAGTCGCGTCGCTCTCGGTGCTGTAGGCCGTCAACTTGGTCACGTACGGCAGGAGGGGGATGAGTGGTTTCAACCGTTCCGGCCCGGCTAAGCAGACCGCGCCATTCGACGGCTTCGACGCCAGGCGCAGACTCCGCAATGCGGGCGTGGCCCACATCGCGGATTTTGGTGAAGATGTTCCGGGCAGCGACGTGATGAACTTCGTCGTTTCCGGCCCCGTGAGCTCCAGTTGCTTCGTCATGGCTGCGCTGATGTGCTGCGACTCTGCGAGTCCTTTCACCCACCGCAGCGGCAGGTCGACCTTTTTCTCGTCCAGTGCGGTGTCCATCGTCGTGACGTGGAGGGCGTCGTCGGCAATAGTGAGGTGGAGTGGCGAGCCCGGTGTGATTGCCGTAAGAGCCTCACGCAGCGGGAGGTTGATGTCCACGTTGGTGACGCCTGACTGTTGTGACTGCGCATCGAGGTCGGTGACGTCTAAGCGGGCGTAGGCGCTGCAGCAGCCTGAGAAAGATTCGAACCGCAGACCTTCCGGAGTAGAGGTGATCACCGGGTCCAGCGCGGCGATAGCCGCGGTGTCCACTGGTGTGTAGAAGCGTTTCGCGGCGTAGTCCGCGACGGCGAGCACCCCGCGCGCGACGATGTGGGGGTTTTCCACGAAACCGCTGAAAAAGTGCGGTTCGTCCACTCGGTCGAGCGTGCCGCCGCTGGTGGCCAGCTGCAGGCTCTGGTCAGTCAGGGCGGATGGGTGAGTGTATGCGTAGTGCACCTATGCCTCCTTGAGCAACGCCGACGCTGCCAGTGCTGCTTTTGATTTCCCGCTGAAGGTTGCAAGCCACTCGCGCAGCTCCGCGCCGAGTTCCGATTCACCAGTTTCTAGCCGCACGTTTCGGTACAGCTCAATGAGTTTGCCGAGGTCGCGTGTCTTGTGATCCAACTGTGGCAGTAGCTGTGCAAGGAGATCACAGACGTAGGTTGGGTTAAGCGTTGAAGCGTCCGCGAGCGAGGCGGCCCATCGGCCAAGAATGACGTCTCCTAGCTTCGACCACTCGTGAGCGGCGGTGTCCGCCCCGATGGCTCGTGGGAGCGAGGTTGCCACAAGCTCAGTGGCAATTGCGCGAACCTCAGTGTCTTTGTGCGCCATGGCCTTGCCCAAGAACCGGGCGGTGTGCGGCGACCACTCGCCTGGGTGCCAAGTAAGAACGTCGACAATGTCGGGGTCCTGCTTCTCTGGGTAGTTCGACATCCCTCCATCAAGGTCGTCCTCCATATCGAGGGTGTAGGCATCCAAGCAGCTCGGGGCGACGATGGCGCGCCCAGCAGGGGAGTAGGTCACGCCGAACGGGGCGGAAGCCAGAAATGGCAGCTTCTCTTCGAGCTGTGTGCTTTGGTGTTTCCACCCTTGTGAGGTGCGGAGCCATACGCCGCCTTCACCGCATCCGGGGCATCGGTCTTCGGGCGGGGTCCACAGGACGCAGTCGCACCCAACTCGCACTCCCTGTAGGGGCACACGTCCGGTGCTGTCTTCCTGAAAGTCCACTAATCGCAGGTGGGCGAGGAGGGCATCGTCGGGCCAGACGTCTTCGGGGGCTGAATATGTGGCGAGGCGGCGGGCGAATTCCTTGTTGTCCACGCGCCCGAAGGTGTCCGTCGGCGTCGAAAGTAAGGTGCGCGTGGGTGCGAGCCCATGCACGATGGCAACGACCCGCAGGAGCGATTCCCTCCTCATATCAACCGTCAGCCGAAACGCGTTGGCTTCTTCTACCTCGGCAGGTGTGCTGCGGCATTGCACCAATAGCCAGCGCACATCGGGGAGAGTAGACGACGGGTCGTCGTTCGGCAGCACCGGTTTGAGGATCTCCAGCGCGCGCGGCCCAGTTTCCGCCAGCCACGCAACGAGCAACGCAAAGCCCACCGCGTCTGGTGCGGCGAGCAACTCGCGGGTGTGAAACAAAGCGTCCTCGTCCGTCCACGGGGCGACAGGTCGCGCTTCAGCGGGCTGCGCTAACGGTGCGGAAGTCTCCGCGGGGACTTCCGGGCTGGCGTCCCGGGGGCCCAGCAATTCGAGCGCCATGACAGGGGACAGGACGTCGCGGGCGGCGTCAATGAGCTCCTCTTTGCCCAACGTGCGTAGGAGCGCGGCGCTGCGGCGTACGACGTCGTCCTTTGCGTGGTAGAGGCCGGTTTGCGCGGCATCAGCGATTCCCGCGGCCAGATCTTCGCGCTCGGTCGCGATCTTCTCCAGCATTTTCAGCGCCGTGATTGCCGTCGTCTTCGACCCGCTCAGGGCGGGGGCGCCGGCGGCAACAAACCCGTCCGCATCCAGCTCCGACAGGCGGGAAAGCTGCTTGACTGCGAACGTGGTCGTAGAGCCGACCCCCGAACCCATAGCAGCGATGAGCAGGTGCTGGCGCTTCGTGGTTTCTTCCTCGGTCGGCGCGAAATCCTCGTAATGCTGGGTAAACCAGCGAACGCGGTACGCCGGGAAACCGCGGTTCAGCGCCGTGAGCATTTCGTCGAGCAGCCGGTCGCGGTCCAGCAGACCTTCGTCCACCAGCGCAACAAGCGACTTCGCCCAGCCTGACCAGTAATACTTCTCCATGGTGGTGAAACTGACTTCTTGGGTGCCCGCGAGCGAGAAGAGCGGCCAAATCAGCTTTCTCGGAGTTCGGTGTCGTGCCAGAGAAGAAAATTGCGCTCAAATCCGGCCTGGCCCATCAACCCAATGAAGTACGGATCGCCGTGCTCTATTGCGTATCCCTCGAACAGCTCGCGCAGGCGAATCTGGATGAACGTGTCACCTCTGAATTGGTTCCACCCCCCTTGTTCTGGCTGCCTTGGATTCTCGATCTCGTGTTGTGGATCAATCGGGAGGGCACGAATTGTCTCGTAGGCTTCTTCCAAGGTCATGCCGGGGCGCCACCATTTGACGCGCATCAAATGGTCCTTTTCCGACACTTCTTTGGCAAATTGCTCGAAGTAGGTCATGTTGCGTCCTTAGGAATCGACTGAAGCAATTGCTTGTCGACGGTTACGTGACCGGCATAGTGACACAGATTACGCTCCAGCTCAACAGTTGGGCTGCGTCGCAGCTTTCCGCTTGAGGCGGCGAAGTTGCCGCATTCACCGCTGATAGTCTTGGCTTCCATGGAGCTGCAGATCGGCCGTGTGGTCAAGTCCCACGGTGTGAAAGGTGAGGTTGCCGTCGAGTTGCTGGCGGACGAGTCGGAGGAGCACATCGTCCTCGGCGCGGTGCTCACCGGCCGCCAGGCGGGCAAGGAGCGGGAGCTGACCGTGAAGACGGTGCGCCCGCACCAGAAGCGCCTGCTGGTCAGCTTCGAGGAAGTGCCGGACCGCACAGCCGCCGACAGCTTGCGCGGCATGAAGTTTTTCGCCGAGCCGCTCGAGCGCGAGGAGGACTCGGACGAGTACTACAACCACGAGCTCATTGGCCTGAAGGTGCGCCACGAGGGCGAAGAGGTCGGCGAGGTCACGGGCGTGATGGACGCGCCGAACCGGAAGATCCTGGAGATCGACTACAAGGGCAAGGACGTCATGGTCCCGTTCGTGATGGACTTCGTCCCGGAGCTCGACACGGAGGCGGGCTACCTCACCATCACCCCGCCCGAGGGCCTGCTTGATGTCTAAGCTGCGCCTCGACGTCGTCACCATCTTCCCCGAGTACCTCGACCCGCTGCGCCACGCGCTGCTGGGCAAGGCGATCGAGCAGGGGATCCTGTCGGTGGGCGTGCACGACCTGCGTGACTGGGCCACCGGCAACCACAAGTCCGTGGACGCCCCGCCACTGGGTGGGGGACCGGGCATGGTGATGAAGCCGGAGGTGTGGGGGCCTGCGCTTGACGACGTTGCCAAAGGCCGCCCCGGAACATCCCTCGACACCGCGGCCGCGCACCGCAACGACAAGCTACGCCACGACGACGTGCACGAGGTCGCGCCCCGGCCGTACGAAGGCGGCGAGGATAGCAGCAAGCCGCTGCTGCTCGTGCCCACCCCGGCGGGCAAACCCTTCACGCAGCAGGACGCGCAGGCATGGTCGCGCGAGGAGCACATCGTCTTTGCCTGCGGGCGCTACGAGGGCATCGACCAGCGCGTCTTCGAAGACGCGGAGGAGCGCTACCGCGTGCGCGAGGTGTCCATCGGCGACTATGTGCTCATCGGCGGCGAGGTTGCCGTCCTGGTCATCGCGGAGGCGGTCACGCGCCTGATCCCGGGCGTGCTGGGCAACACGGAAAGCCATGAGGACGACAGCTTCTCCGACGGCCTGCTCGAGGGGCCGAGCTACACCAAGCCGCGTGTGTGGCGCGGGCTTGAGGCGCCGGCGGTGCTCACCTCCGGCGACCACGCCAAGGTGGAGGCGTGGCGCAGGGAGCAGTCTTTGAAACGCACCCGCGAGGTTCGCCCCGAGCTGCTGGAGCAGACTCATCTGAGCGAGGACGACCGGTTCATGTTGGACGCACGTGACGTGCTCACGATGGTGAGGGTGGACGGGGCGGAGCGGATCGTCGTAAAGCAATTGCGCAGAGCCTTGAAGAAGGCCGGGTACCGCGACCCCGAGATCACGCTCGAGGGGACCACGCTCACCGTCGCCGGGCGCACCGCGCTTGCGCTCGAGGAGGCTACGCTGGCGGTGGAAAAGGCGCTTCCACCTGGGGCGTATCAGTCTGGCGAGGCTAAAGAGGTTTAACCTATCTGGTGGGCAATATCACCCAATGAAAATTTAAAGGTCTGACCAATCTGGCAATAGACTTGGGTGCGTTACACGCGTACGAAAGGACACCCATGCTCGCGTCAGTGCTTGACCCAACATCCGCGGTCGCCATCGTCCTGCAAATCCTGATCATCCTCGGCGCCCTGCTGCTGGGCACCCGCTACGGCGGGCTCGGTCTCGGCCTGATCTCCGGCATCGGGCTCATGCTTATGGTGTTCGTCTTCGGCCTCGAGCCGGGCGAACCGCCCGTCGGCGTGATGCTCACCATCATCGCCGTGATCGGCTGCGCAGCCACGCTGCAGCAATCGCGCGGCCTTGAGGTGATGATGCAGCAGGCGGAGAAACTGCTGCGCGCCCACCCGGAGCGAATCACCATCCTCGCCCCGCTGACCACCTGGTTCCTCACCGTGCTGTGCGGCACGGGACACGTGGTCTACACCATGTTCCCGATCATCGAGGACATCGCGGTGAAAAAGGGCATCCGCCCGGAGCGGCCCATGGCCGTGGCGTCCACGTCCGCGCAGATGGGCATCACCGCCTCGCCGGTGTCGGTGGCAACGGTCTCGCTCGCGTCGATCCTGGCGGAAAACGCCGGTGTGATTGATAAGGCGTACTCCATCCCGCAGATCCTCATGGTCGCCATCCCGGCGTCGCTGTCCGGCGTCATCCTGGCCGCGCTGTGGTCGCTGCGCCGCGGCAAGGACCTGGATAAGGACCCGGTGTTCCAGGAGCGCATGCAGGACCCGGCGTTTGCAGAGTCCATTAACCAGTCCAGCCACTCGCTTTTGGACGAGGTCTTCCCGCGATCTGCCCGCAACGCCGTCTGGGTCTTCCTCGGCGCCATCGCCTTCGTGGTGGTGCTTGGCGCGTTCGAGGGGTTGCGCCCCGCCTTCGACGACGGCGAGGGCGGCATGAAGCCGCTGTCGATGAACCTGGCCATCCAGATGGTGATGCTGTTCGCCGGCGCGATCATCCTGCTGTTTTGCAAGGTGGACCACAAGAAGATCGCCTCGACTCCGGTGTTCAAGGCCGGCATGACGGCGGTGTTCTCCGTCTTCGGTGTGGCCTGGATGGCGGACACGTTCTTCGCGGCGCATATCGACCAACTCGAGTCCAGCCTGGGATCTGTTGTGGAGGCCGCGCCGTGGGCGTATGCGATCGTGCTGCTCATCGTGTCCAAGCTGGTCAACTCGCAGGCCGCCGCGCTGGTCGCAATCGCCCCGATCGGCCTGGCGCTGGGCATCGACCCGAAGATCATCGTCGGCTTCTACGGCGCGGCCTACGGCTACTGGATCCTGCCGACCTACCCGTCCGACCTGGCCTGCATCGGCTTCGACCGCACAGGCACCACGCGGATTGGCAAGTTCGTGATCAACCACTCCTTCCTCATCCCGGGCGCGATTTCGGTGTTTACCTCGTGTGTGGTGGGTTCGCTGCTGGCGCAGGTGCTGCTGTAAAACTGGCGCAACACAGGCGCGACTAGACTCGCCCGAATGACATCAATCGCAGCCACCATCGCGAACGAAATCAATGTGCGGGACAACCAGGTCGAGCAGGCGCTGAAACTGCTCGCGGAGGGCAACACCGTCCCGTTCATCGCCCGCTACCGCAAGGAGGCCACGGGCGGCCTCGACGACGCGCAGCTGCGCCACATCGAGGAGCGCAACACGTACCTGCTGGAGCTCGCCGAGCGCAAAACTGCCGTGCTGGAAAGCATCGAGGAGCAGGGCAAACTCACCGACGAGCTGAAACAGGCGATCCTTAACGCCGACACGAAGGCGCGCGTGGAGGACCTCTACCTGCCGTACAAGAAGCGCCGCAAGACCAAGGCGGACATCGCGCGCGAGGCCGGGCTGGAGGCGTTGGAGCAGCAGCTTATCGACGACCCTTCGGCAACCCCCGAAACCCTGGCAAAGGCCCACATCTCGGAGGGCTTCCCGGACGCGAAGGCCGCGCTCGAAGGTGCCCGCGCGATCCTGGTGGACCGCTTCGCCACCGACGCGGACTTAGTCGGCGAGGTGCGCGACCGCGTGTACTCTCAAGGCACCATGCGCTCCGCCGTGGTGGAGGGCAAGGAAACCGAGGGTGCGAAGTTCGCGGACTACTTCGAGTTCTCCGAGCCCTTTGAGAAACTGCCCAGCCACCGCATCCTGGCGCTGCTGCGCGGCGAGGCCGAGGGCGTGCTCACCCTGGACATGGACCCGGGCGAGGAGGCCGTGTACGAGGGCATGATCGCGGAGCGCTTCGACCTGCCGGTCAAAGACTCCGAGTGGTTGGCCAAGGCAGTGCGCTGGGGCTGGCGCACCAAGCTGCAGGTCTCTGCGAACCTGGATACCCGCATGCGGCTGAAGGAGAAGGCGGAGGAGGGCGCGCTGCAGGTGTTCAAGACCAACCTGCGCGACGTGCTGCTCGCCGCGCCCGCCGGCCAGCGCGCCACGCTGGCGCTGGACCCGGGCTACCGCAACGGCGTGAAGTGCGCCGTGGTGGACGAGACCGGCAAGGTGCTGGCCACCACGATTGTCTACCCGCACCAGCCGCAGAACCGCTGGGACGCCTCCCGCGCGGAGTTGGCGTCGCTGGCCGCGCAGCACGGCGTGGAGCTCATCGCCGTGGGCAACGGCACTGCCTCGCGCGAGTCAGAAAAACTCGCGGGTGAGGTGGCGGACCTGATCGCCCAGGCGGGTGGAAAGCGGCCGACCCCGGTGGTGGTCTCCGAGTCCGGCGCGTCGGTGTACTCCGCCAGCCAGATCGCGGCGGAAGAGTTCCCGGACATGGACGTCTCCCTGCGCTCGGCGGTCTCCATCGCGCGACGCCTGCAGGACCCGCTGGCGGAGCTGGTCAAGGTGGACCCGAAGTCCATCGGCGTGGGCCAGTACCAGCACGACGTGAACCAGACCGCGCTCGCCCAGACGCTGGACGCGGTGGTGGAGGACGCGGTGAACTCCGTCGGCGTCGACGTCAACACCGCCTCGGCGCCGCTGCTTGAGCGCGTGGCCGGCCTATCGGGCACGGTGGCGAAGAACATCGTGGCCTACCGCGACGAGAACGGCCGGTTCACCACCCGCAAGGAGTTGGGCAAGGTGCCGCGCCTGGGGCCGAAGGCGTTCGAGCAGGCCGCTGGCTTCCTGCGTATCCAGGGCGGGGCTAATCCGCTCGACGGCTCCGCGGTGCACCCGGAGGCCTACCCGGTGGTCGAGCGCGTCGCCCAGGCCACCGGCTTGAGTACCGAGCAGCTCATCGGCAACACGGCGGTGCTGACCAAGCTTGCGCCGGCCGATTTCGCCGACGAGCAGTTCGGCGTGCCCACCGTCACCGACATCCTCGCGGAGCTGGACAAGCCCGGCCGAGACCCGCGCCCGGAGTTTAGGACCGCCGAGTTCAAGGAAGGCGTCAACGAGGTCAAGGACCTCACACCCGGCATGATCCTGGAGGGCACGGTGACCAACGTCGCCGCCTTCGGCGCCTTCGTGGACGTGGGCGTGCACCAGGACGGCCTGGTCCACGTCTCCGCCATGAGCCACTCGTTCGTCTCGGACCCGCACGAGGTGGTGCGCTCCGGCGAGGTGGTCAAAGTCAAGGTCATGGACGTCGACGTCGCCCGCAACCGCATCGGCCTGAGCTTGCGGCTCGACGACGAGCCGGGCCAGCCGGCCCAGAAGAAGCAGCACAAAAAGCCGGGCAAGAATTCGGGCAGGGGCCGGAAGCGGGGAGCACCGGAGGGACGTCGAGAAGCATCCGGCTCGATGGCCGACGCGTTGAAACGCGCCGGATTTGGTAAGTGACCGGCGCATATGTAAAATGCTGCAGGTTCTTGTAATCGACATGAACCGGCCGAGCGCCCCAGAAGGGGAAGTGCCGCCAGGGTCCTCTGTCCGAACACGTAAAGGATTGCTTTCATGAGCAACGGCATCATTGATCTTGTTGACGCAGGCCAGCTGCGCGACGACATCCCGGACTTCCGCCCGGGCGACACCCTCGACGTCCACGTCAAGGTTATCGAGGGTTCTGTGACCCGTACCCAGGTCTTCACCGGCTTTGTGGTCCGCCGCCAGGGCGACGGCATCCGCGAGACCTTCACCGTGCGCAAGGTTTCCTTCGGTATCGCGGTTGAGCGTACCTTCCCGGTGCACTCCCCGAACATCGAGAAGATCGAGGTTGTGCGCAAGGGCGACGTCCGCCGCGCCAAGCTGTACTACATGCGCAACCTGCGCGGCAAGGCTGCCCGCATCAAGGAGCGCCGCTAGTTTCAGCGCGTTAAAGTGCCCCGTCCGAGTCAGCTCGGGCGGGGCACTTTGCTTGTCGACGGCGCCCGCGGTGCTAACGTATCCCGGGTGACCAACGTGAACGGACCCGCAGGCGAGCCTTCCGCACCGAAGCCTGCACAGCCCCACAACCCGTACGCCGCCGAGCCGCGTTATGAGGCAGCCCCGGTGGCGCAACGCCCGGCCGCGGACGAGCCAGAGGAGAAAAAGGAGCTTCCCTGGTACGTGGAGATCCCGGTCGTGGTCGTGCTGACGCTGCTGATCATGTTTGTGATCCAGACGTTCATCGGCCGCCTCTACGTCATCCCGTCCGCCTCCATGGAGCCGACCTTGCACGGCGAATCCGGCTCCGGCGACCGCATCTTCGTGGAGAAGGTCAGCTACTACTTCTCCGACCCGGAGCCGGGCGACGTGATTGTCTTCGCCGGCACCGACTCATGGAACACCGGCTTCGATTCCAACCGTTCCTCCAACCCGGTTGTGCGCGGCATGCAGGAGGTCGGTTCCTGGGTAGGCCTGGTACCGAAGGACGAGAACACCCTGGTTAAGCGCATCATCGCCACCGGCGGTCAGACCGTGTCCTGCCAGGCGGGGGACCCGGCGATCATGGTGGACGGCAAGCCGATCGACCAGTCCTACACCTTGCAGCCAAACTTCTACCCGGTGGATGAATCCACGGGCTCGGACGCGTGCGGCGGTCCCTTCTTCGGTCCGGTGACTGTGCCGGAGGGCAACTACTTCATGATGGGCGACAACCGCACCAACTCCCTGGACTCGCGCGCGCACATGGGCGACCAGTTCCAGGGCACCATCCCTGAGGAGAACATCCGCGGCAAGGTCAAGGCCGTGGTCTTCCCGGTCAACCGCATGCAGGGCGTGAGCGACCCGGACATCCAGCAGTAGGCCCGTGCGGCGCTTGAAGCAGCTGCGCACCTACGAGGTCGCCCTGGACAAGGCGGGCTTCGGCCCGGTGGCGGGAGTGGACGAGGCTGGCCGGGGCGCCTGTTTCGGCCCCATCACCATCGCCGCGTGCGTGCTGCCGACGCAACCTCAGCCTGCGCTGGAGGAGTTGACGGACTCCAAGAAGCTCACCGCCCGCAAGCGCGATGTGCTGTTCGACGCTGTCAAAGACGTCGCGGTGGCGTATTCCGTGGTGCACATTCCCGCCCGTGATATTGACCGGCGCGGTATCCAGCATGCCAACATTGACGGCGCGCGCCGCGCCGTTGCGGGGCTTTCAGTGCAGCCGGGCTATGTGCTTATCGACGCATTCCGCGTCCCCGGCCTGCCCTCACCCCAACTGCCGGTGGTGGGAGGCGATTACACCGCCCGCTGCATCGCCGCGGCGAGCGTGCTTGCGAAGGTGAGCCGGGACCGGCTGGTGTGCGAGATGGCACAGAAGTTTCCCCAGTACGGGCTGGAGGGCCACAAGGGCTATTCCACGAAGGTGCACATGGACGCGGTGCGCCGCCACGGCGCGAGCCCCGAGCACCGTTATAGTTATGCGAACGTCAGGGACGCTGACGACTTCTATTGGCAGTCCAGCAAGAAGGGGCAGGCATGAGCGCCGAGGATCTTGACAACTACGAGGCTGACGTCGAGCTTTCCCTCTACCGCGAGTACCGGGACGTGGCCAGCCAGTTCTCCTACGTGGTGGAAACGGAGCGCCGGTTCTACCTGGCCAACGGCGTCAAGCTCATCCCGCACACCGACGGCGGCGACGTCTACTACGAGGTGCTGATGTCGGACGCGTGGGTGTGGGACATGTACCGCGCGGTGCGTTTTGTGCGCTACGTGCGCGTGATCACCTACAAGGACGTCAACATCGAGGAGCTGGACAAACCCGATCTGACCTTCCCGGAGTAGGGCTGCGGTAAGCCGTTTGTAAAACTCGGCGTGCCGCGCTTTGCGTCAGACATTCACCTGGCCAAATACCGGTGCTGTCGCCGAGTTTTACAAAACTGCCCGCGCCATGGAACCGCGGCGGGGCCGTCCACGTCTGATAGAGGACCGACATTTGGGAACTCTATGAAATGGGGAGGCACCGTGCAGGTGAATTATCAGGACCAGTGGGAGCTGGGCAGGGCAGGCGAGCACGCCGCCATCAGGTGGTACGAGGACGAGGGCTACACCCTCTTGGGCCACCGGCAACGCATGCGGGCGGGCGAAATCGACGCCGTTGTTGAGGACGAGGACGGTACCGTCGTCTTCGTGGAGGTGAAGTCCCGCCGCGGCACCGCGTTCGGTGCCGCGGAGGCGGTGACCACGAAGAAGCTCAACACCATGCGCCGGTGCGCGGCGCAGTGGCTGGACAAGCACGTGCAGGGCCAGTACTGCCCGATGCGCTTCGACGTGGTCGAGGTGGTCTTCGACGGCGAGGATTACATCTTGCGCCGGTTCCCGGGGGTGGAAGATGGCGCTTGCTAGCACGATGAGCGCGACCGTGGAGGGGGTCACCGCCCGCCTGGTCACGGTGGAGGCCAACGTTGGCCCCGGTTTGCCCGGCATGCACATGGTGGGCCTGGGAGACGCGGCGGTCAAAGAGTCGCGCGAGCGTATCCGCACCGCGATTTCGAATTCTTCCCTGCCGTGGCCGCGCACGAAGATCATGGTGTCGCTCTCGCCCGCGCACCTGCCCAAGGCCGGATCGCACTTCGACCTACCCATAGCGCTGGCGGTGCTGGGCAGCCTGGACCCGCGGGTGGAGCGCAGGCTCGCATCCACCATGTTCTGCGGGGAGCTTGCGCTGGACGGAACTTTGCGACGGGCCGAAGGCGTGCTGCCGATGCTCATCGCAGCATTCGACGCGGCAGACCCAATCCGCACCGTCGTCGTGCCCAGGGCCAACGCCGCGGAGGCTGCGCTGCTGGACCGCCGGGAGGTGCTGGTGGCGGATTCGCTTGCGCAGGTGTGGCAGTGGATCACCGGCGAGGCGGAGTTGGAGCCCGCCACAGCGCCAGAAGCAGCCGCGCCGCAGCGTGCGGTGCCGGATTTCCAGGACCTGGCCGGGATGTCCGAGGAGCGCGAGGCGCTCGAGGTGGCCGCGGCCGGCGGGCACCACGTGATGATGATCGGCCCGCCGGGCTCGGGAAAATCCATGCTGGCGGAGCGGATCCCGTCGATCCTGCCGTCAATGGATGTGCAGGAGATGGTCGAGGTCACAGCCATCCATTCCGCGGCGGGGGTCTCCGGAGGCGGGGTAGTGACAACGCGCCCGTTCATCGCCCCGCACCCCTCGCTGACGCGTGCGGCGCTGATCGGCGGGGGAGGCGGCACCCCGACCCCAGGCGTGGTCAGCCAAGCGCACCGCGGGGTGCTGTTTTTGGACGAAGCCTCCGAGATCCCGGCGCCGGTACTCGACGCGCTGCGCATCCCGCTGGAAAAACGCGAGGTGCGGCTGACGCGCGCGAGAAGGGAAGTGGTCTACCCGGCGGATTTCCAGCTGGTGCTCGCGGCGAACCCGTGTGCGTGCCAGCGGATCAAGGGGCAGTGCTCGTGCAAGTCCCCGCAGCGGGCACGGCACTTGAGCAACGTCTCCGGCCCGTTGAAGGACCGGCTGGACGTGTTTGTGACCACCTCTGGCGACGCGGCGGTGCTCAGTCCGAGGGATGCGGAGCCGTCGAGAAGCATCGCCCAACGCGTGGCGGCCGCCCGCGAGCGCGCCGCGGCCCGGTGGGCGAAGGCGGGCTGCGACGAGGACGTCAACGGGCGCGTGCCGGCGACCTTGATTCGCAGGCATTTTCCCGCCAAGGAGGCGGCGATGGCGATGCTGCAGGCGGAGCTGATCCACGGCAAGATCACGCAGCGCGGGGTGGATAAATGCTTGAAGCTGGCCTGGACGCTCGCGGACCTAGAAGAGATGGACCAGCCGGACATCCACCACACCTACCGCGCGGTAGAGATGCGCGAGCACCAGCTGCAGCGCGCGGAGGTGGCGTAGATGTCTTCCCTGGAATCCTGGGCCTATCTCTCGCGAGTGGTGGAGGGGCCGTCGCATCACATCCAAGCGCTGCTTCAGATGGGCAAGACCGCAGACGAGATCGCCGAGGGCGTGCGCACCCGTGCCACCTGGATCGGCGGCCTGCTGTCGCAGACCGAGAACCGATTCACCTGGGACCGCCCAGCCGCAGACCTCGAGTTCGCGGCGGAACTCGGCTACACGCTGCTCACCCCGGAGTCGCCGCACTGGCCAGCGGAGGCGATTGCGTGCTCGTTCGGCCGCCAGCAGACGGGGGCGGCGAGCAAGGCCAGCCACCAGCCGGACGGTATCGCGCCGCACGCGCTGTGGGTTGCGGGAAACACCAACCTGCCAGGGCTGTTCGCCCAGTCCGTGGGCGTGGTGGGCACCCGCCACGCCACCAAGTACGGACACATGGCGACAAAGGATTTGGTCGCCGGCCTGGGCGGGCATAACTACACGGTGGTCTCCGGCGGCGCGCTGGGCATCGATACGGTCGCCCACACAACAGCCATGGACGTGAACACCCCGACCGTGGCGGTGGCGGCCTGCGGGCCCGGCGAGCACTACCCGCGCTCCAACAAGGCGCTCTTCGAGCGGGTGGAGGCCACGGGAGGTGCTTTAGTCACTGAATATCCGCCCTCTGTCACGCCGGACAGGCACCGCTTCCTCACCAGAAACCGCCTCGTGGCTGCACTCACGCTTGGCACCGTGCTAGTGGAAGCACCGTTTCGCTCCGGGGCCTTGAACACCCTGAAGTGGGTCAACGTGTTCAACCGAACGGCAATGGCGGTGCCGGGGCCGGTCACGGACGCCCAGTCCCTCGGCGCGAACCTGGCCATCCAGAACAACGAGGCTGAGATGGTGCTCAACGCCGGCCAGATCCACGAGCAGCTCTCCGCCGTCGGCGAGTACAGCGCCGAGGAACAGATGGAGATGCAGTACCCACCGAGCGTGACCCAGCAGCTCTCCCGCAACGAGCTGCGCATTTACGACGCATTGCCGCCCGCCGGCCGCACCGGCCGGGAAGCCGAGGCCGTGGCGGCGGATTCGGGGCTCTCCATCGCGCTGACGGTGCACATCCTGATGGACCTGTCCAAGCGCGGGCTGGTGGAGCGCGACAAGCGGCTCTGGTCGCGGGTGGAGCAGCCCGAGTAAGAAAAGCGAGTACACTGCCGTGACATGAGTGAACAGCTGGGACAAGTGCAGGCGGCGGTGGCGGACTTCGCCGACTACGCCGAACTTGTCCTCGGCCGTTCCCCGAACACGGTCAAGGGCTACGTCGCGGACCTGAACGGACTTAAGGGCTACGCGGACACTTTTGAGGCGTTCACCCTCGACGCGCTGCGGCGCTGGCTGGCGGACGCGATGAGCGCTGGCAAGAGCCGCGCCACGCTCGCGCGCCGCACCGCTGCCGCCCGCGCCTTTTCCACCTGGGCCTACCGCCAGGGCTACATCACCACCGACGCCGCGGCACGGCTGAAGGCCCCCAAGGTCAACCGCCCGCTGCCCACGGTGGTCAAAGGCGAGCGCGCCGGGGAGCTCGTGGAGGCGGGCACGGCCGACGACGCCCACCGGGCCGAGTATCTGCGCGACCGCGCCATGCTCGAGCTGCTCTACGCCACCGGCATCCGCGTCGGGGAGCTGACGGGCCTCAACCTCGGCGACGTGGACTTGGCCCGCGGTCTCGCTCACGTCACCGGCAAGGGCAACAAGCAACGCGTCGTGCCGTTCGGCGACGAAGCTGCGGCGGCCGTGTCCGAGTGGCTGGAGTTCGGCCGCGCAGAACTCGCGGGCGACACGCAGGCGATGTTCGTCGGCTCCCGCGGCGGGCGTATCGACCAGCGCCAGGTGCGCCGCATCGTCGAGCGCGCCGGGCAGCGCGCCGGGGTGGAGCACGTCAGCCCCCACACGCTGCGCCACACCACCGCCACCCACATGCTCGAAGGCGGGGCGGACCTGCGCGTGGTCCAGGAAATGCTCGGCCACACCAGCCTGCAAACCACGCAGATCTACACCCACGTCTCCGCGCAGCGGCTCAAGCGCGTCTACGACCAGGCGCACCCGCGCGCGTAGAGGAGCCGTCTAAGGGTTTGAGCCGGATCCGAGGCGCCTCTAGCAGCGTGAGCGGGTCGATGTAGGCGTCCTTGCCCGTAAGCGCACCCCAGTGCAATCCGTCGTGGGAACCGGAAAACCCCGCGGGTGCGTGCGCGAGGGTGCCAATCGGCTCGCCTTCGCGCACCGTGTCGCCGACCACGAGCGGGGAGCGCACCGGCTGATACGTGGTGCGGATCCCGCCGGCGTGGTCAACGGAAACCACCGGCGTGCCGGCCACCACGCCCACGAAGGCGACGACGCCGTCGCCTGCGGCGAGCACGTCGGCACCCAGACCCAGCGGCAAGTCAACCCCGCGGTGGCCGGGTTTCCAGTTCTGCTCCGGGATGTCCGCGGGCCGAGACACCGCTGCCGGATACGGGGTGCCGGCGGCGGGATCCACCCAGGCGACGGCCGGGGCGGCGCAGGTGGCGGTGGCGAGAATGAGGGCGGTGGTGGACCGGAGGATCGTCGATAGGCGCATGCGTGAATACGAGCACGCCGAGGGCAAGAACACTAGACCCGTGGCGGAAATCTGTGGATAACCCGCCGTCCGCCGCGACGTTATCCACAGAAGGCGCTGTTGAGATTAGGTTTTGCGGGCGCGGGCGGGTAGTGTTGCACGGGCAGCTTTTATGGGCTGACTACGCGCGCCGGATAATGCCTGCTCAGCGACGGTCCCTCTCACAGGGTGCAGGGCGAGCACGGTGCCAGGGTGCGGGATAAAAACCCGCACGTGAGACAAGCAATGTAACCGAACTACTTTCTCCGAAGGAGACAAAACCATGGCAGTTGTAACCATGCGTGAACTCCTCGACGCCGGTGTGCACTTCGGCCACCAGACGCGTCGCTGGAACCCGAAGATGCGCCGCTTCATCTTCACCGACCGTAACGGCATCTACATCATCGACCTGCAGCAGACGCTGACCTACATCGATGAGGCCTACGAGTTTGTCAAGGAGACCGTCGCACACGGCGGCACCATCCTGTTCGTCGGCACCAAGAAGCAGGCACAGGAGCCGATCCAGGAAGAGGCGCAGCGCGTCGGCATGCCGTACGTGACGCACCGCTGGCTGGGCGGCATGCTCACCAACTTCCAGACCGTGTCCAAGCGCATCGGCCGCATGAAGGAACTGCAGGCCATGGACGCAGCCGAGGACGGCTACGCAGGCCGCGGCAAGAAGGAAGTCCTCATGCTCACCCGCGAGCGCGTCAAGCTCGAGCGTGTGCTGGGCGGCATCGCCGACATGACCAAGGCACCGTCCGCACTGTGGATCGTGGACACCAACAAGGAGCACATCGCCGTCAACGAGGCGCAGAAGCTGCGCATCCCGGTGGTTGCCATCCTGGACACCAACTGCGACCCGGACGTTGTCGACTTCCCGATCCCGGGCAACGACGACGCCATCGGTGCCGTGAAGCTGCTCACCCACATCGTGGGCGAGGCTGTCATCGCCGGTAAGCAGCAGCGCGAGGAGCGCCAGCTCGCTTCCGCACGCGACGCTGCAGGCGACAACGACGCGAAGCGTCAGGCTGAGGCTGCCGAGGCAGCTGCTCAGGCTGCAGCTTCCGAGGAAGTTTCCGCAGCGGACGCAGCGAAGGCTGCCGTCGCAGCTGAGTCCGCGGCTCCGCAGGAGGTCGCCGAGGTTGAGCAGCCGCACGCTGTCCGCGCAGCTGAGCAGGCTGAGACCAAGGCGAACGAGTCCGGCGACGAGTCTGCAACCCAGGCGTAAGCTTTTCGGCTCACGCCACCTGCACGCGCACCCCGCGTTCCGCTCACGCCCGCCGGCTTTCATGCCCGGGACAGTGCGGGCGCGGGGTGTTTTGTGTGCGCCCCGCTCCAAGCCGTGCCACAGCGAGTACTGTCGGCTACGCTTGAAACGGTTTGAACACTTTTAGCAACACTTTCACGAGGAGGATCGCCCACTATGGCGAACTACACTGCTGCTGACGTCAAGAAGCTCCGCGAGACCACCGGCTCCGGCATGCTCGACTGCAAGAAGGCGCTCGAGGAGACCGGCGGCGACTTCGATAAGGCCGTCGAGAACCTCCGCATCAAGGGCGCCAAGGACGTGGGCAAGCGCGCAGAGCGCAACGCCCTCGAGGGCCTGGTCGCCGTCTCCGGCAACACCATCGTCGAGATCAACTCCGAGACCGACTTCGTGGCCAAGAACCAGGAGTTCAAGGACATCGCAGCCCAGATCGCTGACGCTGCCGCTGCCGTGAAGGCGAACTCCCAGGAGGAGCTGGCGAACGCAGACGTGAACGGCCAGACCGCCCACGATGTCCTGGAAGGCCTTTCCGCCAAGATCGGCGAGAAGCTCGAGCTGCGCCGTGCTGCCACCATCGAGGGCGAGCAGGTGGCGAAGTACCTGCACCAGAAGGCCGCAGACCTTCCGCCGGCAGTCGGCGTGCTCGTGTCCTACACCGGCGACAACGCTGAGGCCGCACACCAGGTCGCGCTGCAGATCGCCGCGATGAAGGCTCGCTACCTCAACCAGGAGTCCGTCCCGGCCGACGTCGTCGAGAAGGAGCGCGCGGTCCAGGAAGAGATCACCCGCAACGAGGGCAAGCCGGAAGCTGCCATCGCCAAGATCGTCGAGGGCCGCATGGGCGGCTTCTTCAAGGACGTTGTTCTGCTGGATCAGCCGTCCCTGGCGGACTCCAAGAAGACCGTCAAGCAGTTCGCCGAGGAGAACGGCATCGAGGTGCTCGACTTCGTCCGCTTCGAGGTCGGCCAGGCATAAGCTACAGGCTTACGCTGCTGTCTTAGAGCCGCGTCACAGCCAAGCCCCGCACCGCTTCCGCCCAGTTGGGCCGGTGGCGTGTGCGGGGCTTCGTCGTCAAGCAAAGTGCCCGAAACACGCGTTTCGGTGCCCGCGCGAAAGCACGTCTAGAATCGTCTGCGAACATCTGCACATCCCGCCGCGCAAAAGGAGCGAATTTCGGTGACTGACCTCAATCCCAGCCGCACAGGTTTCAAGCGAGTGATGCTGAAGTTGGGCGGTGAAATGTTCGGCGGGGGCAAGGTCGGCATCGACCCGGACGTGGTCGAATCCGTTGCACGGCAGATCGCGGACGTGGCGCGCGCAGGCACCGAGGTCGCAGTGGTCATCGGCGGCGGCAACTTCTTCCGCGGCGCCGAGCTGCAGCAGCGCGGCATGGACCGCGCGCGCTCCGACTACATGGGCATGCTGGGCACGGTGATGAACTGCCTGGCGCTGCAGGACTTCCTGCAGCAGATGGGCGTGGACTGCCGCGTGCAGACTTCCATCAACATGGCGCAGATCGCGGAGCCGTACCTGCCGCTGCGCGCCGCCCGCCACTTGGAGAAGGGACGCGTGGTTATCTTCGGCGCCGGCATGGGCATGCCGTACTTCTCCACGGACACCACCGCCGCTCAGCGCGCGCTGGAGATCGGCTGCGAGGTGCTGCTGATGGCCAAGGCCGTCGACGGCGTGTACGACTCCGACCCGCGCGAGAACCCGGACGCGAAGCTGTACTCCGAGATCTCCCCGCGCGAGGTCATCGAGAACGGGCTGAAGGTCGCCGACGCCACCGCGTTCAGCCTCTGCATGGACAACAATATGCCGATCCTGGTGTTCAACCTGCTGCAGGAGGGCAACATCGCGCGCGCCGTCTCTGGCGAGCAGGTGGGCACGCTGGTGGCCTAAGTGCGCAACAGCTCGGCCTGCGCCGCGAGGCCGAGCAACTCTGGGCCGCTGAGTTTCAGGCTGCCCAGGTGCACCCCCGCGAGCGCGATTGCGGGGGTGCGCAGCATATTAAACACAGAGCACCACGGCGACCACTCGGTTTGCGCGTGGAAACTCTCTTCGGGGTGGAGCGCGGGGAAATAGCCGAGCGGGGGCGGATCGAACGCGATTGTGGGGGAGAGCACCACGTCCACGCCCCACTGCGCCGCGAGCAGCGCGGGGAGTGCGCGCGTGTGCGCTTGCGCCGAGGCGATCTGCTCTGGCCCTAGGCGCTGCGCCTCCTCTTTGAGCCAGGCGATGTAGCCGCTATCCAGCGGGTCCACGTCCTTGAACGAGCGCTTGATTGTGGTGCTGAAGTGCGCGTACGTCTCGCGCGACTCGTCGTAGGGAGAAATCTCCACCACATCGTGGGCGCGTCCAAGGGCAGTAGCAAGCTTCTCGACGTCAGCTCCGCGCCCCTCCGACACCTCAGAGTCCGCGAACACGCCTCGGGTGAGCACACCGATGCGCAGCCTCCTTCGTGCGGGCGGCGTCCAACCGGTGAGCGTGAGCAAGTCGGCGACGTTGCGGGTGAAAAACCCGTGGGCGGACAGGTCGTGGCTGGCCAGTTTCAGCCCCACCACCCCGCAGGCCGCGGCTGGCACGCGGATCGAGCCGCCGGCGTCGGTGCCGTGGGCGGCGCGCACCGTGCCGTCCGCCACCACGACTGCGGCGCCCGCGGAGGACCCGCCGGGCGTGCAACCGGGGAAGGCGGGCGATTCCAGCACGGCCACGCCAGGGCGCTCCGCGTAACAGGTGGCGCCCAGCTCGGAGGTCAGGGTTTTGGCGGCGACGCGCGCTCCGGCGTCGATAAGCATCTGCGCAAGCGGGTCCGTTGCGCGCGCGGGGTTGCCGTGCGTGGTGGGCATGCCTGCGACGTCGGTGCCGTCTTTGATCGGAACGCTCCAGCCGGAAAGTCGCCCGCCGAGCGGGCCTGCGAGCGCGGCGCCGGGCGGCGCGACGAACGTGAAGGCTGGGTGCGGCATGGCGACAGTCTAGGCACGCGGCAGGCGCTGGTAGGTTAAGGGGGACGCAAACCCGAGAAACGATAGGGGTAAAACCATGATTGATGACGTTTTGCTGGACGCCGAAGAGCGCATGACCGCCTCCGTTGAGCACACCCGAAACGAGCTGGCCACCATCCGCACCGGCCGCGCGAACCCGGCCATGTTCAACGGCGTGATGGCCGACTTCTACGGCGCGCCCACCCCGATCAACCAGATGGCCACCATCTCGGTGCCGGAGCCGCGCATGCTTCTGATCAAGCCGTACGACATGTCCACGATGGGCGAGATCGAGAACGCCATCCGCAACTCCGACCTCGGCGTGAACCCGACTGACGACGGCCAGGTCATCCGCGTGTCCGTCCCGCAGCTGACCGAGGAGCGCCGCAAGGAGCTGGTCAAGCAAGCTAAGCAGAAGGGCGAGGACGGCAAGATCGCCATCCGCAACGTGCGCCGCCAGGGCATGGAAGCGCTGAAGAAGATCCAGAAGGACGGCGACGCCGGCGAGGACGAGGTGTTGACCGCCGAGAAGGCCCTGGATAAGACCACCCAGGGCTACGTCGGGCAGATCGACGAGGTTGTCCAGCGCAAGGAAAACGAGCTGCTGGAGGTCTAAGCCGACGTGTCGAAGGCGCAGACGGAAACCACCGGGCCCGCTGAGGTCCCTGAAGGCACCGAAATGGGTGCAGCCGTGAGCGATGCCCCGGAAGCACCCGAGGCCACCCCGAGCCGCTGGCCCAGCCGCGCCCCGAAGCCGAAGAACAAGGCGGGGCGCAACCTGCCGGCGGCCATCGCCACCGGCGTGGTGCTCGGCGCGCTGGTGATCGCGGCGGTGTGGATCGGGCCTGTCGCCTGGTACCCGCTGGTCGCCGTCGCCGTGGCGCTGGCCATGTGGGAAGTGATGACACGTCTGCGCGAGGCCGGCTATGTCCAGCCGCGCACGCTGATGATCATCCTCGGCCAGGCCATGCTCTGGCTGTCCGCGCCTTACGGCACCACAGGCCTGGTCTCCGGATTCGCCTTCACCGTGCTGGTGGTGATGTTCTGGGGCATGTTCCACCAGGGCAGGCACCACCAGCCCGAGAACTACCTGCGCGACACCGCAGTCGCGATCTTCGTGCTCGCGTGGATCCCGCTGTTCGGAACCTTCGCCGCCATGATCTCCCGGATCACCGAAGCCGGGGTGGACGGCTCCGCCTACATCGTGGCGTTCATGCTGTGCGTGGTGGCCAACGACGTCGGAGGATACGCCGCAGGCGTGATGTTCGGCTCCCACCCGATGGCCCCGGCCGTCAGCCCGAACAAGTCCTGGGAGGGCTTCGCTGGCTCCATGACCGCCGGCATCATCACCGGCGTTCTGGTGGTGCACTTCCTCATCCACGGCCCGTGGTGGATGGGCATCGTGCTCGGCATCGCGCTGGTCATCTGCGCGACCATGGGCGATTTGGTGGAAAGCCAATTCAAGCGCGAGCTGGGCATCAAGGACATGTCCAACCTGCTGCCGGGCCACGGCGGCATCATGGACCGCCTCGACGGCATGCTGCCCGCTGCGGCGGCGACCTACATCTTGCTGACTACCATCACGTTGATGAACCCGTAGGTTTGCGCCCGCGCCAGATTCGAAATTCGTGGCGCGACGTGCCAAGATGGGGCGCACTATGAGCGATTTCCCCCAGATCCAGCTGCTCGCCCCGAAGCGCGGCATGCCGCCGAAGCACTTCGCGGACTTGAGCAAAGACGAGCGCATCGACGCGCTCAAGGAACTCGGCCTGCCCAAGTTCCGCGCCGACCAGATCGCGCGCCACTACTACGGCAAGTTTGAGGCCGACCCGCTGACCATGACGGACCTGCCCGAGGCACAGCGCCAAACCGTCAAGGACGCGCTGTTCCCCACGCTTTTGACGCCGGTGCGCACGGTGGAGACCGATGAGGGCGACACCACGAAGACGCTGTGGCGGCTCCACGACGGCATTCTGCTGGAATCCGTCCTCATGCGCTACCCGGGCCGCGCAACCCTGTGCATCTCCTCGCAGGCTGGCTGCGGCATGGCCTGCCCGTTCTGCGCCACCGGCCAGGGCGGGCTGGACCGCAACCTGTCCGTGGCGGAGATCGTCGACCAGGTCCGCGCCGCCGCGGCGATGATGGCCGCGGAGGGCTCACGCCTGTCCAACATCGTGTTCATGGGCATGGGGGAGCCACTGGCCAACTACAAGCGCGTGGTCAACGCGGTGCGCCAGATCACCCAGCCGTCCCCGGACGGTTTCGGCATCTCCCAGCGCAACGTCACCGTGTCCACGGTGGGGCTCGCCCCGCAGATCCGCATGCTCGCGGACGAGGGCCTGTCCTGCACCCTGGCTGTCAGTTTGCATACGCCTGACGACGAGCTCCGCGACGAACTCGTCCCCGTCAACAACCGCTTCGAAGTGTCCGAAGTGCTGGACGCCGCCCGCTACTACGCGGACCAGACTGGCCGCCGCGTGTCCATCGAGTACGCGCTGATCCGCGACATGAATGACCACGACTGGCGCGCGGACCTGCTGGGCAAGAAGCTGCACTCGGCGCTGGGTTCACGCGTGCACGTCAACGTGATCCCGCTCAACCCCACGCCGGGCTCGAAGTGGGACGCCTCGCCGAAGGCCCGCCAGGACGAGTTCGTCCGCCGCGTGGCAGCCCAGGGCGTGCCGTGCACCGTGCGCGACACCAAGGGGCAGGAAATCGCCGCGGCCTGCGGCCAGCTCGCCGCCGACGAGGACGCCAGCTAGCCGCATAGCTTCTGACGCACGGCAGCCCGCGCCGCGCACAAGCCCTGCCGCACACAAGCCCTGAGCGACAAACCCTGAGTATGCCCAAAATCCGGCCATACTCAGGGTTTCTTGCTCTGGGTCTGCGGATCCAGGCAGGGACGGGGGAGGGCAGTAACACAAACCTTGGGAGGCAAACCTTGGGATCGCCCGCAAAAATTGGCCGATCCCAGGGTTTGGCTCACAGGGTTTGCCGTGTGGAGGGAACCGTCGCAGGCGACCAGGCACGAAAAAACCGCCAGCGGCGGGGCTGGCGGTGACGGTGGCGTCGAGAAACTTAGATGCGTTCGTGCTTGCCGCGGGATTCGACGGTGATGACCTCAACGTCCTCGCGCTGGTGCGCCGCGTCGACCGGGCGGGCAGCGGTGCGCTCGACCACGCGCTCCTGGCCGCGTGCCGGGCGCAGGTGGGCGACGCGGCCCGGCTCGATGTTCAGGGCGCGCAGCTGGGAGTCGGAGAGGTTCTCGTACACGTCGCCGGAGAGGGTGGCCTGGTCGTAGATCCAGTCCGGCTCCTGGTGGCCCACCGGCTTGTTGTGGGAGGTGACGGTGCGGACCTGGTTCAGCTTCGGCTTGGTGGCGTGCAGGATCAGGCCGAGCGCGATCAGCACTGCGAGGGCGATGAGCCAGATGGTCTCCACGTGGCCCTGGTGGTTGCCAAAGTTGTAGGCGATGAGGAACAGGACGGAGATCCAGCCGGCGATCTGGATGGTGCGGTCAGTGAACGCGCTCCAGCCGAAACGGGCAGACGGAACGTCCGCCTCAGAAACACCGTTGTACACCTGGGGTGCGTTGTCCTTCGCGTGGGCCACTGGAATGCTCCTTCAAAGCCTGGTTAGCGGTTGCCAAGATTGGTAAAACTTTCAGCGCCTATCATCGCACACTGGGTGGGGCAGAGGGGACTTCCAACCCCCAATGTGTTCAAACTTTCGCACCACAGTCCACGGGATTAGGCCCGCACAGTGCCAGAATGTGCTGTTTCGTGTCACAATGGGCGCGTGAAGAATGTAATCATCTTGGGCTCGACAGGTTCTATCGGTTCTCAGGCGATTGAAATCATCCGCGAACATAGAGACCAGTTCAACGTGGTCGGCATCGTCACCGGCGGAACCAACCCTGACCGGGCTATTGAGCAAGCCCGCGAATTCGGCCTCAGTGCCGACCAGGTTGCCGTGCGCGATCTGGACGGGGCCAAGAAGGTTTCGAAGGCGCTCGGCGGCTTCGTCATCACCGGCGATAACTGCGCGGCGGCGCTCGTGGAGTCGCAGAAGGCGGACTTGGTGCTCAACGCGCTTGTTGGTTCCGCTGGCCTGCCCGCAACCCTCGCGGCGCTGAAGTCGGGCGCGACGCTGGCGCTGGCGAACAAGGAGTCGCTCGTCGCTGGCGGCCGCTTCGTGCTCGAGGCTGCGAAACCCGGACAGATTATCCCGGTGGACTCTGAGCACTCCGCGATGGCCCAGGCGCTGCGCTCCGGCGACCGCGGGGAGGTGGCCCGCTTCGTGCTCACCGCCTCCGGCGGCCCGTTCCGCGGCAAGTCCCGCGAGGAGCTCATGGACGTCACCTACGAGCAGGCCGTGAACCACCCGACGTGGTCCATGGGTTCGATGAACTCGCTGAATTCCGCGACGATGGTGAACAAGGGCCTCGAGCTCATTGAGGCAGCGCTGCTTTTCGACGTGGACCCGGACGATATCGATGTGACCGTCCACGCGCAGTCCATCGTCCACTCCATGGTGACGTTCACCGACGGTGCGACCATCGCCCAGGCGTCCCCGCCGTCGATGATGCTGCCGATCTCCCACGCGTTGAACTGGCCCAACCGCATCCCGGACGCGCAGCCCGCCCTGGACTTCTCCAAGTCCTACGAGTGGACCTTCGAGCCGCTGGATGAGGAAGCGTTCCCGGCGGTGAAGCTGGCCCGCGAGGCCGCGGCGAAGGGTGAGCCGTACCCGGCGATTTACAACGCGGCCAACGAGGTTGCCGTCGACGCGTTCGTCGAGGGCCGCATTAAGTTCCCGCACATCGTGGACATCATCACCGAGGTCCTCAACGGCGCCGGCGATTTCGCGGAGGCGCCTGCCGACGTCAACGCGGTCCTGCGCACCGAGTCCCGCGCCCGCGAGCGCGCGGAGGCTGTTGTCGAGCGCATCGCCAGCGCGTAGCGCGCAAGGGGTTTTGTGGGTGCGCTAGGCATTCTGGCGTTCGCGCTTGCGATCGCCGCGTCAATTGCGCTGCACGAGGCCGGGCACATGTTCACGGCCCGCGCCTTCGGCATGCGCGTGCGGCGCTATTTCATTGGTTTCGGGCCCACGGTGTGGTCGACCACGAAGGGCCACACCGAGTACGGCCTTGCCGCGCTGCCGTTCGGCGGGTTCTGCGACATCGCGGGTATGACTGCGATGGATCCCCTCACGCCCGAGGAGGAGCCGCACGCGATGGTGAACAAGCCGGCGTGGCAGCGCATCGCGGTGCTCGCCGGCGGCATTGCGATGAACCTGCTCATCGGCGTGGTGATCATCTACTTTGTCGCCATCTTTTCCGGCATCCCGAACCCGGACGCGGACTTCACCCCGCGCGTGGGCAAGACGGTGTGCGTGGCCGACCAGGTGGACGCGGAGACGCTGGGGGAGTGCTCCGGCGCGGGCCCGGCGGGCGAGGCTGGTGTCCAAGCAGGCGACACCCTGGTGGCGCTTAACGGGCAGGAGATTGAGCAGTTCGAGCAGTTGCGCGATGCCGTCGCGAAGCAGCCAGGCGAAACGGTGAGCCTCGAGGTGCTCCGCGGCGGTGAGACCGTCACCCTCGACGTGCCTGTCGCCGCCGTCGAGCGCATCGACCCGGCCACCGGCGAGCGCGTCACCCAGGGTGCGGTGGGCATCGCCCCCGCGCCTGTGCCCGACGCGGTCAAGCAGTACGGCCCGGCGGAAGCGGTGCCTGCGACCTTGCACTTCACCGGCCAGATGCTGCGCGCGACGGTGGACGGCATCGCGTCGTTCCCGGCGAAAATCCCCGGCGTTGTAGCCTCCATTTTCGGCGCGGAGCGCGACATCGAAGGCCCGGTCAGTGTCATCGGCGCCTCGCGCACCGGCGGCGAGCTGGTGGAGCAGGATATGTGGTCCGCGTTTTGGATGATGCTGGCCAGCTTGAACTTCTTCCTCGCCCTGTTCAACCTTGTGCCGCTGCCGCCGCTGGACGGCGGGCACATTGCGGTGGTGCTGTACGAAAAGATTCGCGATGCTTTACGACGCCTCCGTGGCCTCGGCCCGGGCGCTCCCGCGAACTACGAAAAGCTCATGCCCTTGACGTATGCCATGGCGGCGCTGCTGCTCGGCGTCGGTGTGTTGGTGATGGCCGCGGACGTGGTCAACCCCGTCCGAATTTTTGGCTGACGGTGCTAGAGTTAGCCACCATGAACACCCCCATCGGATTAGGCATGCCCGAAGGCCCGGCACCGACTTTGGCTCCGCGCCGCACAACCCGTCAGCTGATGGTGGGCGATGTCGGTGTCGGTTCGGATCACCCGATTTCTGTGCAGTCCATGACCACGACGAAGACGCACGACATCAACGCCACACTGCAGCAGATCGCGCAGCTGACCACCGCGGGCTGCGACATCGTGCGAGTGGCTTGTCCGAAGACCGTGGACGCGGACGCCCTGCCGGCCATTGCCGCGAAGTCGCCGATCCCGGTGATCGCGGACATCCACTTCCAGCCGAAGTACATCTTCGCCGCCATCGACGCCGGGTGTGCCGCCGTGCGCGTGAACCCGGGCAACATCAAGGAGTTCGACGGCCGCGTCAAGGAGGTTGCCAAGGCAGCCGGTGACGCGGGCATCCCGATCCGCATCGGCGTCAACGGCGGCTCCTTGGACCCGCGTCTGCTGGAAAAGTACGGCAAGGCTACCCCGGAGGCGCTGGTGGAGTCCGCGATCTACGAGGCGGGCCTGTTCGAGGAGCACGGCTACGGCGACATCGCGATCTCCGTGAAGCACTCCGACCCGGTGCTGATGGTGGAGGCCTACCGCCAGCTCGCGGAGAAGACCGACTACCCGCTGCATCTCGGCGTGACCGAGGCCGGCCCGAAGTTCATGGGCACGATCAAGTCCTCTGTTGCCTTCGGCGCGCTTTTGTCGCAGGGCATCGGCGACACCATCCGCGTGTCCCTGTCCGCGGACCCGGTGGAGGAGATCAAGGTCGGGGACCAGATTTTGCAGGCGATGAACCTGCGCCCGCGCAAGCTGGAGATCGTCTCCTGCCCGTCGTGTGGTCGCGCCCAGGTTGACGTGTACAAGCTCGCTGAGGAGGTCACCGCCGGCCTGGACGGCATGGAGTTCCCGCTGCGCGTGGCCGTGATGGGCTGCGTTGTCAACGGCCCGGGCGAGGCGCGCGACGCCGACCTTGGTGTGGCGTCCGGCAACGGTAAGGGCCAGATCTTTGTCAAGGGCGAGGTTGTGGAGACGGTGCCGGAGTCCAAGATCGTGGAAACGCTCATTGATTACGCGCACCGCATCGCCGAGGAGGAAGGCCTCGAGGAGGTCGCCGGCGCTAAGGCCGAGGTCAAGGTCACTCGCTAACATGCTGCGTCGCCGTGTCGCGGGGATTGCGGTGGTGGCGCTGGCGGCGTCGATAAGCAGTTGCACCCCGCGCCCCAACGACGCCGAACCTGCCGCCTCCGATTTCCTCAGCGCGCTGGAAAAGCGCGAGGTGAATTCGGCGCTGATTGACAACGCCTCCGCCGCCGAAACCTCGCTGAATGAGACGTGGGGCGGTTTGCAGGCGGAGAGCCTGAGCGCATCGCTTATCGACGTCAACCAGGACGACAACCTGGCCACCGCCACTTACGAACTGCGCTGGGACCTGCCCCGCGATCGTGATCTGACGTACCAGGCGCAGATGACGCTGACGCAAAGCGGCGACACGTGGAACGTGCGCTGGCAGCCGTCCATGCTGCACCCGCGGCTGGGTGCGAACCAGCATTTGGAACTGCGCGCGGTGGCGCCGTCGCAGGCCAGTGTGGTCTCCTCCGACGGGGTGGAGTTGCTGAAGCCCGGCACCGCCTACCGCGTGTTGGTGGACACCGATGAGATGCGCAGCGCCGGGGCAGCAGCCGCGGGTATCAGCGCGGCGCTAGCGAAGGCCCACGAGGTGGATCGCGGCGCGCCCCTGCGTGACGCGGAGGAAGTAGCTAAAGAGCTGCAGGACGCCTCCGGCATCTACTCCGTTGCTGTGGTGCCCGCGCCCGCGCGCGACGCGTTCGAGTCCGCGCTTGCCGGCGAGCCCGGTGTGCGGCTCAACGAGGAGGCCGCAATGGTCAACGCGCAGCCGGAGTTCGCCCCCGACATCATGGCGCGTGTGGGCGAGCTGGTGCGTGACGATCTGCAGGGCGATACCGGCTGGAGCGTCGACGTGGTCAACGAAAATGGCGCCTCCTACGAGGAGATCAAGCGTCAGGACGCCGCCCCAGCGCCTGCGGTTCACATCAGCCTGGACCACCGCGTCCAACGCGCCGCGGAGATGGCGCTGGAGCCGGTTGCGGGCCAGCAGGCCATGATTGTGGCTATTCGGCCCTCCACCGGCGGGATTTTGGCTATCGCGCAGACTCCGGCCGCTGACGCCGGAGGCAACCTGGCCACGATGGGCCAGTACCCGCCGGGCTCGACGTTTAAGATCCTCACCGCCTTTGCCGGGCTAACTAAGCAGGGGTTAATACCGGGTTCACCTGTCCCGTGCCCTGGCACCATGAACATTTTCGGCCGCACCGTGACTAACTACGCCGGCTTTGGCATGGGCACCGTCCCGCTGGAAACCGCGTTCGCCCGCTCTTGCAACACCACCTTCGCGGACATTTCCACGAAGCTGGCGCCGGGGGAGCTGCAGGATATCGGCAAGCAGTTCGGCTTGGGCGTGGACATGGAGATCCCCGGGGTGGAAACGATTACCGGCTCCATCCCGGAGGGTGAGGAACCGCTGGACCGCACCGAAGCCGGCTACGGCCAGGGATTGGACTTGGCCAGCCCGTTCGGCATGGCGCTGGTCTCCGCGGCGGCCGCCCGTGGCTCTCTTCCTGTGCCGTACCTGGTGGAGGGCGAGGAAACGAAGCTCAGCGAAGATGCACCACCGATGGATCCGCAGGCAGCTGAGGAGCTGCGCCAGATGATGGCGGCGGTGACTGGGCCGGGCGGCACGGCGAGCGCGTTCACCGCGGGCGGGGATATCCGCGGCAAGACCGGCGAGGCCGAAATCAATGAAGGCTCGCACTCGTGGTTCACCGGCTACCGGGCAGACGACGACATCGCCTTTGCCACCCTCGTAGTCCTCGGCGGCGGTTCCGAGGCCGCTGTGGCGCTATCGGACCGGATGCTGCTGAACCTGGACTCGGGAAGCTAGTAAGCCTCCTGGAGGGCTGCGTGGGCGCGTTTGACCACAGGTCTACCATTGAGGACATGAATAATCGAGGCCTACTCACCCCAGGAAAACCCACCCCAGAGCGCAAGGTGCCAAAGAGCATTGAGCGCCCAGAGTACGCGTGGAAGGACGAGGTTCAGGAGAACGTCGGCGAGCCGATCATCCAGACCCCGGAGACCATCGAGGCGATGCGCGAGGCCTCGAAGATCGCCGCGAACGCACTGGCGCTTGCAGGTGCGGCTGTAGCCCCCGGGAAAACCACAGACGAGATTGACGGCATCGTCCACGACTACCTGGTCGAGCACGGCGCCTACCCGTCCACGCTGGGCTACCGCGGGTACCCGAAGTCCTCGTGCATCTCCCTGAACGAAATTGTCTGCCACGGCATCCCGGACACGACGGTGATCCAGGAGGGCGACATCGTCAACATCGACGTCACCGCCTACAAAAACGGCGTGCACGGCGACACCAACGCCACCTTCTTCGCAGGCGAGGTGGCGCAGGAGCACAAGGACCTGGTTGACCGCACTTACCAGGCGATGATGCGCGGCATTAAGGCAGCGAAGCCCGGCCGCCAGATCAACGTGATCGGGCGCGTGATCGAGTCATACGCCAAGCGCTTCGGCTACAACGTGGTCACCGACTTCACCGGCCACGGCGTGGGCACTACCTTCCACAACGGGCTCGTGGTGCTGCACTACGATTCCGACGCCTACACGGACGTCCTCGAGCCAGGCATGACGCTGACGATCGAACCGATGATCAACCTGGGCGAGCTGCCGTACCGAGTGTGGGACGACGGCTGGACAGTGCAGAACGTCGACGGCGAGTACACCGCCCAGTTCGAGCACACCATCGTGATCACCGACGACGGCAACGAAATCCTCACCATCCCGGACGCGGACGTCGCCGCCGGGCAGCATATGCTGGGGGAGTAGACCGCATAAGAATCTGAAACGGGCCCGCACGGAACATTTCAGTGCGGGCCCGCTTTACGTCTACGGTCCACCCGTAGACAGAACGAAACCCCGTCGCAAACAGCGACGGGGTTTCAACCTCCTAGCTCAAGCGCTATTGCTTAGCGGGAGAGCGGGTGCTGGATCCAGCCGTTGTAGAAGGCGAAGTTGAAGCCAGCGATGACGAGGCCAACCAGGGCGCCGATGGCAGCGACGATGGAGCCGTCGATCCAGTAGCGAGCCCACTGCGGAACGTCTTCCTTGTTGGTCTTGTTGCCGAAAGCGTCGGTCGGGTAGAACTCCTTGTCCTTGTCATCAAAGTACTGGGAAGAACCCTTGCCGTCGAACAGGCCCTTGGTGCCGTCGCTGACGACCTTACCGAAGTCCTTGTCACCCTCCTGCTTGCCGACGAAGACGACGGCCTTGTCCTTGGAGGTGGTCTCGTTCTGAGCATCCTCAGCGGACGCGATTGCGGTGCCGCCAGCGAGGACGGTCAGAGCGGTTGCGGAAGCAACTGCAGCGGTGCGGAAGTTACGCATCGTTTTCCTTCTTTCGAAATGTGAGTGGAATTGGTTTGCGGAAGTCCGCGGTCTTAGAAGTTGAATTCGCCGTGAACGAAGAAGTTGTACAGCGGGCCAACGATGAGGCCGACGAGTGCGGAGACAGCGGTGAAGATGGTCGCGCCGTACGCAAGCTTGGCGTAACGCGGCTGTGCGTCGAAGTTGTCCTTCTCACCGAAGATTGCCTGACCGTCGGTGCCGCGCAGGTTGCCGTTCTCGTCGCGGAACTGGAGCCACTCGGAGTGGGTGATCTTCTGGGAGGAAGCCGGCTCTACGCCGTCCTTGCCGTCCTTGGCCTCAACCGGACGGGACGGTGCGACGTAGGTGTTCTCTGCCGCGGTGCTGTCCTCAGTGGTCTCGGCGGTTGCGACTGCGGTGGAGCCGAATGCCACAGCGACGGCGGTTGCGCCGGCGAGGGCTGCCTTACGGAAATTACGCATGAAACGAAATCCTTCTCTGATAGTTCTTGCACGACGTCCGGGTGGAATTCAAAGAATCCCAGGGGCATTGAGCTCCTAGGACCGATAGCAAGCCCGGTGGGCTCGGTCCCGGTGTCTGCACTGACAATAGCCGAACACTTCCAGCGGTATGCAAGTTGGCGCCTAAATTTTTTCAAAAGTTCAACCAAAGGTTGGAAAGCTTGGCATTAGCTGAAAAGGTTGGGGCAATTCAAATATCTCTCACGTGCTCTTTTCGGCAGATGTGTCGAAAAGGTCGTGTCTATTCAGCTGTTCCCCCGAAAGAGGGGTGAAGCAGAGGTTTAGACTTCTTTGAATGTCAGGTCGAGGCCGAGGATCGCGTTTTCGGTCACCTCTGCCAGGGACGGGTGGATCCAGTACTGGGAGCGCGGGAAGTCCCGCAAGTCCAGCCCATATGCGAGCACAGTGATCATTTGCTGGATCAGCGTGGAGGCTTGCGGGCCCATGTAATGCGCGCCCAAAAGCTGGCCGGTCTTCCGGTCGGCCACCAGCTTCACCACGCCGGTAGAGTCCTCCAGACCCCACCCGTAGGCCACGTCGCCGTAGTTCTGCACCTTCACAGTGACGTCGAAGCCGGCGTCCACAGCTTGCTGTTCGGTCATTCCCACTGTGGCGATCTGCGGGTGGGTGAAGATCGCCGACGGGACGTGATCGTGCGGCATCGGCACCATGGCCGAGCCACTTTCGCCGGCCCAAGCTTGAAGTACGTTGTGCGTCACCGCGCGCTGCTCCGCGTTCGCCACGTGCTTGAGTTGGTACGGGGAGGAAAGGTCTCCGAGCGACCACACGCCGTCCACGGAGGTGCGGCCGAACTTGTCGACGGCGACGCGTCCGTTTTCGTGCGTTTCAATGCCAGCGGCGGCGACATTGAGTGTGTCGCTGTTGGGGATACGGCCCGTGGCGATGAGGAGGGATTCGGTGGTGACCGTGGTGCCGTCGTCAAGCGTGAGCGTGACACCCTCGCTGTCCTCGGCGGCGGAAGTGACCGTGCGGCCCATGTGGACGGTGTAGCGCTCGGCGGCGAGCTTGTTGAACGGCTCTGCGAGGTCCGGATCCAGCTGTCGAAGCAGCTGCGAGCGGCTGATGATGGTCACCTCGGTGCCCAGGGCGTCAAAGACGTGCGCAAACTCCATGGCGATGAAGCCGCCGCCGACGATGGTCAGCGACTTCGGCTGGCGCTTAAGCCGCATGATGTCCTCGTTGGTGTGGAAGGTGACGTCGTGCGCCCAGTCAGGGATGAACGCGCGGGCGCCGGCGGCGAGGATGATCGTATCGGCGGTGATGAGCTCTTCGGTCCCGCCGCGGCCAGTCTTCAGCGTCTTCGGGCCGACGAAGGACGCCTCCACGTCGTAGACGGTGACGTTGGGGCAGCCGTTGCGGCGGTAATCCTCACCGCCTTTGGCAATCAGGTCGATGCGGTTGTCGAAGACGCGCTCGACGATCCCGGGCCAGTCTGCGCCCTTGTACTCAAGATCGATGCCGAGCTTTCCGGCCTCGCGCGCCGCGTACGCCTGCTCCGCGGCAAGCACGTACATCTTGGTGGGGATGCAGCCGACGTTTAAGCACGTGCCCCCGAACGCGCCTTTCTCCACAATCGCGACGTTCTTGTCGTCGAAGTCGGGAGTGAGGATAGAGTTGCCCGAACCCGTTCCCACAATGATCAGGTCGTAGCGTGTGGCGTCCTGCAAATTGCTGTCGTGAGCGGGCATGGTTTTCTCCTCTATATATATGTGTGTGTTGCGTATTGACGTTACTGGGCAAAATCCTGGCCGTCTAACCACTTGAAAACGGCCTTGAACGCGGCCTCTCGGGCGTGGCGTTCGGAGAGGAACACGTCGTGCCGTGCGCCGTCGACGACCTGCACGCTTGCGTTGTTAGAAAGCGTCGGTGCCCAGCGCTGGATCTGGTCGACGTCGAGCACCGTGTCGGCGGTGTCCGCGGCGGGGGAGTAGTCCTCGCCAAGGTACGAATGCGACGAGCACAGCGTCAGCGTCGGCACACCAGTATCAACGTGTCCGGCGTGGATCTGTTCCTGCCCCTTGATCACCGCGCGGATCCATCCCAGGTACTTGCGGTGCCCGTCAATCGGCTTCCATTCGGTGTTGAACTCCCACTCGCCGTGGAAGTCCCTATGGATGGACTTGCCGTACGTGCCCTCACCGCGCTGCAACAGCGGCAGCGAGGGGAACATCGTCCCGAAGACGTTGAGGAGCGGTTTAAGCACTGCCACCTGCCACTTCGGAAACTGCATGTCCAGCCACGGGCTGTTCAGGACCACCCCGGCGAGCTTTTGATGCTCCGCGGGCTGCTCGCGGCGCAGCTGGTCCGCCCACAGCGGCACAATCAGCCCGCCGGTGGAATGCGCCAGCACCACCACCGAGCCGTGCTCCGCCGCAAGAATCTCCAGCGCCTGGGTGAGCTCGGGGAAATACCGGCTCATGGAAAGTGTGAAGTGCGCGCGCTGGCCCTTCTTCAGCGCGCGCCCGCAGCGCCGCAGGTCCAGCGCGTAAAACGGGTACCCGTGCCGGGTGAACTCGTCGGCGACGTGGGCCTGGAAGAAGTAGTCGGACATGCCGTGCACCCACAGCACGGCGGGCTTCTGGGGCGTTGTGCTTTGCGACGCGCGTACATCCCGCACCAGCACCGCATCCACGCGAGTTCGGCTGTCCGGGTCCTTGCCTTGGGGGAGCACTGCCTGCTCGAATCCGTCGCCAAGCGGGTCAGGTTGCCAATCAAGCTTGTTCATGCGGCCGATGATACTTTTCTGCGGACGGTTCGGACCTGTGGTCGTCGACAAGCCTTTGCACCTTGGCAATGAAGGGGACGTAATATAGTCACCACTCCCAAAAGTCGATAAACATCAAAGGATGACTACGCATGTCTGACAACGGTGGTAAGAAGTACGCGGACGAGGTGGACATCCTGCACGTCGGCGCCGGCATCATGAGCGCCACACTGTGCTCGATGCTGCACGAGCTGGAACCCGACTGGTCCCAGATGATTTTCGAGCGGCTTGACGGGCCTGCCGAGGAGTCCTCCTACCCGTTCAACAACGCCGGCACCGGCCACTCTGCGCTGTGCGAGCTGAACTACACGCCCGAGAAGAAGGGCCGCATTGATGTCTCCAAGGCGATGAACATCAACGAGAAGTTCCAGCTGTCGCGCCAGTTCTGGTCCTACCAGGTGGAAAACGGTGTGCTGACCGACCCGCGCGCCTTCATCAACCCCGTGCCGCACGTGTCGTTCGCCCAGGGCGAAGACCAGATCAACTACCTGCGCAAGCGCTACGACAAGCTCTCTGCAAACCACATGTTCCCCAACATGCAGTTCGCGGACGACCGCGAGACCTTCGCGGAGAAGCTGCCGCTGATGTCTCAGGGCCGCGACTTCGACGCCGAGCCGGTGGCCATCTCCTGGACCGACGCCGGCACCGACATCAACTACGGCTCCCTGACCGAGCAGTTCCTCGACGCCGCCAAGAACAACGGCACCGAGATCCGCTACGGCCGCGAAGTGACCAACATCAAGCGCGAAGGCAACTTCTGGAAGGTCACCGTCAAAAACGTCCACACCGGCGACAAGCAGGTTGTGCGCGCCCGCTTCGTCTTCGTCGGCGCCGGCGGCTACGCACTCGACCTGCTGCGCAAGGCCGGCGTGCCCGAGGTCCACGGCTACGCCGGCTTCCCGATCTCCGGTATGTGGCTCAAGACCGACAACCAGGAACTGGTGCAGCAGCACAAGGCCAAGGTCTACGGCAAGGCCAAGGTCGGCGCCCCGCCGATGTCCGTGCCGCACCTGGATCTGCGCGTCGTGGACGGCAAGGAATCCCTCCTGTTCGGCCCCTACGGCGGCTGGAGCCCGAAGTTCCTCAAGGAAGGCACCTACCTGGACCTGTTCAAGTCCATCCGCCTGGACAACATCCCGTCCTACCTGGGCGTCGGCGCGACCAACATCGCGCTGGTGAAGTACCTGGTGCAGGAAGTCTTCCGCGACTTCGACGGCAAGGTGGACATGCTGCACGAGTACTACCCGGCAGCAGACGGCAAGGACTGGGAAGTCGTGGTCGCCGGCCAGCGCGTGCAGGTGATCAAGCCGGCCGCGTTCCCGCGCTTCGGCACCCTGGAGTTCGGCACCGCCCTGGTCAACGACCAGAACGGCACCATCGCCGGCGTGCTCGGCGCATCCCCGGGTGCATCCATCACCCCGGCCGCCATGATCGAGCTGCTGGAGCGCTGCTTCGGCGAGCACATGATCGACTGGGCCGACAAGCTGCACGAGATGTTCCCCACCTACGGCAAGTCGCTCAAGCGCGACAAGGACGCCTACGACGAGCAGTGGGCGTGGACGCAGAAGACGCTGGGGCTGGACACGGGCGAAAACGCGCTGTAGCGCGACTGCGTTGCGCTACAGGGGGAGCGGTGTTTACGTTCCGCAGAAGGTGACGTAGGGCAGCTGTCCCTCAGGCCGGGCCATCCATTCGGGCCCGGCCTTTTCGTTGTACGGATCACTCACCGCGGCGAGTAGCTCGTTGTACGCGGTGTAGTCGCCGCGGAGCTCGGCGGCGTCGATAGCCTCCTGCAGCATGTGATTGCGGGGGATGAAGATCGGCCCTGGCGCGCCGTTCATGCCGTGCTCGCGGTTGTAGGTGGTGATGTCGGCGGCGGCGTTGAGCCCGTCGTGGTCGCCGCCGATCCACTTCGCCCAGGCCTCGTCCCAGGCTGGCTGGACAGTCTTGACGTAGGCGTCGACCTTCTCCGCGCCGAGCAGCGGGTAGAGCGCCTCCGCCAGCCGCGCCATGTTCCAGGCGATGATGTTGGGCTGGTTGCCAAACGCGTAGCGGCCCTGCCGGTCGATGGAGGAGAAGCTCGCGGTGCCGTCGAAACGCTCGGTGAACGCACACGGGCCGTAATCGAGGGTCTCGCCCGACAGCGCCACGTTGTCGGTGTTCATCACCCCGTGGACGAAACCCAGGCGCATCCAGTGCGCCACCAGGTCGAATTGGCGGCCGGTGACGGTGCGCAGCATCTCCTCGGCGTCTGAGAAGCCCGCGGCAGCGACGACCTTTTGGGTCAGCTCCTCCGATTTCGTCGCCGCGTACTGCACCGTGCCCACACGCAGGTGGCTCTTGGCCACGCGAACCACAATGCCGCCTGGGACCGCGCCGTTTTGACGGATCACAGTGCCGCCGGTGGACAGCACGGCCAGCGACCGGGTGGTGGGCACGCCGACCGCGTGCATGAACGTGGAGACGAGGTGCTCGCGCAGCATCGGCCCGATCGCGCCCACCCCGTCCGTGCCCGGGCGCGAAAACGCGGTCAGACCTGAGCCCTTGAGCTGGATCTCATACCCGGCGGTGTCACCGAGGAGCAGGGCGCGGCCGTCGCCAAGCAATGGCACGAACTGGCCGAATTGGTGCGCCGCGTATGCCATGGCGTGGCCGCCTGTGCCGCCGGAGAGGAATTTCAGGCCGTCGTCAGATTTCAGCCACGCGACGTCGAGGCCGAGCTCCTCCGCAAGCGGCTCGTTGAGCGCGACAAGCTGCGGGTTCTCAAACTCCGTGCCGGGCTCTGTGTGCGCGAGCTCCGGCAGGGCATCTGCGAGCGTGTGGGCGAGCTGGGGTTGATTCATGGCTCCACCCTAAACTGATTGGCTATGACTACCGGCCACATCACACTCGTAGGCGGCGGCCCAGGCGCGTGGGACCTGCTGACCATCCGCGGACTGCGCGCACTCGAGGCTGCCGACGTCATCCTCGCCGACCACCTCGGCCCCTCCGCTGAGCTGGAGAATTTCTTGGACCTGACCGGCAAGGAAGTCGTGGACGTGGCGAAGTTGCCGTACGCGAAGCAGGTGGCGCAGGAGCGCATCAACGAGATGCTGGTTGCCTACGCGCGCACCGGCAAGCACGTCGTGCGGCTCAAAGGCGGCGACCCGTACGTGTTCGGCCGCGGCTTCGAGGAGCTGCAGGCGTGCGCGGCGGCCGGGCTGGAGTGCTCGGTGGTGCCGGGCGTGACCTCTGCGGTGTCCGTGCCGGCTGCGGCGTCGGTGCCGGTGACCCAGCGCGGGGTCACCCACGCGTTCACGGTGGTCTCCGGGCACCTGCCGCCCGGCCACGAGAAGTCGCTGGTGGACTGGGGTGCGCTGGCCCGCGTCGGCGGGACGATCGTGGTGGTCATGGGCGTGCGCAACGTGCGGGAGATCACGGCGGCGCTGGTGGAGGCCGGGTTGTCCGGGGACACTCCCGCCGCCGTGATCCAGGAGGGGGAGACGGACGCGCAGCGCGTGTATTTTGCCACCGCGGCGAGCTTGGCCGACGTGGTGGAAGCCGAGGGCGTCGCCGCGCCGGCCGTGTACGTGGTGGGGGAGGTCGCAGGCCTTGCGCACGCTGGATAGCTTGATCTGGGATGTCGCGTTCGGCGCGGCTGAGGGTGGTCAAAGGACCGTGCTCATCTGCCACGATCCGACCCTGGACCTGACCCGCGCGGCGGTCGCTGCGGGCGCGCCGGTGGTGTTCTGCGACGCGGACTACACACGTAGCCAGCAGGCCCGGTCGCTCGGGGCTGAGGTAGCCGGCGACGTGCGCTTGGACGAGTACCTGGCCGGGGCGACGGGGTCTGCCGTTGCGGTCGGCGAGATGCCGAAGTCCCTGGCGCGGCTGGATTACCTCGCGCGCTCTATCGCGGGCGCAGGCTTCGATGACGTGCGTGTCGTGCTCGGCGCGAACAACAAGCACCTCGCACGCAGCATGAACGCGACGTTGGCGGAGTCGTTCGACGACGTTGCTGCCTCGCTCGGCCGCGGCAAGTTCCGCTGCCTTGTCGCCTCCGGCCCCCGTGAGGTGTCGTATGAGCCAAAGCTTTACGACGGCCTCGTCGCCGTCGGCGGAGTCTTCTCCGGCGCTAAGCCGGACCGGGGCGGGGAGCTGCTTCGCTCCTGCCTGCCCGCCGAGCCCGGCAGCCTGCTCGACCTGGGCTGCGGCAACGGTTCAGTCACCCGGGGCTTGGGCGGCGTTGCCACGGACGCGGATGCCGATGCGGTGCTCTCCGCCCGCGCCATCGGGTTGGAGACGACGTGGGACGACGCTGGATCCCGGCTGCCGGACGCGTCCTTCGACACAATCGCGCTGAACCCGCCGTTCCACGACGGCACCACCGTCGATGCGACGCTCGTGCAGCACCTCCTCGACGCCTCCGCGCGTCTGCTCGCCCCCGGCGGGGCGCTGTACCTGGTACACAATTCCCACCTGCGCTACCGCGGCGAGGTGGAGCGCCGCTTCACGTCCGTGGAGCAGGTCGCGCGCGATAGGACCTTCACGGTGCTCCGCGCCAGCCGCTAGGGCAGCAGGGCGGGCAGCGCGTTTGCGGCGGTGTCCTCGATGACCACGTCGGCCAGGTGCGACAGGTCCGTGCGCATGGGGGTGACCTCGATGATGGGAATCTCGCGGGCGTGCGCCATCAGCGGTAGGCCGGCGGCGGGGTAGACCACCCCGGAGGTGCCCACGATCACCAGCGCGTCAGCGGTGCGCATGCGGCGCTCCGCTTCCTTCCACTCGGCCTCCGGCAGTGCCTCGCCGAACCAGACCACGCCTGGGCGCACTGGTCCGCCGCATTCCGGGCAGGACGGGGGAGTAATCGCAGCCACGGGTTCTTTGGGGAGGTCGATGGGCTGGGCGAAGTTCTCGTCGCAAAGCGAGCAGCGAAAATCGAATAGCGAACCGTGCAGGTGGACGATGTCTTTGCTGCCCGCGCGCTCGTGGAGATTGTCGATGTTTTGGGTGGTCACCGTGGTTTTTGGTGACTTGGCGACGGCGACGTGGCCCGCGTTCGGCTCCGCCTGCTGCGCGAGGTGGGCGCGCCAGAGGTACCAGGCGAACATGGTGTCGGGATCGTCGTGCCACGCGTCGATGGACGCCATGTCCTGCGGGTCCACGTTCTCCCACAGGCCGGTCTGGGCGTCGCGGTAGGTGGCGATGCCGCTGTCGGCGCTCATGCCGGCGCCGGTGAAGACCTCGATGTGCGAGGCGTCGGCGATAAGGGCGCGGGCGGTGTCGATGGTGGAGGAGGCGGTCATGGGTGCGACGGTACCTGTGGGGCGGGGGTCACGGGGCGGTGTTAACGCCGATATCGGCATTTAGGTCCGACGCGGCGGTAAAAGCCCTGGTCGCGGTCGGGCAGGGACGGTAAATGCCGATATCGTCTTTTGCCTGGGGAGGTTCCCAAGTACCTGAGCTGTGGATAACGATGGCGGCGAGTTATCCACAGATGAGCGAGAGTCATTTCATTTTGCGTGAATCTCTGTCAGGATCGCGGCATGGATCGGGGGAGACAAGCAGAGATTGTGCGCAAGCTGCGCCATCGGGATAAAGACAACGACAACGCAGGTGCAGTGATTCTGTCATCGAAGCACTGCATGTCGCGGGCCGACTTCTCGGGGCTCGCGTTCTTTGAGAGGCGGTGGATCCAGGCTGTCGCTGCGGGGAAAGCCGCCAGGAAAGCAGCGTTGGCCGGGCGATCAGCTGCAAGGGCGTTGGATATGTGGGTGGTGACGACCGAGGTCAACGAGCCAGTGGAACTACTCCTGCCAAACGGCAAAGCGCCGCCGAAGAAGCAGCATCCAGCGAACACGGTCTATCACCGGGCAAGGAAACGGCCAGCGACAATCCGGCGCTTCGACACACTGCGTGCCACGGATGAACTGACCACGGCGTTCGAAATCGCGCTGCGACATGGTTTCCGGGAAGGGCTCGTCGCCATGGACTGGATACTGAAGTTCTACGCGGACAGAGACACGGTCGAGGCCGAGATGGAGAAGCTTGGCAGGGTACGAGGCATTGACACGCTGCGGAAAGTAGTGAGGTTCGCGGTGGACAACTCGCGCTCGCCGTTCGAGTCCTACGGAAGAGCGATTCTGATCGAGCGGGTGGCGGAGCACTGGATCGTCAACGGCATGTTTGCCGGCTATGAGGTGGATCTTCGTCGCGGGATGTTCGTGACGGAGATAGACGGCGACTACAAATACGACGGAGTGACGTTCAATCCCACCGACGAGACGCTGCGGAAAGAACGACGCCGTGAAAAGAACCTGCTGAAGGCGGGCGTCAAGCTACTGCGTCCATCGCCGGTCGATTTGTTGTTCAGAGAAGATGAGTTTGTGGCTGATGTGCGCCGGCTTCTCGCGTTAGCGGAGTTGGTTGAGAAGGCGGCGAGTTAGCGCAGGACCGAGCTACACCGCAAAAGACAGCGCCACGCACACTATGGGGATCAAAGCTATGCCGACCACCACCCGCCGCACGTAGCGCTTGCCAGGCGCGTGCGCTGTATTCACCGCTATCTTGCCCGGGTTCGACGGCAGCGCCGCGGCGACCATCGGGTCGTTCGGCGCCGAGTAGGTGCCCATCCCGCCCTGGTAGCGCAGCTGCTCGTTGCGCGACTGCTCCTCAGCGTCCGGTTCGATGCCGTCCTTCGCAGAGGTCATCCGCACCGCGATCACCACTACGTAGACGGTGAAGCCGATCCAGAGCGCGATCTCCAGCCAGAACGGCAGACTCACGTCCGGCACGACCATGGCAATGTTCATCACCGCGAATAGTGCGGCCATCGCGAGGACTATTTTGGAGACGATGACTGCGGAGGCGTCGCAAAGCTTCTCGACGCGCCGGGCCACCGTCTCCGAAAACGGCAACGCGCCGTCGGCCGGGACGTCGACGGTGTGCCGGGCAAGCGATCTCGGCGGCAGAAACAGCGGCATCACCGCTGATAACACGACACCGACGATCATTAGCAGCGTCGTGCTGAGCAGCGTCTTCGGCGCGAAGCCGTCCGCCTCTCCGGTGGGGCCGATGTGTATCGGCACCGGGTCGGGGATCGCGTCCCAGCGCAGCAGGATGTAGGCGAACCCGGCGGCGTAGATCAGCGCCGCCAGGCCGTAGCGACGGTAGTGGGATGGCATGGAGCTCAACCTACACACGCATAGTGAGCAGGGTGCCGTCGAGCGCAACGTCGAAGCCGGCGGCGGAAGCGATGTCGACGATGTCGTCGGCGCACGTGGCGTCGTGAGGCGCCAGCGCGCGGGCCAGCTCGCCCTTGTACTGCTTGTTGAAGTGGCTGACCACCTTGCCCGTGTCGGCCTGCTCCACGCGCACCGTCAGCGCTCCCGGCACCGGCCCGAGCTGCTGGTAGGCGCCGGAGCGCATGTCCACCACGAATCCCTGTTCACTGAGCGCATCGCTGACCAGGGTGCCCCACCACGCCTTCATCGTCTTCCCGCCGACCTTGGAGCCGCCGGAAACCCGGTAGCGGGGGATCAGGTCGCCCGCGCGCACCACCCCGAACAGCGCGGAGCCCACGGCCAGGCGTGCCAGGGCTGCATCAGACAGGGTCGATGCGTCGAGGGCGTCGTAGAGCACCCCGGTGTAGCGCTCGGTCGCCGGCATCACCGGCGCGGTGCGCAAACTCAAGTTCTCCTCGGCCTCCGCGCGCTTGCCGGCGGGGACTTTCAGCTCGGACATTTGGGTGTCTACGTCGGTGGCCGTGAGGACGTCGATAAGCGATGTGCGCACGGCGTCGAGGGAAGGAAACGACAGCGACATGGCCGCGTCGGTGCCGCCGGGCGCTTTGGTCTCAGAAGGCGGGAGCACGATCAGCATGCGCAAAACCCTAGCGGTAAACTGCCAAACCATGATTACACGCCTGTCCACGCTGTTCCTGCGCACGCTGCGCGAAGATCCCGCCGACGCCGAGGTGCCCAGCCACAAACTGCTGGTACGCGCAGGCTATGTGCGCCGCGCCGCGCCGGGTGTGTACTCCTGGCTGCCGCTGGGCCTGCGCGCGCTGCGCAAGATCGAAGGCGTTGTGCGCGAGGAGATGGACGCGATGGGCGGCCAGGAGCTGCTCTTCCCGGCGCTGCTGCCGCGCGAGCCGTACGAGGCCACCAACCGCTGGACCGAATACGGCGACGACCTGTTCCGCCTGAAGGACCGCAAGGGCGCTGACATGCTCCTCGGTCCCACGCACGAGGAGATGTTCACCACCGCGGTGAAGGACCTGTACTCCTCCTACAAGGACTTCCCGGTCACGCTGTACCAGATCCAGACGAAGTACCGCGACGAGGCGCGTCCCCGCGCCGGCATCCTGCGCGGACGCGAGTTTGTGATGAAGGACAGCTACTCCTTCGACATGTCGGACGAGGGCCTGGACCAGTCCTACGCCAACCACCGCGCGGCCTACCAGCGCATCTTCGACCGCGTGGGCCTGCGCTACGAGATCTGCAAGGCAACCTCTGGCGCCATGGGCGGTTCCGCGTCCGAGGAGTTCCTCGCGTACTCCGACAACGGCGAGGACACCTTCGTCGTCTCCACCGCGGGCGATTACGCCGCGAATGTCGAGGCCGTGACCACGGTCGCGTCCGAGCCGCGCTCGATTGAGGGCCTGCCGGAGGCGGTCGAGCACGACACCCCGGCGTCCGAGACCATCGCGGCGCTCGTGGAGTGGGCGCAGGATGCAGGCGTGCTTGTCGACGGCCGCTCCGCCGAAGCCGCCGACACCCTCAAGTGCATGATGGTGAAGGTCAACGACCCGCGTCAGGTAGATGACAACGGCGAGCCGGTGGGGCCGCAGCTGGTCGGTGTGCTGATCCCGGGCGACCGCGAGCTGGACGAGAAGCGCCTCGAAGCATCGCTTGAGCCGGCGACCTTCGAGCTGGCCAGCGACGAGGACTTTGCCAAGAGCGACTTTTTGGTCAAGGGTTACGTCGGCCCCCGCGCGCTTGCTGCCAATGGCGTGCGGCTGCTGGCGGACCCGCGCGTGGTGGACGGCACCGCCTGGATCACCGGCGCAGACGCTCCGCAGCGGCACGTGGTTGGCCTGGTCGCCGGCCGCGACTTCACCGTCGACGGCTACATCGAGGCCGCCGAGATCAAGGCCGGTGACCCGTCGCCGTCCGGCAACGGCACCGTCGAGCTCGCCCGCGGCATCGAGCTGGGCCACATCTTCCAGCTCGGCCGCAAGTACACCGAGGCAATGGACGTGCAGATCCTGGACGAAAACGGCAAGCGCGCCGTGCCCACCATGGGCTCCTACGGCATCGGCATTTCCCGCATGCTCGCCGTGGTTGCGGAGCAGCGCCACGACGACAAGGGTCTGGTCTGGCCGGTGGAGATTGCCCCGTTCCAGGTGCACGTCGCGGTGGCGAACAAGGACGCCGCAGCCCTTGAGGCGGGCGACCGCATCGCCGCCGAGCTGTCTGACGCCGGGCTCGAGGTGCTTTTCGACGACCGACCGAAGGTGTCCCCGGGCGTGAAGTTCAAGGACGCCGAACTGCTCGGCATGCCGTTCATTGTCATCCTCGGCCGCGCGTTCGCCGACGGCATTGTCGAGCTGCGCATCCGCGGCGGCGAGACGCTGGAGGTCCCGGCCGACGAGATCGTGGAGAAGGTCCAGGAGCTCGTCGCCGAGCGCCTCGGCTAGACCCGCTGGCCGTGGGCGGCCAGCCTGATGGCGTCCTCGCGCCAGACCGCGGACTCAGCGTGGGCGGCGGCGTAGCGCCATTGTTTGACCAGGTCGCTCTGCATGGTTTTGACCAGCTGGGCGGCTTCCTCTGCGTTCGTGGGCTCGGTGTAGCCCTCGGCGAACTCGTAGCCGGCGGCGGGAACCAACGCCTCGCCGTCGGCGACATCCAGCACGCGGGTCAGTGCCGCGGTGCGCTCGTGGGACGCCTCGCGCAGCACGCCGATGCGCTCGCGGAGGTCAGAGTCGGCGTAGGAGAGCGCGAGACCCAGCCCGTAGTAGACGGCGTTCTCCCGGGCGAGCATGTCGCGGGCCGTTTCCGTATCCGCGGCGTCCGACACAGTCTCGGTGACAGGCTCGAGGTCGACGGGGGAGAGCGTGAGTGCGTCGATAGCCTGGGCGACGATAAGGTCGACCGACTCATCCGGAACCTTGTCGGCGGCGGCAACGGTGTGCTCGAGCACCGCCTCCGCATTACCTTCGGCGGGCAGGTCGGTGTCGCCGTAGCCGACGTCGCACGACGCGGGCGTTTGCCCCTGCGCGTCCAGCCCGCACAAACGAAGCGCCTCGTTCTTCAGCTCCTCGCTCTGCTTCTTGCGCATCTCGCGCCACTGCTCCTGCGCAGGGTCCCCGAAAACCCAGTCGGCGGAGGCCTGCTTCGCTAGCGACATGATCTCGCCGTTCGCGCGCGGCCCCACGACGTCCATCACGGTGCAACTGGTGAGCAAGAGTGCGGCGGCGGGCAGCAGGAGGAGTTTCTTCACGCGCTGCACGTTACACGCTAGGTTGGTCGGCATGGCTTTTCCCACGAACGAGGCAATCGAGCGCATGGTTGAACCGGTTGCGCGCACCTACGGCATGGACATTGAGAAGATCCGCACGGTCAAGGCGGGCAAGAAGTCGCAGGTGGTCATAGCGCTGGATTCGGACGAGCACCCGACGCTCGACGACCTTGAGGAGGTGTCCAAGGAGCTCTCTACGCTTTTCGACGACGCCGAGGAACGCGGTGAGGTCAGCTTCGGCGCGGGATACACCCTGGAGCTGACAACCCCGGGCGTGGACCTGCCGTTGACTGAGGCGCGGCACTTCCGCCGCAACCGCGGCCGCAAGGTCAAGGTGGGCGGGGAGAAGTGGCGTGTGGGGCCGATAAACGCGGAGGAGACTCAGGTGGCGCTGGTACGTGCGACGAAAAAGGGGGAGGAGGTTCGCGTTTCGCCGGTTTCTGAATTGTCGGGAGCAGTGGTAGAAATTGAGTTCAATGCCCCGCCGGCAGCCGAAACGGAGCTGGCGGATCGGGCGTTTGAAGAGCTTGAGGCCGCTGCGGCGGAAGGAAAGGAACACAAGTGAATATTGACTTGAACGCGCTGAAGGCGATCGAGGAACAGCAGGGGATCGCCATGGAGGATTTGCTGGCGACCATCGCGAACGCGCTGCTGTTTTCCTACCGCGAGTTCAAGGAGGATGACGTCGCTGCCAAGGGGGAGGACAGCACTAAGGCGCGCGTCGACATCGACACTGAAACCGGCGATGTGGCCGTGATTGTCAGCGAACTGGATGCCGAAGGGGAGGTTGTCTCCGAGTACGACGACACCCCGGTGAACTTTTCGCGCATCGGCTCCGTCGCCGTGCGCGACGCCATCAAGGGCCGCCTGCGCCAGGCAGAAGCTGGCCGCGTCTACGACGAGTACTCCGGCTTCGAGGGCCAGGTGGTTTCCGGCATCGTGCAGCGCGACGCGCAGGCGGAGGCTCGCGGTCTGAACATCGTCCAGCTGGGCACCGAAGCGGACCCGCAGGACGGCATCCTGCTGCCGGCGGAGAAGATCCCGGGTGAAAAGCTCAAGCACGGTGACCGCATCAAGGCCTACGTCGTGGGCGTGAACAAGGGCGACAAGCGTGTGCAGGTGAACCTGTCGCGCACGCACCCGGAACTTGTGCGCGGTCTGTTCGCGCTCGAGGTGCCGGAGGTCGCGGACGGCTCCGTGGAGATTGTCGGCATCGCCCGCGAGGCGGGCCACCGCTCCAAGGTTGCGGTGCGCGCAACCGTCAAGGGCGTCAACGCCAAGGGTGCCTGCATCGGCCCCCGTGGCGCGCGAGTGACCAACATCATGTCCGAACTCGGCGGTGAGAAGATCGACATCATCGACTGGGATGAGGACCCCGCCAAGTACGTCGGCAATTCCCTGGCCCCGTCGAAGGTGGTCTCCGTCGAGGTGTTGGACCTCGAGGCGCAGGCGGCCCGCGTGACGGTGCCGGATTACCAGCTGTCGCTGGCTATCGGCAAGGAAGGCCAGAACGCTCGCCTCGCGGCGCGTCTGACGGGTTGGAAGATCGACATCCGCTCCGACGCGGACGCGGCCGAGTAGTTTGTAGGGAATTACACCGCTGTAACCAGGAAACCCGCTGGAAATATAGATCCAGCGGGTTTTGGCGTACAGTGTTATACGGCTTTTGTGTCCGCACGTTCAGGTGCGGCGACGACGATCGTGCGAGAAAGGAAGGGACGCGGATGGGTGTTGCTCGTAAGCAGCCGATCCGCACCCGAACCTGCATCGCTACCCGCACCGCGCAGCCGGATACCCAGCTGCTGCGGGTCGTTGCCGATCCGGACGTGCCAGGGCGGGTGCTCGCAGACCCGGGCAGGAAACTTCCTGGTCGGGGAGCGTGGATCACGCCCTCTATGGATGCGGTCGAGCTGGCGGAACAACGCCGTGCCTTCGGGCGGGCGCTCCGTCTGTCCACTGCGGTGGACCTAGGTCATGTACGTACGTACCTTGCGTCGTCGCAAAGCAATTGCGACGAGGTAAACGACCCAGACGAAAAAGGAAAGACTGAACACTGATGAGTACGCAACGATGAAGCAGCATCAGCGATGAATGTCACTGACCACGTCTAGGGGCAGGTAGCCGGAAGGGCACTGCTCCTAGCAACAACGAAGAGGAGATACGTGTCCGGAAAGCTACGCGTTCATGAGTTGGCGAAACAGCTCGGCGTAACAAGTAAGGAACTGCTTGCCACGCTCAAGGAGCAGGGCGAGTTTGTAAAGACGGCGTCGTCGACTATCGAGCCGCCCGTCGTGAAGAAGATGAAGGCGCACTACGCCAAGCAGGCCGGCGGCGACGACGCTGCCGACGAGAAGAAGGCCGAGTCTGCGCCGAAGAAGCCGCCGCTGAAGAAGCCGGGCCAGAACCGTGCGAAGGCAGCGGCTCCGAAGCCTGCCTCCCCGAAGCCCGGCGCAGCTGCGCAGGCGAAGCCGGCGGGCGATAAGCCGGCTCCGGGGGCTGGTACCCCGAAGCCCGGTGCGCCCAAGCCCGCGGCTGCGAAGCCGGGTGCCCCGAAGCCTGGTGCGCCGAAGCCTGCGGCTGCGAAGCCGGGTGCCCCGAAACCGGGTGCGCCCAAGCCCGCGGCCGCCAAGCCCGGTGCAGCTAAACCCGGTGCACCGAAGCCCGGTGCGCCCAAGCCTGGTGCACCGAAGCCGGGCGCGAAGGGCGGCGCGCCGACCCCGGGCGCTATGCCGCGTCCGGTGCCGAAGCCGGGCCGTCCGCGTGTAGCGAACAATCCGTTCTCGTCCAACTCCGGCGGCGGTCAGCGTCCGCCGCGTCCGGGTGGTGGCCGTCCGGGTGGCGGCCGTCCCGGCCAGGGCCAGGGCGGCCCGCGTCCTGGCGGCGCACGTCAGGGCGGCGGCTCCCGTCCATCCCCGGCGGACATGCCTGCAGGTCCGTCCCCGACACAGATGCCGTCGAAGGCGGCCGCCCCGGGTGGCCGTGGTCGCGGTGGCGGTCGTGGCCGTGGCGGCGGCCCGGGTGGCCCACGCTTCGGTGGACCGGGTGGCGGTTTCCGCGGTCGCGGCGGCCGTCGCGGCGGCACCGCAGGCGCATTCGGCCGTCCGGGTGGTGCACCCGGCAAGCGCCGCAAGTCCAAGGGCCAGAAGAGGGCTGAATACGAGGAGATGCACAAGCCGAACGTCATCGGTGGCGTTCGTCTTCCCGACGGCGGCGGCAAGACCGTCCGCCTGCGCCAAGGTGCGACCCTGTCCGACCTGGCGGAGAAGATCAACACCGATGCGTCGTCGCTGGTGCAGGCGCTGTTTAACCTGGGTGAGATGGTGACGGCGACGCAGTCCGTGTCCGAGGACACGCTGCAGCTGCTCGGCGCCGAGATCAACTACGAGGTGCAGATCGTCTCGCCTGAGGACGAGGACCGCGAGCTGCTCGAGTCCTTCGACCTGCAGTTCGGCGAGGACGAAGGCGGCGAAGAGGCGCTTGAGCACCGCCCGCCAGTGGTTTCCGTCATGGGCCACGTCGACCACGGTAAGACCCGTCTTCTGGACTCGATCCGCAAAGCGAACGTGGGTCGCGGCGAGGCCGGCGGCATTACCCAGGGCATCGGCGCGTACCAGACCGAGGTCACCTTGGAAGACCAGCCTCGCAAGATCACGTTCCTGGATACCCCGGGCCACGAGGCGTTTACCGCCATGCGTGCCCGCGGCGCCAAGTCCACGGACTTGGCCATCCTGGTCGTGGCGGCGGACGACGGCGTGATGCCGCAGACGGTCGAGGCGATCAACCACGCCAAGGCGGCGGAGCTGCCGATCGTGGTTGCGGTGAACAAGGTGGATAAGCCGGAGGCTCAGCCGGACAAGATCCGCGGCCAGCTCACTGAGTACGGCCTGGTGCCGGAAGAGTACGGCGGCGACACGATGTTCATCGACATCTCCGCGAAGCAGGGCACCGGCATCGACGACCTGCTCGAGGCAGTGCTGCTCACCGCGGACGCTGCTCTCGAGCTGACGGCGAACCCGGACATGGATGCCCAGGGTGTGGCCATCGAGTCCCACCTGGACCGTGGCCGCGGTCCGGTGTCCACCGTCATCGTGCAGCGCGGCACGCTGCGTGTCGGCGACTCCATCGTCGTCGGCGGCAACTTCGGCCGCGTGCGCCGCATGGTCGACGAGTGGGGCGACGACGTGGAAGAGGCGGGCCCGTCCCGTCCGGTCCAGGTCCAGGGCCTCAACGGTGTTCCCGGCCCGGGCGACAACCTGCTCGTGGTCGAGGACGACCGCGTTGCCCGCCAGATCGCGGCGCAGCGCGACGCCCGCCAGCGTGCGGCGATGCAGGCCCGCCGGAAGAAGCGTGTCTCCCTGGAGAACCTGGATCAGGCGCTCAAGGAACGCAACCAGCTCAACCTCATCCTCAAGGGCGACAACGCCGGTTCGGTGGAAGCCCTGGAGGAGGCCCTGCTCAAGATCGAGGTCGACGACGAGGTGCAGGTCAACATCATCGACCGTGGCGTCGGTGCCGTGACCCAGACCAACGTCACTCTCGCAGCGGCGTCGGACGCGATCATCGTCGGCTTCAACGTCCGTGCCGACGGCAAGGCCACCGAGGAGGCCAACGCCGAGGGTGTGGAAATCCGCTACTACTCGGTGATCTACCAGGCCATCGAGGAAGTCGAGAACGCTCTCAAGGGCATGCTCAAGCCGATCTACGAGGAGCGCGACCTGGGCGAGGCGGAGATCCGCCAGATCTTCAAGGCCTCCGCTGTCGGCCTTATCGCCGGCTGCATGGTCACCGAAGGCAAGGTCAAGCGTGGCGCGAAGCTGCGCCTGGTCCGCGACGGCAACGTCATCACCCCGGACGCGACCATCGAGTCGCTGCGCCGCGAGAAGGACGATGTCAACGAGGTGGCCAAGGGCTACGAGTGCGGCATGGTGCTGTCCTACCCGGATATCCAGGTGGGCGACATCATCCAGACCTACGAGATGGTCGAGGTCCCGCGCGACTAGCTCTGCCGCGTGACCACCGTCGCAAAGCAATTGCTTAGCGACGCCAACCCCCGCTCCGCGCGAACCTGCGCAGGGCGGGGGTTACACTATTGAAAGTTTCGGACAAAGGAGTTGAGCATGGCTGACAACCCTCGCGCACAGCGCCTGGCAAAGCAGATTCAGACGATCGTCGCATCCGCGATCGAACGTGAAGTCAAAGATCCGCGCCTGGAGCTGATCACTGTCACCGACACCCGCGTCACCGGCGACCTGCACGACGCAACCATCTACTACACGGTGCGCGGCCGCGACATCAACGACGAACCCGACTACGACCAGGCCGCCGAGGCGCTGCACCGCGCCCGCGGGCAGATCCGCAAGATCGTGGGCGACCAGCTCAGCGTGCGCTTTACCCCGACGATCTCCTTTGAGCGCGACACCGTCCCAGAGTCCTCCGCTCACATGGAGGAGCTGCTCAACCGGGCCCGCGCCCGCGATGAGGAGCTGGCGAAACTGCGCGCGAACGCAAAGCCGGCGGGCGAGAGCGACCCCTACAAGCGCACAGGTGACGATGTCTAACACGCCACCGGTATACCTCCCGGAGGCGGCGGCGCAGTTCAAGGCCGCCGCCTCCCGTGTGCGCGCAGCCGGGAAGATTTCGGTGGTCGCGCATATCAAGCCTGACGCGGACGCGATCGGTTCCGCCTGTGCGCTGGCGTTTGGTCTGGAGAAGCTGGGCAAGGACGTGCAGGTCTACATCGGCCAGCCGCTGCCGCACTCGGCGAACATGCGCACCATCCCGGGCGTGGACCGCATAGTTTATGGTGAGCCATTGCCTGACGACGGCCTCGTGGTCACCGTGGACTGCGCCTCTGCGGACCGCACCGGCTCGCTCATGCCGGCGATCATGGACGACCCCTCGCGGGTCATCGTGATCGACCACCACAACACCAACCCCGGCTTCGGCGGCATGAACGTCATTGCGGAGAGCGAATCCACCACGGTGATGGTCCGCGAACTGCTGGGCTACCTCGACGTGGAGCTGGACCCGGACATCGCCTACGGCCTGTACGCGGGACTAGTCACGGACACGGGCAGCTTCCGCTGGGGCACACCGCGCATGCATGTCTTCGCGGCTGAGCTCATGGAGTACGGGCTGGACACCCGTCAGATCGCGCTCGACCTGATGGACACCATGGGGCCGGTGGACATGCAGCTGATGGGCGAGGTGCTGGCGAAAACCCAGATTGTGCCCACGAAGGGCCTGTCCGTTGCGGTGTTGACGATCCCCGCGGGGATCCACTCGCGCATGAGCCAGACGGCGGTGGAGTCCATCATCGATTACGCCCGCTCGCTAGAAAGCACCGATGTCGGCGTGGTGCTCAAAGAACAGGCGCCGAAACACTGGGCGATGTCGCTTCGCTCGGTGGTGGTGGACGTTTCCGCCGTCGCGCAGCAGCTCGGCGGCGGCGGCCACTGGGCGGCCGCAGGCTACTCCGCCACCGGCACCCGCAACGAGGTCATCCGCAAGCTTCTCGACGCTTTCCCGGAGCCCGATGAGTAACTGGCAACCAGCAAAACAACGTTCGATGGGCCGCGAGATCCTGATGCTCGCCCTGCCTGCCCTCGGTGTTTTGGCGGCGAACCCGCTCTACCTGCTGTTGGACACCGCAGTGGTGGGCCGCCTCGGCACCGCCCAACTCGCCGCACTCGCCGCGGGTGCCGCGATCCAATCGACGGTGACGACGCAGCTGACGTTTTTGTCCTACGGCACCACCGCGCGCAGCTCGCGATTTTTTGGCGCTGGGCGGCGCGACAAAGCGGTGGCTGAGGGTGTGCAAGCCACATGGGTGGCTTTAGGCGTCGGCACGCTGCTGGCGCTCATTGTCGGGCTGTTCACGCAACCCCTCGCCCAAGCACTCGCCAACGATTACGACACGAGCGTGCGTGCGGCGCAATGGATGCGCGTGGCGGTCATCGCGGTGCCGATGACGCTGATGATCATGGCCGGCAACGGCTGGATGCGCGGGGTGCAGAACACGAAGCTACCGTTTTACCTGACATTGTGCGGGCTGGTCCCCGGCGCGATACTGCTGCCGATCTTGGTGGGGCGCTACGGCCTGGTCGGCTCGGCTGTCTCGAACGTGATCGGCATGGGCATCACCTCCGCGCTGTTTGTGGTGGTGCTGGTGCGAGAAAACGCCAGGTATGGCGGCAGCTGGACGCCACGGTGGAGCGTGATCAAGCGCCAACTGGTGCTAGGGCGGGATTTGATCTTGCGCTCGTTGTCCTTCCAGGTTTCGCTTTTGGCCGCCGCGTCTGTCGCGGGTCGGATCGGGGTGGTGGCGCTGGCGGCGCACCAGCTCATGCTGCAGCTGTGGAACTTCCTCACGCTCGTGCTGGACTCGCTGGCCATCGCGGCGCAGACCCTGACCGGTTCCGCGCTGGGCCGCGGGGGAGCGCAGCAGGCGCGCGCCGTTGGGCTACAGGCGCTGAAATACTCCATGATCTTCGCGGTGGCGCTGTCTGCCGTGTTCGCGGTATTCGCTGTGCCGATCCAGAGCATTTTCACGTCCGACCCGGAAGTCGTAGATACGCTCCGGGTGCCCTGGTTCCTGCTCATCGGGATGATCCTGGTTGGAGGGGCGGTCTTCGCTCTCGACGGCGTGCTCCTCGGTGCCGCCGACGCCGCGTTCTTGCGCAACCTCACGCTGTTTTCGCTGCTTGGTGTGGCGCTGCCGATCATCCTGGCCGCTGGCGCATTCGGATGGGGGCTCGCCGGCATCTGGGTCGGGCAGCTGGCCCAGGTAGTCGCGCGATTGATTGGCGTGGTGTGGAGATTCCGCTCAATGCGGTGGGCCGTGTCTGGTGCGGATGGTAAGAATGAGGAATGACCACCACGCTCTGGGCCGTCAGCGACCTGCACGCGGCGGTGAAGCGCAACGGCCCGAAAATTGACGCAATCCAGCCGGCCGACCCCTCAGACTGGCTCATCGTCGCTGGTGATGTAGCCGAGCGCCCGGAGCTGATCATCCAAGTGATGGAGGATCTGGCCAACCGCTTCCACACCGTGGTGTGGGTTCCCGGCAACCACGAGCTGTTCTGCCGCTCCGCCGACAGGCACCGCGGACGCGAGAAATACACGATGCTGGTGCAGGCGATGCGCTCGATCGGCGTAATCACCCCGGAGGACCGCTACCCGGTCTTCGGCGGGGTGACCATCTGCCCGTTGTTCACCCTCTACGACTACTCGTTCCGCGCCCGCAACCTCACCGTGGAAGAAGCGCTCGCCGCCGCGCACGAGAACAACGTGGTGATGACCGACGAGGTCGCAATCGCCCCCTTCGTGGACATCCGCGCCTGGTGCTGGGACCGGCTGGCGTACACCACCAAGCGGCTCTCCCGCATCAACGGCCCCACGATCCTGATTAACCACTGGCCGCTGGTCCAGGAACCGGTCCAGCGCATGCAGTGGTCCGACATCGCCCTGTGGTGCGGCACCCGGCACACGCGAACCTGGCCCCAGCGCTACAACGCGAAGGCGGTCGTGTACGGTCACCTGCACATGCCGGGGGTGACAACTGTCGCCGGAATCGAGCACATCGAAGCGTCTCTCGGCTATCCGCGTGAATGGGAGCGCCACCCGTCCGCGCAGCCGTTCCCGTACCCGGTCATGGAGGTTGAGCAGTGATGCAAGACGTTGCGCTGTTCCCTCCCGAGGCACGCTGCGTGTTCTACCTGACGGATGACGAAACCGACGCCGTCGACCTGACCCGCTACGAGGACCTGCACCCCGACGAGCGCAAGGAGGTCAGCGCCGCCGTGGACGTGCGCAAGGGCGAATTCGGCGATGCCCGCTGGTGCGCCCACCAAGCACTGCGCGAACTCGGCGTGGAATCGGCCGGGGCCATCTTGCGCGGGGAGTGGGGCATGCCGCTGTGGCCGGAGGGTTTCACCGGTTCGCTCACACATACCGACGGGCTGCGCGCCGCCGTGGCAGCCTCCACCCGGCACGTGCGCTCCATGGGCCTAGACGCCGAGCCGGCCGAGCCGCTCCCGGACGGGGTGCTGCATTCCATCGCCAGCGAAACCGAGATGGCGATGGTGCAGCGCCTGCAGTCGGACGGCTACAGGTGGGCCGATCGCCTGCTGTTCTGCGCCAAGGAAGCCACCTATAAGTGCTGGTACCCGATGACACGGCGCTGGCTCGACTTCGACGAAGCCGAAATCGAGCTGCGCACCGACGGATCCTTCACCTCCCAGCTGTTGGCCCGCCCCGCCCCGGTGCCGCTGTTCGAGGGACGCTGGGTCGAGCGCTGCGGCTACGTGGTCACGGCCACCTACGTGAGGTAGTTGGGCGGGGTTGTGGCCGGGCGTCTCTCAGCACTGGCCCGCCCGACCTCTGCCCGCCCAGCCGGCCCCGAGCGCTGCCCCCAGCTGGCCCCGAGCGCTGCCCGCCCAGCCGCCCCCGGCTCCTGTTTCCAGCTACAAGGATCCAGCTAATCGCCATATTTTGGCCGATAGCTGGGTCTTACTAGCTGGATCCGCGGGATTGGGGGCCGAGCGAAGGGGGATCGAGGCGCGGACGTAGGCGCGGGATGGGGTCGAGCGAGGGGACCGGGGCGCGGACGTAGGCGCGGATCCGCGGGATGGGGCCTGAACGCGGGAGCGGAGACCGAGCCAGGCGCGTAACCGCCCAGGCCGCACCCCTACAACGTCGACGGGCGCGCCACGAACACCGTTGCCAAGCGCTTACCCTTTTCCTTCACCAGTGCCACCGCGCGCCCGTCCGGGCCCACCGCCGCGTGCACGCCCCCAAGCCCGCGCGGCTCCAGCCACTTGCCCATGGCCAGCGCGTCGTACTCTTCGGCCGTCACGTCGAGCACCGGCCACGCGCGGACCAGCGCCTCGTCCAGGCTCAGGGACAGCTCGGCGGCGTCCTCGAGCTGCTCGAGGGTGCGTGCGTCGGTGAGGGCGAAGGAGCCGACGCGGGAGCGTCGTAAGGCAATTAAATGCCCCCCGACCCCGAGGGCAGCGCCGAGGTCGCGCCCGAGCGAGCGGATGTAGGTGCCGGAAGAGCAGTGCACGCGCGCGTCGACGTCCACGTATTCGCCGTCGCGGCGGATCTCGCCCAGGTCAAACGCGTGGATGGTCACCTCACGCGCGGGGATGTCCACCTCCTCGCCGGCGCGCACCAGCTCGTGCGCGCGCCGCCCGCCGATCTTGATCGCGGACACCTTCGACGGCACCTGCATGATCGTGCCGGTCAGCTTCGCCACCTCGGCGCGAATCGCCTCATCGGTCACACCAGAGGCATCATGCTTGTCGACGATCGCGCCCTCGGCATCATCCGTCGTCGTCGACGCGCCCAGTCGGATGGTGGTTTCGTACACCTTGTCCTCAGCCACAAGATGGGCCAGCAGCTTCGTGCCGCGTTCGATGCCCGCCACCAGCACCCCGGTTGCCATGGGGTCGAGCGTGCCCGCGTGGCCGACCTTGCGGGTGCCGAAGATGCGGCGCAGGCGGGCGACAACGTCGTGGCTGGTCATGCCGGCGGGCTTGTCCACGACGACGATTCCGGAAGTGGAGAGGGGATCGTTCATGCCTCGGGATTATGCCGTACCCTAAGTCCCCGTGGATATTCTGCGCGGGCTTTCGAGCGTGCCGGATTCCTTCGCGGAAACCGGCACGGTGGTCACTATCGGTGTGTTCGATGGGGTGCACCGGGGCCACCAGCTGCTCATTTCCAAAGCGGTGGACACCGCTCGCGAGCTCGGTGTGCCGTGCGTGGTGATGACCTTCGACCCGCACCCCGTGACCATTTTCGCCCCGGAACACGCGCCGCGGGCGCTGATGCCTCTCAACGAGCGCGCCCGCCACATCGCCGAACTCGGCGTGGACGCGCTGCTGGTCATCGACTTCCGCGAAGAGCTCGCGGGCCTGACGCCTGCGCAGTACATGGACGACGTGCTGGTTTCCACCCTGGGCGCGAAGCACGTGCTGGTGGGGGAGAACTTCACCTTCGGCCGCGACGCCGCCGGCACCGCGACCGACATGGCGCAGCTGGGGGAGCAGGCGGGCGTGGACGTGACCATCGTCAAGCTGCTGGGCGAGGGAGAGGTACGCATTTGCTCCACCGCCATCCGCGACCACCTCTCCGGCGGCGACGTCGCTTTGGCCACCGATTTTATGGGTCGGCCGTTTTCCGTTATTGCTCCGATTGAGCGCGGTGCGGGACGCGGCGGCAAGGAGCTGGGCTACCCCACGGCGAACCAGTACGCCTCCGACACCTCGGCGGTGCCCGCAGACGGCGTCTACGCGGGGTGGCTGACAATCATCGACGAGGGAGCCATCGACGGCGACATGCAGCCCGGTGTGCGCTACCCGGCGGCGATTTCCGTGGGCACCAACCCGACGTTCGGCGACGCGCGGCGCAGCGTGGAGTCCTTCGTGCTGGACCGGGATGCGGACCTGTACGGCCGGATGGCGCGCGTGGAATTCGTGGAAAAGGTCCGCGACATGCTCAAGTTCAACTCGGTGGATGAGCTTTTGGAGCACATGGCACGCGACGTATCCCGCACCCGCGATATTCTCGGGGCATGACCACCAAGCTGATCCTGGATCTGGACACCGGCATCGACGATGCCCTCGCCCTCGCGTACGCCCTCGCCTCCCCGGAGGTTGACCTCATCGGAGTGACCTGCACCTACGGCAACGTCGTGGTGGAGGAGTCCGTGCGCAACACGCTGGCAATTCTGGAACTGTTCGGCCGCACGGACGTGCCGGTGTTTGCCGGGCCCGGACACGCGCGCGCCAAGGACTCCTTCGAGGTCCAAGAGATCTCCGCGTTCATCCACGGCAAAAACGGCATCGGCGAGGTGGAGATCCCGGATGCCGCCCGCCAGGTGGAGGACACCTCCGCCGTGGACTTCTTGGTCGAATCAGTGGCGCAGTACGGCAGCGACTTGGTGATTGTGCCCACCGGCCCGTCCACCACCATTGCCGCAGCAATTGAGGCGTCCAACGTGTTCCGCGAGAGTGCGCAGATTGTGATGATGGGCGGCGCGCTCACCGTGCCGGGCAACGTCACTCCCTGGTCTGAGGCGAACGTCCACCAGGACCCTGAGGCGACGGACCTGATGTTCCGCAGGCTGCGCAACGTCACCATGATCGGCCTGGATGTCACGCTGAAGACGCTGCTGACCACAGCCGAGACCGCGAAGTGGTCCGAGCTGGGCACCACCGGCGGCAACTTCCTCGCGGACATCACGAACTACTACATCGACGCGTACAAGACCACCTCGCCGCACCTGGGCGGCTGCGGTCTACACGACCCGCTGGCGGTGGCTGTGGCGATCAACCCGGGGCTGGTGGACACCCTGGGCATCAACATGAAGGTGGACGTGGAGGGTGAAACTCGCGGGCGTACCATCGGCGACGAGACCCGTCTCAACGACCAAGACAAGCACTCTGCTGTGGCTGTGGGGGTGGACACTGCCGGCTTCTTGGAGGAGTTCATGCGGCGGTTGACCGGTTTGGCCCGCGAGACCCCGGTCGTGTAACCTCTCCCAAGGTCTTGCGCCATTTGACTGTGGTTCGCGGCAGTTGCGGCGCAGCGAAGACTTTTCCGTAGAACGCGAACTGAAACAACCAAGGAGTACCTCATGGCACTGTCCACTGAGAAGAAGGCTGAGATCCTCAAGGCTTACGGCCTGCACGAGACCGACACCGGTTCCCCGGAGGCTCAGGTTGCGCTGCTGACCGAGCGCATCAACAACCTGACCGAGCACCTCAAGGATCACCAGCACGACCACCACTCCCGTCGTGGCCTGCTGCTGCTCGTCGGCCGCCGCCGCGGTCTGCTGAAGTACCTGCGCGAGAACAACGTCGAGCGCTACCGTGACCTGATCGGTCGCCTGGGTCTGCGCCGCTAAGCGTCGTTAAGCCGTCGCAAAGCTACAGCCCAAAAAGAACGCCTCACCAGCACGGTGGGGCGTTTTTTGTTATCATCATTGGCCGTTGCATGAGAAACACGACAAGGCGGCACCGATGATCGCCATGAACCTTCAAGGAGAGGGATCCTTTTGAGCAACTTCAAGCCAAAGAATGCTTTCGACGTCCACGTGGACGAGGAATTTGGCATCACCGAAGCAGTAGCGACGCTGGACAACGGCGACTTCGGGTCGCGCACCATCCGTTTTGAGACGGGCCAGCTGGCCCGCCAGGCGGACGGCTCCGTGACCACCTACCTCGACGACGAGACGATGATGCTGGCCACCACGACCGCATCCAACCAGCCGCGCGAGGGCTTCGACTTCTTCCCGCTGACCGTGGACGTGGAAGAGCGCATGTACGCAGCCGGCAAGATCCCGGGCTCCTTCTTCCGCCGCGAGGGTCGTCCCTCCACCCAGGCGATCTTGGCGTGCCGCCTGATCGACCGCCCGCTGCGCCCGACCTTTGTCAAGGGCCTGCGCAATGAGGTGCAGGTGGTCATCACCGTGCTCTCGCAGCACCCGGAGGAGTACTACGACGTCGTGGCCATCAACGGTGCGTCCGCTGCGACCCAGCTGTCCGGCCTGCCGGTCTCCGGCCCGGTCGGCGGCGTGCGCATGGCGCTGCTGGCGGACGACAAGCACCCGGAGGGCCAGTGGGTGGCCTTCCCGAACCACGAGCAGCACGAGCGCTGCCTGTTCGAGATGGTCGTGGCTGGCCGCATGGTCGAGCGCAAGCGCGGCCGCAAGACCGAGGAAGACGTCGCCATCATGATGGTGGAGGCAGGCGCCGGCGTGAACGTGGTCAAGCAGATTGAGGCTGGCTACCCGGCACCGACTGAGTCGACCGTCGCCGAGGGCATCGAGGCCGCCAAGCCGTTCATTGAGACCCTGTGCCGCGCCCAGCGCGGTCTGGCCGACGAGATGGCTAAGGAGACCAAGGAGTTCCCGCTCTTCCCTGCCTACTCCGACAAGGTGTTCAATGCCGTGGAGAAGAAGGCGTCCAAGAAGCTGGCCAAGTTGCTGACCATCAAGGGCAAGGCCGAGCGCGACGAGGCCACCAACGGGTACATGGAAGACATCGAGGAGAGCCTTCTCGACGACTTCGACATCGACGACGATGACCGCGAGGAGTACGCGGCGGCGTCGAAGGAGATCCGCGCGGCGTACAACGCACTGATGAAGCAGATTGTGCGCGAGAAGATCCTCGCCGAGGGCTTCCGCATCGACGGCCGCGGCGTGACGGACATCCGCGACCTCGAGGTCGAGGTCGAGCTCATCCCGCGCGCCCACGGCTCCGCCCTGTTCGAGCGCGGCGAGACCCAGATCCTGGGCGTAACCACCCTGGACATGCTGAAGATGGAGCAGCACCTGGATTCTCTGCACCCGGAGGATTCCAAGCGCTACATCCACCACTACAACTTCCCGCCGTACTCCACCGGCGAGACTGGCCGCGTCGGTTCTCCGAAGCGCCGGGAGATCGGCCACGGCGCGCTCGCCGAGCGCGCGCTGCTGCCGGTGATCCCGTCGCGCGAGGACTTCCCGTACACCATCCGTCAGGTTTCCGAGGCTCTGGGCTCCAACGGCTCGACCTCCATGGGCTCGGTGTGCGCCTCCACGCTGTCGCTGTACAACGCAGGCGTGCCGCTGGCCGCCCCGGTGGCCGGCATCGCAATGGGCCTGGTCTCCGGCGAGGTCAACGGCGAGACCGAATACGTCGCACTGACCGACATCCTGGGCGCGGAGGACGCGTTCGGCGACATGGACTTCAAGGTCGCCGGCACCCGCGAGTTCATCACCGCGCTGCAGCTGGACACCAAGCTCGACGGCATCCCGTCGAAGGTGCTGGCTGACGCGCTGAACCAGGCACGCGACGCGCGCGACGCCATCCTGGACACCATGGCCGAGGTCATCGAGGGCCCGGACGAGATGAACGCCCTCGCGCCGAAGATCACCACCGTGAAGGTCCCTGTGTCCAAGATCGGCGAGGTCATCGGCCCGAAGGGCAAGACCATCAACCAGATCACCGAGGACACCGGCGCCGAGATCTCCATCGAGGACGACGGCACCGTGTTCGTCTCCGCCGCTTCCGGCGAGGCTGCGGACGCCGCGATTGAGAAGATCAACGCGATTGCCAACCCGCAGATGCCTAAGGTGGGCGAGCGTTACCTGGGCACCGTGGTCAAGACCGTGGCGTTCGGTGCGTTCGTGTCCATCATGCCGGGCACCGACGGCCTGATCCATATCTCCAACCTGGGCGGCAACACCCGTGTGGAGAACGTCGAGGACGTCATCAACGTCGGCGACAAGGTCGAGGTGGAGATCCGCGACATCGACAACCGCGGCAAGATCTCGTTGGTCCCGGTCGAGGACGGCGAGTAAACCGGCAGGTCATCGTCGAAAAGCGGGCGCTCTCGTGGTGAGGGCGCCCGCTTTCTTGCTTATCGACGTTTCACGTCACGGCAAGAACCGCAACTTCTTGCCAAGATCCAGCGCAGTGGTCATGAGCTCGCCGTAGTACTTGCGCGGCATCTGCTTCGGGCCGCGCATGGGCATGATCCGCTGCTGGGAAATGTTCTTGACCTCGGTGTACTTGGTCAGTCCCTCGGGGCCGTGGCGGCGGGCGACACCCGACTCCTTCACGCCGCCGAGCGGGGTGGACACGGATGCCCAGGTGGCCGCGTAGCCGTCGTTGATGGTCACGCCGCCGGCCTGCACCTGCTCAGCGATTTCCCAGGCTGTGTCGGGAGCGCCGAACACGGAGGCGTTGAGGCCGTAGCTGGTGTTGTTGGCTAGGCGGATCGCCTCGTCGGTGTCCGCCACGCGCTGGACGTAGACGACGGGGCCGAAGACCTCCTGGGTGAGGAGGTCGGCGCTTTCGGGCACGTCGATGAGCACCGTCGGCTCGAAGAAGAACGGCCCAAGGTCCGGGCGGGGTGTGCCGCCGGCGACGACGGTCGCGCCCTTTGCCACGGCGTCGTCGACGAACCGTTGCACGGTGTCCAACTGGTTCTGGTTGATCAGCGAGCCCATCTGGTAGTTCCAGTTCAAGCCCGACCCCAGTTTGATGCGTTTGGTGGCGTCGCGGAACGCGGCGATGAAGCGGTCGAAGACCTCGTCGGGCACGTAAATGCGCTCGATGGAGACGCACAGTTGGCCGGAGTTGGAGAAGCAGGCTGTGGCGATGGTGTCGATGTGGGCCTCGATGTCCGCATCCGGCGCGATGATCATCGGGTTCTTGCCGCCGAGCTCGGCGGAGTAGCCCACGAGGCGCTCGCCGACAACCTTGCCCAGAAGCTTGCCGGTGGCGGTGGAGCCGGTGAACATGAGGTAGTCGCACTGCTGGGCGATCGCCCGGCCGACGACCTTGCCTGAACCGGTGACGATCTGGAACACGTCGTGCGGGAGACCAGCGTTTGTGAGTAACTTCTTGGCGATGATGGCAGAAAACGGGGTGGAAGAATCCGGCTTCGCCACCACGGCGTTACCGGCCAACAATGCGGGGATGGCGTCGGAGACGCCGAGCGCGAGCGGGTAGTTCCACGGGCTGATCTGGCCCACCACGCCCTTGGGGTAGCGCTGCTCCTTAGTGGAGGTGATCAATGGAAATGCGCCAGCACGGCGCTTGGTGGACAGAAAACCGGCTGCGTTGTTGGCGTAGTAGCGGGTGTTGTTGAGCACGTCCAGCACTTCATCGAACGCCGCGGTGCGGTCCTTACCTGTCTCCAGCTGCACCAGATCCGCCAGCAGGTCTTGGCGTTGAATAACAATCTTGTGGAATTTCTCCATGACCTTCACGCGGTCCGCTACTGGTTTCGCGGACCAGTCCTTTTGCGCCGAGTGGGCGATCCGGAACGCTTCGTCCACATCCGCCTCCGTGCCGTTGCCGACAGCGCCGAGGGCGTCCTCAACGACGGGGGAGCGGACCACGGTGCAGTCTCCGGAGGCAAGCGAACCGGTGGTGTGGTTGGTGGTGAGCTTGAGCAGTTCCTCTACGAAAGGTGTTGGCAGTGCTTCTTCCTTGAGCCGTCTTGGGAGCATGGAGACGAGCTTAGGCTGCATTCGCCGTGGTAGGGTTTGGCGGATTATCAGTGGAGTTCCGCTTTGACGGCCCCGCGAGTTCCCGTGCAGGAAAGGTGAATCCATGGGGCGCATTAATGTGAAAAAGACTGCCGTGGCCCTTGTGGCTGGTCTTTCCGCATTTGCTGCGACCGGTGTCGCAGTCGCGCAGGGAGGCATTGCCGCCAACCTTGCCCTGTCGGGCACGTTTTTCTCCGTGAGCATGAGTCACCTTAGGGGAGAAGGCCTTTCGGTGTTCGTGGACGGCGAACAGATGGCCAACCAGCAGTTGCCCGTCGCGCGTTTTAAGTTCCAGCACGCCTACGCGTCCAACCTCTGTTTGTCTGCAACGTTGCCAGATGTGCCGCTGATCGGGGAAAGCACTTTCCGTCTTTCGGCGAACGGGAATGACAGCGTTGAGGCCCGCGATTTGGTCGTAGGCGCCACGGATGTCTCAGGCTCCCTCGACCTGGGCAATGCGGCTGTTGGCGTGGACGCTAGTCAGTACAACGATGCTGCGGCACCGGGCGCCTGGGGTCTGTCTGCCGGAACCGTGGCGTTGAGCGCAGACCACATCCGGGCGACGTCGGTGGGAGCACAAACGCTGAAGGTGTCCGGCGTCAACGTTTCCGTCAAAAGGGGCTCATCAGATGCCTGCTAAGCACGCCGATGACCGTGGTTGGCGCGAAAAATTCCGTGAGTGGCGCAGCACCCGTCCCTTCGCTGGCGGCCTGCTCATGCTCATCTCCGGCATCATCATGGTCGCGCCGGCGTACTTTACGGTGCAGATTTCGGACCTTCTGGTGATGATCTCCACCATATCCGGCGTGTCCACTCTGCTCATCGGTGCGCTGCTCATCATGTTCGGCATCGGCACCTGGATGCAGCCGTACACTGCGACGTATTTAGGGGTGCTGGGCATCATCGTCGCCATCATCGCGGTGCCGACGTCGAACCTCGGCGGCTTCTTCATCGGGTCGCTCCTCGGCATCGTCGGCGGCGCGCTCGCGCTCGGTTGGGAGCGCGAACCGAAACGACACCGACACGCAGCCCCAGTCCTCGCCGTCGTTGTAGGTGTAGGTGTCGGCGCACCTATGCTTTACGACGAACCAAAGGTCATCGCCCAGGAAAGTCCGACTATCCCTCCCGGCAATCCCGCGGTGATTCGCGGGGAGCATGTGGAGCTGAAGGGCAACGTGCACGCCACTGTTGGACTGGCAAATACCGGGGGGTCGCGCAAGCGCACACTCATCCTGACAGGAGATGAGCTCGTTGCGCGGAACCTCTCTTTGGACCTGCCGGGGCTTCCAGGACTTGGGAACCTGACAACAGGTCCAGTTGAAACACGACTCTCCCGGGGCCCTGTGCGTATCGAGGTAACGGGAATTACTGCAACGCCTGTGGTGGCCGGGGTGCCGACGGTGCCCGTCACGGTGGATCTGAATGGCGATCTGGGCGCTGTCCTCCAGCAGCTCGGCATTCCGGACGCGCGCCCGGTACCAAATGTGGCTGTGCCGGACATGGTCATGGACCATGTGGCGCTCAACAACGCAACCTTAGAGCTGGTGAGTCTGCATAGTCAGCAGTTCCGCGCACCGTCGTTCACACTGAGCGCCACAAGAAACTAGCGGGAGCCGGGCTTGCGCTCCGGGTTGTCGCTGTGCTCATCCACTGGCCGCTCGCCGTGGCCGAACAGCTCATCGCGCTTCTTGTAGGCGTACAGCCCAGCCAGGGGAGAAAACCCCATGAGGAATCCCCACCGGCGCTTGGAGTCCTCCTCCATGTCGCTTTCGTAGATCTCCTTTGAGGTGTTGCCCAGTGCCACGATGCCGCCGATGGCAAGAAGCGCCACGAAACCGAGTCCGAGCCAGGAAATCAGACTCATTGTTGCCTCCTACTTCTGAAAGTCCACGACCACGCGGGTCGGGTTCTCCAGCAGGTACAGGTTGTACGGGCGCTGAGCGTTCAGGCCCACGATGTACTGGGCGTCCGCCTCGAAGATTCCGCCGTCGGCGATCTCCTGAATGCCGCCGGCCGCCACTCCGGCGGGGTCGGCCTTGGCCAAATCCGCGTCGCTCAGGCCCATCGACCACGGCACACCTTGGATGATCAGCTCGAAGTACGCGTTGCCGGCGGGCACAAGCGGAAGCCCGGAGGCCTGCTGGTGCGGGTCCGTGGTGTAGCCGGCCAACACATTCGGCGTGCCGGTGCCGGATAGCTCCACCACGACACGGTCGACACCTTCGTGGGAACCGGCCCGCACGTCTTCGATTTGCAGCTCCCGGTTGCCCGGGTTCTGCAGGTGGGTGTCTTCCAGAGCGAACGGGGTAGCGGACTGTCCGCCTGCCGGGGCCGCCGCGGCGGAGACATCCTTGGTGTCCGCCTCGGTCGTGTCTTCTGCGGCCGCAGAAGTGGACGCCGGTGCAGTGGAACTCGCGGCAGAGGTCGTGGTTGACGCGGCTTCCGGCTCAGAAGACGAACCGGTGTCACCCGTCTCTGCGCCGCAGCCCGCAACGGTCAAGGCGGCCACTGCGAGTGCTGCGTATACGGCTCGGCTGCGGGTGGGGCTGAACTTGCGGCTGTGGAGTGTCATAGCCCCACCCTAGCGGGGCTACCATGGCCAGCGGAGACAAATAGAAAGGACACCCATGATCAAAGTTGGAGTGCTCGGAGCGACCGGCAAGGTCGGATCCGCCGTTGTTGCCGGCGTGGAAAAGGCAGATGACCTGCAGCTCGCCGCAAAGGTCAGCGCCGGAGACTCGCTGCAGGTGCTAGTGGACGAAGGCGTGGACGTCATCGTCGACTTCACCACCCCGAACGCGGTGATGGACAACCTGGAGTTCTGCATTAATAACGGCATCCACTGCGTGGTGGGCACCACCGGCTTCGACGACGAGCGCTACCAGAAGGTCCGCGACTGGTGCGCGGCGAACGAGGGCGTCGGCGTGCTCATCGCCCCGAACTTCGCCATCTCCGCCGTGCTCACCATGGCGTTCGCCCGCCAGGCCGCGCCGTTTTTCGAGTCCGCTGAGGTGGTCGAGTTCCACCACCCGAACAAGCTGGACGCGCCTTCCGGCACGGCGGTCAAGACCGCGCAGGGGATTGCGGATGCGCGCAAGGAAGCCGGCCTGACCGACATGCCGGATGCCACCGAGCAGGCGCTCGAGGGCTCCCGCGGCGCCAACGTTGACGGCGTGCCGGTGCACGCGGTGCGCATGCAGGGCATGGTCGCGCACGAGGAGGTCATCTTCGGCACCACTGAGCAGTCGCTGACCATCCGCCAGGACTCCTACGGCCGCGAATCCTTCGTCCCCGGCGTGCTCACCGGCGTGCGCGAGGTGGCGAACCGCCCTGGCCTGACCATTGGCCTCGACGCCTACCTCGGGCTGTAAATGCAGGTTGAACTCATCGCAGCCACCGCACTGCGCGCCTCGGTCGCAGAGGGGGTCACTCAAGGCGAGGGTGCGGTTGCCTACGCCTTGCTTAGCGACGAACCTCCGGCCTCCCTCCTCCGCCGACACGCCGACGACTTGGCTGATTCACGCGCGGACATGCTGGAGCACGCCAGCGCCACATTGCATATCCGGGGTGTCTCGCGCGACGCGGCCGCCGCGATCCGGGGGCACGGCCTAGCGGTCAGCGAACGCGCGGCGCAGGGCGCTGTGATCCCGGCCGCGATCGCCGCAGACGGGGAACTCACGCGGTTGTTCGAGGCCGCCGTGGAGGAAGCGGAGTTCGTCCGCGGCGAGCTGTTGCACGCGTTGGAGGAGGCGATGGCGGACGAGCCGAACGCGCTGGTGCGGCGCAAGCGCTCGCGCGAGGCTGCCAATGCGCTCGTGCCCGCAGCGGCCGCGACCGAGCTTGTCGCTACTGGCACCTACCGGGCGTGGCGCGAATTCATTGCCGCGCACAACGGCAGGTTCCAGCACGAAGAGATCCGTCAGCTCGCGCTCGCCGTGCTCGAGGTCATGCACCGTGAGGCACCGCTGCTTTTCGGCGATTTGGCGGAAGGGGAACGTCGATAAGCAATTGCTTGCGTAAGGCAGGTATCCTACTGGGCCATGGGCACATCTCTCAAAGCTGATCTGGGAGCCGACATCTTCGGCTCCGTCTGCGTAGCAATGGTCACGCCGTTTGATTCCGATGGCGAACTCGACGTTGTGGCAGGCCGCGATCTCGCTGCCCACTTGGTAGAACAAGGAATCGACGCACTAGTGCTCGCAGGCACAACGGGCGAATCCCCAACAACCACCGACGAAGAAAAGGTCGCGTTCTTAAAAGCAGTGCGCGAAGAGGTAGGGGACAAAGCCCGCATCATCGCTGGCGCGGGGTCCAACGACACGCGCCACGCGGTGGCAATGGCGAAAGCGGCCGCTAAGGCCGGCGCTGACGGCCTGTTGGTTGTCACGCCGTACTACTCCAAGCCGTCCCAGGCGGGGGTGGAGGCGCACTTCCGCGCAGTTGCGGAGGCCACTGACCTTCCGATCTGCCTGTACGACATTCCCGGCCGCTCCGGCATCCCGATCGATTCCGACACCATCCGCAGGCTTGCGGAAGTGGACACGATCAAGGCAATGAAAGACGCGAAGGGCGACATGCTCGAAGCGTCCACCTTGATCCAGGAGACCGGGCTGGCCTGGTACTCGGGCGATGATCCGTTGAACCTGCCGTGGCTCGCCGTCGGCGCGACCGGAATGATCTCTGTGGTTGGGCATGCCGCACCGAAGGCGCTGCGTGAACTAGTGACTGCATACGAGAACGGCGATCTCGCCCGTGCACGGGAAATCAACGCCAACACACTCAACGTGCTCGCGCGCCAACAGGGCGCGCTGGGCGGCGTGACATTTGCAAAGGCAGCTCTGCGACTGCAGGGCATCGAAGTAGGAGACCCGCGCCTGCCGGTCGCTGCGGCGACGGATGAGCAGGTCGAGCGGCTCCGCGAAGAAATGACACAGGCTGGAGTCCTATAAATATGAATGAACCCCGCAACCGCGCACGCAAGGTGACGCGCAAGGCCGGGCCGCCGGAGGCGAACGAACAGCAGCCGGTTTTCCAGGCGCCGAGCGACGCTCCTGCGAACGGCGGCGGCAACGACGCGCCCGCTGAGCGCGACAGTGGCAATAACGGCAATAACAGCAACAACGGCGGCAAGAGCAACCGCGACGACAACGGCGGCCGCAATGGCGGCAACAACCGTGGTGGCCGCGATGGCGGCAACGGTGGCAATGGCGGCAACGGCCGTGGCGGCAGCAACCGCAACCGTCGTCGCCGTGGCCGCGGCGGCAATGGCGGCAACGGTGGGGGCGGCGGTCGCCGCAACCCCATGAAGTCCATGCAGGGTGCTGATCTGACCAAGCGCCTGCCTGCGCCGCCGAAGCCAGCGAAGGACACGCTGCGCATCTACGCGCTCGGCGGCATTTCTGAAATCGGCCGTAACATGACGGTCTTCGAGTACAACGGCCGCCTCCTCATCGTGGACTGCGGCGTGCTGTTCCCGAACTCCGACGAGCCGGGCGTTGACCTGGTTCTGCCGGACTTCGGCCCGATTGAAAACAAGCTGGACAAGATCGACGCACTCGTGGTCACCCACGGCCACGAGGACCACATCGGCGCGATCCCGTGGCTGCTGAAGCTGCGCAGCGATATCCCGATCTACTCGTCCAAGTTCACCAACGCGCTGATCAAGGCGAAGACGCAGGAGCACCGCCAGCGTCCGAAGCTCAACGACGTGAACAAGGATTCCGAGGTCACCGTCGGCCCGTTCCGTCTGCGCTTCTGGCACGTCAACCACTCCATCCCGGAGTGCCTGGGTGTCTCCATCAAGACCGGCGCCGGCCACGTTGTGATGACCGGCGACGTGAAGGTGGACCAGACGCCGTACGACGGCAAGCCGACGGACATCCCGGCGCTTGCCCGCCTCGGCGACGAGGGCATCGACCTCTTCATGTGCGATTCCACCAACGCCACCATCCCGGGCATCTCCGCTTCGGAAGCCGGCATCGAGGAGACGCTGACCCGCCTGGTGTCCAATGCCCGCCAGCGCGTGGTCATCGCCTCGTTCGCCTCCAACGTGGCGCGCGTGCAGATGGCGATTAACGCCGCGGTGGCCAACAACCGCAAGGTGGCCTTCAACGGCCGCTCCATGCTGCGCAACATGGAGATTGCGGAGAAGATGAACCTGCTCAAAGCCCCGAAGGGCACGATCATCCCGATCGAGGAAGCCGCGAAGATGGCGCCGCACAAGACGGTGCTGATCACCACCGGCACCCAGGGTGAGCCGATGGCTGCGCTGTCGCGCATGTCCCGCCGCGAACACCGCCAGATCACCATCCACGACGGTGACACGATCATCCTGTCCTCCTCGCTCATCCCGGGCAACGAGGAAGCGGTGTTCGCGGTGATCAACAACCTCGCGCAGATCGGCGCGAACGTGATCACCAACGCCGAGGCGCACGTCCACGCGTCGGGCCACGGCTACGCCGGCGAGCTGCTCGCGCTGTACAACGCGGCGCGCCCGCGCAACGCGATGCCGGTGCACGGCGAGTGGCGCCACATGCGCGCCAACAAGGAGCTGGCAATCTCCACCGGCGTGAAGCCGAACAACACCGCGCTTGCTCAAAACGGCGTGGTGGTGGACATGCACAAGGGCAACATCAAGGTCGCTGGCCAGTACCAGGTGGGCCAGCTCTACGTCGACGGCACCACCATGGGCGACGTCGACCCAGACGTGCTGGCAGACCGCACCTCGCTGGCGTCCGGCGGCGTTGTGTCGATCACCTGCGTGATCGACGACAGCACCGGCCGCCTGCTGGAGGCGCCGCAGGTGTCCACCACGGGCTACAGCGACGACGACCGCGACTTCAACAAAAAGGTCGTCGAAGGCGTTGAGGCCGTCATGGGCGATCTGGCAGCCGAGGGCGAGAACGATCCGTTCCGCATGGTGCAGCAGATCCGCCGCAAGGTCTCCCGCGCCATCGAGCAGAACTACAAGCGCCAGCCGGTGATTCTGCCGACCGTGGTGCCGATGTCTTCGGACAACCACGTCGCCACCGAGGACGAGATCGCGTCCACCCGCGAGTCCCGATAAGCATTTACTTATCGACGCCCCTTCGGCCCGCCCCGCGGCAGCCGAGGGGGCTAACGCGTTTACGGGGCGCTGCGATACAACGGGTATGAAACACCTAGCGCAGACCACCACAGCCATCGCCCTTTCCGCCGCGCTCCTTGCGCCAGCAGCCGCCGCAGACGAGACCAGCTGGACCGGCGGGCACCCGCTCCCGCCGGGAACGCAGGTCCCGTTCGATCCCGGCTACGCCACCCAGTGGCGCAGCTACGACGTGGTGAGGTGGGGCGAGCCAAACTTCCGCAACCAGGACGTGCGAGGCGTTCGCGTGATCGGGCAGTTCAACCAGGATTCGATCCTGTGCCTGGAAAACGCGAAGGCCGGGATGTGGGGCTGCTACGTCGATGGCAAGGAGGCGACCGAGCTGACGTACATGCCGTACGGCAAGGTTGTGACCACCGATCCGTTGGTCGCTCTCTTCGCTCCGGTGATTCGCTTCTTCCTGGGGCTCCAGGCGCGGCTGGGCTTGTCCAACCTTCTCGGAGGGGCCTCACAGATCTAGGCGGAAACCGTACGGTTTCATAACAACCACGCAACAAGGGCTAGGCAGCTGTGTGACGGGTGTGCACAATGTTGCCCATGAAGACCGCTACGAAGACCGCCGCGGCTTTGCTTGCCGCCGCGGTGACACTTGCGCCCACCGCTCACACACAGGACGATGTCGACTGGACTGGCGGCCGCCCGCTGCCGCCCGGCACCGAGGTGCCGTACGAGCCCGGTTACGCATCCGCGTGGAAGCTCTACGACGTGATCCGCTTCGGCGACCCGAACTTCCACAACATCAAGGTGCAGGGTGTGCGCGTGCTGGGTGCTTTCGAGGGCGACTCTGTCATGTGCCACATGAATGCCAAGGGCGGGCGAAATGAGTGCTACAAGGACGGCAAGCAGGCGACAAAGCTCGGATGGGGCCGTGGCGGAGAGGTAATCACCTTCGACCCAAAGGTCGAACAGTTCGCACCTTTGATCAGGGACTACAACAACCTGGAACTGCAGCTCTCCAGCGGCACTGGAGTGAACCTTTCCAGCTAGGCTTGGGCGCATGTCTTTTGCGCAGAAGGAACGTGAACGCCTCGCTCAGTTGCTGCTTCAGGTTGGCCCCGATGCGCCGACGCTAAATGAAGGCTGGAATACCCGAGGCCTCGCAGTGCACCTGCTCATCCGCGAGTCCAAGCCGGCCGCGGCCCCGGGAATCTTCGTGGATGCGCTGTCCGGCATCACCGAGAAGGAGACGGAGAAGCAGAAAGCCCGCCCGTATGAGGACGTCGTGCGAGAGTGGGCTGCCGGCCCGCCCGTGTGGCTCAAGCCGCTGAACTCCGCAATGAACACCTCCGAGCACTTCATTCACCACGAAGACGTGCGCCGGGGTGGGGGAGTGGTTGAGCCTCGCGAGTTCTCCCAAGTCATCAACGAGGAGCTGTTTGCCCTGGCGAAGCGCTTTGGCAAGCTGACGCTTCGCAATGCGCCAGTGCCTGTGATCTTGACCCCGCCGACGATGCCGCCTGCGACCATCGGCGACAAGGCCGGGGTTGCCGAGCGTGGAGACAACGTGCTGCGGGTGTCGGGCGATCCTGGCGAGCTACTGCTGTGGGCGTCCGGTCGCGATGCCGCCAAGGTGGAGCTGACTGGTGCCGTGGAGGCATTCAAGGGTTTCGATATCAAGATGTGACCCTTGACTGCGCATCGCAGGTGTGGCGTGAGGTGTAAATGTGACTTAAGGCGTTAGAGTTACACCCATGTCTGTCAAAAACACCGCGCCGCGCTCGTCGCGGTCTTCAACGCGCCGCCCAGAAGGCGGCACCCGCTATGGCGGTCCGGTGTCCATGACGCACCCGCCGACATCGTCGAACGTGGCCGCAGAAACCGCCGACGAACGTGTGGGATCCGCGTATAGAGTCGTCGGCCATTCGCTGGGCGCAGCTGCCCGCGGCGTCGGCTCGTTCTTCCGCCGCGACAAGCACGAGTCCGACTATGAGGACACCGCCACCCGCAGGCCCAGGCGCAGCCGTGACGATTGGGACGAGGAATGGGAGGACGATCTGGACATGCCAGAGGAGCGCACCGAAAGCTCCGCAAACGGTGATCGCCGGGACCGCGAACCGCGGCGGGAAAGCCGCTTCGGCGGCCACAGCACGTTTGAGACCCACGCCGACGCGTGGGGTTTGCTTCTCATTGGCCTCGCTGCAGTCATCGGCGGTTCGGTCTGGTTCGACGTGGCCGGCCCAGTGGGGGAAGTCATCTCCACCGGCACGCACTGGCTCATCGGCGCGGGAGCGCTGATCCTGCCGGTGATCCTCGTCGGCATCGCTATCGCACTGATGCTCAACGTGCGTGCCTCCGACGCAGTGCGCGCACGTGTCACGCTAGGCCTTTCCATCATCGCTATTGGCATGCTCGGCCTGATCCACGTCTTCTCCGGCAACCCGGCGGCGTGGGAGGAGCGCAAGCTCGCCGGCGGCGCACTTGGCGCCTTCACCGGCGGGGTGCTGGCAGCCGGATTCTCCTCCTTCGTTGCAATCCCGCTGCTTGGACTCGTGATTGTCTACGGTGCGCTGAAAACCACCGGAATCACCGTGCGCGAGGCGTACGACTACGTCAAGGACCTGGTCACTCGGATGCTGTCCAACACGGACACGCCCGACGACGACCTGGATCCGTACAGCCACGTCGACGACGACTTGGACGACATCGCGGAAGGCCGCGAGCGTCGCGCCACCCGCGATCGAGGCACTGGTGGGGCAGCGACGCGTGCAGCCTCTCGACGTGGGCGTGGCCGCACAGCCGACGCTGCACGCCCGGACCGCCCGGACCGCCCGGCACGGCGCCCGTCGCTGCGCCGCCCGACCCCGATGGAAAGTTACCCGGCCGACGGCGAGGACGAGCTGGATCTCTTCGACTTCGCCGACGAGGTCGAAGACCACGACAGCTTCGATCAGCCTGCGGCCGAGCCTGCCGATTCTGCGGAGACCGCCGTGGTCCAGCGCCCGGCGGCCGCTCCGGCACCCAAGCCCGCATCGGCCAAGTCGAACGCATCACAACCTGTTAAGGCGAAGCCAGCACAGCGCGACAACGAAACAGTCAACGAGACGAAGGTGCTGCAGCGGGAAGCTCCGGAGGGTGAACGTCGAGAAGCAACTGCCCCCGACGCCGTAGCCAGCTCGCGCGAGCAGATGGCGAAGGCGATCGCGGCGCGCAGCGGCATCGACGCCTCCAAGATCCCCGCAACCACCCCGAAATCCGAGGCAGAAAAGGCCGCGCCGAAACAGGTGCGCAGGATCTCGCAGGGCGACTACAACCTGCCGTCGACGGAACTGCTGCTCGCAGGCAACGCGCCGAAGACGCGCACCGAGGCCAACGACCGCATGATCGAGGCGATCACCGACGTCTTCGAGGAATTCAAGGTCAACGCCCAGGTCACTGGCTTCTCCCGCGGACCGACAGTGACCCGCTACGAGGTGGAGCTGGGCCCCGGTGTGAAGGTCTCCAAGATCACCAACCTGCAGTCCAACCTCGCCTACGCCGTGGCCACCGACAACGTGCGCCTGCTCACCCCGATCCCCGGCAAATCCGCCGTGGGCATCGAGGTGCCCAATGCAGACCGCGAAATGGTGCGGCTGCGCGACGTGCTGGACTCGCCGAAGGTTTCCGCGCAGGACGACCCGATGCTCATCGGACTGGGCAAGGACATCGAGGGCGACTTCATCGCCTCCTCGATCCAGAAGATGCCGCACCTGCTGGTGGCCGGATCCACCGGCTCCGGTAAGTCCGCGTTTGTGAACTCCATGCTGATCTCGCTTCTGACGCGAGCGACGCCGGAGGAAGTCCGCCTGATCCTGGTGGACCCGAAGATGGTGGAGCTGACCCCCTACGAGGGCATCCCGCACCTGATCACGCCGATCATCACCCAGCCGAAGAAGGCGTCCGCAGCCCTGCAGTGGCTGGTGGAGGAGATGGAGCAGCGCTACATGGACATGAAGTCCGCACGCGTGCGCCACATCAAGGACTTCAACCGCAAGGTCCGCTCCGGCGAACTGACCGCACCGCCGGGCTCCGAGCGCGAGATGCGCCCGTACCCGTTCATCGTGTGCGTGGTGGACGAGCTGGCCGACCTGATGATGACGGCACCGAAGGAGATTGAGGAATCCATCGTGCGCATCACACAGAAGGCGCGTGCGGCGGGCATCCACCTGGTGCTGGCGACGCAGCGTCCGTCGGTGGACGTGGTCACCGGCCTGATCAAGACCAACGTGCCGTCGCGACTCGCCTTCGCGACGTCCTCGCTGACCGACTCCCGCGTCATCCTGGACCAGGGCGGCGCCGAGAAGCTCATCGGCATGGGCGACGGCCTGTTCATCCCGCAGGGCGCTGGCAAACCGCAGCGCATGCAGGGCGCGTTCGTCTCCGACGAGGAGATCCAGGCGGTCGTCGACGCCGCGAAGGCGCAGCAGGACGAGCCCGATTATGTCGAGGGCGTCACCGAGGACAAGCAGGCCGAGGCCAAGGTCATCGACGACGACATCGGCAAGGACATGGACGATCTCCTCGAGGCCGTCGAACTCGTTGTCACCTCCCAGCTCGGCTCCACCTCGATGCTTCAGCGCAAGCTGCGCATCGGCTTTGCCAAGGCCGGCCGCCTGATGGACCTCATGGAATCCCGCGGCGTGGTCGGCCCGTCCGAAGGCTCCAAGGCCCGCGACGTGCTGGTCAAGCCCGAGGAGCTGGAGACCATCATCTGGATGATCAAGGGCGCGGACCCGGCCGAGGCCCCGAAGGACGTGCAGCTTGACGACGGCGCCAGCGACGCCGACGGTTCTGGCTCCGGCAAGGATGGCTCCGATGCCGGCGGCGACTCCGACACCCGCACCGTCACCGCGACGTACAACCCGACCGGGGGCGCGTTCTAGCCGGGAATGCATAACCGCCGGGGATGCTTACCCCAGGATGCTTACCGGGGCTAGATGCTTACTCCAGGATGCTTACCCATCGAGTGGTGCACCCGCCAAGGCCCGGTATCTCTCGAGAAGTAAGCGTTTAGAAGTAAGCATCCTCGGGCAGTAAGCATCCTGGGGTAAGCATTTACGCGGAAGGCGCGGGCGGCCCGGAGCGGTACAGGGCTCTGCGCGGCGGCGGGGCGGCACACCGCTCCGCGTGGTGTAGGCCGCGTGGTGTAGTGTGTAACGCGCTTGGAGGGGAGTACCCCGGAAGTGTCCAGGATCGTCAGCACGGTGCCGTCGTCAGGCGATGGCCCCGGTCCGGACCGCCCACAGTGGTGGGGGAGACCTCCGGTCTATTTTGCAACGCTGACCGGAGGCTTATTTATGCATGTGCCCCTGTACATTTGGCTGATCACTTCTGCGGTGATCCTGGGATTTTTCATCTTCGACTTCGTCTCGCACGTGCGCACTCCGCACGAGCCGACGATGAAGGAATCTGGCGGTTGGGCCCTGTTCTACATGTCCATGGCGTGCCTGTTCGGCGGGCTGGTCTGGTGGCTGTGGGACTCCGAGCACGCCGTGCAGTTCTTCACCGGCTACATCACTGAGCTGTCGCTGTCGGTGGACAACCTGTTCGTCTTCGCGCTGATCATGGGCTCGTTCAAGATCCCGCGCGCGTACCAGCAAAAGGTGCTGCTCATCGGCATCGTGATCGCGCTGATCTGCCGCCTCGTGTTCATCCTGCTCGGCGCGGTGATCATCGAGGCGTGGTCGGACGTGTTCTACATCTTCGCCGCGTTCCTCATCTACACCGCCATCAAGCTGGTGTACGAGGAGGTGACCGACCAGGACGATCCGGACCCGAACGACATGCTCGTGGTGAAGACGCTGCGCAAGGTCATCCCGGTAACCAAGTCGTACCACTCCGACCGTCTCGTTTCGAGGACTCAGGCCGGAAAGAAGGCTGTCACGCCGCTGTTCGTCGCCCTGCTGTCGATCGGGTTTATCGACGTGATGTTCGCCTTCGACTCCATCCCGGCGATCTATGGCATCACCCAGGAATCCTTCCTCGTGTTCACCGCCAACGCGTTCGCGCTGCTGGGCCTGCGCCAGCTCTACTTCCTGCTCAACGGCCTGCTCGACCGCCTGGTATACCTGCCGTACGGCCTCGCAGTGGTGCTTGGCTTCATCGGCGTGAAGCTGCTGTTGCACGCGCTGCACGAGAACAACCTGTCGTTCATCAACGGCGGCGAGGGTCTGAACGTGCCGGAGGTCGGCACTGTCGCCTCGCTGCTGGTCATCGTCGGCGTGCTCGCGATCACCGCGATTGCCTCGGTGATCAAGGACCGTGCCGACGTGAAGGCCGGCCGCCGGGATCCGGAGGAGGGCAAGTACCACATCGATTACGACGATCACGGCAACCGTCGCAAGGTGGACCGCGAAGGCCACCACATCGAGTGGATCGATGACCCGGCCACGTCCGGTAAGGGCGACCACACCGCGACAGGTTCGCGCGACACGGACCACCTCGATGTTGCCCGGGGCGGCCGCAAGGGTTAAACCCCTAGCTGAAGATATTCATCACCGGGTTCCACTCCCGGATCTCGCGGGCGGCCAGGGCGCCGGCGACGGTGTAGGGGTCGTCGTCCAGGATGGCCGCCGCGTCGGCCTCGGTGGCGGTATCCGGCAGCTGCAGGATGATCAGGGCCTGCTCGGCGCCAGCGAGCGGCCCGGAGCCGACGATCCGGCCCAGCGACAGCTGGGAGGAGATGAATTCGCGGTGGGCGGGGCGAGTGCCGTCGACAAGCTTTTGCTCGCCGTAGGTGTACGTGGCTGCGAAATACTTCATGTAGGGCAGTCTAGGAGCGCGGCGCAGCATGGGTATGGTGGAGGCTGTGATGCAACCCGACAAGCAGTCGAATTGGAACCTCCCGAACATTTTGACCTCACTGAGGATCCTGTTCATTCCCGTTTTTGCCTGGCTGGTGCTGTCTGAGCGTTGGTGGTGGGCGTTCGGGTTGTTCGTCGCGCTCATGATCACGGACAAGCTCGACGGCGACATCGCGCGCGCCCGCGGGCTGGTCACGGACTTCGGCAAAATCGCCGACCCGATCGCGGACAAGGCGCTGATGATCACCGCGCTGGTCACTCTGAATGTCGCCAGCACGCTGCCGGTGTGGGTGACGGTGGTCATTGTGGCGCGTGAGCTGGGCATTACCCTGTGGCGCATGGTGATGCTGCGCCGCGGCAAGGTGGTGCCGGCGTCGAAGGGCGGCAAGCTCAAGACCGCGCTGCAAACCCTCGCCGTGGGACTGTACTTGTGCCCGCTGCCTGCGTGGATGGACACCCCGACCTTCGTGGTGATGTTGCTTGCGGTCGCGGTCACTGTGGTCACGGGCGTGCAGTACTTGGTTGATGCAGGGAAGGTGAACAAGTGACTACTGCGCAATTGCTTATCGACGAGCTCCGCGCCCGCCGCCAGACCATCGCCTTTTGCGAATCGCTCACTGCCGGTCTCGCTTCGTCGACGTTGGCTAATGTGCCCGGTGCCTCGGATGTGTTGGTCGGCGGGCTGGTCACGTACTCACCGGAGCTGAAGACGGCGCTCGCGGACGTGCCGGCGGACCTGATCGAGCGCGAAGGCGTCGTGTCCGCGGCCGTCGCACGCGAGATGGCGCGCGGGGCGCGGCGCGTGTGCGGGGCCGACTGGGCGGTGGCGCTGACCGGTGTTGCAGGCCCCGACGCCCAAGACGGCGTGCCCGCCGGCACCGTATGGATCGGGCTGGCCGGGCCGAAGTGGACCGCCTCGTCGCAGGCGGCGGAGCTGCTTGAGCCTTCGGTTGGCCAGTACGCGATCATGCCGGGAGCTGCGGTGCCGGTGCGTGTGTTGTCGGGGCAGCGCAATGAGGTCCGCCGCCTGGCGGTGGAGGCCGCGCTGGTCGGTGCGCTGACGGGCGTGCGGGAACAAAACTAAACCGCGAGTCGTTGGAGGGATTGATGACCACTACTACTTTGCTCTACGACACCCCGGTTGACTTGCCGCTTGCGCCGGCCGAGGCCGCCCCCGCTTCGTCCCGCGAGCCACTGTTCCGTGAGGCACTTGGCATGTCGCTACGCGCGTTCCGCGCGGACAAGGGCGTGACGCTGCGTGCGCTGGCGAAGAAAGCTCGCGTGTCCTCCGGCTACATCTCCGAGCTGGAGCGTGGCCGCAAGGAAGTTTCCTCCGAGCTTTTGGCCTCCCTGTGCGACGCACTGGGCACGACGGTCTCCGAGGTTTTGCTGGAGGCTGTGGCGAACATGTCGCTGCACTCGTTCACCGAGGAGCTTGAGCGCACCACACCGGCCGCAGCGGAAGCGTAGCCGGGAATCCGCGACTACAGTGGTTGGCGTTTAACGCAATCTACTGACAGAAAGGTCACGGTGCTTTAACCATGGCGAATCCCTTTACCAAGTTCTGGAACTACCTGATGGCGCTCTTCGACAACAAGATCGAAGAAAACGCAGACCCGAAGGTCCAGATCGAGCAGGCCATTAACGACGCGCAGCGTCAGCACCAGGCTCTGTCCCAGCAGGCGGCTGCCGTGATTGGCAACCAGCGCCAGCTGGAGATGCAGCTCAACCGTCGCTTGGAGGACGTCGAGAAGCTGCAGGCGAACGCACGCCAGGCACTCCAGCTCGCCGACAAGGCACGCGGCGAGGGCAACGCCCAGAAGGCGCAGGAGTACGAAAATGCCGCCGAGGCTTTCGCGGCCCAGTTGGTTACCGCCGAGTCGGGTGTCGAGGACACGAAGCAGCTTCACGACCAGGCGCTGCAGCAGGCGGCGCAGGCGAAGCAGGCCGTCGAGCGCAACGCCGCGCACCTGCAGCAACAGGTGGCGGAGCGTTCCAAGCTGCTGTCCCAGCTGGAGCAGGCGAAGATGCAGGAGAAGGTCTCGGAGACCATGCAGTCCATGAACTCCATTACCGCCTCCGGCCCGAACCTGGACCAGGTGCGCGACAAGATCGAGCGCCGCTACGCCAACGCTCTGGGTGCCGCCGAGCTGGCGCAGAACTCCATCGAAGGCCGCATGGCTGAGGTGGAGCAGGCAGGTATCCAGATGGCGGGCCACGGCCGCCTGGAGCAGCTGCGCGCTGAGATGGCAGGGGAGCTGACCTCCGGCAACAAGCAAGCTATTGAGCAGGGCAACTCCGCCCAGGGTGGTGCCGCTGGTGCTTCGAACCCGGTCAGCGGCGATGTCTCCGACGACGCTGTCGCGCAGCGCATGCGCGAGCTGCGCGGGGAGTAAGCGCGTAGTCAGACACCGCGTACGCCTGATAAACGCCTTCCGCCCGGTCCCTCAGGTGAGGGGCCGGGCGGAACGTCGTTCTACAGCAGAGTGTAAGAGCGGCTTCTCCATCACTATTCCACGGCGTTTCCAGCTGGAAGGATCCAGCTATCCGCCTCGGGACCGAATAGCTGGGTCTTTGTAGCTGGATTTGGAAGAGGGGAGGGTGGCGGTGCAGCTAATCCACGGCCCCGCGGGCCATCAACGCTTCGCCCATCATCTTGGCGCGGCGCACAGACCGGATGACCAGCGGAATACCGAACGCGGTAATCGAGAAACCGACGCCGCGAGCTTTGCGCGCCTCGAGGACCTCGTTGGCGGTGGCGAGGGTCAACGGAATGAGACGGATGGTCAGCGCGATGGTCAGGGAGATCAACTCCCCGGTGCGGCCGAACGGGGCCAAAGCACGGTCCAGGGCTGACAGCAGCTCTTCAACTGGGGTGGTCAGGGTGAGCAGGTTCGCCGCGGCGATGGTGGCAAGCAGGCCGATTAGTAGCGTCAGCGCGGATTGCACACCGTTTTGCCACACCATGAACACGCTCAGAAACAGCAGCACGGGCAGCAGCGGCACGAGCTGTCTCCACGCCACGCGCGCGGGGATGCTCGCCCACACGTAGAGCACAAACACAAACCCGAGCGCGATCAAGGAGTGCCACGGCTGGGTCGGCAGGGCAGTGACGGCGATGATGAAAACAACCAGCAGCACGAACTTCAGCGCCGCGCCTAGGCGGTGCAGCCACGTGTCGCCCGGGATGTAGACGCCTAAGGGGAGTTCGCGGATCACGGCTTTGAGTCCATCAGGTCGGTGTAGAAGGCGATGGCGTCATCAGGTGTGCCGTCGTAGGCCAAGGCGCCGTCGTCGATGACCAGCACGCGGTCGAAGCCGCGCAGCATCTCCAGGTCGTGGGTGACCACGATCAGTTGCTGGTCCAGCGACATCAGCTCGCGCACGATGCGGCGGCGGTTGCGCAGGTCCAGCAGGGTGGTGGGCTCGTCGGCGATGATCGTGTCGGGCTCGATCACCAGCACGGACGCGAGCGCCAGCATCTGCTTCTCGCCGCCGGAGAGGGTGTGCGGGGAGTTCTCGGCACGGTCGGCAAGCTCGAAGCGCTCGAGCACCTCTGCCACGCGGCGTTTGACCTCCTCGCGCGGCAGCTTGAAGCGGCGCAGGGAAAACGCCACGTCGTCGGAAACGCGCGGCATGACAATTTGGGATTCAGCGTCGGAGAAGACAAATCCAACGCGCTTGCGGATCTCTTTGCCGCGTTTGTCGGGCGTGAGCCCGTCGTAAAGCACTTGCCCTGATGTCGGCTCGATGAGGCCGTTGATCAGGCGCACGGTGGTGGATTTGCCGGAGCCGTTGGAGCCGATGATGCCGATGCGCTGCTCCGACAGGCTCACGGTGAGCGGCGCGAGGATCTGCTCGTCGTCATACGTGACGGCGGCGCCGCGGAACTCGATGAGGGGCATGGCGCTTACTTGCGGGCCCCGCGAAGATCCGGGAACGCCTGGTGCACCGCGAACGCGATGGCGATCATGAGCGCGACCTTGCCGGCATCCGGCAGCAGGAACGGCACCTGCGCCGCCCATGCCGCGCCGAAGCTCATGTCAGCGCGCCACATCAGGCCGAACACGCCGCAGAGGTACTGGAAAAACAGGCCCAGGTAGCCGGCGAGAATGAGGATGCCGACGCTCGCCGCTTTGTTCGAGCGGAACGGTGCGGTGTACGCGACCGCACCGGCGACGGCGGCGGAAACGAGGTAACCGGCGAGGTACCCGACGGTCGTCCCGCCAATCGCGGAGATCACCGTGCGGCCGCCCGCGAGCACCGGCAGTGCCAGGCCCACCAGCAGGAAAATCGCGGCGGCAGAGAAACCGCGGCGCCACCCCAGCACGAGGCCGGCGAGGATGACGGCGGCGTTTTGCAGCACGATGGGCACGCCTGCCGCGCCGACGGGGATGGACACGAAGCCCAGCACGATGATGATGGCGGCGAAGACAGCGATTAGCGCAATGTCCTGCGCCGTAGAGTTTTTCTTCATGCGCGGGAGTGTACCGCGGCAGCTGACGTGTACTGTCGGGCGCATGCGTTTGACGGAGTTTCACCAGCTTGTGCAGGACGAATTCGGCTCGGAGCGCGCGCAGTGGATCATCCAGACCCAGGTGTTGCCCGGATTTGAGCAGACGTCTGCGCAGCTCATCGATGCCGGTGTGGATCCGCGCGATGCGTGGCAGGGGCTGTGCGACGCGTTCGACGTCCCGGAGGAGCGCCGTCTCGGCATCGACCGCCCGGGCACGTAAGGGGCCGTTGCTTATCGACGGCTCCGCTGCCCCCGGCGTGTCGTTGAAGTTCGAACACGTTTGCGTGTAGTCTCTGGCGTGTCGCCGTCGCGTTCTACAGTGTGCCGTGTTTCCGCTTGGGAAAAATTTCTTTGTGTTCGAGGGAACCGAAGCGGTATGGCGATACGTCTAACTAAGAAACTGTGCACGCGACGCGCCCAGCGCCGCCGAATACTTGGAGGTAGAAACACCACATGGCAACGAAGAAGAAGTCCACGGCTTCGGCCGGCAATGACCGCAAGAATGCGCTCGATGCAGCGCTGGCAATGATTGAGAAGGACTACGGCAAGGGCGCGGTGATGCGCCTGGGCGACGAGAACCGCCCGCCGATCCAGTCCATTTCCTCCGGCAACACGGCCATCGATGTCGCGCTCGGCATTGGCGGTTGGCCACGCGGGCGCATTGTGGAGATCTACGGCCCGGAGTCTTCCGGTAAGACCACTGTGGCGCTGCACGCGATCGCGGAGGCGCAGCGCGCTGGCGGTATTGCGGCGTTTATTGACGCGGAGCACGCGCTCGATCCGGATTACGCGCGCAAACTCGGAGTGGACACCGACAACCTGCTGGTCTCCCAGCCGGACACCGGCGAGCAGGCGCTCGAGATCGCGGACATGCTGGTGCGTTCGGGAGCGATCGACATCATCGTGATTGACTCGGTGGCGGCACTGACCCCGAAGGCGGAGATCGAGGGTGAGATGGGCGACAGCCATGTCGGCCTGCAGGCCCGTCTGATGTCCCAGGCACTGCGCAAGATGACCGGTGCGCTGTACAACTCCGGCACTACCGCCATCTTCATTAACCAGCTGCGCGAGAAGATCGGCGTGATGTTCGGTTCCCCGGAGACCACCACCGGCGGTAAGGCGCTGAAGTTCTACGCGTCCGTGCGCTGCGACGTGCGCCGAATTCAGACGTTGAAGGACGGCCAGGACTCCATTGGTAACCGCACCAAGATGAAGGTGGTGAAGAACAAGGTTTCCCCGCCGTTCAAGATCGCCGAGTTCGACATCATGTACGGCGAGGGCATCTCGCGCGAGAGCTCCATCATCGACATGGGCGTGGAGAACGGCATTGTGAAGAAGTCCGGCTCCTGGTTCACCTACGAGGGCGACCAGCTGGGGCAGGGCAAGGAAAAGGCCCGCACCTTCCTCAAGGAGAACCCGGACCTGGCCGACGAGATTGAGGACAAGATCTTCCGCGCACTCGGAGTGGGTAAGTCCGCCAACGCGTCCGATGAGCTGACGGACGAGCCGGTGGATATGGTGCCGAACATCGACTTCGATGACGAGGATGACGCGGCTGCACCGGCAACGGCGGAGAAGTAGTTGGCGGACGCGGACAAGGTTGCCCGGCTCCAGGCGGCGCTTGACGCCTACGAGCCGGGCACCGGTCTTTTCGACCGGACGCATGAGGAGGCCCTGGCGCCCGTGCGCAAACGGGCCCTTGGCCTGCTGGACCAGCGAGCGCGCTCCCGCGCGGAGCTGCGCGAGCGGCTGATCAAGGCCGAGTTCGAGCCGCAGCTTGTGGACGAAGTCCTTGACGATCTCGCTGGCTCCGGCCTCATCAACGACGCCCAGTTTGCCCACGAGTGGGTGCGCCAGCGCGCCGCCCGCCGCGGCAAGTCCGCCCGCGCTCTGGATATGGAGCTACGAGACAAAGGCGTTGGGGGAGCGGACCGCGCCGCGGCCTTGGAGCAGATCTCGGACGAAGACGAGGAGGACACCGCCCGCGCAGTGGCGGAAAAGTCCGCGCGGAAGGTCAAAGCGGCCCCGGCAGACCGCGCCGAGTACGACAAGCACCTGCGCCGCGTCGTGGGTGCGTTGGCCCGGCGCGGCTTCAACCAGGGGATGGCGCTGCGGATCGCACGCGAGGAGCTGGACGCGCGCATCGCCGAGTGCGAGGAATAGACCGAAACACTGAACGGTGTTCAAGACGGTCTCCTAGACTTGTCCGCATGGCATTGTTCAGCGTGAAGATGCGCTCCAGCGCGCTCGGCTCCCACATCTCCGGCGCCGAGCGCATCGTGGAGGAGCGCGAGGTCCCCAACGTGTGCGCCGCTATGAGCACGCGCGCACTCGCACACAGCAAGGGGCAGCCGGACTCGATCACCGTGACCGTGAACGCCATCGACGGCGATGTCGCACATATCCCGGCGTTGCCTATCACGGAGGCGTGCTGCGCAGACCCGGCACAGGCCCGCGACACTGTCATCGAGGCCCTGGCCCCTCTGACCCCGCACGCCGCAGACGCATGGGAGATGCTCACCGGCGTGCGCGACATGCGCGGCGCGATCCTGTTCCATGCGGAAACCGGTGCACGTCTCGAACCAGATAACGCCCGCGGCGTGCGAGTGACCTCCATGGATGCCGCTGACGCAACGGGGGAGCGTCCCGAAGCGCGCTCCGGCAAGACCCGTGTCACCGATGCGCTCGTATTGGCTTCCAAGGTGGCGCACCACCCGTCTGTGCTCGCCGAGGTGTGCATCTCCGACGATCCGGACTACACCACCGGCTACGTGGCCTCCAGGAAGCTGGGCTACCTTCGCGTGCCCAACATGAAGCCGGCCGGCTCCCACATGGGCGGGCGCCTGTTCGTCGTGGACACTGACAACCCCGCGGGCCTGATCGATTACCTCGAACACACCCCCGTGCTGGTCGAGGAGGCCAAATGAGCTGGCTCGACAACGCTGCCGAGCAACAGCGCGCCACCTGGCGCAGCCAAGGCCTCGAGCGCACCCCCGCAATCTTTAGCACTGGCCAGACTCCGGTAGCGACCATCGACGGCGACGAGTACGTCCTGTTCAGCTCCTCGAACTACCTGGGGCTGGCCGAACACCCCGCCGTGAACAAAGCAGCCGCCAACGCGCTCAACCGTTTCGGCGTGGGCTCCGGCGGATCGCGCCTGACCACCGGCACCACGGACCTGCACGCCCAACTTGAGCGCGACTTCGCCCGCTTCCTCGACTACGAGGACGCGGTGTTTTTCTCCGCCGGGTTCATGGCGAATACTGGCGTGCTGCAGGCGCTCGCCGGCCCGGGCACACTCATCGTCTCGGACGAGCGCAACCACGCCAGCATCATCGACGGCTGCCGCCTGGCCAAGGCCCAAGGTGCCACGGTGCGCGTGTACCGGCACCGCGACCCGGCGCACGTCGACGAGCTGTTGCGAGGGCATTCCGGAGAAGCGATTGTGGTCACCGACGGGCTGTTTTCCATGGACGGCACCCTCGCGCCCGTCCCCGAACTTTTGGCCGTTTGCCGCGCCCACGGCGCCGCCCTCATGGCCGACGACGCGCACGGCACCGGCACCCTCGGCGCCACGGGCCGCGGCATTACAGAGCACTTTTCGCTTGTCGACGACCATCCGGACATCCTCGTCGCCACCTCATCCAAAGCGCTCGGAGCAGAGGGCGGGGCAGTGGCTGCCTCCGCTCCCGTGGCAAAACTCCTGCGGCAGAAGGCCCGCACCTTCGTCTATTCCACCTCGTCCACACCGGCCACGTGCGCGGCGGTGTCAGCGGCCATCGTCGAGCTCGAGGGCGAGGAGAGTCCGGTGCCTGCGCTGCACCGGAACATCCGTCGCTTGACACGCCAGCTCGGAATGGACGAGTGGGCCAGCCCGATCATCCCGGTGCCCATCGGCGATGAAACGCGCGCGGTGAACGCGTCCGCCAGACTCCGGGAGGCCGGGTACTTCGTGCCCGCCATTCGCTGGCCGACCGTCCCGCGTGGTGCGGCGATGCTGCGGGTGACGGTGATGGCCACCCACACCGACGAACAGATCGACGGGCTTGCGCAGGCACTGAGGCAGGTGCGCTAGAAGCGCTTTTCCACCGGGTTATCAATCTGGGTGTAGTCCGGCGCCTGCCAATCCACGTTCACCGTGTCCTTGGTGTCCAGGCCGACGTTCTTGCCGGCGGTGGGCACCTTGGCAAACGGGTTGCGGCGGGCGCGTCCGGCGCGCAGCTGGCGCTCCACACGCGTTGCCAGCATGGTCAGGCCGTAGTTGATCAGGATCATGATGATGGCCACCACGATCAACGACGGCAGGTAGTTCTGGTTGGCGGATGCGACCTGGGTGCCGGAGCGGACCACTTCCACGTAACCGATCTGGTAGCCGAGCGCGGAGTCCTTCAGTGCGATGACCATCTGGGAGATCAGCGCCGGCAGCATCGCCGCGACCGACTGCGGCAGCAAAATCCGGCCCATGGTCTGCCAGTGGCTCAGCCCCAACGCCTGGGCTGCTTCGGTCTGTCCGCGGGGCAGCGCCTTGATGCCGGCGCGCAGGATCTCCGCGATGACCGAGCCGTTGTACAGCGTCAGCGCGATCACTACGGCCCAGAAGGCGAGGTCCTTCGGCGGGACCAGCCGGTAGACGGCCAGCACCTGGTACAGGAAAATCATCAGCAACAGCACCGGGATGGCGCGGAAGCATTCGACGACGACAGCGCATATGCCCCGCACGAGCTTGCTGGGCGCGAGCCTGCCAAGGCCGAAGACCACGCCAAAGACGATGGCGAACAGGATGGAGACCACAGCTGCCTTAATCGTGCCCCACAGGCCCGGCAGGATGTAGGTGGTCCAGGTGTTGCCCTGCAAGAACGGGTTCCAGCGGCGCGCCTCCAGCTGGCCGTTGGCCGCGAGGTTGTCCAGCACCCAGCAGCCGGCGAGCACGACCACGACGACGGTCAGCGCGGTATAGATGTAGTTTCGGCGGACGGCGTTAGGCCCTGGGGCGTCGTAAAGCACCGTGGCTCGAACGGAAGAAGACATTATCGTTTCACCGCCAAACGGTTAGAGAGCCAGCCGACGAGCAGGCCCATGGGCAGGGTCAGCATGATGAATCCGAGCGCGAAGATGCCGAACACCGCGAAGAGCTGGTTGGCGTGGAACTCGATGGTGGACTTCATCAAAAGCGACGCCTCGGCCACGCCGATGACGGACGCGATTGTCGTGTTCTTCGTCAGCGCGATTAACGTGTTGCCCAGCGGCACGATCGCCGCGCGCAGCGCCTGGGGGAAGATGATCAGGGAGAAGATCTGCCCGAAGCTCAAGCCCAGCGAGCGCGCCGCTTCAGCCTGGCCGAAGTGCACGGTGTTGATGCCGCTTCGCAGAGACTCGGCCACGAAGCACGAGGTGTAGAGGACAAACCCCAAGATGGCCAGCCGGAAGTTCTGGTCCGCTAGGAAGGTTTGGGACTCGCGGCTGGCGAGTTCCAGGCCCAGGTTCTGGTACAGCCCGAAGGAGCAGAACAGCACCACGAGGGTGAGCGGGGTATTTCGCACGGTGTTGATGTAGAACGACGAAATGCTCCGCAAGATACCGACGGGGGAGACCCGCATGGCGGTGAGAATCGTACCCAGGATCATCGACCCGATCGCTGAGTAGAACGTCAGCTTGATGGTGGTCCAGAACGCTGGCCACAGCTTGGGCGCGAGATCGGCCCACATTGCATCCATAGCGGGAAACTCCCAACGGTGAAAACTGAATAGGAAGAGGCGGAGCGGGCGTTACTCGACGAAGGAGAGGTCGCCGACGTTGTCCTTCTCCACGCCCTGGCCGCCGTCGAGGTTCTCGTCGACGAACTTGTCAAAGGAGCCGTCCTCGTACAGGGCATCGAGTGCCTTGTTCACGGCCTCGAGCGCGCCCGGGTCCTCCTTCTTCAGACCGACGCCGTAGTGCTCGTTGGTGAACTCCTCGCCATCCTTCTTCAGCTCGACGACCTTGAAGTCGCCCGGGGACTGGGCGGAGTAGCCGCCAAGGATGGTCGCGTCGGTGGTCAACGCGTCGACATTGCCGTTGCGCAGTGCCTCAACGCAGGAGGAGTAGGTGTCGTACTCCTGCAGTTGCACGCCCGGGAGGGTGTCCTTGACCTTCTGCGCCGGGGTGGAGCCGGTCACGGAGCACAGGATGCGTCCGTCGAGAGACTCCAGGCCAGTGATCTGCGCGTCGTCGGAACGCACGAGCAGCGCCTGGTGGGTGAGCAGGTACGGGCCACCGAAGTCCACGGCTTCGGAGCGGGACTTGTTGATGGAGTAGGTCGCCGCGATCGCCGCGACCTCGCCGTTTTGCAGGACGGTCTCGCGCTGTGCGGACGGGGTCTCGCGCCAGGTGATCTCCGGGTGCTTCCAGCCGTTGTCGTCGGCGATGTGATTGACCACGTAGGTGATCACATCCACGTCCAAGCCGGTCATGGAACCGTCGGCCTCGCGCAGGCCGAGGCCCGGCTGGTCGTACTTGGTGCCGAGAGTGACGTTGCCGGCCTCGATCTGGCCGAGCAGGCCGCTATCTGTGGAGGTCTCATCACCGCCGCAGGCTGCGAGGGTAGTAGCCGCGAGCAAGACAGCGGCGGCGGACGATGCGATGCGGGTAGAGCGCTTCATTGTGGGTCTCCTTCTCAAGAAAATGATTTAGTGGGGCAGAATCTTGCCCAGGAAATCCCGGGCACGGTCGGACTGCGGGTTGGTAAAGAACGACTCGGGGTCCGTGTCCTCGACGATTTCGCCGTCGGCCATGAACAAGATGCGGTCCGCGACCTTGCGGGCGAACCCCATCTCGTGGGTGACAACAACCATCGTCATGCCGCTTCGCGCGAGCTCGCTCATCACGTCGAGCACCTCGCCGACCATTTCGGGGTCGAGGGCAGACGTGGGTTCGTCGAAAAGCATGACCTTCGGCTCCATGGCCAGAGCGCGAGCGATGGCCACGCGCTGCTGCTGGCCGCCGGAGAGCTGGGCGGGGTACTTCTCGGCTTGGTTGCCGATGCCCACGCGGTCCAGCAACTCCCGGGCGCGGGAAGTGGCTTCGGTCTTTTTGGCCTTGCGCACCTTCATCGGCCCGAGCGTGACGTTGTCCAGGATGGTCAGATGGGGAAACAGGTTGAACTGCTGGAACACCATGCCGACGTCCGAACGCAGCCGCGCCAGTTCCCTGCCCTCTGCGGGCAGTTCCTGGCCGTCGATGTCGATCGTGCCTTCCTCGATGGTTTCGAGGCGGTTAATCGTCCGACACAGGGTGGACTTTCCGGACCCCGACGGCCCCAGCACCACAACCACTTGTCCGCGGGGGATCTCGAGGTTGATGTTTTTCAGCGCGTGGAAGTCGTCGAAGTACTTCTCCACACCCACCATGCGAATCATGGGTTCGGCAATTTCCTGTGTCATGTACCGCACCTTAAGCCATAGCTGTGAGTCAGATGACACAAATGGAAAAGAATTTTGTGGATCACCTGGAAAACCGCATACAGAACGCGGGTCGGTGACGGTAAGGCTGCGGTTAGGCGCAGACAGCTCACCTGGTTAGACTGTCTCGCCGTGACTACGGCGAGCACCACCCAAAACAGCAATCCCCGCACCTACGAGGTGCGCACGTTCGGCTGCCAGATGAACGTGCACGACTCCGAGCGTCTTTCCGGCATGCTCGAAGACGCGGGCTACGTCGCGGCCGATGCGGGCGAGGAGCCCGACCTGGTGGTCTTCAACACCTGCGCGGTGCGCGAGAACGCCGACAAGCGCCTCTACGGCTCGCTGGGCCAGCTGAAAAACGTCAAGGCCGACCACCCGGGCATGCAGATCGCCGTCGGCGGGTGCCTGGCGCAGAAGGACCGCGACACCGTCATTGCAAAGGCGCCGTGGGTCGACGCTGTCTTTGGCACCCACAACATCTCTGCGCTGCCGGCGTTGCTCGACCGGGCCCGTGTAGAGGATGAGGCCCAGGTGGAGATTGTCGAAGCCCTCGAGGTCTTCCCGTCCGTGCTGCCCGCCAAGCGCGAATCCGCCTACGCCGGCTGGGTGTCCATCTCCGTGGGCTGCAACAACACCTGCACGTTCTGCATCGTGCCCAGCCTGCGCGGTAAGGAAGTGGACCGCCGCCCGGGCGAGATCCTCGCCGAGGTCAAAGCACTTGTGGACCAGGGCGTCTCCGAGGTGACCCTGCTGGGGCAGAACGTGAACTCGTACGGCGTGAACTTCGTCGACGAGGACATGGAGCGCGACCGCTCCGCGTTTTCCAAGCTGCTGCGCGCCTGCGGCGACATCGAGGGCTTGGAGCGCGTGCGTTTCACCTCCCCGCACCCGGCGGAGTTCACCTCCGATGTCATCGACGCGATGGCGGAGACCCCGAACGTGTGCCCGCAGCTGCACATGCCGCTGCAGTCCGGCTCGGACAAGGTGCTCAAGGACATGCGCCGGTCCTACCGCTCCAAGAAGTTCCTGGCCATTTTGGACGAGGTGCGCGAGAAGCTGCCGCACGCGGCGATCACCACCGACATCATTGTCGGCTTCCCGGGCGAGACCGAAGAGGATTTCCAGGCCACCCTCGACGTGGTTGAGAAGGCGCGCTTCACCTCGGCGTTTACCTTCCAGTACTCGCCGCGCCCCGGCACCCCGGCGGCGGAGATGGAAGATCAGATCCCCAAGGCTGTGGTCCAGGAGCGTTTCGAGCGCCTCCACGCACTGCAGGAGCGGATCAGCGCGGAGGAAAACGCGAAGCTCGTGGATACGCGCCAGGAGCTGTTGGTGCAGGAGGACGGCCGCAAGAACGACCGCACGCATCGCATGTCCGGCCGTGCCCGCGACGGGCGCCTGGTGCACTTCGCGCTCGAGGGCAACATCGACGGCGAGGTCCGCCCGGGCGATATCGTCACCGTCACCATCACCGACGCGAAGCCGCACTACCTGATCGCGGATTCCGGCATCCACGAGCACCGCCGCACCAAGGCCGGCGACAACTCCGCTAGGGGAGAGGTGCCCACCACCGCGCCGATCGGGGTGGGCCTTGGCCTGCCGACGATCGGCCGGCCCGCCGCCGCTCCAGCAGATTCCGCCTGCTGCGGCGGCTAGGGCTACAGTTGGGCGACATGACGCAGCCCAACACCGAATCCCTTGCCCGCGCGGAGAAGAAAGCCGCATCCACCGTGGACATGGGCGTAAAACGCTGGGTGCTCGCCGCCGCGGTAGCCATCTACGTGGTGGCGCTGTTCCTGCCGTTCGTCGGCGGGGCGTCGCTGTGGCAGGTGCTTGCCGCCACCGACGCGGCGAAGGACGCCCAGACCGCGATCACGGAGTACGTCTTCGCGTGGATCTCACTTATCGGCGTCGGTGTGCTGACCACCCTTGCCGTTGCCACGCAGCGCTTCGCACTCGCGGTTCCCGCATGGATGGTCACCACCGTCTCGCTGGTCTATTCCGTGCTTGGCATCTGGCTGCGCAACTCCAACGCCTCCGGCATCAGCCGTGGCCCCGGCTACTACCTGGTCGTGCTCGCGGTGGTGATCGTGGTGCTCACGGTGTTCCCGTTGATCCTGTCGCGCAACGAGGAACAGGAAGCCGTCGCTAAGCAGCGTGCCGAGGCGCAAGGCAAGGATGAGGTGGCGCTCGCGCAGCGCGCCGCGACGAGGGAGCAGGAGAACCCTTTGCTTATCGACGACCGCCGTGCCCGCGCAGCAGAGCGACACCGCAAGACGTTGGACTAACGGATACAAAACTGGGGCGGGTCCCCAGCCCGCAAAAGACGATATCGGCGTTTAGCGTGACCGCCGATCCGCGACCTGGGCTTTTCCGGCGGGTCACCTTGTAAACGCCGATATCGGCCTTTGGCGAGCTGCCTAATTCTTCTGCCACGCGGTGGTGGAGGAAACCACCTCAGCGTCAAGCCCGCGCATGATGGCGTTCGCCGCGGGGGAGTCGGCGGGGTAGGAGCAGTAGACCGTCTCCAGGTCCTCCCAGATCTCCTTGGCGCGCGTGAGCGACGAGCGCAGCAGTGCCGAGCCGATGCCGCGGCCGCGGTGCTCGGGCAGCACGTAGACCAGGCCCAGCTCGCAGACTTTCGCGTCGTCGGCGAGGAAGCGCACTACCTCGCACAATCCGACGATCACGCCGTCGACGTAAGCGAGGCCCGTCAGCTGCGCGCCGCCGCGGTCCTGCAACCTCGCCCCGGCGTCGCGGATGCGCTCGAGGTCCCACTCGATGGTGTCCATGACCAGATCGCCGCGCGGGTAGTCGCGCGACGCCGCCGTGAGCAGACGGGAGAACTGCTGCACCTCGTCCGCGCCGGCCTTTCTCCGAGAGAAGAAACCGGGTCCCTCGATCACCGCAAACTCTGCATCCACCGTGGCCACAGCGTCAGGCAGCCCCTCAATCGCGGAGATGGAAAACGTGCCCTGGTCCTCCCGGAACGCCGGCGTGTAGCCGTAGCCCCGCACGTTCGGCGGCTCATCGGCGTCAAGGGCGTGGGTGACCCACAGCTGGCGGGTGGGGCGGGACAGGCGGGCCGACAGGTCGTCGAGAAGCTTTAGCGCGCTTTCCCACGGCGCGTCGGGGATGGGCTCGCCCGGAAGGGGAGCGAGCTCGGAATCGAACGTGAAGTTCGCTTCGATCACGCCGCGGTCCTCCAGCAGGGGGAGGGAGACGAACAGCCAGGCGTCGAGGAAGTCGAGGTCTTCGGCGAACAGCTCCGGGTAGCCCAAGTCGGTGACCGGACGCAGGTGCTGCGTTGAAACTAAGCCGAACAGCATGGCCTCGGACTCGGCGGAGGGCTCGAGGCGCTTGGCGATGTGGGCGGCGGACACACCGGAGGTAGCAAGACCCGTGATGTCCTGGATGGCCAGCGTGGCGGAAAAGGCGTAGCCCCCGACCACGGCCTCGGCATCATCGCCGTGGTCTGGTCGGGGGAGAAAAAGGTGGGGGTGGAGCACTCGCGCTAACTTACTAGCCCTCGTTGACGGCCTTGGCGGCGACGTCGGCGAACTCCTGCCACTGCTTCGCCTGCTCGCGAAGGGACGCGGCCTTGGCGGCGTCGCCCTTGGCCTCGGCGGCCTCGGCCTGTTTGGTGAAGTCGTCGGCCTTGACCTGGAACTGGTTGACCTTGTCCTGCTGCGCCGGGTCAGTCTTGCGCCAGCGGGAATCCTCCGCCTCGGACACGCGCTGCTCGATGCGGCCGATCTTGTCCTCGAACTCGCGCACACGTCCGCGCGGGACAAAGCCGATCTCGTCCCACTTGTCCTGCAGCTCGCGCAGCTTCGCCTTCGCGGTGCCGAGCCCCTTCGTGGGGTCGATCAGCGAGTCGTACTCGGAAATCAGCGCGTCCTTCGCCTCGGCGTTGGCCTCGAACTCGCGGTCGCGCTCGGCGTTGACGGCGTTGCGGGCCTCGAAGAAGTGGTCCTGGGCGGCGCGGAAGCGCTCCCACAGCTTGTCGTCCACCTCGCGCGGGGCGCGGCCGGCGGCCTTCCACTCCGTCATCAGGTCGCGGTAGGCGCGGGCGGTGTGGCCCCAGTCGGTGGAGTCCTTCAGCGCCTCGGCACGCTCGACCAGCTCCTCCTTGGTCTTCCTGGCCTGCGCACGGTTGCGGTCCAGCTCGGCGAAGTGGGAGCCGCGGCGGCGGTTGAAGCTGTCGCGGGCGCGGGAGTAGCGCTTCCACAGCTCGTCGTCGGTTGCGCGGTCGATGCCGCGGATGCCGCGCCACTCCTCTAGGATCGCGCGGATGCGGTCGCCCGCGGCCTTCCACTCCGTGGAGTTCTCCGCCAGGTCCTCGGCCTCTGCGGCGAGCGCTTCCTTGCGGGCGATTGCCTGCTCGCGGCGCTGCGCCTTCTGCTCCTTCGCCTTTTCGCGCGCGGTATCGGAAGCGTCAATCGCCTTGTCCAGGCGCGCCTCCACAGCGTCGATGTCGCCGATCACTGCGGCGTCCGCAAGCGATGCCTTGAGCGCCTCCGCGGACTTGCGCAGCGCATCCGCGTCCTCCGGGTGGGCGCGCAGACGCGTCTCGATGAGCTCCACCTCGGTGACCAAGTCGTCGTAGCGCTGGCCGTAGTGCGCCAGGCCCTCTGCGGGCGTGCCCGCCTGCCAGGAACCGATCTGGCGTTCCTCGCTGCCGCGGGTGAGGAAGACGTTGCCCTCATCGTCCACGCGGCCGAACTTGGACGGGTCCGACGGCTCACGTGCCGGCAGGGGAGCCGGGGTGACGGTCTTCGCCGCTGCTCCGGGACGTGGCCCGGGCTTCTTTGCCATTTTCGCCATCGCTGCCGGCGACGGTGCCTTGGTGCCCGGGGTCGGAGTGGAGTTCGAATCGGTCATAGTGGACATCCTTTCCGCGGCCGGAGATGTGGCCGCACTGTGCCGCGCGTCGCGGCTGCCTTGCGCAATGCGTGCGATATTACCGGCACTTCACGCCCCGCGGGGATCAAACCGGGCGCTGGGTAGGGTTGTGCGCGTGAGATCAAACCTCTGGATCGTGCCGGGATCGCCAGCACTCGCGCTTTCGCCTAGCGACGCCGCTTCGCAACGCCTCGTACAGGCCGTCCGTGCGCTCGCAGGCGGGCTCGACGGCAGGGCGATCGACATCGTCTGCTCGCTGGATGAGCGCTGGTATACAGCCCACACCGGGTCTCTCAAAGCCTGGGGCGGGCCGGAGATCACCGTGCGTGCAGGCAACCACCTCGGCGAGCTGGTCGCACGTTTCGCCCTGGGGGACCCGGAGGTGCGCGAGGTCCGCGGCGAGATCAGCACCCCCGACCCGGACGCGGTGACCGTGGTGGTGCTCGACGGCCCAGCCGGGCTGACCCAGCGCGCCCCGCTCGCGCTGGTCGACGGCGCGCCGGAGTACCACCAGCGTCTGTGCAGGTGGCTGGACGGTGGGCAACTGGAGGTCGCTGATAAGCAATTGCTCGAACCCGCGTTGTGGCACGAACTGGCGACGCTGCGGCCGCACAAGGCGACATTGCTGGACCACGACGACACATTAGGAGTAGGACGCTACGTAGCGGAGTGGAGCGTATGAAACCGATTGCAGTAGTGGGGCCGACCGCCAGCGGCAAGTCCGCGCTCGGCATCGCGCTGGCGCACGAGTTCGGCGGCGAAGTGGTCAACGTGGACTCCATGCAGCTGTACAAGGGCATGGACATCGGCACCGCGAAGTTGCCCGTGGAGGAGCGCGAGGGCATCCCGCACCACCTGCTGGACATCTGGGAGGTCACCCGCACAGCCTCGGTGGCCGAGTACCAGTCGCTCGCGGTGGCGACGGTGGAAGAGATCATGGCGCGCGGCAGGGTGCCCGTGCTGGTGGGCGGCTCGATGTTGTACGCGCAATCGCTCATCGACGCCTGGTCGTTCCCGCCCACCGACCCCACCGTGCGCGCGAAGTACGAGGAGCGCCTGGCCGAGATCGGCGTGGACGCGCTGCACGCGGAGCTGGCCGAGGTGGATCCGCAAGCCGCCCGCATCATTGAGGACAAGGACCCGCGCCGCACCGTGCGCGCGCTCGAGGTGATCGAGCTGACCGGCAAACCGTTCCAGGCGTCGCAGCCGCCGAAGAACGCAGCACCCCGTTGGGGCACGCGCATCCTGGGGCTGCGCACGAACGCCGAGTGGCTGAACCCGCGCATCGAGCTGCGCACGCGCATGATGTTTGAGCAGGGGCTTATCGACGAAACACGTGGCCTGGTGGACGCCGGCCTCGTGCGCGATTCCACCGCCGGACGCGCCATTGGCTACGCCCAAGTGCTGGCGATGCTGGATGGCGAGCTCACCGAGGACGAGGCGGTGGAGCAGACGATTACCGGCACGCGCCGGTACGTGCGCCGCCAACGCTCCTGGTTCAACCGCGACCCGCGGACCGTGTGGCTGGACGCTGCCGGCGCGGACGTTATGGGCGCCGCGTTAGACTCGCTGGCGTGAAATTTATTAAAGCGCACGCCACCGAAAACGACTTCGTCGTCCTCATCGACGTTGAGGACACCCTCGATGTGACCCCGGAGCAGGTCGCCTTCCTCTGCGACCGCCGCGCCGGCGTCGGCGGCGACGGGCTGCTGCGGGTGGTGCGCCGCGGGGGAGCAGACGGCAGGTGGTTCATGGACTACCGCAACGCCGACGGCACCATCGCGGAGATGTGCGGCAACGGCATTCGCGCATTCGCGCACGTGCTGGTGGCCGAGGGGCTCGAAGACGCAACAGAGTTCGACGTGGACACGCGCGCCGGGGTCAAGCACATCCGGGTGATCTCCGCCGACTGCGCCGACGCGATTGTGTCTGTGGGCATGGGCCGCGTTGAAGTCACTGGCGTGTCCACCGCGTCCATGGGGGAGGCCCAGTTCGCCGGCATCGGCGTGGACGTGGGCAACCCGCACTTGGCCTGTGTGATCCCGGGGATGAGCTCATCGGATCTCGCGGACATGCAGTTCGTGGCCCCCGAGTTCGACCCGGAGTTCTTCCCCAAGGGTGTGAACGTGGAGGTGCTCACCGAGCTGGATCAGGGAGGCGTGCACATGCGCGTGTGGGAGCGCGGCGTGGGCGAGACCCGCTCCTGCGGCACCGGCACCGTCGCCGCGGCGCAGGCGGCGCTTGCGGACGCAGGCATCGAAAACGGCTCCGTGATCGTGAACGTCCCGGGTGGGGCCGTCGAGGTCGTGCTTGACGGCGGCGAGGCCACGATGACTGGCCCATCGACGATCGTGTTCCGCGGGGAGCTGGCGGACGAGTTGTAGGTTCGGACCTACGCCGGGCCGATTTCTTTCGCGGCCCGGCGTGCGTCGTCCCACGCCTCCTGCAACTCGAAGGCGCGCTCGTCGGCGACGGTGAGGAGACGCTCCAGCTGCGCTTTGTCGGTGGAGGTGGAATCCAGGTAGCCGTCGATGCGCTCCAAAAAGCGCCGGGCGGAAGATGCCCGCAGGAGGAATTCGTTGACCTGCGGCACTGAACTATCCGGGTTTGCCAGGGCAGGGTAGTGCAAGGTGCGGTCCGCGATGTCGGACGCGCTCGCTCCGTGCTGCAGTTGCTCGTAGGCGTCGAGCACTTCAGCGATATCGTCGCGCGCGTACTGCAGCGACGACCGGATGGCCAGCACCTCCGGGTCAATCTGTACGCGTCGCACGAGCAAGATCGCACTGATGATCAGCAGTGCCGACAGCAAAAGCCCCGGCAGTTTGAGCGTGAACACCAGCAGCACAACGGCAGCGAGCACGAGTGCGCCGATTAACGCGCGTGAGAGATCCCTGTTCGGTGAACTCATCGGCAGGCCCTTGTAACGGCTAGTGGCCGCCGCACCCGCAGGATCCGCCGCAGCCTCCGCAGCCGCCGCCGGAAGGCGTCGGGATGGAACCGGCCATGACGGCGGTGCCGGCGATTACGGAATCGCGCGCGGGCAACTCGCCGTCGGGCAGGCACACGTCGAACGGGAACGCCGCGTCGACGGAGACGTGGATGAAGCGCTGACCTGTCAGCGCGGAGGTGCGGTACTCCGCCTCCAGCACGCGCGCCGAAAACTCAGCGCTCGCGTCCGGGGTGGTGGCGCTGCCGTTTGCCACGGCCTCGGCGCCGGGGGAGGCCACGGTGCCGACGACGGCGCCCGGGTGCTGCGCCAGGTAGGCCTCGGTGGATTCGTAGCGGTCAACAGCCAGGCCCAGCGCCGTGACGGAGAGCTCTTGCCACTCGAGCGCGGGATCGTCCACAAGCAACGGCTCCTGCGCGAGGTTCACCGTCAGCGATGCCATGGCGTTGCCGCGGGGATCGACCACATCGGCCAGCGCGACAACGTCGTTAAGCGGCGTGATGTGCGCGTAGGTGCGGGTGACCGACTCGAATCCTGCGAAGGTGGCAAACGGCTCCACAGCCAGGATGTTCAGCTGCGCGCCCGACGGGTCGGTGTACTGGATCAGCTGGCCGCCGCGGACCTCGCCGACGACGGCGAGGCGGTCGGTGGCAATCGCGGCTTCGACCGCGTCCTGCCACTTGTTGAAGCTCAAGCCGAGTGCGGAAAGATCGGTGCTCACTGCTGTGCTCATGGCCGTAGATTCTAGTCAATCGCCCCGACCGGGAAGAATCCTGGGCCTTTCCGCGTTCTATCGGGTAGATATGACAGTGACAGATTCAACACACAGGAAAGATCGCTTTTTGCTTGAAGACGAACTGACGCCCGAGCAACGCGCCCACGAAGAGCTGCTGCGACAGGCGTTTCGCCACAACGAGCCACAGCCCGGCGCGGAACCCACCGTCGGCGCCCTTGACCTGGCGGACCGCAACTCGTTCCGCTCCGTTGCCGGAGCCACGGAGCTGCGCTCCGAAGACCACGTCGACATCTACGAGGTGGAGTACCGCAAGCTCCGCATCGAACAAGTACTTCTCGTCGGCGCCTGGACCGAAGGCACCGTAAAGGAGATTGAGGCGAGCATGTGGGAGCTGGCGGCGCTGGCGAAAACCGCCGGAGCCGAGGTGCTGGACATGCTGTACCAGAAGCGCGACAAGCCGGACCCGGGCACTTACATTGGCTCGGGCAAGGTGGCGGAGCTGCGCGAGATCGTGCAGGCCACCGGTGCGGACACGGTGATTTTCGACGGCGAGCTGTCGCCGTCGCAGATGATCGCGCTTGAGGAAGCGCTGAAGATTAAGGTGATCGACCGCACCATGCTCATCCTGGACATCTTCGCCCAGCACGCGAAGAGCAAGGAGGGCAAAGCCCAGGTGAGCCTTGCACAGATGGAGTACCTCTACAGCCGCACCCGTGGTTGGGGCGGCAACCTGTCGCGCCAGGCCGGCGGCCGCGCCGGCTCCAACGGCGGTGTGGGCCTGCGTGGTCCCGGTGAGACGCGTATCGAGGCGGACCGTCGCCGCCTGCGCACCGAGATGGCCAAGCTGCGCCACCAGCTGCGCGACATGACTACGGCACGCGAGGTCAAGCGCGCGCAGCGCCAGCGCTCCACGATCCCGAAGATCGCGATTGCCGGCTACACCAACGCGGGTAAGTCCTCGCTGATCAACGCGATGACTGGCGCAGGTGTGCTGGTGGAAGACGCGCTGTTTGCCACCCTGGATCCGTCCACACGCAAGGCGAAACTCGCGGACGGGCGCAACGTGGTGCTCACCGACACCGTCGGGTTCGTGCGCCACCTGCCCACCCAACTGGTCGAGGCGTTCAAGTCCACGCTTGAAGAGGTTGCGGGCGCAGACCTTGTGCTGCACGTTGTGGACGGCTCGGACGCGTTCCCGCTGAAGCAGATCGAGGCCGTCAACGAGGTCCTTGCGGAGGTCACCCGCGATTCCGGCGAAGAAATGCCGCCTGAAATCGTGGTGGTGAACAAAATCGACGAGGCCGACCCGCTCGTGCTGGCCGAGCTGCGCCACGCGTTTGAGAAGACCGGGCGCACGGCCGTGTTCGTCTCCGCGCTGACCGGCGAAGGCATCGAGGAGTTGGAAGCGCGCATCGAGCAGCACCTCAACTCCATCGACGCGCACGTGACCATGGTGGTGCCGTATACCCGCGGCGACGTGGTCAGTCGCGTCCACGACGAGGGCACGGTGCGCTCGGAGGAATACGAAGAGGCAGGAACGCGTATCGACGTCCGCCTGCCCCGCGTCCTGGCCGAGCAGTACGCGGAGTTCGTGGTCAGCTAGCTAGCGCTCAAGCTTGGCCGCGGCATCCTCATCGAGGATGACCGTGGTGCGGGGGTGGTTTTGCAGGACCGACGCCGGGCAGCCCGGGGTCACCGGGCCTTCAACGAGGGCCTTGACCGCGTCAGCCTTGTTCGGGCCGGTGGCGATGAGCACGATGGTGTGCGCCTCCATGATGGTGCCCACGCCCTGGGTCAGGGCCTTGCGGGGCACCTGGTCCTCGTTGTCGAAGAAGCGGGCGTTGTCTGCCACGGTGGTGGGGTGCAGCTCGATTTCGCGCGTGCGCGAATCTAGCGCGCTGGGCGGCTCGTTGAACGCGATGTGGCCGTTGGCGCCCACGCCCAAGATCTGCACGTCCACGCCGCCGGCGGCGGCGATGCGCTCCTCGTAGCTGCGGGCTTCTGCCTCGGGGTCGGCCGAGCGGCCGTCGAGAGACTGCACCTTCGCATCGTCGATGTCGATGTGGTCGGTGAACTCGCGGCGGATGGTTGCGTAGTAGGACTGCTCGTCGGAGCGTTCCAGCCCGACGTACTCGTCCAGGAGGAACGCGTCGCACTGTGCGAAGCTCAGATTCTCCTCGCGGTGGCGGCGGGCCAGCTCCATGTACGTGGGGTTCGGGGTCGAACCCGTGGCCAGGCCGAGCGTCGCGCCATCGCGCACGAACGGTTCGATGATGTCGGCTGCGGACACGCCTACTTCTTCGGCGGTGGGGCGCACAATGATTTCCATGATGCTCAAAATAGCAAGGGCACTCTGAGAGCTGTGTACTTTGCCCGCCGTCTACCCCCGACACAGGAAAACTCCGCTGGCGGGGTGATAATGGCATTTCGTGACTCACACTTTCGGCTGGACCATTCACGGAGACGGGCGCACTGTGCGCCCCGGGGCTGTTGTCGCCCCGGACGAGCGGCTGAGCTGGCCGCGCACCATCGGCATCGGCATGCAGCACGTGGTAGCCATGTTCGGCGCCACACTACTGGTGCCCACCCTGACAGGATTCCCGGTGAACACCACACTGCTGTTCTCCGGCCTGGGCACCATTATCTTTTTGCTGATCACCCGCAACAAAGTCCCCAGCTACCTGGGCTCGTCCTTCGCGTTTATCGCACCACTGACGGCCTCACAGCAGTACGGCGTCGGCGCGCAGCTGGGCGGAGTGCTGCTGACCGGTGTGGCGCTCATCCTCGTCGGCATCGTCGTCGAATGGGCGGGCAAGCGCGTCATCGACGCGGTGATGCCGCCTGTGGTGACTGGCGCCATCGTCGCGCTCATCGGCTTCAACCTCGCGCCAACTGCGGTCTCAAACGTGCAAACCCAACCCTGGGTGGCGGCGGTGACACTGTTGACGGTTGTGGTGGTCACCGTGGCCACCCGCGGACTGCTCTCTCGCTTGTCCATCCTCGCCGGTGTGCTTGCCGGATGGCTGTTCGCCGCTTTGACGGGTGGCTTGGGCGACGACGCGCTGCAAACCATCGGCGACGCGCCGTGGATCGGACTGCCACAGTTCCACAGCCCGGAGTTCCACGTTTCCGCGGTGCTGGTGACTCTGCCCGTGTTGGTCGTGCTAATCGCGGAGAACGTCGGCCACGTCAAGGCTGTGTCCGAGATGACTGGGCGCAACCTCGACGACATGCAGGGCCGCGCGCTGATCGGCGACGGCATTGCCACCACGCTCGCCGGCGGTTTCGGCGGCTCCGGCACCACCACGTACGCGGAGAACATCGGAGTAATGGCGGCGACGAAGGTGTACTCCACAGCCGCGTACTGGGTCGCCGCCGCGTTTGCGATCGTGCTGGCGTTCATCCCGAAGTTCGGCGCCGTGATCTTCACCATCCCAGCTGGTGTGCTCGGCGGCGCGTGCCTGGTCCTCTACGGGCTCATCGGCATGCTGGGCGTGCGCATCTGGCAGGACAACAAGGTGGACTTCACCGATCCCGCGAACCTGACGGCGGCCGCGGTTGCGCTGATTGTGGGCATCGGCAACCTCACCCTGGATGTGGGCGCTGTGACGTTAGAAGGCATCGCGCTGGGCTCGGTTGGCATCATCGTGATCTACCCGCTGATGCGCTGGGCGTACGACACGTTAGGGGAGGGGCAGTACCGCAAGGACTTCGAGGTGCCGAAGCCGTCCACCTTCTAGCGGGCGGTCATCACTGCACATGAAAACGCCCGGGCGACGTATGCCCGGGCGTGAGCTCGTCGTAAAGCGAAGAGTGCTTACTCCTCGTCGAGGTTCTGCTCGATCAGGGCCGCAATCTTCTCGACGGCGTCGGCGTTGTCGGAAGTGACGGTGACCTCGTCGCCGTGCTCCGCACCCATCGCCATAATCATCAGCGAGGAAGCGGCGTCCGTCTCGTCGTCATCATCGCCGCCGACAAGGGTCAGCAGAATCTCATCATCGTACTCGCCGGCAGCGTCCGCGATCACCGTGGCCGGGCGTGCGTGCAGCCCGACGGTGGAACCGACCTTCACAGTCTTGGAAGCCATTCGGGTGTCCTTTCCTTTGTTTTTCATTCAGGTCTGCAACGAGTGTAGGTCGCAAACTGGCGAAGATGCCACCATATTCGCGCAGAAAGTCACAGAGCGCCCCAGCGGAACGCGCGGGGCGAGACACTACTAGGCTGCTAGGGCTGCGCGAGCACGACCTCAATACCGTGCGAACGTAGCTCATCCACGAAGGCAGAGGGCGCTTCGGCGTCCGTGATCACCACATCAATATCCGTCAGCGGCGCGAAGCTCACCACGTAGTCGTTGCCCAGTTTCGTGGAATCGCACAACACGACAACCCTGCGGGCGTTGGTCACCATTGCAGCTTTCACCGCAGCCTCTTGGGCGTCCACGGTGGATAGGCCGTGGCCGATGGACAACGCGTTAGTGCCCACGAACGCCACGTCGGCGCGCAAAAGCGCGAGGGTGCGAAGCGCGGTACTGCCGACGACTGCCTGACTGATCGGCCGGACACTGCCACCGAGCAGCTGCACGTCGTGCAACCCGGAATCGCTCAGCTCCAAGGCGGTCGGGATGGAATTGGTCACTACCGAGTACTCCCGACTCCCGCGGGTCTCCGCCAGACGCTTGCCCAAGCTGCTGATCGTTGTGCCCGAGTCCAAGAAGATAGTGCAGCTTTGCGTATCGGGCACGAACTTCAGCGCAGTCTCTGCAATCGCGGCTTTGGCCGCAAGGGAGGCGCGTTGCCGGGCATCCAGCGGGATTTCAGTAGAACGGTAGGACTGACTCGCAACCGCGCCGCCGTGGACGCGGTGCACCACGCCCTCGTCGTGCAACGCCGAAAGGTCACGCCGGATCGTCTCCGCGGTGACGTTGAAGCGCTGCGCCAACTCAGTGACAATGACGCGGCCTTCAACTGCGGTCAAAGACGCAATCTGGCGTCTACGCTCCTCGGCGTACATCGATCTCCTGCGATTCTGGCTGTGCTGTATCCGGTTTGTGTGTAAACGGTGCAAACGCACCGATTACAGAGTACGGAACACCGAAATAACTCGCCCCATGATCTCCGCCTCATCGCCCTTGATCGGCTCGAAGGCATCGTTGTGGGGCAAGAGCCACACGCCGGTGGAATCGCGGTGGAACTCCTTGACCGTCGCCTCACCGTCCAGAAGTGCTGCGACGAACTCGCCTTCCTCCGCATTCGGCTGGGAGCGGACAACCACCCAGTCGCCGTCGAGGATTCCCGCCTCGCGCATGGACTCGCCGACGACTTTGAGCATGAACACATCGCCGTCGCCGAGCAACTCCTCGGGCAGCGGGTAGTAGGTGTCCACATTCTCCTCAGCGAGGATCGGTGCACCTGCCGCGATCTGACCAACCACCGGCACGTAGCGGGCATTGCCGGAATCCTCCGGCTTCGCCTCCTGCGGTTTGCGCTTCTTGCGCCCGGTCTCTGGCATTTGACGCAGATCCACGGCACGCGGCTTGTTCGGATCGCGGCGAAGGAACCCCTTCTTCTCCAATTCCTTGAGCTGGTACGCGACAGAGGATGTGGACTGCAAACCCGCCGCGTCACCGATCTCGCGGATGCTTGGCGGGTAGCCGCGCAGGACTACAGCGTCTTGGATCACCTGGAGGATGCGGCGCTGACGGTCAGACAGCGCGTTGTAATCCGGGTTGCCTGGATCGGACTTCTTTCGTGCCATGACGTTCTCCTTGGACTCGGCGGTGTGATGCGCCTACGAACCTACCAGATAGGGCACTTATGTTCGATGGTTGCAAACATTGGGTGGACACGGGTCGGGCGCAATGCTATAAATCGAACACGTAAGCGTATTCGAACATATGAACGTTATGGCATTCGAACGTGTCGGCACCGTACGTAAAGTGTGCCGCAGAAAGAAGGGAGACGCACTATGTCCGTTGCAATCAATCCAGTACACAACACATTCGTATCGCGCTCCGGCGCCGCATCTGTAGTTCCCCCGGCAGAGGTGTGGGACGTTGATTCTGTGTCAAAGCGTCGGTCGGGCGGCGCCGGTGTTCGAGCGATTTCTACTTCCCATCGAACGGATGCGCGCTCGATCCGTAGTGAAGTTTTGGACGGTCCCTCTGATGCGAATCCGTTCGAAACACGGCACGAGACGCGCGATACGGTCCTGCTTGGCGTGTGCATGACTGCAGCGTTGCTTATCGGTTCCGCGTTCGGCGGTGTCTTTTCTGCGCAGGACGAGGATCCGTCCTCGATGACCCATGGCCAGGCGGCCGACGCCGCCGCAGTGGCAACTGCGCGCTAGACAAGGCGTAGACTCACGGCTACGCCAAGCCTTGAATACTCTAGGGGTGGAGATCCGTGTTTTGTCCCTTTTGCCACAACGAACAATCTCGTGTGACTGACTCGCGGCTGGTCGAAGCCGGCTCCGCCATTCGGCGGCGCAGAGAGTGCACTGAGTGCGGGGGGCGTTTCACCACGATAGAAAAGGCCGTGCTGACCGTTGTGAAACGCAACGGCGTGAGTGAACCGTTCGATCGCGACAAGCTTATCGTCGGCGTGCGTCGAGCATGCCAGGGCCGAGATGTCACCGACGACGCATTGAAACGCCTTGCCCAAGAAGTCGAAGAAACCGTGCGCGCGCAAGGAAGCTCGCAAGTGCCCGCCCACGAGATCGGTTTGGCCGTCCTTGAGCCGCTTCGCGCCCTCGACGAGGTGGCGTACTTGCGTTTCGCGTCCGTGTACAAGTCTTTCGAAAGCGCGGACGACTTCGAGTCCGAAATCCGGCTCATGCGCCGCCGCGACCGCGAAGACTTCTAACCCACGCTTTCGCAGCTAACGCAGCGCGTCAATCTTCTTCTCAATGCGGCGCTGGCTCACCGGCTTCGGCGTTCCCAGCCGCTGCGCAAACAAGCTCACACGCAGCTCCTCAATCAGCCACAAAATGTCCTTGTACGCCTTCGTCTTCGTGCGGCCAGCGGGCAACGCCTTCATGCGTTGGGCCAAATAGGCCTTCACCGAGTCAACCACCGACTGCCTGTCGGCGTCGCGGTCTGGATCCAGGCGCATGTCCTCCAACCGGATCCGCATTGCGTCGATGTAGCGGGGCAGATGCTGCAAGTGCCCGATGCCGTGGACAGTCACCGCATGCTTCGGCAGGAAGAACTGCAGCTGCGACCGCATGTCGTCGATAGCCGGGCCCTCCCATTGCTGGAGTTCCGCGGCGATGTTCGCGTACTCCGCGAGCGCGGGCGCCAGCGTCACCACCACGCGGCGCACCCCACCAGCGACCTGGGGTTTGATTTCGTCTACGAGCGCGCCGAACTCTTCGGGGGAGCGCACCGGCCCGCCGGAGGAGAACATCAGGTCGCGGATCACCGCGACGCGGGCATCCTCCACAAGCCCTGCGGCGCCGCCGTGCGGGTAACGGTCCACCGCGACCTTCTGGCGCAGCGGCAGCCCCTTCGTCATCTGCCCGGCGTTGACCGTGATCTCGCGCAACAGCAACGTCAGTGTTGCCGTAACCATGGAGGCGTCCGCGGCGGCCTTCGTCGGGTGCACGGTGACCTTCACGCCGTCCTTGGTGGCCTCGAGTGCCGGGTAGGCGTCAACCTCGTTACCGTCGATAGTCGTGCTTACTGTCTCCGGCACCGCACCGAGTGAATCGGTGGTCCACTTCGCCACGGCGTCCGACTCGGAGGTGCGTCCGGCTTTGGACACCGATGACTTGATCTTGCCAGCCTGGCGGCGCTTTAGCGCGCCGAGATCCGTGTCGTGGTCGACAATCTTCCCGCGGCGGTCAATCGCAGCAAACGTCACCCTCAGATGCTTTGGAAGCGCAGACGGGTTGAAATCGGTGCCGTTGATGCCGCGCCCACCGACGCTGCGCAGCGCATCCGCGAGCGCATCTGCAAACGGGGTTTCGCACAGCTCGTTCTCGTCGGCACCGTCGGCGTCCTGCTGCGCCTGGATTGCGTCGAGGGCTCGCTCAGCGAAGTCAGGCGCCGGCACCACGGTCTTGCGCAGGGCCTTCGGTAGCGTGCGGATGTATTCCGCGGCAAGCTCCGAGCGCAGACCCGGCACCAGCCAGTCAAAACCCTCCGGCCGCAGATTGGCCAAAAGGGGCACGGGAACGTCTACGGTGACGCCGTCGAAAGGATCGCCCGGTTCGAACTTGTAGCGCAGCGCGTAGTCGATAGAGCCTTGACGCCACACCTCGGGGAAGGCGGTGGCGGATGAATCCACGCCCTCGTCGTCGACGAGTGCGGCGGGATCGAAGTCCAGGTAGTGCTTGTCCTCTGCCCGCTTCTTCTTCCACCAGGAGTCGAAATGGCGGGCGGTGGTCACGCTCTTGGGCAGGCGCGAGTCGTAGAACTCAAACAGGGTGTCCTCGTCTACCACCAGGCCGCGCCGGCGCACCTTTTCCTCTACCTCAGCAGCTTCGGCGAGCAGCGCTTCGTTGTGGTCGATGAAGTGGTGGTGGCGGTTCCAATCGCCCTCGAGCAGGGCGTGGCGGATAAACATGTTGCGCGCGCCTTCTGCGTCCACACGGTGGTACGGCACAAGACGGTCGCGCACGATGGTCACGCCGTAGAGCATCGACTTTTGGTGCACCATGGCGGCCGAACGCTTCCGCGACCATACTGGTTCGGAATAGCTGTGCTTCATCAGTTCGCCCGCTGTCGTTTCCACCCAGGCGGGCTCGATTTTCGCTACGTCGCGCGCCCACAGGCGTGAGGTCTCCACCAGCTCGGCGGCCATGAGGAACTCTGGGGGCTTTTTGCTGAGCGACGACCCCGGGAACACCAAAAACCGCGTTCCGCGCGCCCCCTGGAATTCCTTCGAATTGCCGTCACGGGCACCGATGTTGGACAACAGTCCGGTCAAAAGCGACTTGTGGATTGCGTCGGCGTCGCGCTCACCAGCGACGTTTTCGGCGCGCGACCAGCCCAGCTGGCGCTCCACATCGCGCAGCTGCCGCACGAGGTCGAACCATTCGCGGATACGCATGTAGTGCAAGAACTCGCGCTTCATGCGTTTACGAAAGGCGTTGCCGGACAGCTCGTCGCGCGAGTCGCCGATGTAGTCCCACAACTTCAGCGAGGACAGGAAGTCTGAGGTGGTGTCCTTGAACCGGGCGTGAGCTTGGTCGGCTTGGGCCTGGTACTCCAAGGGGCGCTCGCGCACGTCCTGGATGGTCATGCTGGCCACGATCACGGTGACGTCGTCGAGCACGCCGAGCCGGTTGGCCTCCACCAGCATGCGCGCCATCTTTGGATCCACCGGGATGCGAGCGATGTCGCGTCCAACCGCGGTGAGCACGGGTGCACCGTCGCGCTCCTTGTCCGAGATTGCGCCGAGTTCGTGCAGGAGCAGCAACCCGTCGCGCACGGCCTTTCTATCCGGCGGCTGAATGAAGGGGAAGTCGTTGATGTCGCCCAAGCGCAGGGAGATCATTTGCAGCACAACGGAGGCCAGGTTGGTGCGCAGGATTTCCGGGTCGGTGAACTCGGGGCGCGCCTCGAAGTTGTCCTCGGAGTACAGACGGATGGCCACGCCGTCTGCGATGCGGCCGGAGCGGCCGGAGCGCTGGTTGGCGGAGGCCTGTGAAATTTCCTCGATGGGCAGACGCTGCACCTTGGTACGGGTGGAGTAGCGCGAGATGCGCGCCAAACCGGTGTCCACCACGTAGTGGATTCCCGGCACGGTCAGCGACGTTTCCGCGATGTTGGTGGACAGCACGATGCGCCGGCCGGAGTGCGGGGCAAAGACTCGGTGCTGCTCCGCGTTGGACAGGCGGCCGAACAGAGGCACGACTTCCACGCCGCGCCAGTGCTGTTTTTCAATGGCTTCCATGCAGTCGCGGATGTCACGCTCGGAGGCGAAGAAGCACAAGATGTCGCCGTCGCCCTCGCGCATGAGTTCCTTGCAGGCGTCGACCACACCGTCGATCATGTCGGTGTCGATCTCCTTGATCGAGCCGTCTTTGCCCTGCACCTGCTCCACCAGCGGGCGGTAGCGGATCTCCACCGGGTAGGTGCGGCCGGAGACCTCGATGATGGGGGCGGGGTTGCCCTCGGCGTCGGCGAAGTGCTCCGCGAACGCCTCCGGGTCAATGGTTGCGGAGGTGACAATCACCTTCAGATCCGGGCGCTTCGGCAGCAGCCGCTTCAAGTACCCGAGCAGAAAATCGATGTTCAGCGAACGCTCGTGCGCCTCATCGATGATGATCGTGTCGTAGGCGTTTAAGAACCTGTCGCGCTGCATCTCAGCGAGCAGGATGCCGTCCGTCATCAGCTTCACTGCGGTGGAGTCGGAGACACGGTCGTCGAAGCGGATGGCGTAGCCGACGGATTCGCCGATGTCCTGCCCCAACTCGTCGGCGATGCGCTCCGCCACCGTGCGTGCGGCCAGCCTGCGCGGCTGGGTGTGCCCGATCAGGCCGCGGCGGCCCCGGCCCAACTCCAGCAGCATCTTCGGAATCTGGGTTGTCTTGCCGGAACCGGTCTCGCCCGCGATGACCACGACCTGGTTGTCGCGCACCAGCTCCATGATGTCCTCGCGCCGTGCAGAGACGGGAAGCTGGTCCGGGTACGCGATCTCGGGGATGAGGGCAGCGCGCTTAGCGACGGCAGCTTTCGCCTTGTCCACGTCCGCGCCAATCGCCTTCAAGGCCCCTGGGGAATTGGCCTTCTTCAGCCGCCGGCGGAACCTGCGCACGTCCGCGATCGGGACGCCGTCGAGCGCTTCGTACAGCTGCGGCTTCGTGGGAGGCGACGTTGGGGATTCGGGGGATGCGTGCTCATTCATAACCAGACCGCGAGTCTAGCGCGGCAGCAGCTTGCGGTTCGATTCCGTCGCTTCCTCGAAGGCGCGGGTGATCAACTCGCCGAGCTGCTCGAACTCCGGACGACGCCGCGATGAGGCCCGCATGGCTAGCCCCACGGTACGCTTCGCGTCCACGCCGGGGCCGAACGTGGCAACAGCGATGCCGGGGCGCTCGCACTCTGCGGACAGTGCCGAGACGGGCACCAGCGTGGAGCCGAGCCCGGCTACGACCAGCTGCACGACCGTGGTCAGCGATGCGGCGCGGGTAACCGACTGTGCGCCGGGGGAGCGGTTAACCTCGGCTATCTTGCACAGCTCCACAATCTGGTCGCGGAGGCAATGCCCGTCGTCCAGCAACAGCAGTTCGAGGTCGTGCAGCGCATTGAGGTCGAGATCTTTGCGTCCGGCCATTGGGTTGTCGGGGGAGGTGACAACGGCGAAGGTTTCGTCGTACAGCGGGATTTCCGAAACCCCGGTGGCGCCGGTCGGGGTGGCGAGCACTGCGACGTCGATTTGGCCGTCGCGAAGCCGCTGCAGCAGCTCCTCGGTCTGGTTCTCCACGATGCGCGGCTCCAAGTCCGGGTACTCATCTTCCAAAAGCTTCAGCAGCGTCGGCAGGATATATGGCGCGATGGTGGGGATCACGCCGATGTTCAGCGGCCCGGACAGTACCCCCAGAGCGCCGCGGGATTGCGCCACGAACGCGTCCGCCGCTTCTAGCGTTGCTTTGGCAAAGGGGAGGAGCTCCTCGCCGGTGGGGGTGACGATGACGCGCCGGGTGGAGCGTTCGATCAGCTGGATACCCAGTCCGGCTTCCAAGGCGGCGAGGGCTTGCGACAGGGACGGCTGCGAGATGCCGAGCTTGTTCGCCGCGGAGACGAAGTGCTTTTGCTCGGCGACGGTGACAAATGTCCGGAGCTGAGCGAGCGTCGGTTTATACTCTCTATTGGTCATGCCTATGAACCTACACGAAGTTCATAAGTTTTTACGTTGAAAGCCGGGGCGATCTATGTCATACTGGTTGCTGTCCGTTGAAAAATCCCTTTGACCAGTTTCTTTGGAGGAATTTCTATGCCGATCATGACTGTTGGAGAGCGTTTCCCGGAGTTCGACCTCGTCGCGCTGAAGGGCGGCAACCTGAAGGAAGCTAACGCGTCTTCCCCGGACGACTACTTCGAGAACGTGTCGCTGGACAAGTACGAGGGCAAGTGGAAGATCGTCTTCTTCTACCCGAAGGACTTCACCTTCGTCTGCCCGACCGAGATCGCCGCATTCGGCAGGCTCAACGAGGAGTTCGAGGACCGCGACACCCAGGTGCTCGGCGGCTCCACCGACAACGAGTACTCCCACTTCAACTGGCGCGCGACCCACGAGGACCTGCTGGATGTCCCGTTCCCGATGTTCGCTGATGTGCGCCACGACCTGATTCGCGCACTCGGCGTCGAGAACGCTGACGGCGTTGCAGACCGCGCAACCTTCATCATTGATCCGGACGGTGTTATCCAGTTCGTCTCGGTCACCCCGGACGCGGTCGGCCGCAACGTCGACGAGGTTCTGCGTGTGCTCGACGCACTGCAGTCCGAGGAAGTCTGCGCCTGCGACTGGCAGAAGAACGACCCGACCAAGAACATCGACAAGATGGCCGTGGTCCAGGAGTCCCTGAAGTAAAACCCCCTGTTTTAGTCAACCCCGTCCGGCAAAGGAGAACACGATGTCCATTGAGAACCTGCGCGGCGCACTGCCCGAGTACGCGAAGGACCAGAAGCTCAACCTCGGTTCGCTGACCCGCTCCACCGAGCTCAGCGAGCAGCAGCTTTGGGGTACCTTGCTCGCATCCGCGGCAGCGACCCGCAACGCGAAGGTCATCGCAGAGATCGCTGAGGAAGCCAAGGAGCACCTCTCCGACGAGGCGGTGGAGGCCGCATACGGCGCCGCCACCGTTATGGCGATGAACAACGTCGCCTACCGCGCCAAGGGCTGGCTCGGCGACGACTACGCCAACGTGAAGTTTGGCCTGCGCATGAACATCATCTCGAAGCCGGGCGTGGAAAAGGCCGACTTCGAGCTGTGGTCGCTCGCAGTTTCCGCCATCAACGGCTGCGAGCACTGCGCCGTGGCACACGCCAACATCGTCCGCGAGGAGGGCGTGACCAAGGAGCAGGTCTGGGAGGCCGTCAAGGTCGCAGGCGTCGTCCAGGCAGTGGCTCAGGCGCTGACCATCGAGGACGCCCGCTAAGCATCGAGCTTGACGACGGCAAAACCTCCGGCAGGATCCCGCAATCTGCGGGGAACTGCCGGAGGTTTCGCCGTGAAGCGGGCCTTTTACAGCGGGCTCAGCACGTTCGTGGTCAAGGAGAACAAATCCTTTGGATCTTCCGGATCCGCGACCAGGTCGATGAACTCCTGGAACTCGGTGCCCGCCACAGAATCGCGCAGGTAGCGCAGCGCGGAGAAATCCTCGATGGCGAAGCCGACGGAGTCGAACAGGGTGATCTCCTCGTCGCTAGTGCGGCCCTCGTGCTTGCCGGCAATGACCTTCCACAGCTCCACGACCTCGAAGTTGTCGTCCTTGTTCTGGATCTCGCCCTCGATGCGAGTCTGCGGCGGGAACTCGACGAACACGGTGGCGTCGTCGAGGATTCGCGCATCCAGCTCAGTCTTGCCGGGGCAGTCGCCCCCGACGCCGTTGAGGTGCACGCCGGGGCGGACAAGCGAGTAGTCCAGGATCGTGTTCTGGGCCTTATCCGCAGTGCAGGTGGTGATGATGTCAGCGCCTTCGACCGCGTCCTCGACGCTGGCGGCCATGTAGACCTCGATGCCGAGCGGCTCGATGTTCCGGCGGAATTTCTCCATCGCATCCGGATCGATATCGAAGATGCGCACACGCTCGATGCCCAGCGCCGCACGGAAGCCCAGCGCCTGGAATTCGGATTGTGAGCCTGCGCCAATCATCGCCATGACCTCGGAATCCTTACGTGCGAGGTACTTCGCTGCCATTGCGGAGGTGGCGGCGGTGCGCAGCGCGGTCAGCAGCGTCATCTCAGCCTCGAAGGTGGGGTAGCCGTTGTCCACATCCGCCAGCACGCCGAACGCGGTGACGGTCTGGTAGCCGCGGGCCGGGTTGGACGGGTGGCCATTGACGTACTTGAACGCGTACTCGTTGGAATCCGAAGTGGGCATGAGCTCAATCACGCCGATGGGGGTGTGGCTGGCCACGCGCGGGATCTTGTCAAAGCTTTCCCAGCGCACGAAGTCCTCTTCGATGTAGCTCTGGATACCGGCGATGAGTTTCTCCACGCCGTGGTGGTTGATCCAACGGCACATGTTCTTCACGTCTACGAGCTGAGGCATTGATTGTCCTTTCGGGGTTTGGGTTGTCTTAGTTGTTGGATACCTGTGCAGCGGCGCTACGGGCTGCGCCGCGGCGGGTCGATGTCGGGGGCTTGCTCGCCGGTAATCTTCTCGTAGTTCACGTGGGACCGGGAGATGAATTCCACCCGGTCGCGCACCTTGAACCAGCCCCACGCGAGCGCCGGCCACATCAGCAGCGACACCACCAGCGTCCATGTGCCGATGGGGTAGTCGAAGGCCATGAGGACGACGACCAGCACCAAGAACAGCAGGGAGACTATGTCCGTGAACGGGGAGAACCGTGCGCGGTAGTCGGGGCGGGTGTACTTGCCCTGGCGCGCCAGCCGGACAAAACGCATGTGGGACAGCGAGATCGCTGCCCACGAGGCCATCGTGCCCAGCGCCGCGATGTTGAGCACCACCTCGAATGCGGCTTCCGGCACGAAGTAGTTCAGCACCACGCCGAACAGCGCGACACCGGTGGTGAGCAAGATGCCGCCGTAGGGCACGCCGCCCTTGGTCACCTTGCCCGCCCACTGCGGGGCGGAGCCCGCCTTGGACAGCGAGTACATGATGCGGCCGGTGGAGTACAGGCCCGCGTTGAGCGAGGACAGCGCAGCGGTGATGACCACCAGCTGCGTGATGGCACCTGCGTACGGCACGCCGATGGAATCGAAGAAGGTCACAAACGGTGACTCATCGCCCGAGTATTCGGTGTAGGGCAAGAGCATGCACAGCAGCAGGACCGAGCCGAAGTAGAACAGCAGCAAGCGGAAAACGACGGCGTTGATCGCGCGCGGAATGTCCTTCTTCGGGTTCTTCGCTTCGCCAGAGGTGGTGCCGAGCAGCTCAATGCCGGCGAAGGCGAAGACGACACCCTGGATCACAATCAGCGCGGGCAGCACGCCGTTGGGGAACCAGCCGCCGTTGTCCGTGATAAGCGTCAGTCCGGTCATGTCGCCGCTCGGATTGCCGAAGATCACCATGAAGGTGCCCACAGCGAGGAAGGTGAGCAGGAATAGCACCTTGATCAGCGAGAACCAGAACTCCATCTCGCCGAAGAACTTCACCGACACAAGATTCATGCCGGTGACCAGCGCGATAATGATCAGGGCGTAGACCCACTGCGGCACATCGTTGATCCAGCCGTAGTACTGGCCGAACCAGCGGATGTAGATGGCAAGCGCGGTCGCGTCCGCTACCGCGGTGGCGGCCCAGTTGAACCAGTACAGCCAACCGGAGACGTACGCTGCCTTCTCGCCGTAGAACTCGCGGGTGTATGACACGAACGATCCGGAGGTTGGGCGGTGGGCGATCAGCTCGCCCAAGCTGCGCAGGATGAGATAGCCGATGAACCCGCACAGCAGGTACATGAGCGCCAGCGCCGGGCCGGCCGCCTGCAGGCGCGAACCCGCGCCGAGGAACAGACCGGTGCCGATCGCCGAGCCGATGGCGATCATGTTGATCTGACGCGTTGACAGGCCTTTCTGCAGACCCGCGTCTTCGTCGGGGACAACGCCGGCTTTCGGCCGTGACGACGCGTCCGATTGTGGTGGAGGGGCAGTAGTCATCAGGGTGCTCCCTGTGTGTCTAGGTGGACGGGGTCTTAGTTCCGGATGTTGGCCGGATCGTGGATTACGCCGAAGCGGTGCAGCGTCGCTGAGACGGCCTGCTCCAGCAGGTAGGGAAGGAGCTCGCGGCGCCCGTCGATGAGCACGGGCCCGTCGATGACCGCGGTGGCGATGTCGCCGTAGAGCGCCTCGGGTGCCACGCCCACGACGCGGATGCGCTCAGGCGTGCCGGTGACGGCGTGTGCGTCGACGGCGACATCCGCCGCCTCGAGCTCACGGGCAATCGCATCCGGGGCAACCACACGCACCTCGGTGCCGGTGATCGCGGCGGCGAGCAGCTGGCGGTACACCTCTCGCAGCTGGTAGCCCTCGCCCACGTACACCACTACCGGCTCGAGGGTGCTGCGGTAGCGGAAGATGTTGGCCTCCGAGCGCAGACAGGAGTGGTCGTGGCCGCGGCCGAACTCGCTATCCCACGCGCGCTGGTCGTACTCGGCGGCGCGGGAAAGCCAGCCGAAGTCCTCGTCGCTTACGTTGGCGCGAAACGCGTCGAGAAGCTCCTGCACCTTCGCTGAGATGCTCACGCCTAACGACGGCGCCAGCTCCGCCCGCTCCCGCCAGGTGCCCATCTGCGCGACGTAGTTCGGCCCACCAGCCTTCGCGCCGGGCCCCACAGAGGACTTCTTCCAGCCACCGAACGGCTGGCGCTGCACGATCGCGCCCGTGATGCCGCGGTTGACGTAGACATTGCCGGCCTCGACGCGGTCGAGCCACGTGGTGATTTCCTCGCCGTCGAGAGTGTGGATGCCGGCGGTGAGGCCGAAGCCGGTGGAATTCTGCCACTCAATCGCCTCGTCCAAATCCTTGGCGTGCATGATGCCCAGCACCGGGCCGAAGCACTCGTTCTGGTGGTACCAGGAGCCGGGCGTGACGCCGTCGCGGATGCCGGGGGACCAGAACTTGCCCTCATCGTCGAGCTTGCGCGGCTTGAGCAACCACGTCTCGCCCGGCTCCAGCGTGGTCAGGCCGCGCTCGAGCTTCTCGCCCGGGGCCTCGATCAGGCCGTTCATCGTGGTGGACAAGTCTGTGCCTGGGCCCACCACCAGGGTGGAGGCGGCGTCAAGCAGCTGGTGTATCAAGCGGTCGGATTCGCCGGCGGAGCCGACGAGGATGGCCAGCGAGGCTGCGGAACATTTCTGGCCCGAGTGGCCGAAAGCCGACAGGTACAGGTCGTTGACCGCGAGGTCCGGGTCCGCGGATGGGGTGATGATGATCGCGTTCTTTCCGGAGGTCTCCGCCATGACGTTGAGCTTCGGGTTCCAGGACTTGAACAGCTGCGCGGTTTCGGAGGCGCCGGTGAGGATGATGGCGTCCACGGCGTCGTCGGTAAGCAGTGCCTTGCCCGCTTCGCCTTCGTCCGCGCGCACATACTGCACGGTGTCGGCGTTGATGCCCTTGTCAGCGAAGACCGCCTGGATGCAGTCCGCGATGAGCTTCGCGCACTGCGTCACCTGCGGCGCCGGCTTGAGGATGACGGCGGAGCCGGCGGCCAGCGCTGCCACCACGCCGCCGGTTGGGATGGCCACCGGGAAGTTCCACGGCGGGACGACCACGGTGAGCTTGTTCGGCTCGAAGTCCGCGGCGATCTCGTCCAGATGGCGGGCGCTGTCGGCGTAGTAGGTGCAGAAATCGATCGCTTCGGAGATCTCCGGGTCAGACTGGTCCACCGTCTTGCCGGCCTCGTGCGCGGCGACCGCGACGAAGTCGCCGCGGCGGCGCGCAATCTCGTCGCCGATTGCGTCGAGGACGTCCGCGCGCTCGTGCGTGGAAAGCGCGCCCCAGGCCTTCTGCGCTTCCTGGGCGCGCGAGATGTGGTCGGCAATCACGGAGGGATCCGTGATCTCCTCACCGGTATCCACGACTGGCGGGTTTGTCAGGTGCTCGATTGCCCACGCGCGGTTGGCTTCAAGCGCGGGGTCCGTGTCTGGCTCGTTGAAGAAGCGGCCGGTAGTGCCGGCCTCTGCGGCGACTTGGCGCCCGGTCTCGTTGGTGCGGTCCTGCACACGGTTCGGGCCGTTGTGCACGCCCCAGCGATTGTCCACCGCCCAGCGGAAGACGTCCTCCTGCTCCTTAATAGGGTCACGCTTGGCGGTCTTTGGGGCGAACAGGGCATGCAGGAAGTTCTGCGGCGCGGCGTTTTCTTCGAGACGGCGCACGAGGTAGCTCACCGCCACATCGAAGTCTTCCTTGCGCACGACGGGGGTGTACAGAATCTGGCGGCCGTAGGCCTCGCGCACGATCTGCTGCTGCGCCGGCGACATGCCCTGCAGCATCTCCGAGTCGAGCATGCTGGTGACACCGCGGCGCTGCGCCAGCTCGTAGGCCAGTGCGGAGGTGAACAGGTTGTGGGAGGCGATACCGATGGCCACGCTGTCGGCGTACTCGGGGCGGACGATGAAGTCGAGCAGGCGGTAGTAGTTCGCATCCACCTCGTCCTTGGTCAGGTAGGGCGCCTGCGCCCAGCCTTTAACCTCTGCGTGGTGGCGCTCCATGGACAGGTTCGCGCCCTTGACCAGACGGATCTTGATCTTGGAGCCGCCGCCTGCCACGCGCTGCCTCGCAAAGTCGGCGAGATACTCCAGTGCTCCGAGCGTGTCTGGCAGATAGGCCTGCAGCACGATACCGCCCTGATAGTCCTTGAACTCGTCCTCGCTGAGCAGCTGGGTGAACACGTCGAGCGTGAGGTGGAGGTCGTGGTACTCCTCCATGTCCATGTTGATGAACACCTGGGGGCTGCGGTCGCGCGCGGCGCGGTACAGCGGGCGGATGCGGTCTTTGACCAGGCGCACGCACTCGTCGTAGTCCCAGTGATTGAGCTGGGAGACCATGGAAGACGCCTTGACGGACACGTAGGTCACCCGCGGGTTCTTGATCAGGTTCAGGGTGCGCTCCGCGCGGTCCGTCGCTTCCTTCTCGCCGAGCACGGCCTCACCCAGCAGGTTGAGGTTGAGCTGCTCGCCGCGCTTCTCGGCGTTGTCGAGCAGGTTGTTCAACGCGTCGGACTCCGCGTCGAGCACGAGGTGGCCCACCAACTGCCGCAAGCGCATGCGCGCCGCCGGGACAACGACGAAGGGCAGGAACGGGCCGACGAAGGCACCGGCACCGACGAGTAGGGCGTTGATGCGGCCGAGGAAGGAGGCGTCGACGCCCTTGGTGATCGCGCGTAGCGCGTTCGCTGCCACGCGGTTGTCTTCGGGGCGCATCACGCGGTCGACGAAGTCCATAGTGAAGCGGACACCGTTGTCGTCGCGCAGCATCTCAGCGAGTTGCTGTGTCTGGGCATCGTCCGCATCAGCGTCAGCGGTCGCTTCCATCCAGTGATGTGCGCGGGCCACCGCGGCATCGACAACATGGTCGAGGTCAGCGGTGTTCTCCGGCGGGAGCTGGTTGGTGAGCAAGTTCGGCATATGTGTTCCTTACCACTAAAACAGTCCTATGTGACAGCCCACAAACTAATGCAAAACTCCGCGATAGACCACTGTTTTGCAAAAGATTCGCTGCAGACGCACAAAAGCCCCGGAAAACGTAGGTTTCCGGGGCTAAGGGGGGAGGGGGTTAGAGTCCGCCGAAGGGGCCGCGCAGCGGGTCGAACGGCGCGATGGTCTCGTCCACCTCACCGGTCTCAATCTGCTTCGCCAGCATCTTGCCGGACAGCGGTCCGAGGATGATGCCCCACATACCGTGCCCGCCATTGGTGTACACGTTCGGCACCTTGGTTGCGCCCACAAGCGGCAGGCCGTCCGGGGTCACCGGGCGGGAGCCGACCCACTCGTCCTGCCGGTCCTCCCAGTCGATGCCGCGGAAGAAGGGCTTGGTGGTGTGGATCATGGACGCGATGCGCCCTGGCTGGAACGGCTCGTCGGGGCCACGGAACTCCATCGTGCCCGCGATGCGGAACCGGCCCTGGTACGGGGTGCAGGCGATCTTCGGGTCCGGCAGGTACACCGGGCAGGTCGCCGGCTCTGCGGTCTCCACGGAAAAGGAGTAGCCGCGACCTGCCTGGACCAGGGTGGTCACGCCGAGGTCCTTGGCCAGCTTCGGCAGCCAAGCGCCGGTTGCCAGCACGACGTTGTCGGCGTGGAGCCAGTCGCCGGTGGCGAGCTTCACGGCAGGCTTGCGGGTGGAGCTGACCTCGACAACTTCCACGCCTGTGGTGACTTTGCCGCCGCGCTCCACGATGGAGTCCGCAATCGCCTGGCAGTACGGCCCCGGCTCGATGAAGCGTTGGCCGCCCATGCGGTAGGTCGCGCCCACCTTGTCGGTGAGCATCGGGGCGTCCGTGCGGGCGTCGTCTAGCGTGATCTGCTCGAACGGGATGTCCTGGCCGTGGCGCTGCGCGCCTTCGACCTCTTTGAGAAAGCCGCCAGCCTTCTTCTCGTTTTCGAAGCCGATGATGAAAGGGCCTTCGTGGGTGGTGGCCTTGACGCCGCCGGCCTCGAGCTCGTCGAACGCGGCTAGCGCTGCGAGGTCCGCCTTTGTCAGACCCGCCATCGTCTTGTCCCAGGCGCGGCCGGTTGCGTGCGCCATGAAGTTCGCGCAGAACCGCCACAGCTTCGGGTCGATGCGCACCGGCACATCGAGCGCGGCGTGCTTATCAAACAGTGCGGTCGGACCGTACGCCCACAGGCTTGAGTTTGACAGGGGAATGGTCTTACCCGGTGCCAGCCAGCCGGCGTTGCCCCAGGACGATCCAGCTGCGACGTCGATGCGTTCAAGCACCTCCACCTCATGGCCGTACTCCTGTAGATGCCAAGCGGTGGAGAGGCCGGTCATGCCGGCTCCCACGACGATCGTGCGGGTCATTTATGGTCCTCCTCACAAAGAATTTCGATTGTGCTGAGGGCAATGTACCGCAGCGCACCGCTCGCCGCCCCGCATTTCGCCTATCGACGTTCCTTCGGTTACCCCCCTTTGATCACCAACTCCGAGAGCCGTACTTCGCCGGCCGCATCGGAGGCATCCAGGTCGACAGTCCCGTGCAATTGGAAAGCATTGTCGCCCTCCGGGTCTTTGATGATCTGCGTGACTCTCCAGGACCTACCCGTGGTGTCCGCCAGATGGAATAATTCCGGCCCCCGCGCGTCGGGGCCCAGGTCGACGTCGTCGTATTCGTCGAAGTAGTCGTCCATCGCTCCCGGCCAGTCCACCCGGGCATCCGGCTCCAGATACTCCAGCATCTCCGCCAGCTGGTCCTCCTTTTCATAGGCGAACAGTTCCACCAGGCGGAAGAAGTAGTTGCGCACCATGATGGTGAAGGCGCGTCGGTTCGCTGTGAGCGCAGTGGGATCTTCCACTCCGAACGCGAGCTCGCGGTCGATGGTGTCCTGGCTGACCGGCTGGTCGTCCCCAGTCATGTGCGCCCATTCGTCGATGAGCGAGGAATCCACCTGCCTGATCAACTCGCCAAGCCAGACAACAATGTCTTCCAGCTCCTCGTTCATGTACGCGTCCGGGATGGAGTACGACAGCGTGCGCCACGCGTCAGTGAGGTAGCGCAGCACCACGCCCTCGGAGCGGGCCAAGCCGTAGGTGGCGATGAGATCCGAAAACGTCATTGCGTGCTCGATCATGTCGCGCACCACGGACTTCGGCGACAACTCGAATTCCTTAGCCCAGGGGTTGCCCTGGGTGAACGTGTCGAACGCCTCGTCCAGCTCGTCGGCGAGCGGTTTGGGGTAGGTCACGTCCTCGATGATGGCCATGCGTTCTGTGTAGTCCACCCCTTCGGCCTTCAGCGCAGCGATCTCTTCGCCGCGGGCCGCAGTTTGCTGGGCCTGCAGCAGCTGGCGCGGATCGTCCAGAATGGCCTCGAACGCGGAGATCACGTCCAGCGCGTAAGTCTCCGACTCCGGGTCCAGCAAAGTGAGAAATGCCAGCGCGAAAGGGGAGAGCGGCTGGTTCAGCGCGAAGTCGCGGTCCAGCTCCTGGGTGAGCGTGTACGGGCGGAATGCGGGAGAGTCCGGCGTGCGTTCGACCACTCCGGCATTGATCAGGCCGCGGAACAGGTTAACGGCCTGGATGATGTCGCGGTTTTGTTTCGCGCGTGGGTCGTGGTTCGTACGCAACAGATGGCGCATGTGCTCGTAGCCGTTACCGGGCCGCGCCACAACGTTGAGCAGCATGGAGTTGGACACCTTGAACTGGCTGGTCAACTCCTCCGGCTCGGCAACCTTGAGGCGTTCGAAGGTGTTCTCGGACCAACTGACCTCGCCGTCGCGGGCGGATTTTTTGCGGATCTTCTTCAGCTTCTTCGGGTCGTCGCCCGCCTTCCGGCGCAGCTTCACGTTCTCGATCTCGTGCTCGGGCGCCTCGACCACGACGGTGCCCTCGGTGTCGTAGCCCGCACGTCCGGCACGCCCGGCGATTTGATGGAACTCGCGGGACTTCAGGATGCGCTGGCGGGTGCCGTCGAACTTGGCCAAGCCCGTGATCAGCACCGTGCGGATCGGCACGTTGATGCCCACGCCCAACGTGTCGGTTCCACAGATGACTTTGAGCAACCCGGTCTGGGAGAGCCGCTCTACTAATCGGCGGTATTTCGGCAGCATGCCCGCGTGGTGGACACCGATGCCGCGGCGGACCAGTTTGGACAGGGTTTTACCGAAGGTCGTCGTAAAGCGGAAGTCCCCGATTTCCTCCGCGATGCGCTGCTTTTCCTCGGGAGTGATGATGTTCATGCTCGTCAACGCCTGGGCACGTTCCGTGGCCTCACGCTGGGAAAAGTGCACCACATAAATGGGTGCCTTGTTGTCCTCCAGCAACTCCTCGATGGTCTCGTGCACCGGGGAAAACACGTAGTGGAAATCAAGCGGCACCGGACGCTCCGCGCCGCCGACGTACGTGGTCTCGCGGCCCGTGCGCTCAGTGAGATCCTTCTCTAACCAGGCGGTGTCGCCGAGCGTGGCTGACATGAGCAGAAACTGTGCCTTCGGCAGCTCGAGCAGGGGCACCTGCCACGCCCAACCACGCTCCGGCTCGGAGTAGTAATGGAACTCGTCCATCACCACTTGGTCGATCCGGGCGTCCTTGCCTTCGCGCAATGCGATGTTGGCCACGATCTCTGCTGTTGCAGCGATGATCGGGGCATTGGAGTTCACGGTCGCATCACCCGTCATCATGCCGACATTCTCCGCGCCGAAAATCTCGCACAGAGCGAAGAACTTCTCGCTCACCAGGGCCTTGATCGGCGCGGTGTAGAACGAGCGCTGGCCGCGCGACATCGCGATGAAGTGCGCGGCGTTGGCCACCATCGACTTCCCCGAGCCGGTGGGGGTGGCCAAGATGACGTTATCGCCCGCCAGCAGTGCTAGCGACGCCTCTTCCTGCGCTGGATACAACGAGATGCCGCGGGATGTCGTCCACGAGTTGAACGAGTCCCATACAGCATCCTCGAACAGCGATTCAGGGGCCTGCGCAATGTCTTCAAGCAAATCGGTCAGCATCACAGCATTCACCGTAGCCGACCGGCCGACACGCTAACGGGGGTCGTCGCCGTCCCCGCCGCGGTTGTCGTCTCCGGTGGAACCCCCTTGGTCGTCGTCAAGCGAGCGCTCGGGGGCAGATGGATCGATGAAGAAGTGGTCGCGCAGGCGCTGATCGGCCTCCTCGCTGTGAGGGAGGCTGCGCTGCTCGTCGCGGTCCCGGTCCTCGATGGCGGTGAGGTAGTTCTCAAATGCCTCGCTGATCTCCTCGCCGCTGGGCATCTGCGCCTCACCCGGCATCATCGCCTGCGGGTGACGGTCCCGGTACTCCTGCATTTCACGGTCGTAATGTTCTTCGAGAGCCTGCACGACGTTCGTGATCTCATCCGAATTATGCGTCTGCTCCGCGAGCTGCTGCGACACCCGGCGCATGTCCGCTTCCAAAGAGCGCAGCGGGAACTGCAGCTTCGTGGAATCCTCGACGGACTGCAACAGCTGGAACGTCGCGTGCGGGTACGGCGATGCGGCCACGTAATGCGGCACGTGCGCGGTGTAGCCAGCGACCGGGCGGCCGCGCTTGTGCAGCTCCCGCTCGAGAAAGACCGATGCAGACCCCGGCACGCTGACCATGCCGTCGAAAGTGAACATTGAGCCGACCAATTCGCGGTCGTTGCCGTGAGCGGAAACCACCAGCGGGCGGGTGTGGGGTGCTCCCATCGGTGCGGCGTAGAGGCAGATGGTCTTACTCACGCCAAAGCGTTCTGCGAGATCCGCTACAGCATTACTGAACGCCTCCCAACGCAGATCCGGCTCCGGACCGGAGAGCAATAGGAAGGACTGACCCTTCTCATCGCGGACAACGCGCATATCCAGCTGCAGGTCCGCGACATCAGTGATCTCGGCATGCGCCAGTGTCACCGTTGGGCGGCGGGAACGGTAATCAATCAGCTCGTCGTTGCTGAAGGTAGCCACCGTCCGCGACTCCAATGCAGCCTTCAGGTGGTCTGCTGCAGACTCAATGGCGTGGCCCGCATCGGCGTAACCGTGCATCGCGACGATAAGGGCAGGGCCGTTTTGCGCCTCCCCGCTCACCTGCGGAGCTGGGTACTCAAGTTCGTACATGCGACGTTCCTGCGTCATGGTCTTCGGCCTCCTGGTTTTAATCGCCTTACCGGCTGTAGTGCTCCTCCCACACAACGGTTGGCGGCGCTGGATCATTCCATTGTGCCCGACGGGCGGCCGGACACCGGCACCGCGGCCTGAGCGTCCCGTATGGAAAGGCGTTGAGGAAACTTCGCGGCCGCATGGAACCGGCGCGCCGTTGCCAGCGTCTAACAGTTATGGATATTCAGCCACAACCGCATGAAACAAACCGACCGACCAGTCCGATCACGCCATACCCGAGTGCGCAGCTTCTGCGCTCGCCTGCGCAACTCATCGCGTCGATCCCAGCAGCGCTGGGCTACTTTCCAAACGAGGCAGTAGTGCTCATCAACGCATACAGCCCGCCGGGAGCCTCTCCGGCGTTGGAAATTGGAGCCTACGTCGATGCCGATGTGGGAAACACCGAAAGTATTCAACGCGCGCTCCAGCGCATCCCGCTTATCCGACATGTGGCCACCTTCGCAGTGATCGTGACTCGTGTTCCGGAATCGCAGATGGTTGCGGCCGCTGCGGAAGGATTGCGAATGGCGGCGGACGCTTTCGGGGAGATCGTCGAAGCCTGCTGGATTGTCTCCGAAATCGCAGACGGCACGCATTACCAACTCGTATTCGGCCCAGACCCGGACACAGCCCAGGCAGTCTGGGAATGGAGCGAAGAGTACGAACAGGGCACGGTGACATCGGTCGCGGCGGCAGAACCGATGCGCCCGCTAATCGACCACGGGGTCCTGCCCGAGCTGCATAAAAGCGAAGTGTTTTCCCACTTCGATCCAGTATGCGAAGCTGATGTGGAGATGGGGGAGACGCTGGCTCCCAGCGCCTGTGAGCGCGGCACCCAGCTGTTCGGTTTTCTCACAACGGCTCCACAGGCTGCCCGAGCGCAGATCAGACAGGCATGCGATACCTATATAGCCGCGCCAAACGCCCGGCTCATCGACACCGAAGGCAGCCTCATTATCGACGACGTGTTCACCAGCGTGGACGATGTCGAGTTAGTTGCCGCCATGCTTTCTGGCAGCAGATTGCGCGATTTTCTCATCGTCGATGCGCTCGAGCGGCCGCGGGCGGCAGGGGCAGTGCTATTAACTATCGCCCGAAACTTTAGTGGTGTAATCAGGGCGAACGCACTGTGCCTATGGGGCATGATCGCCCTGTCGCAAGGGCTCATCGGCTGGGCCACTACAGCGCTGGCGTGCGCAGAAAACGAAGTGCCAGGACACAAGCTATCCGGACTATTGAGCAGCGTGATGGACATTGGGCAAGGCCAATCGCTGCTCGAATTGTGCCGTCAAGGATGTCTAGACACTTGGAGTGAACTCGAAGGGTGATGTCGACTCCACGAGGTTCAGCCAGCTGTTGCGCTAGCGTGCTGCATGCGACTGGCCACCGAGCTGCCGGGTGAACTCCCAGGCGTCCTCGACAATCGTTCGCAGCTGCGTTCGTGTCGGGTTCCAGCCGAGGGCATCGCGGATCTTCTCCGAAGACGCGATCAGCGTCGCCGGATCCCCCGCTCGGCGTGGAGCAACCTCCGCCGGAATTGCGTGGCCGGTGACCTCGCGGCACACCTCGACAACCTCGCGCACTGAATATCCGTCACCGGAGCCCAGATTGTAAATCTGGTGCGTGCCGGGGGAGTTGGCCTCGAGCGCGAGCACGTGCGCATCTGCGAGATCCCGGATATGGATGTAATCGCGCACGCACGTGCCGTCCTTCGTCGGCCAGTCGTCGCCGTACATCATGATCTTGTCGCGGTAACCCATCGCCACCTGCAGCACGATGGGGATCAGGTGCGTCTCCGTTATGTGATTCTCCCCGATACCGTTGTATGCGCCGGCGACGTTGAAATAGCGCAGACTGGTCGCGCCCAGACCGTAGGCATTGCAGTACGACGTGATCGCGTGATCAATGGACAACTTCGTCGCACCGTACGGGTTGGTCGGCCGGGTGGGGGCATCCTCGGTGATAGGCACAACTTCGGGCTCGCCGTACGTGGCTGCGGTGGAGGAAAAGACCAGCGAATTCACGTCGTGCCGACGCATTGAATCAAGCAGCGCCAAGGACACATCGAGGTTGCCGTGCCAGTACTTGGCAGGATCCTCCATGGACTCGCCGACGAGCGACTTCGCGGCGAAGTGCAGCACGCCGTCCACCTGCCCGCTGCCGTCCGCAGCAAGCACATCGTCAATGACGTCGCGTATCTCCCCCTCGACAAACGTGGCGCCTTCCGGCACGGCGTACCGGTTGCCGGTGGATAGATCGTCCACGACGATCACTTCGTGGCCCGCCTCGAGCAGCGTGGCAGCGCACACGCTACCCACGTAGCCAGCACCGCCGGTGACGACAAGCTTCATGGAGATCCTTTCTGTGCCTTCTAGTCCTGACGCTCCACGCGCAGGGCGTGCGAGACATCCGCGGTGAGCACGAACGTCTCGCCCTCATCGGTGGAGACTTCTAAAGCGCCACCCTCCAAAGGATGCAGATCGACGGTCTGGCCCACAAGCTGCCCCGCGGCCTTAGGCAATGCGCCGTCCTGCAGAATCTCGCTGATCTGCACCACCGTTGCGCGCACCGGTTCTTTGAGGCGAAGATCGCTGGCACGGGTGCCCGCTTGATCGGCGGTGCTAGCAGTTGCGCCCAACTCGTCGAGCGCCGGGATCGGGTTGCCGAAGGGGGAGCGGTCAGCGTTGTCCAGCACCGCGACAACTCGGCGCTCCACCTCTTCGCTCATCACGTGCTCCCACCGGCACGCCTCTTCGTGGACCTGGGCGAGGTCAAGCTTCAGTACGTCGGTAAGCAGCCGCTCCGCAAGACGGTGTTTGCGCATGACGGCGGTGGCACGTCGACGCCCTTCCTCGGTCAACGACAGGGAACGGTCGTGCTCGACCACGATCAGGCCGTCGCGCTCCATGCGCGCGACCGTCTGCGAGACGGTGGGGCCGGACTGTTCGAGGCGTTCCGCGATTCGCGCACGCAGAGGCGTAATACCTTCCTCCTCCAGTTCGTAGACGGTGCGCAGATACATCTCCGTGGTGTCAACAAGGTCACGCACTGTGATGCTCCCTTCCAATCGCGGTGCTGGTTAGAGGTCCGAAAACCATGTGGGCAATACTTTAGCCCAGCCCCCGTGGCGGTATCGGTGAACCTGGAACGGGCTGCTGGGCTGGACTATTCGGGTGGCCGTATCACTTACAGCGCGTAGTCGCGCAGACGGTCCGCGCGTTCGCCGGCGCGCAGCTTCGCCATCACCTCGCGCTCGATCTGGCGGACGCGCTCGCGCGAGAGACCGAACCGGCGGCCGATCTGGTCCAACGTGCGCGGCACACCGTCGGTCAGGCCGTAGCGCATGCGGATGACATCCTGCTCGCGCTGCTCGAGCCCGTTGATAATGTCCTCGATATCGTCGTGCCGCAGGGTGGTTACTACTGCGTCTTCGGCGTCGGTGGCTTCGGCGTCTTCAATGAAATCGCCCAACGGCGCTTCCTCGTCCGCGCCGACCGGCATGTCCAAGCTCACCGGGTCGCGCGACTGGCGCAGCAGCATCTCAATCTTGGATTCCTCGATGCCGGATTCCTCCGCCAGCTCCTCGTTCGTGGGCTCGCGGCCCAAGGACTGGTACATCTCGCGGCGGATGCGGGAGAGTTTGTTCACCTGCTCCACCAGATGGACTGGGAGACGGATCGTGCGCGACTGATCCGCCATACCGCGCGTGATCGCCTGGCGGATCCACCAAGTGGCATAGGTGGAGAACTTGAAACCCTTGGAGTAGTCGAACTTTTCCATCGCGCGGATCAGGCCCAAGTTGCCTTCCTGGATCAGATCCAAAAGCGGCATGCCGCGGCCGGTGTAACGCTTCGCCAGGGACACCACGAGACGCAGGTTGGCCTCAAGCAGGTGGGCGCGGGCCTTACGGCCTTCCTTCGCCAGAATCTTCAAGTCGCGCTTCTTTGCGCGGGTCAACTTCACCTCCGGGTCGTCCAATAGACGCTGCGCGTACAGGCCAACTTCAATCTGCTGGGCGAGCTCGACCTCCTCCTCAGCGTTGAGCAGGGCTGTCTTGCCGATGCCGTTGAGGTAGACGCGGACGAGGTCCGCAGAAGGGTTGTCGTTGGTCTGATTCCGCCGGCTACCGCGGTCGACGGTCTCCCCGGATTCTTGGGTTCCCTGTGCAGCGTGATCCGGTTGGGTCATGTGGCAACGCCTCCTCGGACTAGGTGGAAAAGCTGGATGGGACAGCTGGGCAGTCTAGATGGGCAACGCTCGGCTGTCGCCTGGTGTTCCCACCCGTGAGAAATATATTCAGATCACGCTTCCACGATGACGGTAAAGGGGCCGTCGTTGACGCTTGCCACCTGCATCTGCGCGCCAAAGCGGCCCTCTTCGACATGGATGCCGCGCGAGCGCAGCGTCTCGGCGATTTTGCCGATCACCGGTTCCGCGGCGTCGCCCGGTGCCGCGTCACTCCAAGACGGGCGCCGTCCTTTCGCCGTGCGGCCCATCAGCGTGAACTGGCTGACCAGCAACACCGGAGCGCCAGCGTCTTCCACCGAGCGTTCGCCCTCGAGAATGCGAAGCTCCGCGATCTTGCGGGCCACCGTCTCCCACGCATCATCCGCATCGTCGCGCCCCACGCCAACGAGAGCGAGGATTCCGCCGGTATCGGGGCAGTCGATCACTCCGACGGTTTCGCCGTCCACGGTCACCGACGCGCTTGTCACACGCGTAAGTACAGCCTTCATTGATGCTCCGATCTGTCTATAGGTGAGTCAGTTGCGCGATTTCAGCGGGCAGGATCAGCCCGTGGCGCACGAGGTCGACCACAGCGCCTGCCGCATCCGCTTCAAGCTTGTCGACGTCCTCCGGTTGCCCCAACCCGCGCGACGCCGCATACAGGCCGACTACGTCCCGCAACGGCAGACCGTTCGGGTGCAGCCCCGAGATCAGCGAGAGGATGCCCGCATCGATGGTGTGGGAGAACCGTGGCCCGTCGGTGCGGGTGATGCGCAGCGTTTCGTCCGCGAACCCCATGCCGAGGTCGGTGTCCGCGAGCTTGATGTCTTCCAGTGCCACGGTGGGCCGGACCACGTAGTTCGCATCGAGGACGCCGTCGCGGTCCTTGTCGCGCAGCCACGCGGTGCGGGTGAAATACTCTTCCGCCTCCGGGCCGAGCGGGTCTGTAAACGGCTGGGAAAGCTCCTCGCAGGTGATCTCGCTGGGAGCATCGCCAATGTCCTCCAGGAGGATCCAGCCAAAGCCCACCGCATGGACATCGTTGTCCGAAAAGTGGTCGAGCCACTGCACGGTGCGCGCGACACCGTCGTCTGAGCGGGGATCGATGGACTCGTCGCGCAGCCACGTGGAGACGTACATGCCGGGATCGACCACGTCGCGCTGCAACACCCAGGCGCTCACGCCGTGGGAGGGCAACCAGGATGCGACGCGGGCCTGCCAGGACTCATCCAGCACATGCACCCACGAACCGAGAATGAACGCCCGTCCGCCCTCGGCGAGGTGGTCCGGTGCCTGGTTGAGCACCAGCTCAGTCGCTCCGTCGAGGTCCAAACCAGAGTCGCGGTAGACATGGCCCACCTCCGGCAAGCCCACAACAAACGGCGGGTTGGCCACAATACGGTCGAATGTCTCGCCTTGCACCGGCTCGAACCATTCACCCTCTCGCAACTCCACGTTATCCACGCCGTTCGCCCGCATGGTGGCCTCGGCGAATTCCAGTGCGCGGGCGTGGACGTCGGTTGCCACCACCCGCGTGGCGGCGTCTGCCTGCGCAAGCGCCTGGATGCCCGAGCCGGTGCCCAAATCCAGCACTGAATCCACCGGGGTGCACGGCGTGGCGGACAGCAGCGACAGTGACGCCGACCCGACGCCGAGGACGTGGTCGCGGCCCGGTACGTGATCGGTCATGGACGCGTCGAGGTCGGACAGCATCAACCTCGGCTTGCCGGCGACCACGTGGGGACGCACGTCAACGGCGATGCGGTACGTGGACGAGTCGGCGACGGGCAGGACCAAATGGTCGTCGATAAGCGATAGCGCGAGCTTCGGGGTGAGCATGTCGCCGAGCGCCTCCGCTGTGGCCGGACGGCGCAGCAAGAAGAACCTGATCAGGCGCGACAGGCGCGCGTCGTCGGAACATGCGGCCAGAACCACTCCCGGCTCACGGCGGTACAGCGCCTCGGTGGCCTCCGGACCCAGGTGCGCCGCGATGCCGTCCGCACTGAAACCAGCCGCGCTGAGCTCGTCGGCGAGCACCTGGGCAACTGCGGGAAGATGAGGGGAGAGGTCTCCAGGGTCAGTCACGTATAGCTCCTGCAGTACGAGAGGGTTATTCGTCGTGCTCGATGATAGCGGGGGAGCTGCCCCGGTCTTTCTCCGCCGAATCCAGCGCCGCTCGCTGCTGCTGCGCCAGCATCTGCTGCTCCTGGCGGGCCACGGCGGGCTTATACACGTTCTTCTGGCGGGAATCCCGCACCTCTCCCTGCGCGTTCCCGCGCACCACGGCGATCCACGGCAACGGGACAGACACCACAAACAAAATGCCGGCGAGCACCCACCAATTCGCCCACGCCGCAGCCACTGCCGCGACGATGAAGGGCAGACGCAACCCTTGCAAGACGGCGTACTGCTTCTCTCGCGACTGCCGGTTCTGCTCCGGAGTGAAAGAAGCATCCGTGATCAGCGCGCGGGACTTCCTGCTCCGGCGTAAGCGGCGGGAGGCGCGCCCAGTGGATGCATGGTCGTTGGCGCTCATGAACTCTGAGGTTAGCCCTCCGGCTTAACCTCTCGCCCAAATTGGGGCATGATGGTTGCCGTGAATACGACGACGAAGACGCTCGAGCGCCCGGATCTCAAGGAAGACACCTCGTCGACCACGGACGACGGGACCCCCAAGTTCTTCCACTACGTGAAGAAGGACCAGATCGTCGATTCCGCCATCTCCGGCAAAATGGTGGTGGCGCTGTGCGGCGAGACCTTCCCGGTGAAAAAGCAGGCCAAGCCCGGCTCGCCGGTCTGCCCCGACTGCGAGCGGATCTACAAGGGGCTGCGCCGCAAGTGACCGCCGCGACTTCTGGGCCCCAGCTGCGCAAATGGCAGCAGGAGGCCCTTGATTCGTTTCTCCGTGACAAGCCGCGCGACTTCATGGCCGTGGCAACCCCGGGCGCGGGCAAAACAACCTTCGCGCTGACCTTGGCATCGCGCCTGAAAGAGGACAAGACTGTCCAGCGCATCATCGTCGTCGTGCCCACGGAGCACCTGAAGCACCAGTGGTCCGATGCCGCGAAGCGTTTTGGTCTATCCCTGGACCCAAATTTCACTAACTCTTCAGCCGTCAACGCCTCCTACGACGGCATTGTGGTCACGTATGCGCAGGTGGGTATGCACCCGTTCAAGCACCACGCTGTGGCGTCGGCGCGCCGCACGCTGGTGATTCTGGACGAGATCCACCACGCGGGCGACTCCAAGAGCTGGGGCGACGGCGTTTACGAGGCCTACAACGACGTCGAGCACCGCCTGGCACTGACCGGTACGCCGTTCCGCTCCGACGACTCGCAGATCCCGTTCGTGCGCTATGTCGAGGACGGCGAAGGCCACCTGGTTTCGGAAGCCGACTACACCTACGGCTACTCGCATGCGCTCGCCGACGGCGTGGTGCGCCCGGTGGTGTTTCTCGCGTACTCCGGCGAGGCACAGTGGAAGGACTCGGCGGGTGAGGAGTACTCCGCGCGCCTTGGTGAACCGCTGAACGCCGAGCAAACCACCCGCGCCTGGCGCACCGCGCTCGACCCGAAGGGCGACTGGATCGCCGCGGTGCTCACCGCCGCGCACACCAGGTTGATGAAGATCCGCGCCAACATGCCGGACGCAGGCGGATTGGTCATCGCCACGAACAAGACCACCGCCCGCGCCTACGCAAAGATCTTGGAGAAGTTGTCCAACACCCCGGTGACTGTGGTGCTTTCCGACGAGCCCGGCGCCTCCGACCGCATCGACGAGTTCTCCGCTTCGCGCGACGAGTGGATGGTGGCGGTGCGCATGGTCTCCGAAGGGGTGGACGTGCCGCGCCTGTCCGTGGGAGTCTACGCCACATCAGCGTCCACCCCGCTGTTTTTCGCGCAGGCGATCGGCCGTTTCGTGCGTTCCCGCATGCCGGGCGAGTCCGCGTCGGTGTTTCTGCCCTCCGTGCCGGTGCTGCTGCGCCTGGCGGAGGAGATGGAGGTCTCGCGCGACCACGTCCTGGGCAAACCCCATAGGGAATCAGGCTGGTCGGACGAGCTGCTGGACCAAGCCAACCGCACGCAGACAGAACCGGACGACATGCCGTCCTACGAATCCATCGGCGCGTCCGCCGAGCTGGACTCGCTGATCTTCGACGGCTCCACCTACGGCACGCCCACCCAAGCCGGATCCGCCGAAGAGCAGGACTTCCTCGGCCTGCCAGGGCTGCTCGACGCGGATCAGGTGCGCACACTTCTTGCCAAGCGGCAAAGCGACCAATTGGATGCCCGCGACGCAGAGGAGCGGGCGCGCAAGGCAGAAGAACGCAAGGCGCGGGAACGGGCGGAGGTGCTCGGCGAGCCGGTGAAGAAGCCCGATGCGGTCCAAGATTCAGCCGCCCCCAGCGCCACAACCGCCGCGGACGAAATCCCCGCGCTGCGCAAAGAGCTGAACACGCGCGTGGCTATCGCCGCCGGCAAAACCGGCCGGCCCCACGGCGCGATCCACACCGAGGTGCGCAAAGCCTGCGGTGGACCGCCGACCGCACTGTGCAACGCCGAACAGCTGCGCGAGCGCATAGCCTTCCTGCGAGACTGGTAGTCCCGGCGGTAGGGTGGCGTGCACCGCAATGAAACGAAAGGATTTGTGATGAGCACCCCTTACAACGGCCAGAACCCGAACGGCCAGAATCCGAACGGCGAAAACCCCTACGGTGGCGACCAGTACGGCACCAACCCGGCAGCCGGCCACCCGGAGGGCGTTTCCAACTACGGCGACTACACCGGCCACGAGCAGCTGCAGCCGGACTACACCCGTGGCGAGCCGGGCCACGCCGGCTATGGCATGGCGGGGAACAACTACAACCAGGCACCCACCTCGTACGGCTACGAGGCAGCCGCGCCGCAGCAGAACAACGGTGTGGCTCTTGCCGCGATGATCCTGGGCATTTTGTCCCTGCTGGGGCTGCTGTTTCTCTTCCCGGGTCTTATTCTCGGCGTGATTGCGCTGATCCTGGGTATCGTCGGTGTGAAGAAGGCGAACTCCATCGTCGGCCCGGGTTCCCGCAAGGGCATGGCGATCTCCGGCATCGTCATGGGTGCCATCGCCACCATCCTGTCCGCCCTGATGCTGATCTTCGGTTTCTCTGTGGCGAAGCAGCTCTTGGACGACGGCGTCTTCGAGGCGTGCGAGCAGTTCCAGGGCGATAGCGCCAAGTACCAGTCCTGCATCGAGGACGAGGTTGATAAGAGCCTGAACAACTAAGCGCTTTGCTTTTCGACGGCTAACGCCCCGACCACGATCGGTCGGGGCGTTTATGCGTTGCAGGGCAAACCCACGCTGCGGGTTAATCCAGATAGTCGCGCAGTACCTGGGAGCGCGACGGGTGGCGCAGCTTCGACATGGTCTTGGACTCGATTTGGCGGATGCGCTCGCGCGTCACGCCGTAGACCTGCCCGATCTCGTCGAGGGTGCGCGGCATGCCGTCGGTAAGCCCGAAGCGCAGGCGCACAACGCCGGCTTCGCGCTCGGACAGCGTGTGCAGCACGTCCTGCAGCTGGTCCTGCAGCAGCGTGAACGACACCGCGTCCACAGCCACGACAGCCTCGGAGTCCTCGATGAAGTCGCCGAGCTGGCTGTCGCCCTCGTCGCCGATGGTCTGATCAAGCGAGATCGGCTCACGGGCGTACTGCTGGATCTCCATCACCTTTTCTTCAGTGATGTCCATTTCCTTCGCCAGCTCCAGCGGGGTCGGCTCGCGGCCAAGATCCTGCAGCAGCTCGCGCTGGATGCGGCCGAGCTTATTAATGACCTCGACCATGTGCACCGGGATACGGATGGTGCGGGCTTGATCCGCCATCGCGCGGGTAATGGCCTGGCGGATCCACCAGGTGGCGTAGGTGGAGAACTTGTACCCCTTGGAGTAGTCGAACTTCTCTACCGCGCGGATGAGACCGAGGTTGCCCTCCTGGATCAGGTCCAGAAACGCCATGCCGCGGCCGGTGTAGCGCTTCGCTAGGGAGACCACCAGACGAAGGTTCGCCTCCAACAGGTGGTTTTTCGCCTTCCGCCCATCGCGCGCAACGGAACGCAGGTCGCGCTTCACCGCTGGGGTGAGTTTCGCGTCCTTGTCACCTTCGGCGGCCGCACGCGCCATCTCGTCGAGGCGGTACTGCGCGTACAGTCCGGCCTCGATGCGCTTTGCTAGCGACACCTCCTGCTCCGCGTCGAGCAGGGCCACCTTGCCGATCTGCTTGAGGTAGGCGCGCACCGAGTCAGCGGAGGCCGTCAGCTGCGCGTCCTTGCGTGCCTGGCGCAGGGCAGCGGACTCCTCGATGTCCCAGACAGAAGAACTGCTGTCTTCCTCGTCGTCTTCGTCGTCCTCGGCGTCATCTTCGCCCAGGCCTTCCTCATCCTCACCGTCGTCGCCGAGTGCGTCGTCGATGTCCTCATCGAAGGCCTCGTCCTCGTCGCCGATCTCCGGGTCGTAATCCGCATCGCCGTCAACGTTTTGGACCTCGTCCTCCAGCTCGTCGGCATCCGCGGCTTCCTTGACCGCCTTAGTTGCCTTCTTCGCTGTGGCCTTCTTCGCAGTCGTCTTCTTCGCGGTTTTCTTAACGGCCTTCTTCGCAGTCTTTTTCGCCGTCTTCTTTGCTGCCTTCTTCACCGTCTTTTTGGCGGTCTTCTTCGCGGTTTTCTTCGCAGCCTTCTTGGCTGTCTTCTTCGCGCTGGACTTGGCAACGCTGCCTGCGCCACCGTCGGACGAAACTGCAGTCACGTCGTCGGCATTGTTGCTTGAAGCTTCGCTGGCTACCACGTACGCCCTTTCGAGTCAATCGGACCTTACCACTGGCAATCCAGGGTACGTATGCGTCCAAAAATTTTCAGAACGCCAATATTAACAGCCGTCCACGCGGAGTATTCCGTGCCCCGCGGACCGACCGTTGAACGGCAACCACCGTACATCAACCCCCGGGTGGGGTTACGGTGCGACATGGTCCTGGGCGGCCATCGCGGCTCCCACGATGCCGGCCCGGTTGCGCAGCGCTGCCGGAACCACCGGGGTGTCCACGGTCAAAAGCGGCACCCACTTGTCCGCGTGCCGGGAAATGCCGCCACCGACAACGAACGCCGTCGGGTTAAACAGCCGGTCGTATTCGTGAAGGATTGTATCTACGCGCTTGGCCCACTTTTTGTAGCTGAGCTCATCCCGGTCTTTCGCGGCGGAAGAGGCGAAATGCTCGGCCTCGGTGCCGTCGATAAGCATGTGCCCGAGTTCCGTGTTGGGGAACAAGGTGCCGTCAACCAGAAACGCGGAACCAATGCCGGTGCCGAAGGTGAGGAAGATAACCGCGCCACTGCGGGCGGCATCGTCGCCGAAGGCGACCTCGGCAATGCCCGCCGCGTCCGCATCATTGAGTACAGAGACGGCCTCGCGGCCCAGCGCTTCGGTGAAGAGACCGTGCACGTTGGCGCCCACCCACGACGCATCGATGTTGGCTGCGGTGCGCGCGACCTGCTGGGTCACCACTGACGGGAGAGTGATGCCGACCGGGCCCTCCCACTCGCATTCGCCGACGATCTGCCTGACAACCTCGGCAACCGCCTCCGGGGTCGCGGGCTTAGGGGTGGCAATCTTTACCCGCTCGCCCACAAAATCGCCGGTTTGCAGATCCACCACGGCGCCCTTCACGCCGGAACCGCCGATATCAACACCGAAACCCAGAGCCTTTTGCGTCATGGAGTGGAAGTGTACAAACGCAAAGCAACCCCCGCCTTGCAAGCGAAGTTTTCGACGCCTGAGCAGGAAAGATGACAGGGCTATGTGTTTGACCTAGTATTCCGCTCAAATAACGACATTCAGGCCCCTTCCAGGGGCGACCACGCTGAGCTGGAGGACACACCACCATGGCCACCGATTACGATGCGCCGCGCCGCCGCATGGACGATGAAATTGAGACCGACTCCTTGGAAGGCCTCAAGGCTGCTGAAGTAGCTGGCAGCAGCATGGATGACGACGGCGAGATCGTGGAACCGGTGGAGCCTCCGACCCAGGACCTGTCCGGCGAGGAGCTCAACGTCGAGGTCAAGCCGCGACAGGACGACGAGTTCACCTGCGCATCCTGTTTCCTGGTGCAGAAGAACAAGCGCCTCGCCTACACCGAGGACGACGGCTCGAAGATCTGCCTCGACTGCGAGTAAGCAATCGCTTATCGACGGCTAAAGGGCGGCCCCACCTTGTCAGGAGGGGCCGCCCTTCGTCATTCGCGGTGTTGTCCGGGTTGTCCGGATCGTCCGGCTACCCGGCAGCAGTGCCGGGTGCGAAAGCCGCCAACACCTCCTCGGGGTTCTTCGAAGAGATCAGCCAGTACGGCGTTGGGTCCTCTGGGTCGTCCAGAACGATGAGGACATGCTCACTGACCCATGGGCGCGAGACCAAAAACGCCGCCGGGTCCAACTGGCGTCCCAGCGCATTCTGGCGGGCGGAACCCGGCACCACCATCGAGCGCGACACCACTGTGTTTGGCAGATTCGCGTCCTCCACGAGTAGCCAGCGCGTACCGTCAGGGTCTTGCTCGACGCTTACTGTGGTGCGCGACAGCCAGAACAAAAACCACGCGAAAAGTGCCGTGAATAGCACTAGCGGAACCGCGAACCACCAAACGTTGCGGTTGAGGCCGAACTGCCCGGCGAGCAACAGGGCGAGCCCGGCGAGGGCAGCCCACCAATACCAAGGCACCCACTGGCGCTCCGTGTACAACACCTTTGCCTTGGGTGCCGTCGCAGCTGGTGCTGCATCCTCGGAGCGGGGGTTTGAAGGGGTCGATGCGGTCTCACTCACGTACTCCACAATAGGCGGGCCCTGTGCAGGGGCATACTTGCGCGCCAACTGCGGGGGAGGGCGGCCCAATGCCCTGGCCCAGTGCACTGGCGCCCCGGGCGGAGTGGCTTGGCGTCTCTGGCGGAGTGGCGCCGCGGTAGCGGCACTGACGTAGTGTGGGGCGGGTGGAGAACCAAAACAGCACGTACAGCACCTACGGTGGCGATTCGCTGCCGCCGATCCCAGTCAAGCGCCTTGATCCGGAGCTTCCCATGCCAATGCGGGCACACCCGGAAGATGCTGGCGCGGATCTGTATTCCGCAGAAAACTTGGTTTTGCAGCCGGGGGAGCGCGCGCTGGTGTCCACCGGAGTGGCCGTCGCGCTACCAGTGGGCACGGTCGGCCTCATCCATCCACGCTCCGGCATGGCTGCCAAGCACGGGTTGAGCATCGTCAACACGCCCGGGACCATCGACGCGGGCTACCGCGGAGAGCTGAAGGTCTGCCTGCTCAACACCGACCGTTCCGAGCCGATCGAAATCACCCGCGGGATGCGGATCGCACAGCTCGTGATCCAGCGCGTCGAGTTGGTGGGGTTCACTGAGGTTGAGGCGCTGGACGAGACACAGCGCGGCGACGGCGGGTACGGCTCGACCGGTACGCACTAGCGCCGCGTGCCCCGACTACAGTCAATAGCGGCAAACACAAGAATTACACTCATCTGCGACCACCGATTTAGGGAGTGACCACCGATGGCATTTTGGCCGTTTGGCAAGAAAAAGAAGAAGCAGAAGCAGGAGAATCCTGTAGAGTCCTCGCCGCTCGAACCGAAGCAGGACCAGCCCGCGGCTGAGTCCGAGGCAGCGTCTGCAGTTGAGGCGGCTGAGGAGGCTTCGCCCGTCGAAACGCAGGAAGCTGCCCCCGCGGCCGCGCCTGTCGCCTCGGCCGCGGCTGGTGTGGAAGCGCTGACGGACTACGACCCGGTGGGAGGCTCCACCGGCCCGTTCGACGGCGACAACGTGGACATCGAGGACTTCGACTTCTCCGACTTTTCCAACGTCACCTTGAACCTTGGCTCGATCCGCGTCCCGCTGCCGAAGGAATCCCAGGTGCAGGTGGAGATGGGCGAGCAAGGCCCGAAGATGGTTCACGTGGTTACCCGCTACGGCCGTATCACCCCGGTCGCATTCGCCGCGCCGCGCACCGGCGGCCTCTGGGAGGAGTCTTCGGAGGAGATCATCGCGGGCATGCGCTCCGAAGGCATGCCGGTGGAGATCCAGCAGGGCCCGTGGGGCCAGGAGATCGTGGGCACCGGAACGAACGGTGTCATCCGTATCATCGGCGTGGAGGGCCCGCGCTGGCTCTACCGTGTCACCCTGGCAGCTCCGACCGGCTCGGAAGACCAACTCGCCGAGATCGGCCGCGAAACTGTCGCCCGCTCCTTTGTTTACCGCGGTGATGACCCGATTCTGGCCGGCAACTCCCTGCAGGTTGTTTTGCCCGCGCAGCTGGCGCAGCAGGTGCAGGCTGCGGCTGAGGCGAAGGCGCGTCAGGGCCAAGCGTCCGCGCAGGCACCGGCGGAGGGCAACCCGAACGCACTGAGCGATGCGCTGAAGCAGATAATCGCCCAGAACGTTGAGAATCAGAAGCAGCTGCAGGAGTTGCGCGAGCGTCGCGCCGCAGGCGGCAGCACTAAGGCAGGCGGCGACGCCCCGTCTGCTGCCGAGTAAGTGGCGGAGATGGCTCATAGCACCGGTGCGCCCGCTGTCAAGGCCGGCGAGCCGGTGCGCTTGCGTGTCCGGGCTATGGCGCACGGCGGCGAAGGCATCGCCGACGCGCCAGACGGGCGTGTGGTGTTTGTCCGTGACGCAATCCTCGGGGACACGGTGGCGGCGACGCTGACGAAGGTGAAGAAGCGTTGGGCCCGCGCAGAGACGACCGCTGTGCTCGAGCCTTCGCCGCACCGCGTCGATCCCACTTGCCCCGCGGCTGCCGCGGGCGCGGGGTGCTGCGACTTTTCCCATATTGACGCAGACGCGCAACTCCGGCTCAAGCGCGAGGTGCTGCTTGGTCAGCTGGGCGCGCTGTCATCCCGTTCCGGAGTACTTGACAGCGTCGATCTCGGCTCAGTGGAGGCGGTCCAGCTCCAGCCGGCGACCGGGTGGCGCACCCGCGCCAGGCTGGGCGTGGACCGCCAGGGCAACGCCGGAATGCGGCGGGCGCGTTCCACCGAGGTCGTGGCAGGTGTGCAGTGCACCCAGCCAGTGCTGGGCTTACTCGACGGGATCGTCGGGGAAGCAGCCGACAGCTTCACTCCCGGCGCAGAGCTCGTTGCCGCAGTCGATTCAGACGGTAGCCGGCACGTGGTGGAGACTCAGGCTGCGCAACGCGGACGCCGCGTGGAGCGCGTCGAGCGCGTTCTTGAAGGTCCAGGTGAGCTGGTAGAGCGGGTGCGCGGGTTCGACTTCGTCTTCCCGCCAACTGCGTTCTGGCAGGCGCACCAGAAAGCACCCGAGGCGTATTCCGACGTGATTGCCCAGTGGGGCGCGGGTGAGTACACGCGCCGCGTGGGTTGGGACCTTTACGGTGGCGTCGGGGCGCTCGTTCCAGCGATGAACGAGGCGCTCGGTGGTGGCCGGATTGAGTCTGTGGACTACTCCAGCGCCGCAACCTCCCGCCGCCAGCAGGTCACAGCTTCGTGTGATGTGCGCGTGCACCACGGCGATGCGGCGGCGGTCGTGGGCGAGTTGGAGCGCCCGGGGCTGGTTGTGCTGGACCCGCCGCGCGCGGGCGCGGGTGCGGACGTGGTTCGTGCGATCGCTCAGGCAGCACCGGAGCGCATCATCCACGTCGGCTGCGACCCGGCAACATTCGCGCGCGACCTGGCGGGTTTTGGCGAACACGGCTATTGCGTTAAGCAGATGAAGCTTATCGACGCGTTTCCGAACACCCACCACTTCGAAGCAATCGCGGTGCTTGAGCCGGTGTAGCGGGACGAATCTTCGTCTGAGCGCCAGCGTGTAAACTAGCGTGAACGAAACGGCAGCTGCGCCCAATCCGGGCGCGCCTGACAATGCGAAGGAGTACGACGGGACTGTGGCACTGCTTGAGCATATTGCGACGCCAGCGGATGTCCGCAAGCTCTCTCCTGCGCAGCTCGACGATCTGGCCGGCGAGATCCGCGAGATGTTGATCCAGAAAGTCTCTGCAACCGGCGGCCACCTCGGCCCGAACTTGGGTGTGGTGGAGATGACCATCGCGCTGCACTACATCTTCGACTCGCCGAACGACCCGATTATTTGGGACACGTCCCACCAGTCGTACGTGCACAAGATCCTCACCGGGCGCGGTGGGCAGTTCGACACGCTGCGCAAGAAGGGTGGTCTTTCGGGCTACACCGCGCGCGCGGAGTCGGAGCACGATTGGACCGAGTCCTCGCACGCCAGCGCGTCGCTGTCCTATGCGGACGGCCTTGCCAAGGCGAAGGCGTTGAAAGGCCGGGACGGCGACAACGTGGTCGCCGTCGTCGGTGACGGGGCGTTGACCGGCGGCATGTGCTGGGAGGCGCTGAACAACATCGCGGCGGCCAACCGCAATGTGGTGATCGTTGTCAATGACAACGGCCGTTCCTATTCACCGACCATCGGCGGGTTTGCCAACAACCTGACAAAGCTGCGCGACCAGCTTGCGGCGCTTCGCATGCAGCCGGCGTACGACGAAGTGATGGAGTCCGGCAAAAAGACGCTGAAGTCCATGGGCTGGGTGGGCGAGCGCACCTTCGACGCGCTGCATGCGCTCAAAGAGGGCGTGAAGTACCAGGTGCTGCCCACCGAAATGTTCCCGGAGCTGGGCATGAAATACGTCGGCCCTGTTGAAGGGCACGACATCAAGAGCCTGCTCAACGCCTTCAAGTACGCGAAGCGCTACGAAGGCCCGCTGATCGTGCACGTGGTCACTGAGAAGGGCCACGGGTTCGCCCCGGCTGTGAACAACGTGGCTGATCAGATGCACTCCACGGGCGTGATTGATCCGGTGACTGGACAGTCGCTCGCCACATCTGAGCCGGGCTGGACTTCTGTGTTTACTGAGGAGCTGTTGCGGGTCGGCCACGAGCGCGATGACATCGTGGCCATTACCGCCGCGATGGCGGGACCGACCGGCCTGCAGCCTTTTGCGGAGCAGTTCCCGGACCGGTTCTTCGATGTAGGCATTGCAGAACAGCACGCTGTCGCATCCGCGTCGGGCATGGCGCTGGGCGGCTTGCACCCGGTTGTTGCGGTCTACTCGACGTTCCTGAATCGCGCCTTCGACCAGCTGCTCATGGACGTGGGGCTCATTGATCAACCTGTGACCCTGGTGCTGGACCGGGCGGGCGTGACCGGGTCGGACGGTGCCAGCCACAACGGTGTCTGGGACATGGCTATCGCTTCCATCGTTCCGGGGATCCGGATCGCAGCGCCGCGCGATGCAGCGCGTCTGCGCGAAGAGTTCTCCGAGGCTATCGCGGTGGACGATGGGCCGACTGTCGTCCGCTTCCCGAAGGGGGCGGTCGGCTCCGATATTGATGCCTTGGAGCGACTCGCCGGCGGCACTGACGTGCTGGCGCGTCCGGAAGGCGAGGGCGCCGGGGACGAGATCGATGTGCTGATCGTTGCCGTCGGCGCATTTGCGAAGTACGGCCTCGAAGTCGCAGGAGCGGTGCGAGCCGACGGCATCCGTGCAACCGTGGTGGACCCGCGCTGGGTCGTCCCCGTCTCCTCCGACGTGCTGGAATTGGCCACGGAAGCAGACCTTGTGGTGGTGTACGAAGACGGCGTGGTCCGCGGTGGCGTTGGCTCCGCCGTAGCAGAGGCTCTCGCCGCAGCGGAGGTGGATACCCCGGTGCGCCAGCTCGCGTTTCCGGACATCTTCCCGCTGCACGCATCGCGCGGCGAGATCTTGGAGGAGTACGGCCTCGACCCCGCATCGGCTGCCAAGCAGGTCCGTGAGTGGGCGGCGAGCCTCGCGGATCAGGACGCTTAGGTCATTTGCGTCATCTCGGCGTGCGCCGCAGCCAAAATTGGTGCGGTGATTTCCACTTGCCACGGCCGCGCACCCGCTTTTTCCAGGGCCGTCGCTGCTTGATGGGTGTCCCAGGCGGGGCCGCGGCCAGGGGCGTGCCACACCGTCTCCCGCAGGATCGCGGGGGTGAGAAGAATGTCCGGCCGGATGTCCAAATCCTCGGCACTCGCGGCGATGTCTTTGCGGCACAGTTGGAGCATCTGCCACGATTCCGGGTAGTGGCGTTCCCACCCGGACTTTGACGGGGTGCCGTTAGCCCGCGCGTCTCGGCGCTGAGGCCACGTGCCAGGGTCAGTAGCCAAAGCGCGCTCGACCACGCCGAGCCAGCGCCGGACCTCCCGTGGCGGTAATCCCTTACCGCCAACCGCACGAGTTAACCCGCGAGGTGAGTCAGGCTCCGCGAGCGCAATATCAACCAGTGCCCGGTTTGGTAGCAGGCGCCCGGGGGCGATGTCGCGTTGCTCGCTCAATTGCTCGCGGGCGTGCCAGAGCTCGCGGGCGACTTGGAGTCCGGACTGGTCCCGCAATGTAGAAAGTCCCTTGATATCGCGCCAGGACTTCTCAGGGCGCGGAGCCAACGAGTAGACGGTGATGAGGTGCGCGAACTCTTCGAATGCCCAGCGCAGCTTGCCTTGAGCGTCGAGGACTTCCGTGAGCGCTTCGGCCAGCTCGTTGAGGTATTCCACGTCGAGTGCGGCGTAGTCCTGCCAAGCGCGGGGCAGAGGCGTGCGGGACCAGTCTTCGTGGCCGTGTCCCTTCTCCAGTTCCACGCCGACGAAACGCTCAACCATCGCCGCGAGGTTTGGTCTGTCGTAGCCGACAATGCGGGAGGCGAGCTCAGTGTCGAAAAGGACGCCCGGGTGCAACCCGAGCAGCGCCAGACTGCGCAGATCTTCGCTGGCCGCGTGGATGATCCATTCTCCGCCGTTGAGAACAGGGCCGAGAATGTCCCGTACCTCGTCGCGGTGACCTTCGGGCGCGATCAGGAACGTGCCTGCGCCGCGACGGCGCACTTGCACGAGGAAGGCCCGGTCCCCGTAGCGGAACGACGAGGCGCGCTCAGTGTCAACAGCAAACGGACCGCGGCCGTGCGCGAGTGCGCCCGCCGCTTCACGGAAGGCGGCGGGCGTGTTTACAAGGTGGTAGTCCAGCCGTGCACTCATCAGGTGAGATTTTAGCGCGGACCGAGCTGGGCCACACCTTCCGGAGGCAAACCTGCGACGTGCGCCAGAACCTTTGAAAACGCCTCGACGTGGTGCTGAAGGTCGGTGCCTTCAGCTGTCCAGGAAGCGCGCATTTCCAGCTGGTACGCGCGAGGCGGCCCACCAATCTCGCCGAACCGCACCGAGGCAGTCGACGTGACGGTGCCGCCGAGGTTGGTGTGGCGCGCGCCAGTTTCGGCCAAGGACTCGTTGAGCCACTGCCAGGCCACGTCCGGCAGCAGTGGGTCGGAAGCGACAGCGTCGTCCATATCCGCCTGGATGTAGGCGACCAGGCGCATGGAGCCCTCCCATGCCTCTTCGGCGGCGGGGGAGTGCAACAAGATCAGGCGGCCGAACGCATCGCTTTCAGAGTTCACCGGGACGTTCTCTTCGTCCGCATGCGCGACTTCTAGGCCGACGGCGTGACTAAACGGTGCGGGGCGCTGCGGAGGGCGGATAGTGCCCAGGGTGATCTCGGGGCGCAGGCGCGCCGCGTGCATGGATTCGACGGCCGCGCTGAATTCTGCGGGCCAGGAATCGCTGTTGCCGTGGTCGTCCCTGTTGGCGCCCGCGCCTCCGGCGGACATGGGGGAGGTGGTGTCCGGTTTCATCACAGGGTCAAACGTATCCAGCAACCCGCGTCGTTGGGGGAGGCGCGCCGTGAGTGTCGCAACCTAGGGCGTAGAATGTCCTACGACTTTTGTTTGATCTGCCGTGCGGCAGGAAAGGGGCAAAATCCATGGCCAAGCTCGACTTTGACAAACTCAACGCCACGCAGCGCTTCTTGCAGTTCGCGGTGTTCCGCGCAGTCCCCGGGGTGCTTGGCACCGAGCGCAGCAAGCTTATCGACGAAGCTCGCGCCTTCTTCACCAACCTTGAGCAGGAGGGCGTGGTCACGGTTCGCGGCATCTACGACAACACCGGGATCCGCGCCGACGCCGACTTCATGATCTGGTGGCACGCCGAGGAGTTCGAGGATCTGCAGAAGGCCCTCGCGGACTTCCGCCGGGAAACCGCTTTCGGTCAGAAGGTGGAACTGAGCTGGATTGGCAACGGGCTGCACCGTCCGGCTGAGTTCAACAAGTCCCACCTGCCCAGCTTCATCATGGGTGAGGAGCCGGGGGACTGGATCACGGTCTACCCGTTCGTGCGCTCCTACGACTGGTACGTGATGGAGCCGGAAAAGCGCCGCCGCATCCTTGCGGAGCACGGCATGGCGGCCCGCGATTTCGCGGATGTGCGCGCCAACACCGTGGAAGCGTTCACACTCGGCGACTACGAGTGGATGCTCGCATTCGAGGCGCCGACGCTGGAGCGTATCGAAGCGTTGATGAAGACCATGCGATACACCGAGGCCCGCCTGCACGTGCGCGAAGAGATCCCGTTCCAGACGGGCCGCCGCGTGGGCGACATCGGCGAGATCATCTCGGTGCTGCCCTAAGCGGCCTCGCACCGGAGGCGGCGCCGTCAAAGCAATTGCTTGACGGCGTCTTTTCTACGCTTCGTCGAGCGTCAGCGAGATAGAGTTGATGCAGTAGCGCAGATCGGTGGGGGTGTTGAAGCCCTCGCCGGCGAACACATGGCCCAGATGGGAGTGGCAGTTGGCGCACAACACCTCCGTGCGCACCATGCCGAGGGAAGTGTCCTCGCGCTCGATGACGGCGTCGCCCGCCAGCGGGGAGAAGAACGAGGGCCAGCCGCAGTGGGCGTCAAACTTCTCGGTGGAACGGAACAGCTCGGCACCGCACGCACGGCAGCGGTATACGCCCTCGGTGGTGGTGTTGGTGTATTCGCCGACACCTGGGGGTTCCGTGCCTGCCTCACGCAGAACGTGGAACTCCTCCGGGCTGAGCTTCTCACGCCACTGCGCGTCGGTGAAGTCCTTGAAATTCGTCATCGCCCAATCCTTTCCCTCGGAGCGAGCAAGGTTGGCCTAGACAATACCCACGCGGCGCACGCGACAATAAACACGGCCCACCCGGCTGTGGGTAAAAACGTGTTGAGCCAACTGCCGGTCAACGGATGATGCGGGCTAGACCAGCTCAGAGGGGAAAGGCACAGCGTCGCACCGAGCCAAGCAGGCCAGCTGCGCAGGGGGCTATCCGGAGAGAACACCGTAAACAGCGCGGGAAACAGCATCATGGAGTAATAGGCCTGTCCTAGAGAGGACAGCAGACAGACCCCGGCGAGCAGCACTCCGGAGCCCACAGCCAGGTAGAGCAGCTCTTGGCTGTGGCGCACGCGCAATAGCCCGAGCACCGCCCCTGCGACCGCGACAGCCAGCACCACGAACAGTGCGGCTTTCGCCCAGCCGGGCATGCCGAAGTACACGGCGAAACCCGGCAGGGAAGAGTTGGCGTAGTCGCGCGTGACCTTCAAATACGGAACAACCACATCGAGGTAGTCGCGGGCGCTCGGGGTCAGCGGCCACGCGATGAGGTTCATCATCACAGGAACACCAATCGCTCCGAGTGCGGGGCGCCAGCGAAACTGCAGCAGCGGCAGCACCAGCAGCGGGGCGAACATCGGCTTGACCAAAATGGCCAATCCCAGCACCACACCCGCGCTGGTGTCCCGGCGGGAAAGAAGCAGCGCGATAAAGGCAACCAAGGCGAGCAGGAGTATGCCGTTGATGTTGGAAAACACCAGCGTGTTTGTCACCGCCTCGGTGCAAAAGGCCAGTGCTATCGCGACAGGCAACGTTGGCCCGGAAAGCGGGCGGCCTGAAAGTTTGGTCAGCCACGCCAAAGCGGCGATGATGCACGCGGCGTTGACCGCGATGAACAGCGGGCGCGCCAGGTCTATGTCAGAGATCAGCCCCATCGGCGACAGCAGCAGGGTCGCGCCCGGGTTGTAAAGGTAGTGCGGATTGACGTGGCTGTAGACCTCGTTGTACACGGGGACGCGTTCCACGAATCGGCGCGCCGCAGACCACACTGTGGTGAAATCGTCCGTCACCGACCCCGTGCGCGCGAGAATACACAGCCGATGCAAGACCAGAAGCGCCGCGACAGGCCAGGCTGCAGCAGCGATCGCAGACGAGACACCGGCGCTCTGGGCAGCCGGCTGGGCCTGCACTGCGGTTGAACCCGCTGCGGGTTCTTCGGGGACGCTACGTGGCGGCGGAGTATCAATCACGCGCCTAACCGTACCTGCCGGGGCGCAGCTACCCTTCGCACACGCACCGGTAGCGCAGGAAGAGCATCGAATCGCCCGCGCCTACAGACGTGTGGGCGGCTTCCAACGCATATCGCCGTTCGAATGGGCGTTGTTTGCTGATGCGTTGCAACCCCCACGGTCCGTCCGCGGCGCTTACGGAGGGATCCAAGGTGACGTGCACGACGTCAAGTAGGCCGCTGCCGATCATATCGGCGTACACGCTCGGGCCACCTTCGCAGGCAATGCGATTGAACCCATCGCGGTGCAGGGCGTCGATGACTTCAGAAGGTGAGCCATCGCCAGCGGAAAGGAAGCGCGCGCCTGCTTCTGCCAGGGCGGTGCGTTGAGCGGCCAGCGTGTCGTCGTTAAGCGATCGCTCCGGGCACACAATGATGGGGTCCTGGCCGGAGAACACCCCGAGCGAGGGGTCGATGTCTAGAGAACGCGACAATACGGCCATCGGGGTGTCCGAAGGACCGTACCTCTCCGCAGCGACTGTGCCGGAGGAAACGAGAACGACATCCGCCCACGCGCGGAGCTCCTGCAGGAACTCGGAATCGAGCTCGTTGCCAAGATCGCCCGAAGTGCCGTCGCGACCGAAGGCGCCGAAGAGAGTCATCACCATTGCCGCACGTGTTTCACGCCTCTCAGGGGCGAGGACCGGTCCGAGGATGTCGTTCGCGGAAGTGACCATGGCAAAAGAATAACCCCGGCCGCGCGGGCCGGGGTTGAGGTGGAGCGGATGACGAGACTCGAACTCGCGACCCTCACCTTGGCAAGGTGATGCGCTACCAACTGCGCTACATCCGCATTGCTATTCAGTTACCGAGGGGACAAACCCTCTGTGCGCGATACTGGGATCGAACCAGTGACCCCTACCGTGTCGAGGTAGTGCTCTACCGCTGAGCTAATCGCGCAAGGCTATTGCAGCTTGGAGGTGGATACGGGAATCGAACCCGTGTACACGGTTTTGCAGACCGTTGCCTAACCACTCGACCAATCCACCGTGGAGTTACCTCCGAAGTATTCGGCTTCAACCCCGAAGTACTTGGAGCGGATGACGAGACTCGAACTCGCGACCCTCACCTTGGCAAGGTGATGCGCTACCAACTGCGCTACATCCGCATTGCTATTCAGTTACCGAGGGGACAAACCCTCTGTGCGCGATACTGGGATCGAACCAGTGACCCCTACCGTGTCGAGGTAGTGCTCTACCGCTGAGCTAATCGCGCTCATGTTCCGCTGGGGAACTGGAGCGGATGACGAGACTCGAACTCGCGACCCTCACCTTGGCAAGGTGATGCGCTACCAACTGCGCTACATCCGCATGCGTTCTACGCTGTCCGCGTCGAATGCGAGAACAGACTTTATCCGCATATTGCCCACCGTTACAAATCGGCACGTCACAGGCATGTTGTGGGGGTTAGGTGCGAATTACGCGGGTGCAATTTGTTCTGCGGCGCAAGCGCTTCTCGACGTCCCGTGGTTGGCCATCCTCGTTATCCGCATTGACCAGCCGATTCGGTTCTTTCCGGTGTGGCGTGTAATCTCTCTTCTCGTTCGGTCCTATGGCTCAGTGGAAGAGCGTTCCGTTCACACCGGAAAGGTCGCTGGTTCGATCCCAGCTAGGACCACTAGGGAGAGCCCCAGGTTGGAAACAGCCTGGGGCGTTTTTCGTTTGCCCCGTAAACGACGATATCGGCATTTGCGGCGTTAGCTCTTGGAAAAACCCAGGTCGCGGCTCGGCCTGGAGGCTTTATGCCGATATCGTCGTTTGGGTTGGGGTTGCTCCGTTCATAGTTTTGGGGCGGGTGTGACGGGAACTAACATGGGCGGGGATACGACTAGTGCTCTTAGCGCCAACCGGCGCGTTGGTTTTACTAGAGGAGGCACCATGCTCATCCCGGCAGGTTTTGCACGAGGTGGCGCAGTCGCAGCGGCGGCGGCCACGGCGACGTTGATCGCGGCGGCACCGGCCGTCGCCCACGACTCCGTCATTGGCGCGGACCCGGAGGATAAGGGCGTGGTCAGCGAGTTCCCGGACGCAATCACCCTGGAGTTTTCCGGGGAGATCCAGGATGGCTTCAACACGGTCGCGCTTTCCCGCGAGGTCGACGGGCAATCCGAGGTCGTGCACTCCGGCGAGCCCGACATTGAAGGACGGTTTGTCACCCTCGACCTTCCGGCCGACCTCGACGCGCAACCGGGCGACTACAAGGTCGGCTTCCAAATCGTGTCCTCCGACGGCCATTCAACGAAGGGGATGACCTCGTTCAGCTTCAGCCCCTCCGGGGCGGAGAACGCCCAGGGCGACGATGCCGAAGCCACCGCGGATGCAAGCAAGGACCCTGTCGTTGACGCGGCCGACGGTATGAGTTCCACGATGAAGGTGCTGCTCGCCCTAGCCGGCGTGCTGGTCGTTGCCGGTGCCGGCTTCGGGGCTCTGGCGAAGAGCCGCCGAATCTCTGAAACCAACACCGATACGGACAAGTAGGAGAACACTAATGAAGAAGCGAACCGTCACGGGTCTTGCAGCAGCGGCTCTGGTTCTGGCGGGCTGCAGTGATGCGGCCAACGACGCAGCTGAGCAGGAGCAGTCCTCCTACAACGAGGTCACCTCGGAAGCGGCAACCAGCAATCCGGCGACTGATGTTCCGGCCGCGGATCTTGCAAACGACGCGGTCACGCTCGAGGACGGAGCTGTTCGTGCGAAGGCGGCGAAAGATGCTGCGGATGGCAGCGACATGACGTCGATCTTCGGCACGCTGCACAACAACTCGGACAATGACATCTCGGTCGTGGGATTTACCACGTCGCTCGGAGAAGCGGACTACCAGATCCACGAGGTTGTAGACGGAGTGATGCGCGAAAAGGACGGCGGCTTCGACATTCCCGCGGGCGGAACCCACGAGCTGGCACCGGGAGGCGACCACTTCATGGTGATGGGCTACGCGCCAGCCATCGAGGCTGGCGACACCATCGATGTGACACTGCTGCTCGAAGGCGGCGCGACCGCGACCGTGCCTGATGTCGCCGTGCGCACAATGCTGCCGGGCGACGAAAGCTACGGCGATCTGGGCGATCACGCTGACCCCGGCGACCACGCTGGTCACGACGAGCACAAGCACTAAAGGAGGATGCGGCATGCCGGGTGTGAGCCGGCGGGGGTTTTTGGCCGGAACGGCTGGGGTGGCCGGGGTGGCGTCGACAGGCATGCTGCTCTCAGCGTGCGACGACGCGCCGAGCAACTCCGACCCCAACTTCGAACCGTTGACGGAAGCATCCGTCGCCTTCGACGGTGAGCATCAGGCAGGCATCCAGACACCGACACAGGCGTCGCTCAACCTTGCCGGCTTCAGGGTGAAGGACGGGGTGGACGGAAGCGGCATAATCAGGCTCATGCGGCTGTGGACCGAAGACGCCCGCGAGCTGACCGCCGGCCGCAACCCTTTGTCCAGCCTGGAGCCGGAGATGGTGCAGTGGCCCGCTAACCTCACCATCACCTGCGGGTTCGGCGAGCGCGTCTTCGAAATCGCGGCGCCAGACGCCAAGCCGAAGTGGTTGCACGACATCCCCGCGATGCCGCGCGAGCAGTTGCAGCCGGAGTGGGGGCAGACGGATCTGGTGCTGCAGATCTGCTCCGACGACCCGGTGATGTGCGCCTGGGCGCTGCGCCACATGACGCGCGCCGGCATGGACTACGTGGACACCCACTGGCTGCAGCAGGGGTTCATGAACGCGTTTGGCTCCATCCCTAAAGGCCAGACTCCGCGCAACCTCTTCGGCCAGGTGGACGGTACCGTCAACCCGCATTCGGACGAAGAGTACGCCGAGCAGGTGTTCGCCGACGACGGGTCGTCGTCGCTCGTTGTGCGCCGCATTGCGATGGACCTCGACGATTGGGAGCGGTTGGACCGCACCTCCCGCGAAGTGGCGGTGGGGCGCAGACTTGACGACGGAGCACCGCTGACCGGCAAAGACGAATTCGATGCCCCCGACCTGGAGGCGTTGGACGAGTACGGGCTGCCCGTGATCGACAAAAACTCCCACATGGCACGTGCCATGCCGCCCGCGGACCACCCGGAACAGAAGTTTTTGCGCAGGCCGTACAACTATTCGCTGCCGCCGGCGCCCGGCGAGCTGTCTGACGCGGGGCTGGTCTTTTTGGCGTACCAGAAGGACCCGGACGTGCAGTTCACCCCGGTGCTGCAACGGCTGTTAGAAGTTGACCGGCTCAACGAGTGGACCACGCACATCGGATCTGCGGTGTACTGGATCCCGCCGGGCACACGAGAGCCCGGTGGGGAAGGAAGCGGCGACGCATACTGGGGCGAAGCCGTACTTTCGGGCGGCCAAGGGTAGACTCCCTGGCGTCCGGCGCGCCACCTGCGCCGTCGGGAGAGAACGTAGAAGATGGGCGGCGTCCAGGTATGACGCAGCCCAGTGACGCGCAAAGGAGCGCACGACAGATATGTCTACCGAAGCAGCAGTCGAGTTCGCACCGTTCGAGGTTCCCGCCGGCACCGCCGTCGGCGCGGCCATGCGGGAGCTGAACCTGCCGAATAAGGGGGAGGACGCCGTCGTGTGCGTCCAGGACGAAGCGGGCGAGCTGAAAGACCTCTCGCACGTCCCCGAAGCAACCGCGACGTTTACGCCGGTACCTGCAAACACTGAGCTCGGCCGCTCCGTGATCCGCCACTCCTGCGCCCACGTGCTCGCCCAGGCTGTGCAGGCCGAGTTCCCCGGCACCAAGCTGGGTATCGGCCCGGCCATCGAGGACGGCTTCTACTACGACTTCGACGTTGCGGAGCCGTTTACGTCCGAGGATCTGAAGGCGCTGGAAAAGCGCATGAAGAAGATCATCAAGCAGGGCCAGAAGTTTGTCCGCGGCGTCTACGCCTCCGCCGAAGAGGCTGCAGAAGACCTCAAGGACGAGCCGTACAAGCTCGAGCTGATCAACGACAAAGGCAACGTCGATCCGGACTCCGATGAGGCCACCGAAATCGGTGCCGGCGAGCTGACGCACTATGACAACGTCAACCCGCGCACGAACGAGGTGGAGTGGCACGACCTGTGCCGCGGCCCGCACGTGCCCACCACCAAGTACATCCCGGCGTTCGCGCTCACCCGCTCGTCCGCCGCGTACTGGCGCGGCGATCAGAACAACGCCGGCCTGCAGCGCGTCTACGGCACCGCCTGGGAGTCCAAGGAAAAGCTCGAAGAGTACATGACCATGCTCGAAGAGGCGGAAAAGCGCGACCACCGCCGCTTGGGCAACGAGCTGGACCTGTTCTCCTTCCCGGACGAGGTCGGCTCTGGCCTGCCGGTGTTCCACCCGGACGGCGGCATCGTGCGAATGACCATGGAGCAGCACTCGCGCGAGCGCCACGTCGCCGCCGGCTACTCCTTCGTCAACACCCCGCACGTGACCAAGGGCGACCTGTTTAAGAAGTCGGGCCACCTGGACTGGTACGCCGACGGCATGTTCCCGCCGATGAAGCTCGACGGCGAGGTCGACGAAGACGGCAACGTGACCAAGCAGCCGGTGGACTACTACGCCAAGCCGATGAACTGCCCGATGCACAACCTCATCTTCGACTCGCGCGGGCGTTCCTACCGGGAACTGCCGCTGCGCCTGTTCGAGTTCGGCACCGTCTACCGCTACGAGAAGTCCGGCGTGGTCCACGGCCTGACGCGCGCCCGCGGCTTCACGCAGGACGATGCTCACATCTACTGCACCGAGGAGCAGTTGGAAGACGAGCTGACCAGCGTGCTGGAGTTCATCATTTCCCTGCTGCAGGACTACGGTTTGGACGACTTCTACCTGGAGCTGTCCACCAAGGACCCGAACAAGTACATCGGCGACGATGAGATCTGGGAGCGCTCCACCAACATCCTGGAGTCCGTGGCCAAGAAGTCCGGCCTGGAGCTCGTGCCGGACCCGGCGGGTGCCGCATTCTACGGCCCGAAGATCTCCGTGCAGGCGCGCGACGCCATCGGCCGCACCTGGCAGATGTCCACTGTTCAGCTGGACTTCAACCTGCCGGAGCGCTTCGACCTGACCTACACCTCCTCAGACGGCTCGAAGAAGCGCCCGGTGATGATCCACCGCGCTCTCTTTGGCTCCATCGAGCGCTTCTTCGGCGTGCTGCTCGAGCACTACGCTGGCGCGTTCCCGGCCTGGCTGGCCCCGCACCAGGTGGTGGGTATCCCGGTGGCCGACGCGTTCGCCGACCACTTGGACGGTGTCGTTGCAAAGCTGCGCGAGCGCGGCATCCGCGCCGAGGTGGACCACTCGGACGACCGCATGCAGAAGAAGATCCGTACCCACACCACGTCCAAGGTGCCGTTCATGCTGCTCGCGGGCGAGCGCGACGTGGAGGCGAACGCGGTGAGCTTCCGCTTCCTCGACGGTAGCCAGATTAACGGCGTGCCGGTCGAGCGCGCTGTGGAGCTGATCGCGGACTGGATCGCTGCCAAGCGCAACGATCAGCCGAGTGAGGAAACCGTTGCAGCCGCCAACTAACGGCGAGACTTACGTCGACACCGGCGTGGGCGATCCGGACCGTCTTGCCCGCCTGTGGGCGCCGTACCGCTCCAGCTACATCACCCAGATGCCGGCGGAAAGCGAGACGGGGGAGACCGGAGGATCGTCGAGAAGCACAGGCGATCCATTCCTGGAAATCCCGCAGATGAGCGACGAGGACGGCCTCATCGTCGCGCGCGGCAAGACGGTGTACGCGGTGTGCAACCTGTACCCGTACAACGCCGGCCACCTGATGGTGGTGCCGTACCGCAAGGTCGCTGAGCTGGAAGAACTCACCGACGCGGAGACCGACGAGCTGATGGTGTTTGCGAAGCACGCGGTGAAAACGCTCAAGCGCGTGTCCAAACCGGAAGCGATCAACGTCGGGCTCAACCTGGGCAAGGCCTCGGGCGGGTCGGTCGGCGACCACCTGCACCTGCATGTGGTGCCGCGCTGGGCGGGCGACGCGAACTTCATGACCGTCATCGGCGGCACCAAAGTACTGCCGCAACTGTTACAGGAAACGCGGGCGCTGCTTGCCGACGGCTGGCGCGAAGTCGACGCGATTGAATCAGGTGAACACCATGCTTAGCGTGCACGGACGCAAACCCGCCGCAGCAGTGGTCGAGCCGGTGGCGAAAGGGCTGCTGAAGATCGGGCTGACCCCGAACACGACCACCGTTGCGGGCACCGCGCTGACCATGCTCACGGCGATGGTGCTCATCCCTACAGGCCACCTGGTGTGGGCGGCCGTGCTCAGCCTGTTCTTCGCCGCCTTCGACATGGTCGACGGCACGATGGCCAGGCTGCGCGGCGGAGGCACCGCGTTCGGGGCGACGCTGGACGCGAGCTGCGACCGGCTGACCGACGGTGCACTCTTTGGGGCGATCGCGATGTGGCTGATCTACGTCGCGGATGCGGCTCCCGTGAACGTGGCGGTGTGCCTGGCGGTCATTGTGCTCTCGCAGACCATCAGCTACATCAAGGCCCGCGGCGAGGCCGGCGGGCTGAAGATCGTCGGCGGGCTGATTGAACGTCCTGAGCGCTTGATTCTGGGGCTCGGCGGCATTGCGCTGGAGGGCTTCGGTGTGCCCAACGCCGTGGTGGTTTCGTTATGGATCCTGTTGGTCGGTTCCGTGATCACTGTGGTTCAGCGCCTGATGTTTGCCGGGCGTGACAAGGGGGCGGACGCGAAGATCGCGCCGCCGGCGGGGGCGTAGATGGTCTCCGCGCGGGAGCGGCTCGTCGCCGCGGGCTACATCGCCGGCTGGAAGATCGCCGGCGCGCTGCCTGCGCCGTTGACCGCGCGGGCCACTGAGTGGGCCGCCGACCTCGTCTCCGGCGACGGCGCGGGCATGGACATGCTCCGGCGCAACCTCACGCGTGTGGTGGGGCCGGAAAACGTCACCCGGGAGCTAGTCCGAGACGCCCTGCGCTCGTACGCACGCTACTGGCTGGAGGCCTTCCGTCTGCCGCGGATGGCGGGCGATCCGGGGTTGAACTCGACGCTTTCGGCAGGGGTCGCCGGACGCGAGCACTTGGATGCCGCCGTTGCGCGGGGCCGCGGGGTGGTGCTGACGCTGCCGCACACGGGCAACTGGGACATGGCGGGGGCGTGGCTGGCGGAAAACTACGGCGGGTTCACTACCGTCGCGGAACGCCTGAAACCTGAGGCGCTGTTCGATGCGTTCGTGCAGTTCCGGGAGTCGCTCGGCTTCGATGTTGTGCCTTTGACCGGGGGTGAGCAGCCCCCGTTCGAGCGGCTGAAGGAGGTGCTCGCCGCCGGCGGCATAGTGTGCCTGCTAGGGGAGCGGGACTTTTCACGCAACGGAGTGCCGGTGACGTTCTTCGGCGAGGAAACGACGTTTCCGGTGGGCCCGGCCAAGCTGTCGAAGGATACCGGTGCGACGCTGCTTGTAGCCCACTCTTGGTTCACGGGCACCCGGCGCAACCCCGGCTGGGGCTTCAGCATCTCCGCCCCATTGGAGGTGACCACGCTCGAAGAAACGGCGCAACGGGTGGCCGACCAGTTCGCCGAGAACATCGCCGCACACCCGGCGGATTGGCACATGCTGCAACCGCTGTGGCCTAAGGACGCGCCGAAGCCGAGTCGCCGCCGGGAGATGGAACAGCGGCTGCGAAAGCACCGCGAACAGGGGAGGTAGCCAGGGTGAGAATTGGTCTGGTGTGTCCATACTCCTTCAACGTGCCGGGCGGAGTTCAAGCCCACGTCCTTGACCTTGCGGTCAAGCTGCGCGAGATGGGCCACCACGCTGAAGTACTCGGGCCAGCCTCCAGCAGTGCCGAGCTTCCGGCGTGGGTGACACGGGGCGGGGCTGCAGTACCGGTGCGATACAACGGTTCGGTCGCACGCCTGTCCTTCGGCCCCCAGGTGCGGCGCACAACGCGGCAGTTCATCGAGCGCGGCAACTTTGACATCCTGCACGTGCACGAACCGAATTCGCCGAGCTATTCCATGGCGGCGTTGCGCATGGCTACCGGCCCGATCGTGGCCACATACCACGCCTCGGCAGAGTCCTCCTACGCGCTGAAGCTCGCGTTGCCTGCGTTGCGTGGCAGCCTGGAGAAGATCCGCGCAGGCATCGCCGTGAGCGAAGAAGCGTGGCGTTGGCAGTCGCAGCAGGTGGGCACCGACCCCGTGATCATCCCCAACGGAGTGGACACCGGCAGGTTTGCGGCGGCACGGCACGTGTCGGAGTCCCCAGAGCGCACCGCCGAGGTGGTGTTCCTGGGCCGCTTGGACGAGCCCCGCAAGGGCCTGGACGTGTTCCTGCAGGCGATGGAGCAGCTACCGCACAAGCCACGCGTGACGGTCATCGGAGCTGGCGCGCCCCGCAAGGTCGAGGGCGTCGAGTTTGCGGGCCTGGTTTCCGAGGATGAGAAGGCGGAGATCCTCGGCCGCGCCGACATCTTTGTGGCGCCGAACCTTGGCGGTGAATCTTTCGGGATCATTCTCGTGGAGGCGATGGCCGCCGGTTGCGCCGTCGTCGCCAGCGACATTCCGGCGTTCGCCGCAGTGTGCGAAGGCGACGCGGGGTTACTGTTCGCGCCCGGCGACGCTACGGCGCTCGCGCAGAAGTTGCAGTTGCTTATCGACGACGTCCCGTTTCGCGCCAACCTGGCCGCCCGCGGCGTGAAACGGGCAGAAGACTTCGACTGGTCTGTCGTGGCGCGTCAAGTGCTGGCGGTGTACGAGGCGGTGTCGATTGGGGAGAAGGTCGGGGTGGAAGGGTGGCTATGACTTTCATGTGGGTGGTGTTGGCGGTGGTGGTCACGGCGCTGACCGCATGGGCCTACAACACGGCGCAGCGGCTCAACCGCCTGCACATCCGGCTCGACCGTTCGCGCGATGCTTTACAAGCGGCTCTGGACCGGCGCTGCGCCGTCATCGCCGCAATCTACCCCGAGCTCGGTGCTGCAGCGCAGCGCACGGAGCAGGTCAGACTGACACCTGAGGATGTGCGCACGCGTCTCGCGCAAGAGGAGCACTTGGCGTCGCAGGTGGCTGAACGGTACGCAGGAGCGGGTGCGCCGGGCCCGCTCAACGACGCGGACATCCGAGCTGAGTTGGCCATCCGCTTCTACGACGACGCTGTCGCGGATACGCGTGCGCTGCGTCTTCGCCCGTCGGTGAGCTTCTTGCGGCTCGGTGGCACGGCGGCATTGCCACAGTTCGCGCGGGACGACCGGTAAAAGCTTTGGCGCGGCGGTGCGTATAATGCCGTCTGTTACACGTCAACCGAGGAAAAGGGGTGCGTTATGGCGGGCCACTCAAAGTGGGCAACCACGAAGCACAAGAAGGCCGCAAACGACGCGAAGCGGTCGAAGTTGTGGGCGAAGATGATCAAGGACATTGAGGTCGCGGCACGAACCGGCGGCGGCGACCCGGCCGCGAACCCCACCCTTGACGACATGATCCGCAAGGCCAAAAAGGCTTCGGTGCCGAACGACAACATCGAGCGCGCCCGCAAGCGCGGCTCCGGCGAAGAAGCTGGCGGCGCGAACTGGGAGACCGTGATGTACGAAGGCTACGGCGTCAACGGCGTCGCAGTGCTCATCGAGTGTCTGACGGACAACCGCAACCGCGCGGCCACCGAGGTGCGCACCGCGATGACCAAAAACGGCGGCAACCTAGGTGAGTCGGGCTCCGTCGGCTACATGTTCGAGCGCACCGGTGTGGTGACCATCCAGAAGGGCGAGCTCAGCGAGGACGACGTGCTCATGGCGGTGCTCGACGCTGGCGCCGAGGAAGTCAACGACCTCGGCGAGGAGTTCGAGATCACCTGCAAGCCGACCGACCTGCCGGCAGTGCGTGAGGCACTCGTCGGCGAGGGTATCGAGATTGAGGAGGCCGGCCAGGAATTCCGTGCGGACGTTGAGGTTGACCTCGACGTCGAGGGTGCGAAGAAGATGATGCGCATCATCGACGCACTGGAGGATTCGGACGACGTGCAGAACGTGTACACCAACATGAACCTCTCTGACGAGGTCGTGGCTCAGCTGGAGGACTAGGCCTTTTACTGGCCTTTCGCAGTCTTTCGCTATGCGCAACGCCCGCGCCGCCGTTGGTGGCGCGGGCGTTTGTTGCGCCTCCTGTGGTAGAACATATGTGTCACATGTGTGGAAGGGAGGATGCGATGTCGCTGGAAGGTCTGCGGGTCATGGGGATCGACCCGGGCTTGACGCGCTGCGGCCTTTCCGTTGTGCAGGCGGGCCGTGGCCGGCAGATCATCCCCGTCGCCGTCGGCGTCGTGCGTACTCCGTCCACGGCGGAGCTGGCGGAGCGGCTGCTGCGTCTGTCGCGCGCGGTAGGTGAGTGGATCGACGACTACCGCCCGGACGTCATCGCCATGGAGCGCATTTTTGAACGCGGCAACGTCTCTACTGTCATGCACACAGCACACGCGGTAGGCGTGATGGTGCTGGCGGCGGCAGAGCGGGGCATCCCGGTGCACATGTACACCCCGTCAGAAGTGAAAAAGGCTATCTCCGGCAATGGGCGGGCGGATAAGAAGCAGATGACGGTGATGATCACGCGCATCCTGGGCTTGTCAGAGGCGCCGAAGCCGGCGGATGCGGCCGACGCGCTCGCTATCGCGGTGTGCCACTGCTGGCGCGCCCCCTTGATCGCACGGACCAACCAGTTGACCATGAAAGCGGCGAAGCAATGATCGATTCTCTCAACGGCGAAGTGCTCACTATCGGGCTCGACCATGCGGTCATAGAGTGCTCGGGCGTGGGCTACCGCTTCCTCGCCACTCCGCAAACGCTCAGCCGCTTAATCCGCGGCGAACAGGCCCGGGTGATGACGTCATTGGTGGTCAAGGACGACGGTGTCACTCTGTACGGCTTCGGCGACGCGGACGCCCGCGAGATGTTCCACAAGCTCCAGGGTGTCTCCGGGTTAGGCCCGAAGTTGGCCCTCGCGTCGCTGTCCGTGTTTGACCCGGGCGAGCTGTCCTCCCACATCGCCGCCGGAGACGCGAAGACGATCCAGTCCATCCCCGGTGTAGGGAAGAAAATGGCGGAGCGCATCGCCCTCGAGCTCAAGGACAAGGTGGAGGCCTTCATCCCGAATGGAGATTCTCCGTCCACTGCTGGCGCGTCCGCACCTGGAAAGGGCTCCTCGCTCGTCTCCGAGCAGGTGGTCGAGGCGCTGGTGGGCCTGGGGTTCCAGGAACGCTCGGCGCGGCCGGTGGTCGACGCGTTGGTGGAGGAGCTGCCGGAGGAGAACGCGTCCGCGTTGCTGCGCCAGGCGCTGAGCCAGTTGGGCAAGAAGTAGGGGAGGTACACCGTGTCGGATGTGGAAAAGACCGAGTTCGAACTGCCGGAGGGGTTCGCGGCGAAGCCGCCGTCGCCAGTAGACGCACACGCGCAGGCAGACGAGCACGACATTGAGCGCTCGCTGCGCCCGAAGTCGATCAACGAGTTTATCGGCCAACCCAAAGTGCGCGAGCAGCTCAACCTCGTGCTCGCAGGTGCGCGCAGCCGCGGGGTGACGCCGGACCACATCCTGCTGTCCGGCCCACCAGGTCTGGGTAAGACCACTATGGCAATGATCGTGGCGCAGGAGCTTGGGACCTCGCTGCGGATGACCTCGGGTCCTGCGCTGGAACGCGCGGGTGATTTGGCGGCGATGCTGTCCAACCTGATGGAAGGTGACGTGCTTTTCATCGACGAAATCCACCGCATCGCCCGTCCGGCCGAGGAAATGCTGTACATGGCGATGGAGGATTTCCGCATCGACGTAATCGTCGGCAAGGGCCCTGGCGCAACTTCGATCCCGCTGGAGATTCCGCCGTTTACCCTCGTCGGTGCAACCACCCGCGCTGGCATGCTCACGGGGCCGTTGCGCGACCGCTTCGGATTTACCGCCCAGATGGAGTTCTACGACGTGGAGGATCTGACCCAGGTGGTCAGCCGCGCGGCAGACATCCTCGGCGTGCGCATCGACACAGATGCCGCGGTAGAAATCGCCTCGCGTTCGCGCGGCACGCCGCGAATTGCCAACCGTCTGCTTCGCCGCGTGCGCGACTGGGCTGATGTGCATGGGGACGGCCACGTCGACCTTGATGCGGCGCGTTCAGCGCTCAGCGTTTTCGACGTGGATGAGCTAGGACTAGACCGCCTTGACCGGGCGGTGCTCGACGCACTGATCCGCGGCCATGGCGGGGGGCCGGTGGGCGTGGGCACACTCGCCATTGCCGTCGGTGAAGAACCCGGCACTATCGAGGAGGTGTGCGAGCCTTACCTTGTGCGCGCGGGATTGATGTCGCGAACCGGGCGAGGGCGAGTAGCTACCGCCGCGGCGTGGGAGCACCTGGGGCTGCAGGCACCCCCTGATGCACCGGGACAAATGTCGCTCTATTAAGGCTGGCGCGGACCGGACTGCCAGTTTTTCGGGGCTATGCCGTAGCATGTTCCGTTGTGTCTCCACCGGCACGCCCTTCATTTGTGCCTCTTATCGGGTGTTGTGGGCTCCGGTGGAGGAGAAAATTGGAGCTCGGAAAGCAGAGGAGTCAGCTCAGTGTCCAACAACACTCGGCGGTCCCGCGAAGTGAAGGGAAAGAAGCGCTGGCCTGCTCGGCTGCTCGCGCTGTTTACCCTCATTGTCATCGGCGTCTACGCCCTAGTCTTTTTCACCGGAAGCAAAACCGCTGAGCCGAAGCTTGGCATTGATTTGCAGGGCGGCACCCGTGTCACTCTGGTCCCGCAGGGCGACGAACCGACGAACGAGCAACTGCAGGACGCGCGCAATATCCTTGAAAACCGCGTCAACGGCATGGGTGTCTCCGGAGCCTCCGTGGTTGTGGACGGCAACACGATTGTCATCGAGGCGGCCGGCGACGACACGGCGGAGATCCGCAACATCGGCCAGACCTCGCAGCTGTTCTTCCGCCCGGTGCTTGACCCGCCGGCAGCGGACAGCACCACAATCGACGACGTCACTTTGGACATGACCAATGAGTGGGTCAAGTACGGCATTTTCTCCCCGCAGGAAGGCCAGGCCGTGCTCACCCAGATTGCCGCGCGTAAGGAAGCCGCGGAGAAGCAAGCCGAAGAGGCTGCAGAACAGCCGCAGGATGAAAGCGGCGTAGGCAAGGACATCGCGCCGAAGGAAGAAGCCCCGGAGGCGCCGAAGGATGTCCCGCAGGTGAGTGCTGAGCCGCTGCCGGAGCCGAACGGTCCGGTCGAGGCGGCGGAGCGCCGGCAGGAGACGACGGACATGCTCCGCCGCACCCGCCAGTCCACCGACCCGACCGAGCAGTTCGCTGCCCTGACCTTGATGTCGGCGCGCTGCATGGGCCAGATCACCGACCCGCTGGCTGGCTCCGACAAGGCCGACCTGCCGCTGGTCTCCTGCGACCCGACAACCGGCCAGGCGCTGCTTCTCGACGAGGTGCCCCTGCTCAACGGCGTTACCGACGCTGACGGCCCGCGCCTGACCGGTGAGCAGATCGACACCAACCGCGCGATCACCGGCGGTTTCAACCCGCAGTCCAGCCAGATGGAGATTAGCTTCGCGTTTAGCCAGGCAGGCGAGCCCAATGGCTCCGAGACGTGGGCGCGCCTGACCAGCGAGATGCTGCAGAAGCAGATTGCCATCACGCTGGACTCCCAGGTGATTTCCGCGCCGGTGATCCAGGGCGCGACCCCGCCCGGTTCCGCAACGTCCATCACCGGCAACTTCACGCAGGAAGAGGCGGAAGGCCTCGCCAACAACCTGCGCTACGGCGCGCTGCCGCTGTCGTTTGCCGGTGAAAACGGCGAGCCGGGCGGCACCGCGCTGTCCGTGCCGCCGTCACTCGGCCAGGCATCCCTGAAGGCCGGCCTGTACTCCGGCCTGGTGGGCCTGATCCTGGTCGCTCTGTTCGTCTTCGCCTACTACCGCCTCTACGGCCTGATCTCGCTCGCGTCGCTCGTCGCCGCAGGTGCGCTCGTCTACGGCACCTTGGTGCTGCTGGGCCGCTGGATCGGCTACTCCCTGGACCTCTCCGGCATCGCTGGCCTGGTCATCGGTATCGGTGCCACGGCCGACTCCTTCATCGTCATCTACGAGCGCATCAAGGACGAGGTGCGCAAGGGCAAGACGTTCCGCTCTGCCACCGCCTCCGGCTGGCAGCGGGCGAAGGACACGGTCATCACCGGCAACATGGTCACCCTGATCGGTGCTGTGATCATCTACTTCCTCGCCGTTGGCGACGTGAAGGGCTTCGCCTTCACCATGGGTCTGACCACCGTGTTCGACCTGATTGTCACCTTCCTGGTTACCGCACCGCTGCTTATTATCGCGTCGCGCAGCCGGTTCTGGTCCAAGCCGTCCGTCAACGGCATGGGTAAAGCGTTTAAGACCGCCGAAGCACGTCGGTCGGAGGCTCGACACGTCGAGCAGCCGGGGGACGTCGACAAGCAAGTGCTTCAGCCAGCCGCAACGATTGAGGAGAACTAGACATGTCGAGAACCAAGGCAACTCCGGCTCAGACCTCCGCTGAGGCAGGGCGAACAGGGGACACCCTCGCCCCCGTGAAAACCAAGCGTTCAGCGGAAACGCTCTACGACGGCAGCGGCGCCATCGACTTCGTGGGGCGCCGCAAACTGTGGTACGGCATCACCCTCGCTCTGGTGGTTATTTCCCTGCTGGCCATGCTGCTGCGCGGTTTCAACATGGGCATCGACTTTGAAGGCGGCACGAAGATGACCATGCCCGCCGGCGAGCTCGTTGCCGAGGAGGTGGAGGAGACCTTCGTCGATGCGACTGGTGTGACCCCTGAGCTGACCCAGATTGTCGGCTCCGGCGACACCCGCACGTTGGAGATCAATTCCGGCCACCTCACCCAGGAGCAGATTGACGCCGCACGTCAAGCAATTTTCGACGAATACCAGGTAGAAGACCACACCGGCGAGCCCAACGCCGACGCAATCGGTGATTCCACTGTGTCCGAGTCCTGGGGCTCCACCATCACCAACCGCATGCTGCTTGCCATGGCTGTCTTCCTGGTCGCCGCTGCGGTGTACGTGGCGGTGCGCCTGCAGCGCGAGATGGCGGCAGCGGCAATGGCTGCGCTCATCGTCGACGCGGTGCTGATCGCCGGTATCTACGCTCTGTTCGGCCTCGAGGTCACCCCGGCGATGATCATCGGTCTGCTCACTGTGCTGACCTTCTCCCTGTACGACACGGTCATCGTGTTTGACAAGGTGCGCGAGAACACCTCGGGTGTGTTGGATTCGCGCCGCTCCACCTACGCCGAGGAGGCGAACTTGGCCGTCAACCAGACGGTGATGCGTTCCATCTCCACCTCCGTGATTTCGGCGCTGCCGATTGTGGCGCTGATGATCGTGGCCGTGTGGATGCTTGGTGTGGGCACCCTGAAGGATCTCGCCCTGATCCAGCTCATCGGTGTCGTCGAAGGCATTTTCTCCTCGCTGTTCCTGGCCACCCCGCTGCTGGTGAGCCTGGTTAACCGCAAGAAGAAGTACAAGGACCACAACGCCGCAGTGGAGCGCTACCGCGCCCGCGGCGCTGGCGAGGTCGAGGACGAGGCAACCGAAGAGGTTGTCCACGAGAAGCGTCAGGTTGCCGCTCCGGTACGCCGTACCGAATCGACGGTCGACGAGTCCACCGGTGCCACCGGTGCCACCGGTTCCACGACCTGGCGTCCAGGTAGGTAGACGGCGGCAAACCATGGCAGGACGTTTCACCCGTGCGGTCGCCGCAGTCGCGGCGACGGCACTCAGCGTCTTCGCTCTGTCCGCGTGCAGCGCGGACGACCGCGAGGACCAGGAATCGAAAAAGTTGTTCGGTTATCAGGCACTTGGAGAGTTGCGCACCACAAACGCCGGCGCCTTAGAAGGTGCCACCGATCTAGCGGAGTTGCTTTCGGTGCGTTTGTATCCAGGCGTGTACGTGCCTGGGCCGAGCGGCCAGATGATCCCGAACACGGATTTGGTCACCACCCAGGTGCTACCGGGCGACCAGCGCAAGGTGATATACACCCTGTCCGATGCCGCGGTATTTTCCGACGGCACACCGGTCACGTGCTCCGACTTCCTCCTCACGTTCACGGCCGGCCACTACCCGGGCATGTTTGGCTCGCACATGCCGCTATTCGATGACACGGAAGGGCTGTCCTGCACCCCCGGGTCCAAGGAATTCACGCTCACCTTTAAGGAGAAGCGCGGCGCGCGCTGGCGCGGGCTTTTCGACGCCGGCACCGTGCTGCCGGCTCATGCCGTCGCGGCAAAACTGGGTAAAAGTGTGGAAGAGCTCGATGGCGATTTGCAGTCCAACGACTTTTCCCGCCTCAAGCCGATCGGCGACGTGTGGCGGCACGGTTTCAATCTGGCAGAGTTTGATCCCGAACTGCAGGTGTCCTTCGGGCCGTTCAAGATCGCGGAGGTGGGCGAGCGCGGTGAAGTGACACTGGTGGCCAACGAGCACTACTACGGCGACGCGCCACAAACCCCGGAGATGGTTGTCTGGCCCGGTTCCGCTGATTCCGCCGAGTTGTCTGAGGATGAGGCGCTCCGCATAGGCGATCTGCGAGAGACATCGCCGGCATGGCACGACGTCAACGCCGAGGGCAACCGCCTCAGCGTTGACTCTCAGATCGGTGAACTCACCGAGGCGCTGACTTTCCCGCAGGTCGGTATGTGGGCGATCCACGAGAACCGGCAGGCGTTTGCCAAGTGCGTGGACCTGCGTGCCGTCGCAAAGGCATCGAGCGACGCAGCGGGCATCGACGTGCCCGTTGCGCCGCTGCACGTGCTGCAGCACTCAGATCCGCTGGCAGCGCGCCTCAAGGATGTCGCGGCGCCGCACCTCGAGGTGGACATCGAAGGCGCATCCGCGCTGTATGGCACTGAGATCCGCATCGGCTATCCGTACCCGGACGCGCGGTTCGCAGCCATGGTGGATTCCATCCGCCGCACCTGCGAGCCTGCCGGCATCACAGTCACCGACGTGACCGAGGGCGGAAAAACGCTCGCGGATCTGCCACGGGCGGAGTACGACGAGTGGGGCAATGAGACCTGGACCGACGGCGCGGCCGACGTGATTTTGCACGCCACGGACCCCATGCGGGAGTTCCCATCCGCCAATAACCGCGCCCAGGAACTTGGTGCGCTTCGCGCCCAGGAAGAGCACCTGTGGAAGCAGCTGCCGTCCATTCCGCTCGCCGCGCAGCCCCGCACCTTCGCCGTGGATGGCGCAGTGCGTAACGTGGTGCCGTACACAGGTCTTGCCGGCATCGGCTGGAACATGGACCGGTGGCAGCTGAACACAGAAACAACCCCGTCCGAAAAGTAACAGGAGAATCCACACCAATGGCCCCCACACCTATCGACGGCAACCGCTACGCCACCGCCCGCGACGCCCTGAAGGAGAAGATCCGTCAGGTGCAGGACTTCCCGGAAGAAGGCGTCCTGTTCGAGGACCTCACCCCGGTGCTCGCGGATCCGGCAGCGCTGAACATCGTCATTGCGGAAATGGCCACCGCCAGCCGCAAGCTCGGCGCCGACCTCATCGGCGGCCTGGACGCGCGCGGGTTCCTGCTCGGCTCAGCTGTGGCGTATGAGCTCGGCACCGGCATCCTGGCCATCCGTAAGAAGGGCAAGCTGCCGCCGCCGGTGATCACTCAGGAGTACACCACGGAGTACAGCTCGGCCGCGCTCGAGATTCCGGCGGACGGCGTGGATATCACCGGCAAGAGCATCGTGCTTGTAGACGACGTGCTGGCCACCGGCGGCACCCTCGTCGCCGCCCGGGATTTGATCGAGCGCGCCGGCGGCACCGTCGCAGGCTATGTGGTCGTTCTCGAGGTGCCGGGCCTCGGCGGGCGCAGCAAGCTTGGCGACGCCCCGCTGGTGGTTCTCGGCGAGGAGCACCCCGAGAACGCGTAGGATTACGTTTTTAGTCGCGGGAGAAGTTCTGGAATCGGAGGCTAGGAATGACTGACAAGCCGGTGAAGAGGACAGGCCCCTCCGTGCGCAGCATGTCTGCCCGTCTGGCGCGGTCGCTGACGGGCAACAGCCGCTCGAAGACAAACCCGGTGCTTGACCCGCTGCTGTCGTTGCACCGCAAATTCCACCCCAAGGCAGACGCGGAACTGCTCGACCGCGCGTACTCCACTGCGGAGCACCTGCACGAGGGGGTTTTCCGTAAATCGGGGGATCCGTACATCACCCACCCGCTCGCGGTGGCGACCATCTGCGCCGAAATCGGCATGGACACCACAACGTTGGTGGCGGCGCTTCTGCACGACACTGTCGAGGACACCGACTACTCCCTCGACGACCTGACCCGCGACTTCGGCCCCGAGGTGGCAAAGCTGGTCAACGGAGTGACCAAGCTGGATAAGGTTGCTCTCGGCGCGGCGGCCGAGGCGGAGACGATCCGCAAGATGATCGTGGCCATGGCAGAAGATCCACGCGTGCTGGTGATCAAGGTGGCGGACCGCCTGCACAACATGCGCACCATGCGCTTCTTGCCTCCGGAGAAGCAGGCGAAGAAAGCGCAGGAGACCCTCGACGTCATCGCACCGCTGGCTCACCGCCTGGGAATGGCGAGCGTGAAGTGGGAGCTGGAAGATCTCGCGTTTGCCATCCTGCAGCCGAAGAAGTACGAGGAGATCGTGCGCATGGTCGCGGACCACGCGCCGTCCCGCGACAGGGCGCTGCGGGAAATTACCGACGTCCTGCAGAAGGAGCTCGCCTCCAACGGCATCACTGCCGAGGTGATGGGCAGGCCGAAGCACTACTGGTCGATTTATCAGAAGATGTCGGTGCGGGGCCACGACTTTAACGAGATCTTTGATCTGGTGGGCATCCGCGTACTGGTTGATTCCGTCAACGACTGCTACGCGGCCATCGGCGTGGTGCACTCGCTGTACTCCGTGATGCCGGGCCGGTTCAAGGACTACATCTCCAATCCGCGCTTCGGCGTGTACCAGTCGCTGCACACGACCGTGATGACGCACACGGGTCGCCCCCTTGAGGTCCAGGTGCGCACCCACGAGATGCACTACAACGCCGAGTTTGGCGTGGCGGCGCACTGGCGCTACAAGGAGACGAAGGGCTCGCACAAGGGCGATCAGTCCGAAGTGGACCAGATGGCCTGGATGCGGCAGCTGCTCGATTGGCAGAAGGAGGCCGCTGACCCGAACGAGTTCCTCGATTCTTTGCGTTACGACCTGACAAGCCAGCAGATCTTCGCCTTCACCCCGAAGGGTGACGTGGTGGACCTGCCTGCAGGCTCCACCCCTGTGGACTTCGCGTACGCAGTCCACACTGAGGTCGGCCACCGCTGCATCGGAGCAAAAGTCAACGGCAAGCTGGTTACGCTTGAAACCGAGCTCAAGTCAGGCGACAGGGTCGAGATTTTCACCTCCAAGGACCAGAACGCGGGCCCGTCGCGCGATTGGCGGGACTTTGTGGTTTCCCCGCGTGCGAAGGCGAAGATCCGCCAGTGGTTTGCCAAGGAGCGCCGTGAGGAGCAGCTCGAAGCTGGCCGCGATGCGCTCGCCGCAGAAGTGCAGCGTGGCGGGCTGCCCATGCACCGGCTGTTCACCAACGAGTCCATGCGGCAGGTGGCCACGCGCCTGCACTACCAAGACGTGGATGCGCTGTACACCGCCATCGGTGCAGGCAACGTCTCGTCCCAGCACGTTGCGCACCTGCTGATGGACATGTTCGGCGGCGATGACGATGCCGTCGATGCGCTCACGGCACGCACTCCGATGTCGGCGCTCGTGCGCCCGCAGGCCAGCAGCGATGGCCCAGGCATCCTTGTGGAGGGCAGCCCAGATGTGATGGCGAAGCTGGCAAAGTGCTGCCAGCCGGTGCCGGGCGACGCCATCTTCGGTTTTGTCACCCGTGGCGGGGGAGTGTCGGTGCACCGCACTGACTGCACGAACGCCAACAAGCTCAAGGACGAGCCGGAGCGCTTGGTTGATGTTGAGTGGGCGAACCAGCGGTCGCACAGGAGCTCGTCGCGAGCCACGATCCAGCTGGAGGCGCTGGACCGCAACGGATTGCTCACGGAGACCACAGGGGTGCTCTCGGAGGCGAAGCTGCCGATCTTGGCCATGTCGTCCCAGGCGGGCGACGACCGCATCGCCACCATCCGTTTGACCATCGAGGTCTCCGACATTAAGCAGCTCGGTTCCATCATGAACCAGATCCGCAACATCGAGGGTGTCTTCGACGTCTATCGCGTAACTGCTTAACGACGGCCAAAGGTTGCCCTAGCCATCCCCCCAGCCGGCGTCCAGGTTTCCAACAGATGAAATGTTGGTGCACGGAAGGTTATTTCCCCAGCAAAAGGGTTTGTATGCGGTGAAGTTGTTCTGCGGGAACTCGGAAACCGGGATACAAGGGAGGGACACCATCCCGCATATTTGAGGAGTCTCCCGTGTTTGATTTCCGCCGCGCTGGCGCGCTGATCGCCGCAACCACCACGACTGCTGTTGTGCTCACCGCAGCACCGTTCGCCGCAGCCGCTGAGGCCGACCAGGTCACCATCAACGTTGCCAACATCACCGACTTCCACGGTCGACTGAAGGCGAACCTGACCACGGACCGGGATTCGGGTGAGGTCACCCCGAAGGCTGGCGACGAGATGGGCGCTGCCAACGTCGCAGGCATCATGAACTACCTGCGCGAGCAGAACCCGAACACGATTGTCACCACCTCCGGCGACAATCAGGGCGGCTCCGCGTTCATCTCCTTCATCTCCGACGACAAGTACACGATGGACTTCATCAACGCCATCGGCACCGAAGGCTCCGCTGTGGGCAACCACGAGTTCGATAAGGGCTACAAGGACCTCATCGACCGTATCGTGCCGGGCACGAAGAATAAGCAGCTCGGCGCCAACATCTTCGTCGACGGCAAGCAGACTGTGAAGCCGTACACCGTTGTGGAGAAGGACGGCGTGAAGGTGGCGCTGGTGGGCACCACCTCCAACCTGACCAAGGAGAAGTCCAGCCCGGCAAACGTCGCAGGCGTCGAGTTCACGGATTCCGCCGAGCAGGTCAACGTCGAGGCGAAGAAGATCAAGGAGTCCGGCGAGGCTGACCTGGTCATCGCGCTTATCCACGACCCGGCCGACACCAGCGCCCCGAAGCTCAACCCGGAGTACGTCGACTTCATTTTCGGCGGCGACGACCACATCAAGCGTCTGGAGCTCGACCGCGACGGCAAGGTGCCCTACGCGCAGTCCCACGAGTACGGCAAGGTGGTCACCGACATCGCCTTGACCTACGACAAGGCCGAGAAGAAGGTCGTGAAGGTCGAGGGCAAGCAGATTGACGCCACCCACCTCGAGGAGCTCGGCATCACCCCGGACCCGGAGGTGGAGAAGATCGTCGACGAGGCCGACAAGATCGCCAAGGATCTCGGCCAGAAGGTCGTCGCCAACATCGACGCCGACTTCAAGCGCGGCTCCAACCCGGAGGACAAGCCGGGTTCGAACCGCGGCACCGAGTCCACTGCGAACAACATGCTGGCCCAGTCCGCCGTCGTGGCGCTGTCCGCCTTCCTGGACACCAAGATTGATTTCGGTGTCATGAACGCCGGCGGTGTCCGCGCGGACCTGGCCGAGGGCGACGTGACCTACGAGCAGGCCGCCACCGTCCAGCCGTTCGGCAACAACATCGCGGTCGCAACCCTCTCCGGCGCCGCCATCAAGGAAGCCCTGGAGAACCAGTGGCAGACCCCGGAAGCCGCCGAGAAGTCCGGCCGCCCGCGCCTGGACATGGGCCTGTCCGACAACGTGTCCTACACCTACAACCCGAACGCTGAGCGCGGCAACCGCGTCCTGGACATCCAGATCAACGGCGAGTCCGTGGATCTGGGGAAGGACTACACCGTCGCAGCATCGACCTTCCTGCTCGACGGCGGCGACGCCCTGATCAACGCGGAAGAGGTCCGCGACCGCAACGATGTGGGCTACAACGACCTGCAGGCATTCGTGGACTACCTGCAGACCGGCGACGCGAAGGTTCGCACCGGTCAGAAGGACGTCGGTGTGGTGCTCCCGGAGGGTGGCTTGAAGGCGGGCCAGAAGAACACCATCGAGCTGACCTCCCTGAGCTACTCCTCCGAGGGCGAGGCGCAGGCCAAGACCGTCACCGCAAAGGTTGGCAAGGCCTCGGCTACCGCCGACGTCGACAACGCTGTCACCGACGCCGACAAGGGCTTCGGCGAGCAGGGCCGCGCAAAGGTCGAGCTGGAGATCCCGGCTGGTGTCGCTGGCGAACAGGCCCTGGAGATCACCACCGATGCAGGCACCAAGGTGTCCCTGCCGGTGACCGTGGCTGAGGCTGAGAAGCCGGGCCCGGAGGAGCAGGGCTCTTCTTCCGACGCGCCGATCGGCGTGATCGTCGGCGTCATCGCAGCTGTCCTGGCATTGGTGCTCCCGCTGGCACTGGCGTTCCCGATCGATTCCGTACTCGGCCCGATCGCACTGCTGAACCCCAACAAGTAATGCGACGATGCGCCTGATGTGACACAGGCTGTCCACGACGACGCCGCCGGTTCCTCCCTTGCGGGGAAGCGGCGGCGTCGCCGCTGGTGTGGTCGTCGGGCTGGAACGAAAAAGAACCGGCTACCTAGAGCCGGTTACCAACGGAAATTTTCGCTGGTAGCCGGTAGTAGGTAGCCGGTTGTGCTTTGCGCAGTGGCGCGAGTGTGCACAGCGCCGCGAGTGCGCGCCGTGCGGGTGCGCGGCGTTTAACGCGCGAACTTGGATGCGACGGAAAGCACCTGGGTGAGCATGCCGATGATCGCGGTGACCACGGCGATCCAGCTCTTGAGCTCCTCCGGGCTCATGTCCTCGATGGAGGATCCCTCTTCGTCAGAGGAGGACAAGCTGTCCTTGATGGTCTTCTTGTCGTTGTTCTTGCCGCTGTCGCCGGAGTCCTTGGAGCGGCTCTCCTCGGTGTCGTTGACCGTCGGAGCTGCGTCGGCAACTGCGGCGCCGGAAACCATCACTGCGGTGGCGGTTGCGGCTGCCGCAAGGCTGGTGCGAAGCTTCATCGAATATTCCTCACTCGTATAAATGTGTGTGCTTCTCGGAATGCTATCGGGTGCGCTGCATACGCGCTACCTAGGACAGCAAGCTCTGAGGCGATTCCCAGAGCTACGTCGCTGCGGCTCGTGAAAGCGTTACTTGACGGATACTTTCTTGATGCGGACCTCGTCCGCCGGGGCGCCGTCCTGCTGGCCACCTTCGACGCCTGCCTCGGCGATCTTGTCCAGGGTGGCAAGGCCCTCGTCGTCGATCTGGCCGAAGTAGGTGTACAGCGGCGGCAGCACGGAGTCGCCGTAGTTGAGGAAGAACTGGGAGCCGTTGGTGTCCACACCGGCGTTGGCCATGGCGATGGTGCCGCGGTCGTAGCGCTGCGGCTCGTTGTTTTGCTGCAGCATCATCGTCTTGGCCTGCATCATCTCTTCCTCCGAGGCGCCTTCCGGCATGCCCATCTCGGCCAGGTCGATGCCTTCGAGGGCCTTGTCGGTGGGCAGCTCGTTGGCGAACTGGAAGCCGGGGCCACCCGAGCCGTTGCCGGCGCGGTCGCCGCACTGCAGGACCTTCAAACCGTCGCCGGTGGTCAGGCGGTGGCAGACGGTGTCGTCGTAGAAGCCTTCCTCGGCGAGGTATTCAACGGCGTTGACCGTGCACGGGGAGGCCGCACGGTCCAGCTCCATGCCGATGGGTCCCTGGTTGGTATCGAGCTCGACGGTGAGAGTGCCGTCGGTGGATACGCCCGACGTTTTCGGGGTGCCGACGCCGTCGCCGCCCTGCTCTGCTGCCTCGTTGTAGGTGCAGTTCACGGTTGGCGGCAGCGCCTTCTCGCGCTGAGTTGCGATCGGTTCGAACTGCGAGGCGTCGAACGGCTCCTGCTCCTCAGTGGTGGCCTCGGTTGCTGCGGTTGTCTCGTCGGACGCAAGGTTGTCGCCGCTGTCGTTGTTGGCAGCAAAGTAGATGCCGCCGCCGATCAACGCGATCACGGCCGCCGAGATGGCTGCCACCGACCAGGGGCGGGACTTTTCCTTGCGGTCGCGTGAATCCAGTTCGCTTTTCAGGTGGGACAGGGCTTCTTTGCCGCGCTGTTCGTTCGATGCCACTGGGCTATACACCTCGCCATTGTGTTGGGGTGGGCGGAGCAGACGTCGATACGCATCCGCCCTTGAACGGCTAGAAAGCCTAGCAGCACCGATATAGTGACCAGCATGAGAATCGCCGGTTTCGCCGCAGGACCTTTTCAAACCAACTGCTATGTCGTTGCTAACGGGGATCGCGCGTTTGTGATCGACCCGGGGATGGGCGCGCACGAGGCGGTGAGCCAGCTGGTGCAGGAGCAGGGGCTGACCATCGAGGCGGTGGTGCTCACGCACGGCCACATCGACCACATCCGCGACGCCGCAGCGTTCGGCGTGGAGACGTTCATCCACCCAGCGGATGCGTTCATGCTGCTGCGGGGCGAGGGTGTCAGCGAGCAAGCACGCCAGCTTCACGACGCCTCCGCCATGCCCCCAATCGGTAACCCCACGCCACTCGAGGATGGCCAGACCGTGGAAATCGCCGGCGTGGAGTTGCGGGTGGTGCACGCCCCGGGCCATTCGCCGGGCTGCGTGATGCTGGTCGCCGACGAGGTAGTTTTCTCCGGCGACGTGCTGTTCCGCGGCGCCATCGGGCGCACAGACTTGCCGGACTCGGACCCGGCGCAAATGCAGGAATCGCTGCGGGGGCCGGTGTGGGACTTAGCCGACGAACTGCAAGTGCTGCCCGGCCACGGCCCCGCGACGACCGTGGCGCAGGAGCGCGCGACCAACCCGTACCTGCGCCAGGCCAACGCGGACCGCTAAACGGGCATTCGCCCCGGGCGGGGGACGGCTGCATTAGACTTGCCCGGTGTGAGCGAGAACAAGAACGACCAGTTTCAGAAGCTTTCCGCCCCGAAGGGCGTGCCGGATTATGCGCCGCCGCAATCGGCGGCGTTTATCCATGTGCGCGACGAGTTCGCCCGCCAGGCTCGCATCGCCGGCTACCAGCACATCGAGCTGCCGGTGTTCGAGGACACGACGCTATTCGCCCGCGGTGTGGGCGAGTCCACGGATGTGGTGAGCAAGGAGATGTACACCTTCGAAGACCGCGGCGGCCGCTCCGTGACGCTGCGCCCGGAGGGCACCGCGGGTGTCATGCGCGCGTTCATCGAGCACAACATGGACCGCGGTTACCTGCCGGTGAAGCTGAACTACTACGGCCCGTTCTTTCGCTACGAGCGCCCCCAGGCTGGCCGTTACCGCCAGCTGCAGCAGGTGGGCGTGGAGGCCATCGGCATGGACGACCCGCTGCTGGACGCCGAGGTCATCGCGTTGGCGGACCGCAGCTACCGCGCAATCGGCCTGAGCGGGTTCCGCCTTGAGTTGACCAGCCTGGGCGACAAGAACTGCCGTCCGGCGTACCGCGAGAAGCTGCAGCAGTTCCTCTTCGACCTGCCGTTGGACGAGGAAACCCGCAAGCGCGCGGAGATCAACCCGCTGCGCGTGCTCGACGACAAACGTGAGGAAGTCCGCGAGATGACCGCGGATGCGCCGCTGATGCTGGATCACCTCTGCGACGAGTGCCGCGCCCATTTTGAGGCCGTCACCGCGGCGCTGGACAGCTTCGGCGTGCCGTATGTGATCAACCCCCGCATGGTTCGCGGGCTGGACTACTACACCAAGACCACCTTCGAGTTCGTCCACGACGGGCTGGGCGCGCAGTCCGGCATCGGCGGCGGCGGCCGCTATGACGGTCTGATGGCCCAGATTGGTGGCCCGGACCTGTCAGGCATCGGCTACGGCCTCGGCGTGGACCGCGCCGTGCTCGCGCTTGAAGCTGAGGGCGTGGAGCTGGAAGAGGCGACACACCGTGTGGACGTCTTCGGCATCGCGATCGGCGACGAGGCGCGCGTGAAGATGAGCAAGCTTATCGACGAGCTCCGCGCCGCCGGCGTTTCCGCCGACATGTCTTACGGCAAGCGCGGGCTCAAGGGATCGATGAAGGGTGCCGACCGCGCCGGCGCAAGGTACGCGCTCGTGCTCGGGGAGCGTGAACTGGAGGCCGGCGAGGTGGCTGTGAAGAACCTCGCGGAGCACTCGCAAAAGTCCGTGGCGCTGTCGGTCCAGGCTGTAACCCAGGCAATTACGGGAGCGGAGCCTAAGCTCTAGCACTCGGTGATGTTCACCGGCAGTCCTAGCTGCACTGCCAGGCCGCCCATGGACGTCTCCTTGTACTGCGTCATCATGTCGCGGCCGGTGGCGGCCATGGTCTCCACCACGTCGTCGAGGGTGACGATGTTGGTGCCGTCGCCCAGCTTGGCCAGACGCGCAGCGTTGATGGCCTTCACACCGCCGATGGCGTTGCGCTCGATGCACGGCACCTGCACCAGGCCGCCGACGGGGTCGCAGGTCAGGCCGAGGTTATGCTCGAGGGCGATTTCGGCGGCGTTTTCCACCTGGGCAGGCGTGCCCCCGAGTGCGGCGCACATGCCTGCGGCAGCCATGGAAGACGCCGAGCCGACCTCGCCCTGGCACCCCACCTCCGCACCCGAGATCGACGCGTTGGTCTTGATGATCGACCCGACCGCGCCGGCAGTGAGCAAAAACTCGCGGGCGCGCTCGACGGTGAAATCGTCGGTGAAGTCGCGGCAGTAGTGCATCACCGCAGGGATGATGCCGGCGGCGCCGTTCGTCGGAGCGGTGACCACCTGGCCGTGCGCGGCGTTTTCCTCGTTGACGGCTAGCGCGTAGAGGTTGACCCACTCCATCGCGTCCAGCCCGCGGGCGGTGGAAGCCTCGTACTCGGCGGTGAGCAGACGGTGGAGACGGTTCGCGCGGCGCTTGACGTTGAGCCCGCCGGGCAGCGTGCCCTCCGTCTTTAAGCCATGCGCGACGCACTCCTGCATCACGTTCCACACCGCGTCTAGGTGGGCGTCGAGCTTTTCACGGCCGTGGATGGATTCCTCGTTGGCGCGCATGATGTCGGCGATGGTCAAGCCGGTCTCGTCGCAACGCTGCATCAGCTCGGCAGCAGTGTTGAAGGGGTAGGGCACCGAGGGGATCTCGCGGGCGGCCGCCACGCCGGATTCGTCGCGGTGCGCCTCCATCTCCCAGCGGTCCTGGATGAAGCCGCCGCCGACGGAGTAGTAGTCCTCGCGCTCAGCGAGCACGTTGCCGTTCGCATCCCACGCGTCGAAGATGAGGCAGTTCGGGTGGGCGGCAACTGGGGCGGGATCGAACCGGAGCTCGTATTCCACGGTGCCGGTGGGGCCGGAGACAGTTCCCGTAGCGGGGATCGGCTCGCCCGGTTTCGGCTCGATATCAGCCGATGTAGTGGTGGGGGTGTAGCCGACAAGCCCAAGTAAGGCTGCTCGGTCGGTGCCGTGGCCAACGCCGGTGGCAGCGAGAGATCCCCGCAGCTCCACCAGTACTTTGGCCGGGTAAGTGTCGAGTTTGTCTATGAAGGCTTGGGCTGCACGCATCGGGCCCACGGTGTGGGAGGACGACGGGCCGATGCCAATGCTGAACAGGTCAACAACGCTCACAAAGTTTGCAGACATGCCGGGGATACTACCGCACGAAAAGGTGGGCGGCGCCACAGCGAAGCCGGAATATTAACTTTCCTGCGCAAGCGCCGGAATGTCTGTCGCCCCCAGCACAGAGATGGGCTTCTGCGACGGCTTTCCGTGTTCCGTGATGATGGCAAGACGTGGCACTGCACCAGAGCTCAGCGGGGTGCTCAACGCCTCAACCGCAGCGGCAGCGGTCACGGTGCGCGAAAGAAAGATCGGCTCATCCAGCTTGCCGCTGTGCTCAAGCACCTCCGCCACAGTCCCTGTGGAAATGGTGTCGTCGTCTCGCAACTCTGCGGCTAGCCAACGCGCAATCGCATTGGTGGTGAGCAAACCGACGCACTCGCCGCCCTCGTAGACTGGGAACTGGGCGAGGCCATCGGATGCGATGACCTTGAGGGGCTCATGGATGTCCGTGTCCGGGGAGAAGGTGACCACCCGCTGGTGCTCCACCACATCCAGCGCAAGTGTCGGGGCGAGCAGAGCATCTCGGATCCGCTCGATCTCCGCAACAGTTTCGGGCAGCGGCTCGGCGATCGGGCGCAGGTTGTCGTACTCGCCGTGGCTGATCGCGTTGCGCAGATCAGCGAACTCCTGCAGCGTCTCGGACTGCTCGAGGGTGATGATGCCTTTCTCCGCCGCCAGCCGGGCCATCCAGGAAAACGAGTCGGACCGTTTCGCGTCCAGCTCGCTGCGCAAGAACTTCTCGATGGAATTGAACGCAGCAAGAAACGGCACGGCGCGGTTGGGCTCAGCATTGCTCATGCCGGCCACTGTAGCGACGTGCCGTTTTGGAGTGGGAAGCAAGGGTTTCGGTGGGCTTATGGCGCGGGCCCCATCCGCGGATCCAGCTATCAAGGTCCAGCTAATCGGCCCCAGGGGGCGATAAATGAGGTGCCACTAGCTGGATCCAGCCCCGTCGGGGTAAAGGAGAGAGGGATACGCTAGATCTCGTGCATCTGCTGGTCCTTGGTCCCGTGCGCGGTGAGTCGGCGGTTTAGCTCTTGTACACGCCGCGGTTGAGCGTGTCGCAGGCGGACATTTGGCCGGTTTCGTAGCCGGACTTGAACGCCTGCATGCGCTGCTCCGAAGAGCCGTGCGTCCACGCGTCCGGATCGACCTCGCCGCCGGAGCGCTTCTGGATGTTGTCGTCGCCGATGGACTGCGCCGCCTGCAGCGCCTGCTGCAGCTGCTCGTCGCTGATCGGCTCAAGAGCTGCGTTCTCGCCCTTGGAAGCGTGGTGCGCCCACAGGCCCGCGTAGCAGTCGGCCTGCAGCTCGATTGCCACCGCGGCGGAATCCTCGCCCGGGTTCTTGTAGTCGCTCAGGCCGAGGGTGCCCTCGAGGTTCTGGATGTGGTGGCCGTATTCGTGGGCGGTGGCGTACTCCTGCGCGAGCGGGCCGTTGGAGCCGCCGAGTTGGGACAGCTGGTCGAAGAAGCTCACGTCCAGGTACGCGGTGGTGTCCTGCGGGCAGTAGAACGGGCCAGTGTCTGAGCTGGCAAAGCCGCATCCGGAATTCACGCTGCCTTTGAAGATGGTCATTTCCGGTTTAGTGAACTGGGTTTCAGACTGCGCCGGCAACACCTCGGCCCAGATGGTGTTCAGTGAACCCATGGTCGCCGCCGCGCGGCAGTCGTCGTACTCGTTGGAGGAACCCTGCTCCTGGCAGTGCTCCAGGGAGTACTCGCCCTGGGACTGCGACTGGGAGTCGCCTCCGCCACCGAGGATTCCGTCGAATGCGCCGCTGAAGTACAGCAGGGCAAGCAGGACCAAAATGATCGTGCCTCCGCCGCCTCCGCGCAGCAGGAGCGGCAGCAGCATCATTGCGCCGTTTCCTAAGCCGCCGCCTCCGCGGCCGCCACCGGAGCTGGTATTGACGTTGCCGCCTTGGCCCTGTGCGTAGTCGCCTCTGAAAGTCATGGTCAGGATTCTGCCAAATAACTAGGGCAAGTGTGGGATCTGGGTCATTTGGCACTTGTGTCGAGCCTGCGGCAAGAGGGGGCCGGACGCGTGGAGCCACAGCGCCGGGTAAACTTTGCCAGGTTAGATTTGCCATCACGTGGAAGGACGTGGATACCTTGCTGCGCACTCACCTTGCGGGGAACCTGAATAGAGAACTCGAAGGCCAAACTGTCACTCTCACCGGCTGGGTGGCCCGTCGTCGTGACCACGGCGGCGTGATCTTTATCGACCTGCGCGATCGCTCCGGGCTGGCCCAGGTGGTCTTCCGTGAGTCTGAGGTCGCTGAGGCTGCGCACGACCTGCGCAGCGAGTACGTCGTTCAGGTCACCGGCACCGTCGAGCCGCGTCCGGAAGGTTCTGCCAACCCGAACCTGGCATCCGGTGAGATCGAGGTCAACGTCACCGACCTGAAGGTGTTGAACAAGGCCGCGGCGCTGCCGTTCCAGATCGAGGACGCGTCCTCTAGCGAGGTCGGCGAAGAAGCTCGTTTGCGTTACCGCTACCTCGACCTGCGCCGTGAGCGCCAGGCAAAGGCGATGCGTCTGCGCGCGAAGGCGAACCAGGCGGCACGCCGCGTGCTGGACAACCACGACTTCACGGAGATTGAGACTCCCACGCTGACGCGTTCGACGCCGGAGGGTGCGCGAGACTTCCTGGTCCCCGCACGTTTGAAGCCGGGCTCGTGGTACGCCCTGCCGCAGTCGCCGCAGCTGTTCAAGCAGCTGCTCATGGTGGCGGGCATGGAGCGCTACTACCAGCTGGCACGCTGCTACCGCGACGAGGACTTCCGTGCGGACCGCCAGCCGGAGTTCACCCAGCTGGATGTTGAGGCTAGCTTCGTGGACCAGGACGACATCATCGAGCTTGCTGAGGAGATCCTGGTCGAGCTGTGGAAGCTGATCGGCTACGACATCCAGACGCCGATCCCGCGCATGACCTACAAGGAAGCGATGGAAAAGTACGGCTCCGACAAGCCGGACCTGCGCTTCGACATCCCGCTGGTGGAATGCACCGAGTTTTTCAAGGACACCACCTTCCGCGTGTTCAAGGCGGAGTACGTCGGCGCTGTGGTCATGGACGGCGGCGCGTCCCAGCCGCGCCGCCAGCTCGACGCTTGGCAGGAGTGGGCGAAGCAGCGGGGCGCGAAGGGCTTGGCCTACATCCTGGTGCAGGACGACGGCGAGCTGACCGGCCCGGTGGCCAAGAACATCACCGACGAGGAGAAGGCCGGCATCGCCGAGCACGTCGGCGCGAAGCCGGGCGACTGCATCTTCTTCGCCGCCGGCGAGACCAAGGCGTCCCGCGCGCTGCTGGGGGCAGCCCGTGGCGAGATCGCGCGCAAGCTGGACCTGATCAAGGACGGCGACTGGGCATTTACCTGGGTCGTTGACGCACCGCTGTTCGAGCCCGCCGCGGATGCCACTGCTTCTGGCGATGTAGCGCTCGGCCACTCCAAGTGGACCGCAGTGCACCACGCGTTCACGTCGCCGAAGCCGGAATTCCTGGACAACTTCGAGGAGAACCCGGGCGAGGCGCTCGCCTACGCCTACGACATCGTCTGCAACGGCAACGAGATCGGCGGCGGCTCCATCCGTATCCACGAGCACGATGTGCAGAAGCGTGTGTTCGAGGTCATGGGCATCACCGACGAGGAAGCGGAGGAGAAGTTCGGCTTCCTGCTGGACGCCTTCCAGTACGGTGCCCCGCCGCACGGCGGCATCGCTTTCGGCTGGGACCGCATTGTTTCCTTGCTCGGCGGCTTTGAGTCCATCCGCGACGTCATCGCCTTCCCGAAGTCGGGTGGCGGCGTGGATCCGCTGACCGACGCTCCGGCGCCGATCCCGGCGGAGCAGCGCAAGGAGACCGGCGTGGACTTCAAGCCGAAGAAGGACGCTGAGGCAAAGGACGCTAAGGGCACCGAGGCCGAGGCGGCGGGCGCCGAGAAGTAGGCCAGCCATGGGCGATACGCAGGAGATCATCCGCGCAGCCGCCGACATTCTGACCAAGCGCTACGGCGGCGAGCAGGAGCTTGTCGACGTCGAGAGGCTCGACGGCTCAGGGCTTGCGGACGTGTTTCGGGCGCGGGTTGTGAACAACCCGTTTTTCCAGCACCGCTCGGTGGTGGTGAAGCACTCGCCGGCCACCGGCGACGAGCTGGCGGACGCGGCGTTCTTGCGTGAGACGGTGGCCTACCAGTTCGCCACGTCGTTAAGCGAGGAAGTGCGCCCGGGCCCGGTGCTGCTGGGCTACGACACTGCGCAGCGCATCCTGATCATTTCGGATCTGGGCGACGGGCGCACGCTCGCGGACCTGCTGCAGGACGCCGATGCGGAAACCCACGTGGATCTCCTGCGTCGCCTTGGCCGCGCGCTGGGCAAGATGCACGCCGGCACCGCGGACGACGAGGACGCGTTCAACGTGCTGTTCCAGCGCATGACGCGTTCGCGGCAGAACGCGGCGAACCTGCAGCTCTTGCGTGACCGCTTGCTGTCGCACCGCATCCGCATCGGCGTGGAGTTTTTGGAAAACGCCGGCATCGAGATTCCGGGGGAGGTCCGGTTCGCCGCCACAAACGTGCGCACGCGGCTGCTCCGCGGCGGCATGCGCGCGTTCACGCCGTTCGACCTGACCCCGGACAACATCATCCAGACCGGCCACTCCTTCCATTTCCTGGATTACGAGTGGGCGGGTTTTCGGGACGTCACCTTCGACGTGGCGTTTGTGGTTGCCCGCTTCCCGGTCTTCCTCGCGGCGCAGCCGTTCAACGCCGCAGCCACGGACGCCTTCGTCGACGCGTGGGTGAGCGAGGTGCGCGGCATCTGGCCCAGCGTGGAGCACCCGGATACGCTCCAGGCACGGATTACCGCGGGGCTCATTGGCTGGGCGATGAGCAGCGTGGCCATGCTGGACCCGGTCAGCCCGGCAGAATTGCTCGAGCACGACGCCAAGCTCAAGGAGGACTTCGAGGCTGCAGGCCTCGACGTGTCCGGCCTCGGTCCGCTTGAGGCGAGCGTGGATGCAGAAGAGCATTCCGCGGACCACGCCGGTGATGTGCTGCGACCGCCTTCGAAGGGGCCGTTTACCGCAGATGAGGTGCTTGTGCGCCGGGATCTGCGCGAGACGTTCGAGTCCCTCGCCGCGTTCGCGGGCACCGGCAAGGACCCCGCTTACCGCACGATAAGCGAGTTCGCCCAGACGCTGGCCGAGCGCTTGCGCTAGGAGAGGTTCTGGTGGAGCAAGAGGGACTCTTCGCAGCCGCTGGTGGCAATGACGGCCGCGGCGATTCCGGCAACCGAGGCACCGCCTTTTTCGAGGCGGGGGCCTCGGCACCTCTGGCCGCGCGCATGCGCCCGCGAACCCTCGACGAGATTGCGGGCCAGCGGCACCTGCTCAGCGAGGGCAAGCCGTTGCGAAGGCTTATCGACGGTTCCGGGGCCGCCTCCGTGATCCTCTACGGCCCGCCGGGCACAGGAAAGACCACCATCGCATCGCTGATCGCGTCCGCGATGGGTCAGAACTTCGTTGCGCTCTCGGCGCTGTCCTCGGGCGTGAAAGAAGTGCGTGCCGTGATCGACGAAGCACGGCGCGATCTCATCCGCGGCGAGAAAACCGTGCTGTTCATCGACGAGGTCCACCGCTTTTCCAAGACCCAGCAGGACGCGCTGCTCGCCGCAGTGGAAAACCGCACCGTGCTGTTGGTCGCCGCGACCACGGAAAACCCGAGCTTCAGCGTGGTTGCGCCACTGCTGTCGCGCTCGCTGCTGCTAAAGCTGGAGTCCCTCGACACCGACGATCTGCGCGGGGTGCTGGACCGCGCGATGGCGGACGAGCGCGGGTTCAACGGCGAATTCGAGCTTGACGACGACGCACGCGACCAGCTGGTCCTCCTCGCCGGCGGCGACGCCCGCCGTGCGCTGACATATTTGGAGGCCGCGGCCGAGGCGGTGCAGCCGGGGGAGACCATCACCGTCGACACGGTGAAAGAAAACGTCAACCGTGCCGTTGTGCGCTACGACCGGGACGGCGACCAGCACTACGACATCGTCAGCGCGTTCATCAAATCCATCCGCGGCTCAGACGTCGACGCCGCCCTGCACTACCTGGCCCGGATGATCGAGGCGGGGGAGGACCCCCGCTTTATCGCGCGGCGCCTGGTCATCCACGCCTCCGAGGACATCGGCATGGCAGACCCGACCGCGCTGCAGACCGCCAACGCTGCGGCGAACGCGGTGCAGTTCATCGGCATGCCCGAGGGGAGGCTCGCACTCGCGCAGGCGACGATCCACCTGGCCACGGCGCCGAAGTCGCCGTCGGTGATCCAGTCCATCGACCGGGCGTTAGCGGACGTGCGCGCAGGCCACGCCCCGCCGGTGCCGGCGCACCTGCGCGACGGGCACTACGAAGGCGCGAAGGCCATGGGCAATGCGGTGGGCTATGTCTACCCGCATGATGATCCGTTGGGCGTCGTCAAGCAGCAGTACATGCCCGACGGCCTCGAAGAGGCCGTCTACTACGAACCCACCGACCACGGCGCGGAGCGGCGCATCAAAGACTTCATCGGGCGGCTGCGTGCCCTCGTCCGCGGGCGGTGACACCGGGCTGCGTCCGGGCGCGGGGTAGAGTAAGCGCGGATAAAAACCGGCGCTGCTGAAAGGACAATCACGCGTGCAGACCCATGAGATCCGAGAGCGGTTCACCAACCACTTCGTCGAGGCCGGCCACACCCCGGTGCCGAGCGCCCCGCTGATTCTGGACGACCCGACGCTGCTGTTCGTCAACGCCGGCATGGTGCCGTTCAAGCCGTACTTCCTGGGCGACCAGACTCCGGATTTCGCTAACGGCACCGCCACCTCCATCCAGAAGTGTGTGCGCACCCTGGACATCGAGGAAGTGGGCATCACCACCCGCCACAACACGTTCTTCCAGATGGCCGGCAACTTCTCGTTCGGCCAGTACTTCAAGGAAGGCGCAATCACGCACGCCTGGACCCTGCTCACCGGCGCTGTCGAGGACGGCGGGCTGGGCCTGGACCCGGAGCGCCTGTGGGTGACGGTCTACCTGGACGACGACGAGGCTGCCTCGATCTGGCGCGACAAGATCGGTATCCCGGAAGAGCGCATCCAACGCATGGGCATGGAGGACAACTTCTGGTCCATGGGCATCCCCGGCCCCTGCGGCCCGTGCTCGGAGATCTACTACGACCGCGGCCCGGAGTACGGCGTCGAGGGCGGCCCGATCGCCGACGACAACCGCTACATGGAGATCTGGAACCTCGTGTTCATGGAGTCCATCCGCGGCGAGGGCGACAAGAAGGGCAACTTCGAGATCGTCGGAGAGCTGCCGCAGAAGAACATCGATACCGGCATGGGCATCGAGCGCGTCGCCTGCATCCTGCAGGGCGTGGACAACGTGTATGAGACCGACCTTCTGCGCCCCGTCATTGACGCTGCCGTGGAGCTGACCGGCGCGAAGTACGACGCCGGCAACAAGGACGACGACGTGCGCTTCCGCGTCGTCGCCGACCACGCGCGCACCGGCATGATGATCATCCTCGACGGCGTGACCCCGTCCAACGAGGGCCGCGGCTACATCCTGCGCCGCCTGCTGCGCCGCATCATCCGCTCCGCACGCCTGCTGGGCGCGACCGGCCCGGTCATGGAGACGCTGATGAACACCATCATGGACACTATGACCCCGTCCTTCCCGGAGATCGCGGACAACCGCGAGCGCATCCTGCGCGTCGCCGTCGCCGAGGAGAAGGCGTTCTCCAAGACCCTGGAGGCGGGCACCTCGCGTTTCGACGAAGCCGCCTCCGCCGTCTCCGCATCCGGCGCCAAGGTCCTGCCGGGCGCGCAAGCCTTCGAGCTGCACGACACCTACGGTTTCCCGATCGACCTGACCGTGGAGATGGCCCGCGAGGCTGGCCTGGACGTGGACATGGACGCCTTCAACGCGGCTATGCAGGAGCAGCGCGAGCGCGCCAAGGCCGACAACAAGGCGAAGAAGCACCGCAACGTGGACGAGTCGCTCTACCGCGAATGGGTGGACGCGAACCCGACCGAGTTTGTGGGCTACGACCAGCTCACCCACGACGCGAAGGTCATCGGCCTGGTGCGCGGCGGCGAGAAGGTCGGGGAGGTTGCCCAGGGCGACGAGGTGGAGGTCATCCTGGATGTGACCCCGATGTACGCAGAGTCCGGCGGCCAGATGGCCGACCGCGGCCGCCTGGTCATGGGTGAGACCATCCTCAACGTCAACGACGTGCAGCGCGTGGGCAAGAAGCTGTGGCTGCACAAGGCCACAGTGCAAAACGGCGGGCTGGATCTGGGCTCCACCGTCACCGCCGAAGTGGACGAGGCATGGCGCCACGGCGCCCGCCAGGCGCACTCCGCGACCCACTTGATCCACGCCGCGATCCGCCAGGTGCTCGGACCCACCGCAGTCCAGGCTGGTTCCTTGAACAAGCCCGGTTACCTGCGCTTCGACTTCAACTACACCGAGCAACTCACCGACGCGCAGCTGCAAGAGATCGCCACCATCACCAACCAGGCGGTGGACGCGGACTTTGCGGTCAACACCCTTGAAACCTCGCTCGAGCACGCGAAGGAGATGGGTGCGATGGCGCTGTTCGGCGAGAGCTACGGCGACACCGTGCGCGTGGTGGAGATCGGCGGGCCGTTCTCCATCGAGCTGTGCGGCGGCACTCACGTCGAGCACGCCTCCCAGATCGGCCCCGTGGCTGTCCTCGGCGAGTCTTCCGTCGGCTCCGGCGCGCGCCGCATCGAGGCCTACTCCGGCATGGATTCCTTCAAGTTCCTGTCCAAGGAGGCCGCGCTCGCGTCCGGTCTGGCCGCGGAGTTGAAGGCCCCGACCGATCAGCTGCCGGACCGTATCGCCCAGCTCACCGAGCGCCTGCGCGCGGCCGAGAAGGAGATTGCAAACCTGCACCGCCAGCAGCTTTTGGCCTCCACCGCCAACTTGGCGGATGAGGCGCAAACGGTGGGCGTGCACCGTCTCGTCGCAAAGCAACTGCCCGAAGGCATCAACACCGGCGACCTGCGCACGATCGCGAACGACCTGCGAGGCAAGCTGCAGGCGGAAGATGCCGTGATCGTGCTGCTTTCCCAAACGGGCGAGAAGGTGTCCCTGGCCGCTGCTGCGACGCCGCAGGCCGTGGAATCTGGTGTGAAGGCTGGGGACTTGGTCAAGCTGATCGGCCAGTACGTGGACGGTAAGGGCGGCGGCAAGCCGGATCTGGCGCAGGGCACCGGCGCCAACCCGGCCGGCATCGATGATGCGCTGTGCGCGGTGCGTGAATCGCTCGTGGGATAGCCACGTTGTAATCCGTGACACGCCGAGCCAGCGCCCCGCCGGTTCCACAGGAAACGGTTAGGTTTAACCAAGGCCAGTTGACCGCCCCGCCGTTAACCGGTCTGTTACTCACGTAGCCGTCGAAGGTGGAAAGGAAACACGGATGAAGGTGCAGCCAGACACCCCGGGGCTCGACGACCCGGGGCAGGGCCGCCGCATCGGCATCGATGTGGGCACCGTCCGGATCGGCGTCGCTTCCTCTGACAAGGATGCGACGCTGGCTACCCCTGTTGAAACGGTCCGCCGGGTCACCGGGTTCAAGGACCGCGACGGCGAGGACATCGAACGCCTGCTGGCGCTCATCGACGAATTTGATGCGGTGGAGGTTGTCGTCGGCTTGCCGTCGAACCTCAACGGCGACGGGTCGAAGAGTGTGAAGCACGCAAAAGAGATCGCTTTCCGTATTCAGCGTCGCAGCGACGTGCCGGTGAAAATGGCGGATGAGCGGCTGACCACGGTCGCCGCCACCCAGGCTCTGCGGGCGTCGGGTGTGCGCGAAAAGGACGCACGCGCCGTGATCGACCAGGCGGCAGCGGTGGAGATTCTGCAATCATGGCTGGACGGCCGCAAGAACTACCTCAAGGAGAATTAACCGTGACCCCACGACAAGCCGCCATGCGGCGCACACGGAGCACCGCAGTGCTGGTTGCTTCGCTCCTGCTGATCATCGGCTTGATCGCCTGGATTGCCATCGCCCGCGGCAACAACGTGTCCGACTACGAGGGTGCGGGCAACGGCGAAGAACAGGTAGTGCAGATCAAGGAAGGCGCCAGCCTTTCCGCACTTGGCCCGGAGCTGGAAGAGCGCGGCATCGTCGCGTCCGACAATGCGTTCCAGACAGCTGCGGCGAACAATCAGAACGCCGACAACATCCAGCCCGGCTTTTACCGCTTGCAAGAGGAGATGAGTGCCGAGTCTGCTGTGGAGGCACTGCTTGATCCGCAGCAGCGCGTCACGCCGTTGCAGGTCTACGGCGGCGCGACCCTGATGGACATCAACATCCTCGGCGGACAAAAGCGCCTGGGCATCCTCACCATGATTCAGCAGTCCGCCTGCGGTGAGAAGCCCGCGCCCGACTGCGTGAAGCTGGAGGACCTGAACAAGGTTGCGGCGGAGGCCGATCCGGAATCCCTTGGTGTGCCGGAGTGGGCGCGTGAGACGGTCGCTGGCCGCGCTGGTGACGCGAAGCGTCTCGAGGGTCTGATTGCCCCGGGCGAGTACATCATCGACCCGCACGCGAGCGCAGAAGAGATCCTGACAGATCTGATCACCCGGTCCGCGAAGCAGTACGAATCCACCGATATTGTCGGCCGCGCTCAGGCTGTTGGGTTGACTCCGTACGAATTGCTCACTGCAGCGTCGCTGGTTGAACGCGAGGCGCCCGCGGGAGAGTTTGACAAGGTCGCCCGTGTCATCTTGAACCGCCTGGATGAGCCGATGCGCCTGGAGTTCGACTCGACGGTCAACTACGGCCTGCCGTCTGTTGAGGTCGCAACCACCGACGAAGACCGCGGTCGTGTCACCCCGTGGAATACCTACGCCATGGACGGGCTGCCGCAAACGCCGATTGCCTCTCCGTCGATCGAGGCCATTGAAGCGATGGAGCACCCGGCCGAAGGCAATTGGCTGTTCTTCGTCACCGTGGACAAGGACGGCACGACGATCTTTAACGACACATTCGAGCAGCACCTCAACGACACCCAGCGTGCGGTGGACTCCGGCGTGCTCGACTCTCAGCGTTAACCCATGGAAACCACACACCGCGCCGCCGTGCTCGGCTCGCCCATCGCGCACTCCCTGTCCCCGGTTCTGCACAACGCCGGATACGAGGCGGCGGGCCTTGACGGCTGGGAGTACACCCGGATCCTCTGCGAGGCGGACGACCTTTCCCGGATCGTGGGGGAGGCGGACGAATCCTTCCGCGGATTCTCGGTGACCATGCCGTGCAAGTTCGCGGCGCTGGATGTCGCAGATGAGGTGACCGAGAGGGCGAAGCAGATCGGTTCTGCGAACACGCTGACGCGTGTCGCCGGCGGATGGCGCGCCGACAACACCGACTGCGAAGGCGCGTTGGTGGCCCTGCAGGAACTGCTGGGAAAGACCCCGGCCAAACGCGCGATCCTGGTCGGTGCCGGAGGTACCGCCCGTGCCGTGATGTGGGCCCTGCGCGAGAGCGGCTGCGAGCAGGTCACCGTTGTCAACCGTTCAGACCGCGCGGCTGAGTATGTGGAATTGGTGCAGGGCATGGACGTATCCTTCTGCACCTTCGACGCGGACCTTGAGGCTATCGCTTTGGAAGCGGATGTCGTCGTGTCCACCGTCCCCGCGAATGCGTTGGAGCGGCACGCCGAGGCACTCGGGCATGCCCCGGTGTTCGATGTGATCTACAACCCGTGGCCGACGCCCTTGGCTATTCGCGCCGCTTCGAACGGCTACGCGGTGGTGGGCGGGCTGTCCATGCTGGCGGGGCAGTCTTATGCCCAGTTCGAGCAGTTCACTGGCGTTGTAGCTCCCCGCGAGGCTATGCGTGAGACGCTGTTGCACCACTGGGAGCGCTCCCGCTAGTCTCGCCATCATGGGGTACGGGGGAGTCGCGGCCTTGCTGCTTTGGTCTGTGCTGTTGTGCACTTACGACATCCGTGAGCGCAGGCTGCCGGACGCGCTGACGGTGCCGCCTGCGGTTGCAGCTGCGGCCGCGTGTCTGTGGGACGTGTCCCTGGTATGGGGGCTGATGTGGCCAGCGTGGTATCTGCTGGTGGGGCGGGGCATCGGCGGGGGCGATATCAAACTTGCGGTACCGCTCGGGGTAGTCTGCGCGGCGGCCGGCGGGCCGTTTGGCGTGGTTGCGGGACTTGGGCTATCGGGCCTGCTCACCGTCGGTGCTGCCGTCGCGTGCGGCAGGCGCTCTGTGCCGCACGGACCGTCCATGCTGTCCGCTGCGTGGGCGCTGATTCCTCTTTTGTGTATGTATTCGGGGGTTTAAGGGCGGAGAGGAGCTCGGCTTGTGCAAGAATATCGCCATGCTTCGTTGGACAACGGCCGGTGAATCGCACGGCCAAGCCCTCATTGCGTTAGTGGAGAATGCGCCGGCAGGTTTGCCGGTGCGTAAAGAAGAGATTGCCCATCAGTTGGCCCGCCGCCGTCTCGGCTACGGGCGCGGCGCCCGCATGAAGTTTGAGGCCGATGAGCTCACCCTGCTCACCGGCGTGGTGCACGGAACGTCGATTGGCAGTCCTATTGCCATCCAGATCGGTAACACTGAATGGCCGAAGTGGACCACCATCATGTCCGCCGAGCCCGTGGACTTGGAGGACCCGGAGGTGGCGAAGGCCATGTCGTCCGGGCGAGGAGCGTCGTTGACCCGCCCGCGCCCGGGCCATGCGGATTTCGCGGGCATGATCAAGTACGGCTTTGATTCGGCGCGTCCAGTGCTCGAGCGCTCGTCTGCGCGCGAGACCGCAGCGCGTGTGGCGGCGGCGACTGTGGCCCGCAGCTTCCTGCGTGAAACGTTGGGCGTCGAGGTGTTTTCGCATGTGATCTCCATCGGCGAGTCTGCTCCGTACAACGGCCCACACCCGAGTTTTGCGGACATCGAAGCTATCGACGCTTCGCCGGTGCGCGCCTACGACAAGGACGCGGAAGCCGACATGGTTGCCCGCATTGAGGCGGCGAAGAAAGACGGCGACACGCTCGGCGGCATTGTCGAGGTCATCGTGGACGGACTGCCCGTTGGCTTGGGTTCGCACGTCTCCGGCGAGCGTCGCTTGGATGCGCGCCTGGCTGCCGCGCTCATGGGTATCCAGTCGGTGAAAGGCGTTGAGGTCGGCGACGGTTTTGAGGAAGCGCGCCGTCGCGGCTCGCAGGCGCACGACGAGATGGTGCGCGGGCAGAGCGGCATCGAACGTTCCACCAACCGTGCCGGCGGTCTCGAAGGCGGCATGACCAACGGCGAGCAGCTGCGGGTGCGTGCGGCGATGAAGCCGATCTCTACCGTCCCGCGCGCGCTGAAAACCGTGGACATGTCTACCGGAGAGGCAGCGACCGGTATTCACCAGCGCTCGGACGTGTGCGCGGTGCCCGCCGGTGGTGTAGTCGCTGAGGCGATGGTTGCGCTGGTGTTGGCTCAGGCGGTGTCAGAGAAGTTTGGCGGCGATACTGTGGACGAGGTGCGACGCAACGTGGAGTCGTACCGCGCATACACGGCAGACAGGCTGGCGTTTGTCCAAGAGGAGGACATGACATGACCACCCCGGCCGGGGGATCCCCGGCAGACATCGTGAATGACTTGGTGGATGATCTGGCACCGGAAAGCGCGACGCCGTTCGACGAAAACGACGCGCCGAGTGCGACCGAGCTCGTCGCCGCCTCTCCGGCGATGGTGTACTCCGCACCGCGTGTCGTGTTGGTTGGCATGCCGGGGGCTGGGAAGTCCACCATCGGCCGTCGCATCGCCAGCGCACTGAACCTGCCCATCGTGGATTCCGACGTGCTGATCGAGCAGGGCGAGGGCAAGACTTGCGGCGAGGTGTACGCGCAGCTCGGCGAGGAGGAGTTCCGCAAGCTCGAGGTGGGCTACGTTGCCCGCGCGCTTGCCACTGGCGGAGTAGTCAGCCTCGGTGGCGGCGCGATTGTCTCCGAAGAAGTGCGAGCGCTGCTGCAGCGCCACACTGTTGTGTGGATTGATGTCACCGTCGAAGAGGGGATCCGCCGCACCGCCGAGGACGCGTCGCGCCCTGTGCTCGACGGCGACGACCGTGAGCAGCGCTACCGCGACTTGTTGGAGCAGCGCGAGCCGCTCTATCGCGAGGTCTCCAGCTTCCGCGTGCGCACGGACGAACGCCCGCCGCAGCGTGTGGTGGCGGAAGTCCTCGGGTTCATCGACGTGGATTAACCTTTTAGGAGAAAGGCGAGACGCATGGCCGTAGTTGAGGTTACGGGCCAAAACCCGTATTCCATCCATATTGAGCGCGACAATCTTGACCAGGCTGCCCAGCGCGTCGCACACATCGGTGCCCGCCGGGCGCTTGTCGTGCACCAGTCGCCGCTTGGGGATGCCGCACAGGCGCTCGCAGGAACGCTCAATGACGTAGGGGTGGAGCCGGTTGCGGTGTGCGTGCCTGACGCGGAGGCCGGGAAGGACCTAGCGGTTCTTTCCAACCTCTGGGACACGCTCGGTGCGCACGGTTTTTCTCGCCAGGACGCGGTTGTCGGCCTCGGCGGCGGCGCGGTGACGGATCTTGCCGGTTTCGCCGCGGCGACGTGGATGCGCGGCATCAAGGTCGTGCAGGTGCCCACAACGCTTTTGGCCATGGTGGATGCGGCCGTGGGCGGCAAGACCGGCATCAACACCGCTGCCGGCAAGAATCTCGTTGGGGCGTTCCATGAGCCGGATAGTGTGTTCATAGACCTTGCCCACATTGACACCCTGCCGGCAGCAGAGGTCGTTTCCGGCTCCGCGGAGCTGATCAAGACCGGGTTCATTGCGGATCCGCAGATCCTCGAGCTTTACAAAGACGGTGCGGAGCACCATTGGCCGGAGCTGGTGCGCCGTTCCGTGGCGGTGAAGGCGTGCGTTGTCGGCCAGGACCTCAAGGAGTCCGGACTGCGCGAGATCCTCAACTACGGCCACACGCTCGGCCACGCCATCGAGCGCCGCGAGAACTATTCCTGGCGCCACGGCAACGCGGTCGCGGTGGGCATGATGTTCGTCGCGCACTTGGCGTTGGGCAGGAAGCTTATCGACGCACCGTTGGTCGCCCTCCACGAGGACATCCTCACAAGAGCTGGCTTGCCCACACGCTACGAGGCGGGCGCTTTCGACGAGCTGCACGACGCCATGCTGTTGGACAAAAAGAACCGTGACGGCCGTATCCGCTTCGTCGTCCTCGACGGGTTGGGCTCTGCCACCCGTCTCGAAGACGCGACGGTGGATGAGATGCGTGCGGCCTTTGATGCGATTTCGGAGTAGCGATGAAGATTCTGGTGCTCAACGGGCCGAACTTGAACAGGCTGGGCAAGCGGCAGCCGGAGATTTACGGGTCGGTCACGCTGGCGGACGTCGAAAAGCAATTGTGTGAGCGCGGCAGCGAGCTCGGCGTGGAGGTGGAATGCCGCCAGTCCAACCACGAGGGCGAGTTGATCGACTGGGTGCACGAGGCTGCGGACAACGGCTGGGCCGTGGTCATCAATCCCGGCGGATTTACCCATACCTCCGTCGCGCTGCGTGACGCACTGGTAGAACTGGAAGATCACCACGGCTTTATCGAGGTGCACATTTCCAACGTGCACGCACGCGAGCCGTTCAGGGCGCACTCCTACCTTTCGCCGATCGCCGAAGGCGTTATTGCGGGGCTGGGGGTGGACGGCTACCGGCTCGCACTCGACTACTACGCAAGGAGGCTCTGATGGCATTGGCAGACACCCGATTTGAGGACCGCCGCCGCAAACTGTCCACGAAGCTGGCGGAGCGCCGGATCGACGACATGCTGGTCACGCACCTGACGCACGTGCGCTACCTGTCCGGTTTCTCCGGGTCGAACGGAGCCATGCTGGTGTCGAAGGACCGCACCGCCGCCATCGCCACAGATGGGCGCTACACCACACAAATCGGCGAGGAGGTGCCCGACATTGCGGCCACGATTGAGCGCAACGTCGGCGTGGCCATGCTGTCCAAGGCTACCGAGGGCCACCGTGTTGGCTTCGAGGCGGACTACGTCTCGGTTGCACAGCTGGAGAAGTTGCGTGAAGCATGCCCGGAGGGCGTCACCCTCGTGCCGGTCAGCGGGGTGATCGAGGAGATTCGCCTGATCAAGGACAACCTGGAGCTCAAGCGCTTGACCGAGGCTGCAGAGCTGACGGTGAAGGCGCTCGACGGACTGCTCGGTGCCGGCGAGCTGCGCGCCGGCCGCACGGAGCACGAAGTGGCCGCGGACCTGGAGTACCGCATGCGCGTATTGGGTGCGGAGCGCGTCAGCTTCGACACCATCGTCGCCTCCGGGCCGAACTCCGCCAAGCCGCACCATGGCGCCAGCGACCGAGTGATCGCGGAGGGCGACCTGGTCACCATCGATTTCGGCATGCACCGTCTCGGCTTCAACTCGGACATGACCCGCACGTTCGCGATCGGGCAGATCGGCGACCTTGAGCGCGAGATCTACGAGGTCACCCTCGCCGCGCAGCTCGCAGGCGTGAAGGCCGCGGTGCCGGGGGCGAAGCTAGTGGACGTGGACAAGGCCTGCCGCGACGTGATTGAGGAAGCCGGCTACGGCGAGTACTTCGTGCACTCCACCGGCCACGGGGTTGGCCTGGATGTGCACGAGGCGCCCAGCGCCGCGAAGACCGGCGCGGGCGTGCTGGAGGAGGGGATGACGCTGACTATCGAACCGGGCATCTACATTCCTGGCAAGGTCGGCGTGCGCATCGAAGACACGCTCATCATCACCTCGGCCGCGCCAAAGGTGATCACGGAGTACACCAAGGATTTGACCGTGCTGTAACATTGCTGTGTTTGCACACGCCCCGACACTCCCAGGAGGAAGGTACTTACCATGGCAACTACCGCCGATTTCAAGAACGGCCTGGTGCTGAAGAACGAAGGCAAGCTGCAGCAGATTGTCGAGTTCCAGCACGTCAAGCCCGGCAAGGGTCCGGCGTTCGTGCGCACCAAGCTCAAGGACGTTGTCACCGGCAAGACCGTGGATAAGACCTGGAACGCTGGTGTGAAGGTGGAAACCGCGACCGTGGACCGCCGCGACATGACCTACCTGTACAACGACGGCACCAACTACGTTGTCATGGACGACAAGACCTTCGAGCAGTTCGAGCTGCCGGCAGAGAAGTTCGGCGAGGCCGCCCGCTTCCTGCTGGAGAACATGCGCGTCCAGGTCTCCTTCCACGAGGGCGACGCGCTGTTCGCGGAGCTGCCGATCTCCGTGGATCTGAAGATTGAGCAGACCGAGCCGGGCCTGCAGGGCGACCGCTCCACCGGCGGCACCAAGCCGGCCACCCTGGAAACTGGTGCTGAGATCCAGGTGCCGCTGTTCCTGGAGACCGGCAACGTGGTCAAGGTGGACACCCGCACCGGCGAGTACCTGTCCCGCGTGAACAACTAATGCCCGATTACAAACGACACGGCGCGCGCTACCGGGCGCGCCGCCGGGCAGTAGACATTCTCTTCGAGGCGGAGACCCGCGACATCGACCCGGTCGCCATCGTGGAGGACCGCGCCCAGCTGTCCCAGAATCCGCTCAACGCCGTCGCCCCAGTAGCGGATTACACCCGCGTCATCGTCGCGGGCGCAGCGGAAAAGCTGGACGATCTCGACGACGCGATTGAGCGTCACCTTTCTGAGGACTGGGAGCTGTTCCGCCTGCCCGCAGTAGACCGTCAGATCCTCCGTGTCGCGGCGTGGGAGATCCTGTTCAACGACGATGTGGACGCGCCCGTTTCAATCGCAGAGGGTGTGGAGATGGCCACAGAGTACTCCGGAGTGCAGGCCGCGCCGTACATCAATGTCGTGCTGGACGGTATCGCGCAGCGGGCGGCATCCAACTCACCGTTTGCCGGCGAGGGGGCGGAAGACGCCTACCCGGTAGAGGACGAGAGTGCCCCCACCGATGAGCACTCGGAGGACTCCGGGCTGGAGCAGGCGGAGGAAACCGACGCAGCCACGGACCACGAGATCGCCGAGTCCACCGAAGACTTGGAGGCCGGGGAACCGGCGACGGACGGGACCCGCGGCTAGTACCGGGCCTGTCAGAAAGTCGAGTAAAGGAGGTCGAGTACACGCCCATTGAGCGGCGTACTCGACCTCCTTTACTCGACTTCCAGACCGAAGACCACCGAAAAGGAAGCGACATGTCCAAACTCACCGTCGAAGAAGCCAAGCAGTTTTTCGTGAGCCCCGATTTTCAGCTCGCGGACGTGGATCCGGAAGCCACGCCAGGTGTCTCGGATGTCGACGACGCGTTCAACGACTACGACGACGACCTGGACGAGTTGCAGGAGATGCTCTTTGCCAACGGCCGCGCGGGCAACGAGGACGCCGGTTCGATCCTGTTGGTGCTCCAGGGAATGGATACCTCTGGTAAGGGCGGCATTGTCCGCAATGTCATCGGTGCGACCATGGACCTGCAGGGCGTGCACGTCCAGGGCTTCGGGCGCCCGACGGAGGAGGAAGCCGCGCACGATTTCTTGTGGCGCTTCACTCCGCACCTGCCCAAGCCGGGGCAGATCGCGGTGTTCGACCGCTCGCACTACGAGGACGTGCTGGTGCAGCGCGTGAAGCAGATGGCGCCGCCGGAGGAGATCGAGCGACGCTACGGCGCGATCGTGGAATTTGAGAACGAGCTCGCCGCAAACGGCACGAAGATCATCAAGGTGATGCCGCACATTTCGCGCGAGTTCCAGGCGGAGAACCTCAAAGAGCGCATCGAACGCGCGGATAAGCACTGGAAGTACAATCCGAGCGACATCGACGACCGCAAGCTGTGGAGCCAGTTCATGGCCGCCTACCAGATCGCCATGACGCGCACGTCCACCGAGGTCGCGCCGTGGTACTGCATCCCGTCCGACAACAAGAAGTACTGCCGCACGGTGGTCAAGGCATTGCTTTTCGACGCCCTGAAGTCGCTCAACCTCGAGTGGCCTGCCGCCAACTTCGATCCCGAGGTTGAGCTGGAGCGTCTGGCCAACTCTTAGTCGGTGGTTTCTGCTTCACCGTCGGCCGGAGCAACGCCCGCGGCTTCGGCCTGCTTCTGAATCTCGCTGACCAGCGCGCGCATCGCGTCCTGGGTGGCCAGCACGCCGTCGACGGCGGCCTTGAGCGAATTGGAAAGCTGGTCGTCTGCGAGTCCCGCGCCCACCTGGACTTCAGCTTCGGTGCGCACGACGAGGTTCTCGGTGCGGTTGACCACGAGTGCGCGTGCATCCAGGTAGGAGCTGTTTACCTGGTTGGCCGCCAGGTACAAGGTGGCGTCCGGGGTGTCCGCCGGGGTGTCGGTGACGGAGTCCGCGCGAACGATGAGCACGGAATCCAGCAGGACGAACAGCAGGTTGTAGCCGTTGACGTTGGCGTGGCCCGCGCGGCCCGAGGGGTCGTCGGAGACCTCCACGTCGTGGCCGGCCATGGCCTTGATCACGCGGTCGATGGTCACGAGCGTTGCGTTGCTCATTACTGCGGCTCCTCCCAGGTGACAACGGTGGGGAAAGTGTTCTTCAAAAAGTCGAAGGCCTGCAACGTGGTGTCGATGGAGCTGGCGATGAACGCGCCGAGCTGGTTGAACGACGCACCCTCGGCGATGCGCATCGCGCGGATAGCGCTGATGGCCAGCTGGTCCTCGCCGCGTTCGAAGAAGCGCAGGGTGGGCGCGAAGTGAGTCTGGTTGTGCTCGTTGCACGCGTAGAGCACCTTCGGCGCCATTTCGCGCGGGAACTCGCCGCGCCACAGTGCTTCGAACACGAGGTGGTCGCCGTCGATGGCGACCACGATGGCGGCGTTGATGAAGCCGGAGCGCACTGCCTGGTCTTCGATGCGGTACTCGAGGTTTTCCTCCTCGAAGATCGCGGCGACGGCCTCGGGCGTGACCTGCTCGGTCACGTTGCGTTCGGGGTGCTCGCTCGGCTGGACGGGCTCTTCGGTTTGATCTGTAGTCACGCCTGCGAGACTAGCAGCTGCTCGCGGCCCAACTCGTGGCGCAGGGCTGCGTCGAGGCTGGGGTAGCGCAGCCGCCAGCCGTGCTTCGCCGCCACGGTGGGCAGGACACGTTGGTCCGCCAGCGTGAGCTCGTGCGCGCCTTCTTCGCCCAGCAGCAGTTTCGGGCCGAACGTCGGGATGGGAAACAGGTCCGGCCGGCGCAGCAGGCGGGCGAGGGTGGAAGACATTTCGGCGTTGGTCACCGGCTCTGGCGCAGTGGCGTTGACGGGCCCGGAGACCGTGTCGTCGAGCAGGGCGCGCATGTAATAGTCAGTGAGGTCGTCTAGCGCCACCCAGCTCATCCAGAAATCGCCGCGGCCGAACTGTGCGGTGAGCCCCGCGTTGACGCTGGCCTTGAGTACCGGCAGCAGCCCGCCCGCGCTGGACAGCGCTAGCCCGGTGCGGATGTGCACGCTGCGCATCCCGTCGGCGTTGGCGGCGTCCTCCCACGCGTCGCAGACCTCGGCCAAGAACCCTTCGCCGGGCCCGTCAGCTTCCGTGCGCGGCACGCTGCCGGCATCGGTGCCGTAATAGCCCACGGCCGAGGCGCCCACGAAAACCTTCACTCCCGAGTCCGCGGCGAGGCGGGCGAGTTTGCGGGTGGGCTCCACACGCGAGTCGCGGATGCTGCGCTTCTTTTCTTCGGTGAACCGTCCCATGATGGTTTCGCCCGCGAGGTGGATCACCCCGTCCACGCCGGCTAGCAGGTCAGCTGCCGGGTTGTCCATGTCTCAGTGCCGCTCGCCGGGACCCGCCTGTCCGCGCACCAGCGGGACCACGGTGTGCCCGGCGGTGGTCAGCTGCGCGCGCAGGTGGGTGCCGACGAGGCCGATGGAGCCGGTCATAGCCACCGTCTTCGGGGCGGCGTGAGGCAGGGAAGCGATGAACCGCAGGTCCTCCACCAGCTGGCGCTGGCGGTAAGCCCAGGCGGGGCGGAGCGCGAACTCTGGGATGCGGGCGCTGACGTCGTCGATAAGCAATGTGCCCTCGCCCGCGTCCTCGAAACGGTGCACATGGCGCCAACCGGTGGCCGCGCGCACCGGCTGGTTCGCGGCCACGTCGGTGAACTGGTGGCCCGCGACGTAGCCGTCGGCGAGGTGGCGCGCGACCCACTTCTGGCCCGCGGGGAGGCGGAACACTGTGGTGCCGCTGCGTATCGACGCCGCTTCGCTTGCCACCCGCATCGGCAGGAAGCCGGGGGTAAGGCGGGTGACCGCGCCCGGGCGGGTGTGCCAGCGCCAGACGGTGTCGCGGTCGAAGGGGAGGGTGTACTCGGCGTGGATGCCCATGGAATCCTTCCCGGTTGATACATGCAGGTGCTAAAGTGAAACGCGGTCCCAAGACTACACACGGCCCCGGCAGGCGGGGCCGGTTCGAAATCCTTTAAATTCCGCACTGTGAGGCGGGGAAGGAGGTTCGATGAGTGAGAACGAACGGTCGACCGTTGAGTTGCTGAACGCTCAAGACGTCGGCCGCACTGTTGCACGCATCGCGCACCAGATCATCGAAAAGACGGCGTTGGACGACGAGACCAGCCCGCAGGTTGTGCTGCTGGGAATTCCGTCCGGGGGAGTGCCGCTGGCGCAGCGCATCGCCGAAGCCGTTGAGGAGTTTTCCGGGGTGGTTATCCCCGTGGGCAGCCTGGACGTGACGCTCTACCGCGACGATTTGCGCAACCGCCCACACCGCGCCCTGCGTCCGACCAACATCCCGGTGGACATTGACGGGGCAGTGGTCATCCTGGTCGACGACGTGCTGTACTCCGGCCGCACCATCCGCGCGGCGCTGGATTCCTTGCGCGACATCGGCCGCCCCGCAGCCATCCAGCTGGCGGTGCTGGTGGACCGCGGCCACAGAGAACTGCCCATCCGCGCGGACTACGTGGGCAAAAACATCCCCACCTCGAAGGACGAGGACGTCACCGTGTCGCTGACGCCGCTCGACGCCGAGGACCGAGTCACGCTGGCGAGGGAGGCGTAAATGAAGCACCTGATCGATATCGCGGACCTTACCCGCGAGGACATTGTCGGCCTGATGGACGAGGCGGACCGCTTCCGCGAAGCCCTGGACGGCCGCGAGATAAAGAAGCTGCCCACCCTGCGCGGCCGCACGGTGATGACGCTGTTCTACGAGAACTCCACCCGTACCCGGTCGTCGTTTGAGACTGCGGGCAAGTGGATGAGCGCGGACGTGATTAACTTGTCCGCGTCCTCGTCGTCGGTGAAGAAGGGCGAGTCGCTCAAAGACACCGCCGCCACCCTCGAGGCGATCGGCGCGGACGCGATCATCATGCGCCACCCAGCCTCGGGCGCCTCGCAGCTTCTGCGCCAGTGGTTGCCGGAAACCAGCATCATCAACGCCGGCGACGGCCAGCACCAGCACCCCACCCAGGCGCTGTTGGACGCGGTGACCATGCGCCAGCACATCGGCGACGTGGCGGGCAAGACCGTGCTCATCGTCGGCGACATCCTGCACTCGCGCGTGGCCCGGTCCAACGTGGACCTGCTGCACACGCTCGGTGCTGAGGTCGTGCTGGTGGCCCCGCCGACGCTTCTGCCCACCGGCGTGCAGTACTGGCCGGCCCGCGTGTCGCACGACTTCGACGCGGAGGTCGAGCAGGCTGACGTGGTCATGATGCTCCGCGTGCAAGCTGAGCGCATGCACGGCGGGTTCTTCCCGTCGCACCGCGAGTACGCCACCCTCTACGGGTTGAGCAAGGACCGCGCGAACCGCATGAAGGACTCGGCGCTGATCATGCACCCGGGCCCGATGCTGCGCGGCATGGAAATCAACTTCGACGTCGCGGACCGCGACAACGCCGTAGTGCTGGGCCAGGTGTCCAACGGCGTTTACACCCGCATGGCCGTGCTGTTTACCCTGCTCGCCGGCTCTGACGAGCAGGGCGGCAACGAGGAAGGAGCTAGCAAGTGACCACGCTCGCTTTGAACAACGTTCGCCCGTACGGCGAGGACGTGACCAACATTCTCATCGACGTCGCCGACGGCGTGATCGACGCGGTCGGGGAGAACCCCTTCGACGACGCGGACGAGGTCGTGGACTGCGGGAGCAACGTGCTGCTGCCGGGCCTGGTGGACATGCACGTGCACCTGCGCGAGCCGGGCCGAGAGGACACCGAGACCATCGCCACCGGTTCCGACGCCGCGGCCAAGGGCGGGTTCACCGCCGTGTTCACCATGGCCAACACCAGCCCTGTGATCGACCAGCCGTTCCTCGCCGAGGCGGTGTGGGCGAAGGGCCAGGAGTACGGCAAGTGCGACGTCTACCCGGTCGGCTCCATCTCCCAGGGACTGAAAGGCGAGCAGCTCACTGAGATCGGGCTGATGTCCCGCAGCGGCGTGCGCATGTTCTCCGACGACGGCAAGTGCGTCAACGACCCGCAGCTGATGCGCCGCGCCATCGAGTACGCCAAGGCGCACGACGTGGTTCTCGCGCAGCACGCCGAGGACCACCGCATGACCGAAGGCTCCGTCGCCCACGAGGGCGAGCAGGCCGCGCGACTGGGCCTGCGCGGCTGGCCGCGTGTGGCGGAAGAGTCCATCGTGGCGCGCGACGCGATCATGACCCGCGACTACGGCGGCCGCTACCACCTGTGCCACGCCTCCACAGAGGGCACCGTGGAGCTTCTGCGCTTTGCCAAGAACCAGGGCATCGACGTCACCGCCGAGGTCACCCCGCACCACCTCATGCTCACCGACGAGAAGCTGGCCACTTACGACGGATTGTTCCGCGTGAACCCGCCGCTGCGCGAGGCCCGCGACGCCGAAGCATTAAAGCAGGCGCTTCTCGACGGCACCGTCGACGTGGTCGCCACCGACCACGCCCCGCACGGCTCCGAGGACAAGTGCGTGGAGTTCGAGCACGCCAAGCCCGGCATGCTCGGCCTGGAAACCTCCCTGGCTGTGGTCCACCGCATCTTCGTGGAGCCGGGCGACGCCGATTGGCGCTTCGTGGCCAAGGTCATGAGCGAGCGGCCGGCCGAGATCCTGCGCCTGGAAGACCAGGGCCGCCCGATCGCCGTTGGCGAGCCGGCCAACCTGGTGCTGGTGGACCCGCAATCGCCGTGGACCGCCTACGGCGAGCAGATGGCGTCCAAGGCATCCAACACCCCGTACGAAGGCATCGAATTTTCCGCCCGCGTGGTTGGCACCTGGCTGCGCGGCACCCAAACCTACGACGCAAAGAAGGCGTAAACCATGTCTGAAAACACCACCGCACAACCCCAGCGCACGCGCGCAACGCTCGTGCTTGACGACGGCTCCGCCTTCCCCGGCTTCATCTTCGGGGCGACGCCCGCAGCGGACACCTCGGACGAGATCGCCGGCGAGGTCGCCTTCACCACCGACATGTTCGGCTACGAACGCGAACTGTGCGAGACCGCACGCGCCGGCCAGATCCTCGTCTTTGCCACCCCGCTGGTGGGCAACGTCGGCTGGACCGGCGAGGGTGCCTCCGGCAGCACCGACATCACCGCCGCAGCCGTGATCGTGCGCGATGTCGCGCGCATCGCCTCCAACCACAACGCCCAGCGCACCCTCGCCGACGAGCTCAAGGCGCAGGGCATCACCGGGCTGTGGGGCGTGGACACCCGCAAGCTCGTCCGTCACCTGGCCACTGCTGCCCGCGATGGAAAGACGGTGCGGGGCCAGGTCACCGTCGAAAAGCACGCAGAAAAGCAAGAAGCCTAAGAGAAAGACCAGGAGATACAGACATGAAGCGCAACGACTTACACCACGTCCTGGTCATCGGCTCCGGCCCGATCGTGATCGGCCAGGCCTGCGAGTTCGACTACTCCGGCACCCAGGCGTGCCGCGTGCTCAAGGACGAGGGCCTGCGGGTGACGCTGGTGAACTCGAACCCGGCGACGATCATGACCGACCCGGAGTTCGCCGACCACACCTACGTGGAACCGATTGAGCCCGATTACATCGACCGCATCCTCGCCCGCGAGGCCGAGCAAGGCCACCCCGTGGACGCGATCCTGCCCACCCTCGGCGGACAGACCGCTTTGAACGCCGCGATCAAGCTGGACCGCCTCGGCATTTTGAAAAAGCACGGCGTGGAGCTCATCGGCGCCGACATCGAGGCCATTGAGCGCGGCGAGGACCGCCAGAAGTTCAAGGACATCGTGGATACAATCGGCGGCGAATCCGCCCGCTCCCGCGTGTGCTACACCATGGAGGAGGTGGAGGAGACTGTCGCTGAGCTGGGGTTCCCGTGCGTGGTGCGCCCGTCGTTCACCATGGGCGGCTTGGGCTCCGGCCTCGCGTACGACATGGATGATCTGCACCGCATCGCCGGCGACGGCCTGGTGGCCTCGCCCGAGGCGAACGTGCTGATCGAGGAATCCATCCTTGGCTGGAAGGAAATCGAGCTGGAGCTTATCCGCGACTCTGCGGATAACTGCATCGCCGTCGCCACCATCGAGAACGTGGACGCGATGGGTGTGCATACCGGCGACTCCGTCACCGTGGCACCGGTGCTGACCATGACCGAGCCCGAGGTCACCACCATGATCGAGCAGGGCAAGGCCATCATCCGCGAGGTCGGCGTGAAAACCGGCGGCTGCAACATCCAGTTCGCCATCAACCCCAAAGACGGCCGCCTGATCACCATCGAGATGAACCCGCGCGTGTCGCGGTCCTCGGCGCTGGCGTCCAAGGCCACTGGCTACCCGATTGCGAAGGTGGCCACCCTGCTGGCCATCGGCTACACGCTCGACGAGATCCCCAACGACATGACCGGCGGCGAGACCACCGCACTCGCTGAGCCGTCGCTGGACTACGTCATTGTGAAGATGCCGCGTTTCGCGTTTGAGAAGTTCCCGGGCTCCGACGAGACCCTGGGCACGTCCATGAAGGCCGTGGGCGAGGCGATGGGCATCGGCCGCAACTACATCCAGGGCCTGAACAAGGTCATGCGCTCGATGGAAGACAAGCCGAACGGATTCTGGACCAAGCCGGACGAGTACTTCGCCGGCGAGCGCGCCACCGACGTCGCGGCGGTTCTTGAGGATCTGAAGGTGCCCACCGACAAGCGCCTCTACGACGTGGAGCTTGCGCTGCGTCTCGGCGCCAGCGTGGACGAGGTGTACGAGGCCTCCGGCATCGATCCGTGGTTCTTGGAGGAGCTCGTCGCGCTCATTGAGTTCAGGCAGCAGCTTCTCGACGCCCCAGTGCTCGACGCCGATCTGCTGCGCGAAGCGAAGGCGTTCGGCCTGTCCGACGCCCAGATCGCCGCGCTGCGCCCGGAGCTGGCGGGGGAGTCCGGTGTGCGCCAGCTGCGCTGGTCGCTGGGCATTACCCCGACGTTTAAGACGGTGGACACCTGCTCCGGTCAGTTCGACGCGAAGGTGCCGTATCTGTACTCCGCCTACGAGCTCGACCCGGACGCCGAGTCTGAGGTTGTTGCTTCTGATGCTGCTTCGAGCGACAGCGACAAGCAGAAGGTGATTATCCTCGGCTCCGGCCCGAACCGCATCGGCCAGGGCATCGAGTTCGACTACTCCTGCGTGCACGCTGCGCTGGAGCTGTCGCGTGTGGGCTACGAGACGGTGATGGTCAACTGCAACCCGGAGACCGTTTCCACCGACTACGACACCGCGGACCGCCTCTACTTCGAGCCGCTGACGTTCGAAGACGTCATGGAGATCTACCGCGCGGAGTCCGCCACCGGCACCGTCGCAGGCGTGATCGTGCAGCTCGGCGGCCAGACGCCGCTGGGTCTGGCGCAGCAGCTTGAAGACGCCGGCGTGCCGGTGGTCGGCACCTCGCCCAAGGCTATTGACATGGCGGAGGATCGCGGCGAGTTTGGCAAGGTGCTCGACGCGGCGAACCTGCCGGCGCCGGCCTTCGGCACTGCCACCACCTTCGAGGGCGCCCGCGAGGTTGCGGATCGCATCGGTTACCCCGTGCTGGTGCGCCCCTCCTACGTGCTCGGCGGCCGCGGCATGGAGATTGTTTACGACGAGGACAACCTGCGCGACTACATCGACCGCGCCACCGAGCTGTCCCCGGACCACCCGGTGCTGGTGGACCGCTTTTTGGACAACGCCATCGAAATCGACGTCGACGTGCTCTGCGACGGCACGGACGTCTACCTCGGCGGCGTGATGGAGCACATCGAGGAAGCCGGCATCCACTCCGGCGATTCAGCCTGCGCGCTGCCGCCGATGACGCTGGGGCCAGACGACATTGCCAAGGTCCGCCGTTCCGCAGAAGCTCTCGCGCACGGCATTGGCGTCGAGGGCCTGATGAACGTGCAGTTCGCGCTCAAGGACGACATCCTCTACGTCATCGAAGCCAACCCGCGCGCGTCGCGCACCGTGCCGTTCGTGTCCAAGGCCACCGGCGTGCACCTGGCCAAGGCCGCAGCGCGCATCATGATGGGTGCCACGATTGCGCAGCTGCGTACAGAAGGGATGATCCCGTCCGACTACGACGGCGGTTCGCTGCCGATGGAGCACCCGATCGCGGTGAAGGAAGCGGTGCTGCCGTTCACCCGCTTCCGCCGCCCGGACGGCGCGCTGCTGGACACCATCCTCGGCCCGGAGATGAAGTCCACCGGCGAGGTCATGGGCCTGGCGCCGTCCTTCGGCGTGGCGTACGCCAAGGCGGAGGCCGCGGCGTTCGGCGAGCTGCCCACCGAGGGCACCGTGTTTGTCTCGCTGGCTAACCGCGACAAGCGCACGCTGATCTTCCCGATTCAGCGCCTGTCCACCATGGGCTTTAAGGTCCTGGCGACGGAGGGCACCGCCCAGATGCTGCGCCGCAACGGCATCGAGTGCGAGGTTGTGCTCAAGGGATCCCAGGTCCGTGAGGGGGCCGAAGGCAGGTCGATTGTGGACCGCATCCTCGACGGCGAGATCGACCTGGTGCTCAACACCCCGGCGGGTTCCGCGGGCGCGCGCCACGACGGCTACGACATCCGCGCGGCAGCCGTCATCGCAGACGTGGCCATCATGACCACCGTGCAGGGTGTTACCGCCGCAGTGCAGGGCATCGAGGCGACCCGCGCAAAGGAATTCTCCGTGACCAGCCTGCAAGAGCTCGAGCACGGCAAGACGGAGACGAAGTAATGGCCGCGCAGACCTTCAGCCAGCGCCTCGTTGAGGCCGGGCAGGAGCACGGCCGTCTGTGCGTGGGCATCGACCCGCACGCCGCCCTGCTGGAGCAGTGGGGGCTTAACGACACCGTCGAGGGCCTGCGCGCGTTCGCTGAAACCTGCGTGGAGGCATTCGGGGGTCACGCCGCGGTGGTCAAGCCGCAGGTGGCGTTCTTCGAGCGCTTCGGTTCGGCCGGATTCGCGGTGCTCGAGACCACGCTCGCGCAGCTGCGAGCAAGCGGCACCTTGGTCATCGCGGATGCGAAACGCGGCGATATCGGATCCACGATGGCGGGATACGCGTCGGCGTGGCTGCAGCCGGGCGCACCGCTGGAGGCCGACGCGTTGACGTTGACGCCCTACCTCGGAGTCGGATCCCTTGACCCAGCAATCGCATTGGCGGCCCAGCACGGTAAAGGCGTTTTTGTGATGGCCGCGAATTCGAACCCTGAAGCTGCGGCCCTACAAACCGGCACTATCGACGGGAAGATGCTTTCACAGCGGATGGTGGACGAGTGCGCGGAATACAACCGGGCTGACGACGATTCCATCGGGCACGTCGGTGTTGTTGTCGGCGCAACGGTGGAACATCCGCCCATGCTCGACCGCCTCAACGCCCCGGTGTTGATGCCCGGTGTGGGCGCACAGGGCGCGACAATTGCCGACGCGGAAGCCATCGCGGGTGAAGTTGGGCACCTCGTTTTCCCCAGCGTGTCCCGCTCGGTACTCACCGCAGGTCCAGATATCGCTGAGCTGCGCAAACGTGTATCTGACCTGGGGAAACAGGGGAGAGGCTAGGGTCTATTTACCGCCTGGCAAAATCCCTGGTAGTTTAATTCCGTCGCACGGTGACGTGGAGAAATGCGCCTCTCAGCGCTCTCCGCTGCACCGTTGCAAGAAAAAGCAGTGTTAGACTGTGCCGAACGTGGCGAATTGCACCGATGACATTCGGCGGAGTGCGCCCCGGATCCGGCACATGTCGGACTGGATAAATGTTCGTAACTATCACATGGAGGAACACGTGGCACTTCCACAGTTGACCGATGAGCAGCGCAAGGCAGCACTTGAGAAGGCGGCAGAGGCACGCAAGGCGCGCGCTGAGCTGAAGGCATCCCTGAAGCGCGGCGAGACCACGCTGAAGGACGTGCTGGACAAGGCTGACACCGACGAGATCATCGGCAAGACCAAGGTCTCCGCACTCCTCGAGGCTATGCCGAAGGTGGGCAAGGTCAAGGCCCGCGAGATCATGGAAGAGCTGGAGATTGCTCAGACCCGTCGTCTGCGCGGCCTCGGCGACCGTCAGCGTCGCGCACTGCTCGAGCGCTTCGGCTACGAAGAGAACTAAGCGTGTCCGGGGTGGCTCCTCGTGGGCAGCTGGTCGTACTGGCCGGCCCGTCCGCGGTAGGAAAGTCGACGGTGGTGAGCGGCCTTCGTAGTGCCGTACCGGACCTGTATTTCTCTGTCTCCATGACCACCCGCGCACCGCGACCGGGTGAAGTGGACGGCAAGGACTACTTCTTCGTCACCCCCGAGCACTTTCAGGGCCGTATCGACCGCGGAGAGATGCTGGAGTGGGCCGACATCCATGGAGGCCTGCAGCGCTCCGGCACGCCAGCCGGTCCGGTGCAGGAAGCTATGGAAGCGGGGCGTCCTGTCCTGGTCGAGGTTGATCTAGCAGGTGCCCGGAACATCAAGCGCCTGCTGCCGGAAGCACAGACTGTGTTTTTGGCGCCGCCGTCGTGGGGCATTCTTGTGGAGCGTCTCACCGGGCGCGGCACGGAGACTCCTGAGGTGATCGAGCGCAGGCTCACCACAGCCCGCGAGGAGCTAGACGCTCAGGGTGAGTTCGATACCGTGGTGGTCAACGACAACGTGGATGCGGCAGTGGCGACCATCGCCGGCATTCTTCAAGGCACATCTTCCAACAACAGTTAGCGAGTGGGTTACACGTGAGCAACACAACACAGGATTTGTCCGAGACGTCCACTGCTGAGGAAACCACCCAGCAGGAGAGCGTTTACGACACTCCGGAGGGCATTACGGCGCCCCCGATCGACGAGCTTCTGACGAAGGTGTCGTCGAAGTACGCGCTTGTCATCTTCGCAGCGAAGCGTGCCCGCCAGATCAACAGCTTCTACCAGAACTCCGAGGACGGTGTCTTCGAGTTCGTCGGACCGCTGGTCTCCCCAGAACCGGGCGAGAAGCCGTTGTCGATCGCACTGCGTGAGATCGAGGCAGGACTGCTCGAGCACGAGGAAGGCCAGTAAGCCTCCCCTCATGCCTCCTGCGCTGCACTAGCGCCCGATAGGCAACCGCCGCCGCCCAGCAACGCTGCTGGGCGGCGG